>JAKAZQ010000036.1 GCA_021815805.1 Pseudomonadota bacterium | reverse complement strand
ATAGCTAGTGTCCTGTCCCGTAAATACCTGTCATTTCGCTGGGCCGTATCGGGGCGCAGGCAAGGCGCGGGCGCGGGTCCAGGCTGGGCGCCTGCCCCCGTGGCCGCAACGCAGCATGCGCCCCGATACGGCCCAGCCCGAAGGGTTCGGCGCCTGCGGGGCCCTCGCCGGCCGCCCGCACCGGGTCAAGACGCCCAGTCTTGACCCGGTGCGGGCGGCCGGCGATCGCTCCCCCAGGCACACGAACGAAATACCAGGTATGTACGGGACAGGACACTAACTAGCCGACCGGCAGGTTCAGGCCGGCATCGTCGGGCCGTGCGAGGCCGCGCAACAGCGGCCTGGCGAACAGGAATCCCTGGAACAGCGTGACCCCCTCGTGCAGGAAGAAGTCGCGTTCGCCGGCCTGCTCGACGCCCTCGACCACGAGCCGCATGCGCATCTGCTCGGCCAGGCGGATGACCGCGCGCGCGATGGCCTGGCGCGCCGGCAGCTTGTCGACATGCCGCACCAGTTCCATGTCGAGCTTGACGATGTCGGGCTGGAAATCGGCGAGCAGGCGCAAGCCGGCGAAACCGGCGCCGAAATCGTCGATGGCGGTCAGGAAGCCCTGGCGCTTGTACTCCCTCAGCACCGATGCGAACCATGGGCCGTCCTCGATGCGCTCGCCTTCCGTGACCTCGAAGATCACGCTGCCCACGTCCAGGCCGCGCTTGCGCGCGATGCCGAGGGTGGTCTGGATGCAGACCTCGGGGCGGTAGACCGCGTGCGGCAGAAAGTTGATCGACAGCTTCTCGCCGGCGCGTTCGATCAGGCCCAGGTCACAGGCCAGGTCGATCGCCTGCACGCGGCAGGCCTGGTCGAAGCGGTAGCGATTGGCATCGTCCACGCGCTCGAGCACGCTGGCCGCCGGCTCGCCAGCCACGCCGCGCACCAGCGCCTCGTGCGCGAAGATGCTGCGCGATGCCAGATCGACGATGGGCTGGTAGCTGAAGGTGAACGGGAAAGGACAGTCGCGCCCGTCACCGCACACCGCACAGCCGTCGCCACGATCCCCGCAGGATCGCGCAGGCCCGCGCCGCGCTGCGGCGCCGGATTCGGATTCAGGGTAATCAGGCATATCAGGCGACATTCTTGTGCAGCGGAAAGCTGCGCGCAAGGGAAATGCCCCGACTGCCGCGCCAGGCCGCGCGGAAATCTTCACGAACCGGAACTATGCACGGAAATGTCGGATTTTTGCCCACGACGGCACCTTGATTGCCCACGCCTGTCGGGTTTCGCCTACGATGGGTCGATCGTTCGACAATGCCTACTCCGCCCATGGACACTGCCAGTTACGGCCCGGCGTGGAGCCCGGCTCCGGATCTCGCCGCCGAACTCGCGGCCATCCACGCGCTGATCCGGGCGCGCCATGCGTCGATCGACCGCGTGGCGTTCGCGCTGCACGACCCGGACACCGACATCCTGAAGACCTTCGTCAGCAGCAATTCCGACGAGGTCGCGTTGCGCGGCTACGAGGTTGCGCTGCACAGCGTGCCGTCGCTGCTGCGGCTGTCGCGCTCGGCCACCCGCCGCGTGGTCGACGACATCGACGAGGCGTTCCCGGGCACGGCCACGCATACCGCGTGGCTGAAGGCACGCGGCTATCGATCGAGCTACACCACGCCGGTGTTCGACGGCCAGCAGTTCGTCGGCTTCCTGTTCTACGACTCCAAGGAGCAGGCGGTGTTCGCGCCCGAGGTTTGCGAGTTCCTCGACGGCTTCTCGCAGATCGTCGCGCACCTGTTCCTGCTGCAGCGCAAGGTGGTCGAGGGCATCATCGGCACGGTGCAGGTCGCGATCGGGCTGGCCAAGGTGCGCGACATCGAGACCGGCGCGCACCTGCAGCGCATCGCCCACTACTCCAAGCTCGTCGCCCGCGCGCTGGCGCGGGGTCACGACCTGAGCGACGAATTCGTCGAGTACGTGATGCAGTTCGCGCCGCTGCACGACATCGGCAAGGTCGGGATCCCGGACCACATCCTGCGCAAGCCGGGTCGGCTGGACGACGAGGAATGGCGCGTGATGCGCAATCACGTCGACATCGGCCTGAGCATCATCGACCAGATCTGCGACCGCGCCGGGCTGCAGGACAGCCTGGCCTCGCGCATAATGCGCAACATCGTCGGCGCCCACCATGAGCGTGGCGACGGCTCCGGCTATCCGCGGCGCCTGCGCGAGCACGAGATCCCGCTCGAGGCGCGCATCGTCGCCGTCGCCGACGTGTACGACGCGCTGACCCACCGCCGGCCCTACAAGCCGGCCTGGGCAGCGCCGGACGTGGAGGCCGAGATGCGGCGCGAGGCGGCGGCCGGGCGCCTGGACGCGCAGTGCGTGGCCGCGCTGCTCGCCGAACCCGAGCGCCTGCGCGAGATCTCCGAGCTCTACGCCGATCCGGAGTGAGCCGCGCGCTGCGCGGCCAGCCATTGCCCCAACGGCTGCGGGCGCGCGTAGTGATAACCCTGCAGCGCGTGACATCCGGCCGCGTGCAGCCACGCGGCCTGCTGCGCGGTCTCGACGCCTTCGGCCACCAGGCGCAGGCCGAGCTGGCGCGCCATCGCGACGATCATGCGCACGATGTCGGCATCGGCGGTGTCGTGCGGCAGGTCATCGACGAAGCTGCGATCGACTTTGAGTTCGCCGATCGGCAGCCGGCGCAGGTACAGCAGGTTGGAATAGCCGGTGCCGAAATCGTCGATGGAAATCTGCACGCCCAGCGTGGTGATCTGCTGCAGCAGGTCGCGGATGGCCTCGAGGTCGTGGATGAACAGGCTCTCGGTGACCTCGAACACCAGGCGCCGGGCCGGCGCGCCGGTGCGCTCGAGCAAGTCGCGCACGAAGCGCGGAAAGTCGGGATCCTGCAACTGCTTGACACTGACGTTCACGGATAGGCTGTGCGCGCAGCCGGCGCCCGACAAGGCGGCGAGCACCTCGCACGCCTGCTCCAGCACCCAGTTGCCGATGGGCACGATGTAGCCGTTGTCCTCGGCGATCGGGATGAACACCGAGGGCGGCACCGCGCCGAGTTCCGGATGATCCCAGCGCAGCAGGCACTCGCCGCCGATGATCCGGCCCGCGGCGTCGGCCTGGCTCTGGATCTCGATGCGCAGCTGGCGGCGCTCGAGCGCCTGCCGCAGCCCGTGCTCGAGCAGCAGCGTGCGCTGGGCCTGGGCCTGCATGGACGCCTCGAACAGCGCCACGCCTCCGCGCCCCGCCGCCTTCGCCCGGTACATCGCGATGTCGGCCTGGCTCAACGCCTCGTCGATGGTCGGCGCGCCGCGCGCGAACAGCGAGATGCCGATGCTGGCCGAGACCAGGTAGCCGGCTCCGTCGACCTCGCAGGGAGCGCGCAGCCGCGCCAGCAGGTCTTGCGCGAGCTGCAGCGCCTGCGCCGCGGCGGCCTCGGGCTCGCGCGGCAGGTCGCCGAGCACGATGACGAATTCGTCGCCGCCGAGCCGCGCCACCGTGTCCGAGCGCCGCGCGCCCTCGAGCAGCCGCTGCGCGATCTGCACCAGCACCCGGTCGCCGAGCGAATGTCCGCGCGCATCGTTGATCTGCTTGAAGCGGTCGAGGTCGACGAACAGCACGGCTCCCGAAACCTGGCTGCGCCCGGTGTGCAGGATGGCCATGCGCAGGCGGTCGCGCAGCAGCGAGCGGTTGGGCAGACCGGTGAGGGTGTCGTAGTAGGCCAGCCGCGCCGTCCGCTGCTCCGATTCCTTGCTCTCGGTGATGTCCTGGATGTAGCCATGCCACAGCACGCTGCCGTCGGGCAGCGCCTCGGGCTGTGCCTCGCCGCGCAACCAGCGCAGCCCCAGGCGCGGCAGTTCCACGCGATATTCCGCCTGCCAGCGCTGCAGGCTCTGCGCCGAGGCGCGCACGCTGTGCAGCACCATCTCGCGGTCGTCCTCGACGATGCGCTGCCGCACCAGGGAGGAATCCTGCACCACCTGTTCCGCGGTGACGCCGTAGATGCGTTCGATGCCTTCGCTGGAAAACGGAAAGCGCGCCCGCCCGTCCGGGTAGAGCTGGTACTGGTACAGCATCCCGGGGACACGATCGGCCAGGTTGCGGAACATGTCGGACTGCCGCAGCAGCGCCTCGCGCAGGCGCTCGCGCTCCGTGATGTCGCGGAACACGGTGCTGCTCAGCGGCAGGCCGTCCACCGACTCGAACAGCGCCGAGGCCACCTCGGCCTCGAACATCGAGCCGTCGCTGCGCCGCATGCGCACCACGCCACGCACGCTGCCCGCGGCGTCGCGCCGCGCCAGCAACTCGGCGAGACGCGGATCCGAGGTGTCGAAGACGTCCCCGCGCACCAGTCGGGAGATCTCGGCTTGCCGGTAGCCGAGGGTCTCGGCGGCGGCCGCGTTGGCCATGAGAAAACTTCCGATGTCGGATCGCCCGAGCAGCAGGCCGTCGAGCATGTGGTCGATCAGGCGCGACTGCATCCGTTGCGCGCGCTCGCGCGACTTCTCCAGCTCGCTCAGGTCGGTCAGCACCAGGATGAGCCGATCCCGGCCGGCATGCTGGAAGGTGGCGAAACTGACATGCAGCACGCGATCGACCACGCCGAAACTGCTGCGGCGCAGATGCGCGGTCATCTGCTGCGGCTTCGCGCTGCGCAGACAGCGCAACGCGCAATCGTAGATCCCGGATTCGCGCCAGGACTCGATGCGGTGCATGTTCTGCGCCAGCAACTCGGCCTCGCTGCCGCCGCTGATCTGCGACATCGCATGGTTCGCGAGCACGCAGTCGCCGTGCTCGTCGTACAGCGCGATGCCGCTGGTCGTGTGCCGGGTGATGGCGTCCACCAGCGAGCGCTCGTCGAGCGCCTCCTGCTGCGCCTCGAGCAGGCGTGCCGCCACTTCGCGGTGCTCGATGAGCCGGGTCACCTGCCCGGCCAGCAGTTGCAGCATGCGCCGCTGCTGCTGGCTCAGGCTGCGCGGGCGGCGGTCCAGCACGCACAACGTGCCCAGCGCGTGGCCGTTGCGTGTCAGCAGCGGCGCACCGGCGTAGAAACGCACCCCGGGCTGCGCCACGACCAGCGGGTTGCCGCGAAAGCGCTCGTCGGCCAGTGCGTCGTCGACCACCATGACCTCGGACGGACTGCGGATCGCCCACTCGCAGAACGCCACGCTGCGCGGCGTCTGCCGCAGTGCGATGCCGTGCGCGGACTTGAACCACTGGCGCGACGCGTCCAGCAGGCTGACGAGCGCGATGGGCATGTCCAGCGCCAGGCTGGCGATGGCCGTGAGATCGTCGAACGCCGCCTCCGGAGCGGTGTCCAGGATCGCCAGGCGCCGAAGCTCCTGCAGGCGCTCGCGTTCGGCGCGGCCGGGGAAGGGGTCGCGCGCGCTCATCAAAATTCTCGGTTTCGCGATCCGGACATCGGAATTGTTCGTATTTTCGCTATGCTACGCAGCATGATCGCACGATATTGCTGCATGACGCTGTAACAAGTCCCGAATTCGAACCCTGTAGCGCTTGCTTGCAACCCGCGGGCCGACAACGCGGGACAATCTGTCCCATGATCCAGGCGTCGCGTGCGCGACACACCGATCGCGACGCCGCACCTACAGGAGCAACCGACAATGGGCGAATTCAGCATCTGGCACTGGCTGATCGTGCTGCTGATCGTGGTCATGGTGTTCGGCACCAAGAAGCTGAAGAACATCGGATCCGATCTGGGCGAAGCCGTGAAGGGCTTCAAGCAGGGCATGCACGCGGCGTCCGAGGACACGCCCGCACCGCCGCCGACGGCCACCGCCGAACTGCCCGGGGCGCAAAGCGTCGCCGCGTCGGGGCAGGCCGGCGCGGACACCCACGCCGGCGCGACCCGCTGACGCTCGAGGCCCGCGGCGCGGGGCGCGCGCGGCCGGCCGTCGCAGCAATCGATCGCTTATTTCGATAAAAAATAAGCAAATTACTCGTTTTACATATTGAGCACCCATGGGGAGAATCCTCCCCATGAACCCGCCCCGCTACGTCTTCAGCTTCCTGCGCCCGCGCGGCTCGCGCGACCTGGCGGCGGTCGTCCCCGGACTGCTGCTGTGTCTGGCGATCACCGCCGCCGCGATGGCGCTGCAGTCCCTCGAGGTCCGCTGGCTCGGCCGCGCCTGGCTGGAAGCGCTGGTGCTCGCCATCCTGCTGGGCACCGCGGTGCGCACCGCGTGGGCGCCGGGCCCGCGCTGGAGCGCCGGCATCCGGTTCAGTGCCAAGACCCTGCTCGAGATCGCGGTGGTGCTGCTGGGAGCGACCATCAGCGCACGCATGATCCTGCAGGCCGGCGCCAGCGTGCTGGGCGGGATCATGCTGGTGGTGTTCGTCGCCATCGGCGTGAGCTACGCGCTGGGCCGGCTGTTCGGACTGTCGCACCACCTGTCGACGCTGATCGCCTGCGGAAACTCGATCTGCGGCAACTCGGCGATCGCCGCGGTCGCGCCGGTGATCGGCGCGGGCAGCGAGGACGTGGGCGCCTCGATCGCGTTCACCGCGGTGCTCGGCGTCGCGGTGGTGCTCGGGCTGCCGCTGCTGGCCTCGGCAGCGCACATGGGCCCGCGCATGTTCGGCATGTTCGCCGGCATGACCGTGTACGCGGTGCCGCAGGTGCTGGCGGCCACCGCCCCCGTCAGCCAGGTGTCGGTGCAAATCGGCACCTTCGTCAAGCTGGTGCGCGTGCTCATGCTGGGCCCGGTCGTGCTCGTGCTGTCGCTCGCCGGACGGCGCCAGGCGTCGACCCCCGGGCTGCCCTCGCTCGGCCAGCTGCTGCCGTGGTTCATCCTCGGCTTCCTGGCCATGGTGGCGGCGCGCTCGGCGAACCTGATCCCGGGCGCCCTGCTCGGCCCGCTGTCCGGCATCTCGAACTGGCTGACCATCGTGTCCATGGCGGCGCTCGGCCTCGGTGTCGACGTGCGCTCGGTGGCCAGGGCGGGACCGCGCGTCACCGCGGTGGTGTCGCTGTCGCTGGTCGTGCTGGGCGTGGTGTCCTGGGTGCTCATCCACCTGCTCGGGCTCGGCGCGCGCTGAGCGCGCAGGCGGCCCCCGCAGAAAAGCCCGGTTGCACGATCCAGATCAAGGAACGCGAGGCAGCGCAGGGGCAACATGGCACAGCCGCGCGCCTGCGGCTTCCATGCGTATCGTGCCATGCCGCCCCCCGGCACCACCGCCGCCAACCTAGCTCCCGCGTCGCCGGGCCCCGAGGCCGAGGTGGAGCGCCTGCGCGCGCAACTCGACGCCGTCAGCCGCATCCAGATGCTGGGCGCGCGCTTCGTGCACGGCGAGCGCCTGGAGGGCCTGCTGCACCAGGTGGTGGACACGGCCATGGCCATCGTCGGCTCGGATTTCGGCAATATCCAGCTGTTGGATCCGCGCACGCAGCGCCTGAGGATCGTGGCGCAGCGCGGTTTTCCGCCCTGGTGGCTGGCGTTCTGGGCGAACGCCGCCGCGGACGCCGGCGCCTGCGGCCGCGCCTTCCGGCAGGCGCGCCAGGTGGTGGTCGAGGATGTCGAGCACAGCGAGCTGTTCGCCGGCACGCCGGCGCTGGACATCCAGCGCCGCGCCGGCGTGCGCGCGCTGCAGTCGACCCCGCTGATCGCGCGCAACGGCGCACTGCTCGGCATGTTCTCCACCCACTACCGCCGCGTGCACCGGCCGGACGAGGACACGCTGCGCCTGCTGCGTTTTCTCGCGCGCGAGGTCGCCGACCTGGTCGAGGCATCCCAGTTGCGCGACCGCCTGACCGAGCGCGAGGCGCGCTACCGTGCGGCGGTCGAAACCTCCATCGACGGCTTTGTCATGGTCGCCCACGACGGCGCCATTCTCGACGCCAACCTGGCCTACGCCCACGCCACCGGCTGGAGCCGCGACGAGCTGCTGCGCATGCACATCTGGGACCTCGAGGCCGACGAGACCCTGGAACAGGTCCGATCGCACATCGGCGAGGTGCACCGCAAGGGCAGCGATACCTTCGTGACGCGCCAGCGGCGGCGCGACGGCTCGATCTGGCCGGTCGAGGTGCGCGCCGTGCACTGGCCGCAGGCCGACGGCAACATCTTCGCCGTCATGCGCGACATGAGCGAGCGCCTGGAAGTCGAGCGCCGCATCATCGATGCGGCAACGGCCGAGCAGGAACGCATCGGACGCGAGATCCACGATGGCATCGGCCAGGGGCTGACCGCGGTGAGCCTGATGGTCGAAGGCCTGCGCAGGCGCCTGCCCGACCCGCAATGCAGCGGCCTCGACAAGGTGGCCGAGCAGCTCGAGCGCCTGCACCGCGAGGCGCGACTGCTGGCGCACGGCTTGTCGCCGCTGGAGATCGGCCCGGACGGCCTGGTCGACGCGCTGCGCCAACTGGTGGAGACCACCCGCGCCGCGTCGCGCCTGCCGTGCACCCTGCGGGTGCACGGCACCCCGGCACGCCTCGACCCGGTGGTCGCGCTGCATCTGTATCGCATTGCGCAGGAGGCCATCGCCAACGCGCTGCAGCACGCGCATGCGTCGAGCATCCAGGTCAGCCTGGACAGCACCGGCGCGCAATTGGCGCTGGAAATCAGCGACGACGGCGTGGGCTTCGGCGAAAACGCGCCCAGCGGCGCGGGTGTGTCGATTCTCGGCTACCGGGCGCGCAGCATCGGCGCCCGGCTCGCCATCGAGACCCGCGGCCGCGGCGGCAGCGTGGTGCGCTGCCTGCTCGCGCAGCCGGCCTGAGCGCCGCGCGCGACCGCGGTGGATCGCGGCGGCGCGCCGGCGGAGCCCGACGCCGCGCGCCGCACACGCACCCGGCGGTGGCAGCGCGACCGACGATCAGGCAGGTTGCGATCAGGCAGGTTGCGCAGCGAGCTCGCCACGGCAATGCCCGGCCAGCCAGGCCAGCAGGTCCTCGGCGGCGGCCTCGCGCACCGCCGCGCCCGCATCGCTGCGGCACACCTCGTGCCAGCGCACGACCTCGGGCTGGCGTGCACCGCGTTCGCGCAGGAAGGCCTCCAGCGCACCCGACGCGTCCGGCGGGGCCTGCTGCGCGGACGGCAGGCCGCGCGTGTCGATCCAGTGCCGCGTGAACGCGCCGAGCCAGGTGCGCAACGGCCCGCCCGACGCCGGCATGCGCCATGCGCGCAGCCACGACTCGAAGGCCTCCGCCGGCATCGGGCGTGCCAGAGCGTAGCCCTGGCCGAGGGGCGCGCCGAGCAGGCGCGCCGCCTCGACATGCCCTTCCGACTCGAGTCCCTCCACCACCCATTGCTCGGAAAACTCGCGACCGACATGGGTCAGCGCCGTGAGCAGGCGCATGGTCTTCAGCGGCGCGCCGGCGAGGTCGCGCACCAGGCTCTGGTCGATCTTCACGCTGTCCAGAGGCAGCGAGGCCAGGCGTGTCAGGTTGCTGTAGCCCGCGCCCAGGTCGTCGAGCGCGAGCCGCACCCCCAGCGCATGCAGGGCATGCGCGGCACGGTCGAACACCACGGGATCGACATCCTGCGTTTCCAGGATCTCCAGGGTCAGGCGCTGCGCCTCGATGCCGCTGCGCGCCAGTGCGTCGCGCACCCAGTTCGCGCACTCCGCGTGGGCCAGGGTCGGCGGCGGAAGATTGACGGAGATCTCCATCGTCAGGCCCGCGCGCTGCCAGCGGCGCAGCAACTCCAGCGCCTGCCCGAGCCCCTGCCGGAACAACGCGTGCAGTTCCTGCTCGCCGAACGCCGGCAGGAACTGCGCCGGCAGGATCCACTCCCCCGCCGCGCCCTGCAGCCGCGCCAGCGCCTCGACCTTGCACACGCTGCCGCGCGCCAGGTCGACCAGCGGCTGCACCCACAGCAGCAGGCGGCTGCCGTACAGCAGTTCGCGGTAGTTGCGCACCTGCGCCGGCTCGATCAGGCGGTGATCCCTGCCGGCCAGCGAAAAAATCGTGTCCATGCGGGCGCGCAGGGACTCCAGCCACGAGGTCGCCCAGGTCGACGAGAACTGGTAGACATGGCGTCCGAACAGCATGAGCAGGCTGTCCGTGCCGTCGGCCTTGGAGATCGGGATGGTCGTCGCGCTGCGCCAGCCGAAGTCGTGCGCCAGCGCGCGCCAGCGCGCCAGCCGCGGATCGCGCAGGTAGGCGTCGACGACCTGCACCTGGCGCTCGAACCAGGCATTCGACAGCGGCCCCCGCGGCAGCCCCGGCAGCGCGTTCAGGCTCGGGTGCAACTGCTCGCGCTCGACGACCTCGCACAGTCTCTCGAACTGCCCGCCCGCTCCGGCCTCGATGCGCAGGATGCCGTGCTCGTCGGGGCGGAACAGCAGCGCATGGGCGATTCCCGGCAATGCGGCGAGCCCGTCGAGCACGTGCTGCAGGTGATCCACCCAGGCGAGCCTGGCCGCCACCGGCTCGCGCAACACCATGGCGTAGGTGCTGGCGATCTCGTCGATGGCCTCGAGCTGCGTCTGCACGTCCAGGCGCAGGCGGGCCGAGGCCACGCGCACGATCAGGTAGCGCTGGCGCGACGACATCGGGCAGGCGTCGAGCTGGCGCCGCATCGCGTCCTCGAACACGCCCACCGAGCGCTCGATGCTCGCCCCCTGCAGTCCGACCAGGCCGTGCACCTGCCCGACATGGCGGGCGCGCGCGCTGAGTTGCTGCAGCGTGGTCTGCGGGCGCAGCAGCATGCGCAGGTGCGCGGCAAGCGCCTGCTGCAGGCCCTCGAACTCGGCGCCCGACAGGCTTTGCAGCAGGTCGGCATGCCGCCGATCTTCCGCCAGCTCGCCATAGAACACCCCCGAAAAGGCGCGCGCCATGTCGTCCAGGCAGGCCGCCGGAAGCGCCTGCAGGGCCTCCTGCGCCTTGTCGTTGAAGGCATCCAGGCGCGCTTCCGGCGGCAGCATCGCATCCCCGTCGGCCTCCGCGGCCAGGCACCACCAGGTGGCGCGCCGGGTCTTGCGCGACTTGCAGGCGTACATGGCCGCGTCCGCCATGCGCAGCAGGACATTCGACTGCTCGGCGTCGCTCGGATAGATCGCGACCCCGGCGGTCATGGCCATGCGGATCACGCGCCCGCCGCCGAGATCGATGGCGACGTCGGCGGCTTCCTGCAGACGCTGCAGCGCGACCTGCACCTCCAGCTGCACCCGGTCCAGGCGAAGGTCCTCCAGAATGAACACGAACTCGTCGCCGCCGATGCGGGCCAGCAGGTCGGTCGAGCGCGTGCCGCGCTGGAAGGCCCGGCCGATCTGCTGCAGCAGCCGGTCCCCCGCCTCGTGGCCGAACTGGTCGTTCACCGGCTTGAAGTCGTCCAGGTCGAGCATGCCCACGGCGACCGCCGTCTGGTGGCGATCGGCGCGCGCGATGGCGCGCGGCAGGGACTCCTCGAAGGCCAGCCGGTTGGGCAGGCCGGTCAGCGGGTCGGTGCGCGCACGCTGGCGCTCGGCATCCTGCAGCCGCTTCAGCGCGGCCCTGCGGTCGAGTTCGTCGAAGCCGAACCCGAGCAGCGCCGCCACCTGCTCGCAGGCCTGGCGCGTCGGTCGATCCAGCACCTCCTCGCTGCGTGCCGTGAACTCGATCACGCCCCACGGCCAGCCGGCGCGAAACACCGGCAGCGCCAGCGCGACCCCGGTGTCCGGCGTCGCGGCCGGCGAGAACACCGCGGCACGCGTGGCCCACGCCTGGACCAGCGGATGCGCCGTGTGCTGCAGCGCCACGCTGCGGCCGCGCAGGTCGTCGCGCGCAGCCTCGTCCACGCTTGCGAAGGCGATGGTCTGCAGCGCCTCGCCGGAGGCCGGGCTGCCGATCCAGATGGACGAGAAATCGGTGTCCTGCACGAGTTGCTGACACAGCCTGCCGAGCAGCGCGGCGTCGGACTCGCTCTGCAGCAGCGACTGCGTGACCGCCAGCAGCGAGCGGTAGACCCGCTGCGCGCGCTCCAGCGCGCGCGACTGCGCCTCGCGCTGCGTGACGTCCGTGTAGGTCCACACCGCGGTCTCGCCATCCGCCAGCATGCGCCCGCGCAGATCGCACAGCCGCACCACGCCGTCGGCGCGACGAATGCGCACGTTCTCGCAATCCGCAGTCGCGCGCCCCTGCAGGAAAGCCTGGTAGGCGACGCCGACACGCAGGTACTCCTGGTCGCTGTCGTACAGGATGCGGGTGTCGGCGTCGCGCAACTCGCGCGGGTCGCGCCGCAGCATGCGACTCATCGTGGTGTTGGCCGCCACGATGCGCCGCTCGCGCGCGATCAGAATGCCCGAGGTGGTGTTCTCGAGCAGGGCGTGCTGCAGGTCGAGCGCCTGCTTCTGCTCCGTGATGTCGCGCAGGATGACCACGAAATGGGTCACCCTGCCGCGCGCATCGCGCACCGTGTCGAGATGCAGCAGATTCCAGAACGGTGTGCCGTCCTTGCGCAGGTTCAGGATCTCCGCGTCGAACACCCCGCCGTCGCGCAGGGCCTCGCGCATGCGCGCCACGACCTGCGCATCGGTCGCCGGCGCCTGCAGCATGCGCAAGTCGCGCCCCAGCACCTCGTCCGCCGCATAGCCCGTGATGCGGCTGAATGCCGGATTGACAAAGGTCAGGCTGCGCTGCGCGTCGGCGATCGACAAGCCGTCGGACAGCGCATCGACCGCGCGATCAAGCAGGCGCAGGCGCTGGTATCGGTCGATGTTGTCCAGTCCGTGCCCGACGTTGTCCGCCAGATCCAGCAACAGGCGCTGCATCGGCGGTTCGAACACCATGTCGTCGCCGCGGTACAGCACCAGCAGGGCCCACAGGCTCGCCTGACGCCGGATCGGCAGCGTGGCGGTGGCCTCGAATCCGAGTTGCAGGGCGCGCGCGCGCCATGGCGCGAGTTCGGCGGCCGCGAAGCCCACGTTGAACCCGGCCTGCCCGCTGCGCCACGCATGCCCCGACGGCCCCCGGCCCTCGGGCAGGTCGTCGCGCACGGAAATGCGCAGGTCCTCGAGGTACTCCAGCTGGCCGGCGGCGGCGACGAAGCGCATCTGGCCCTGCGCGTCGGGGCACATCACCACGGCCAGCGCGAGACGCCCGTGCGTGCAGGCCAGGTCGCAGACGGCGTCGACAAAGGACTGCTCGTCGTCGAGCCGGGCGGCAGCCTGGTTGACGTGGGCCAGGTAGGCCTGCAGGTCGCGCGTGCGCTCGAGGGTGCGCGCGGCCTGCTCGATGCGCTGGCGTTCGCCGTGCAGGCGCGCCATCAGCAGCCAGATCGCCGCCGAGCAGCCGGCGGCGATGATCGCGATGGCACCCATCGACAACGCGCTGGGCAGATCCGCCCGCAGGCTCAGCAGCCAGGCCGCCAGGCCGAGCACGAACAGCGAAGGCACCCAGGCCAGCAGGCCGGCCAGGCCGCGCCGTGCGAACCAGCGATCCGTTGCGGAAGAGGGAGCACTCATGATCGCGCTGTCGACCCAGGTTCTCGGGACATGCGTCACCGCCACGCTGCGACACCGGTGCGGCGCGCCCGACGCACGCCGAAACTGTGCGGTCAAACCACGCTTGCACGCCCTGCGCCCCCGCGCACACCAGGCATTTCCCGCGCCCGGCGGCACGAAACGATGGTGCGCGCCCGCCACATTCGTCGAAATTTCTGGTCGCATAGTGACATTCATCAGGTGATGCGTCAAGCGGGCCGCATGGAATTCGCATCGCTTGCGCTGCTCCCTCCGGTGCCATGCGCATGAAGCGTGGTCATGCGCCGTCCGCGCAGCATGAAGCACCGAAGCTCCGGATTTCGTGAAATAGTTGCTCGCCCCGGCCGCCAATCTCACCTACGGTTCGTCCTGGACGCACCTGGAGACTGCCGTGACGAACTGCGACTTCGAAGATGTCGAGGACTCGAGCGAACTCGACCCCCGGGTACCCGGCGTCTGGGTGCGCGATGCCGCCGTCGGGTCGGCGGAGCCGGGTGCGGATCGCGCATCGCTGGAGGCCTATCGCGGACCGACCGGTCAGGAGGCCGTGGCGGGCCGCGTCAAGGATTCACCGGACGGCACGACCACGCTGCTGACCAGCGACAGCGACCTCGACGAAGGCGGCGTGGTCTACGTGCACGTGCGCGGTGAGCGCCGTCCGCATCGCATCCTGTCGCTGCGCCGTGGACTGCGCGCGCGCGACCAGGCCGGGTTGCGCGTCGGGCGCATCGTCGAACTCGTCAGCTGAGCCCGCGGCTCAGCGCGAACCGCCGTTCGGGTCGTCGCCGCTGATCGACGACAGCTCGAAGTCGTGATAGAAGCTGTCGTCATGCGCGACCGACACGTGGAAGTGATACCGCGCACGCGGTAGCGAGCAGCCGTCGCCGCGGGGTTCGTAGGCGACGTTCACCAGGATCTGGCTGGAAGTCCTGTCGCGCGCGATGGTGTCCATGAAGCGATGCCCGGCGCGGTCGACCGTGCGCTGGCCGTGGTAGACGTTGCAGAAATTCTGCTTGCCCTGCGCCGAGTCCGGCTTCGGCCACGCGTTGATCCAGCCGTAGGTCAGGTTCTGGCGCACGGTGGTGTTGGCGGTCGTGCAGGCCGAGACCAGCGCTCCCTGCTTGCTGATCATGATCAGCGTGTCGGCGTGCCGCGCGTCGCCTTCCGGGTAGATCATGAAACTGATGTACGTCGACCCCAGGGTCAGGTCGTTCAGCAGATTGAACGCCGACTCGGTGTACAGCGGCGCGGTCGTGGTGTGTGGCGGCACGGGCACGCGGCCCTGGAAGTTGTAGCGTTCCCAGTTCACGGCGCCCTTGACGGTGTCGAAGTCCACGACCATCGGCCACGCGCTGCCGTTGGTGAACGTGAAATAAAAGCCCTGGTTCGCACACGCGGGGCCAGCGCAGGCGGCCAGCAGCGCCAGGCAGCCGATGCGCAGCGCCCTGGACAGCAGGCGCGTGGCGCCTGCTGTGCCGGCCCGCTGGCGCGCGGGGCCGATCATGCGTCGCAGACGCCGGCGAATCTCCCGCGCGTACCGGTCGCGGGCGCGGCGTGGCCGCCGATCGAGGGCCCGTCGACCGAGCGCGGCGGCTCGATCGGCGCGGCCCGGCTGCTCGCCGCGCTGTCCGGCGGCGGCCCGCCCGGCGGCGCCACACCGCTGATGCCGTGCTGGAAGTCGTGGCCATGCCATCGCTCGGTGCCCTTGTTGGTGTCGAAGTTCCCCGCCATGCGCTGTGGATGTTGGTGGGTGCGGGTGCCATGGCAGCCTTGCCCCACCCGCGCGCCCGCCCGGCAAAGGCTCGCGATGCGATGCCCGCGGCTGCGCCGCGGCAGGCCGGGAAGCGCCGTGGCGCGGCGGTCGCAGCGGGCTCGCAGCGGGCCGCTGCGACCGCCGCCGCACGGGCTCCCGACGCAAAGCTAGCGAATCCGCCAGCCCGCCGTAAAGCGGCGAACAAGCACCCCAACCCTCTTGTAACGCGCTGCGCGCGCGCCGCAAACGGCCTGCCGGCCGCGGCGCCCTGCCCGCAGCGCCGCTGGACTGCCCGTCGTCAGCGCGCGGGCCTGGTTGGAGACGGCGCCGTCTGGCGCCCGGGTTCCCGGGCGAGCGCGCAGGAATTTCCGCAGGAGCTCGCGCACAGTCCGCGCCACGCCTGCATGGCGGCGAGCAGAAATAGGGTGATCAGCGCTGCCAGCCCGACGATCCAGTGCCGGCTCAGCAGCGCGCCGGCGGTGGTACCGGCAAGCGCCCCGATGATCAGCGGCAGGTGGCAGGGGCAGACCACGACGGCCAGCCCGGTCCACAGGTAGGAGCTGAGCTGGTTGCGCGAGAAGCGGGACATGTCGGCGGCAAGTACGGGCGTTTCGGAACATGCCGCGCCCGGGATCCGCTCCCGGTGCGCGCGCGGGCGCGCCGGCGGCATACCCGTTACTGTACGGCCGATGCGTCCGGTCGCGCCCGCCGGCGCGCGAGCCCGTGGCGCGGCGCACCACCACGCAGCCCCGCAGGTCGCGCGGCATGCCGGGCGCCCGGCCGCGGCCGGATGTGCCCGGATGTGGCCGTCCGGCAACGCCCGCCGTGTCCCGCGCTGCCCGCGCGCACGGGCGAGCGTCGGCTGCCGTCAAATCTGGTCACGCATTGTTTTGTCCCGATGCGCCGATTTGGTTCTAAGGTAACAAGGCAACGCTTTCACCCAGCGAGTGCGTCATGGCCACCAGACCCCTGAAAATCGGCATCTCGGCCCGCATCGAACACCCCCAGCCGGGCCAGGCGGGGCTGCGCGCCAAGACCCTGCAGTACCTCGAGCAGTCGGTGGCGCACTGGGCCATGTCGCGCGACGTGCTGGTGTTCATGGTGCCCACGGTGGCCGCCGGCGGCGGCATCATGCGCAGCAACATCCGGCTGTCCGACTACGCCGACGCGCTCGACGGCCTGATCCTGCAGGGAGGCGCAGACCTGAGCCCGCAGAGCTACGGCGAACAGCCGCTGCGCCCCGAATGGGCCGGCGACCCGATGCGCGACGGCTACGAGATGGAACTGCTGCACGAGTTCATCGAGATGCGAAAACCGGTGCTGGGCATCTGCCGCGGCGCGCAGCTGATCAATGTCGCGCTGGGCGGCACGCTGTACCAGGACCTGCCCACGCAGGTTCCGCAAAGCCGGATCCAGCATCTCAGCGAGGCCTACGACGGCAACGCGCATCCCGTGCGATTCGTCGAGCACGGCCTGCTCGCGCGCCTGTACGCGAAGGCCGATGCGGACACGCTCAACGTGGTCTCGGTGCACCACCAGGCCGCGCGCACCCTCGGGCGTGACCTCGTGGTGGATGCGATCAGCCCCGACGACGGGCTGGCCGAGGCGATTCGCGGAACCGGGCGCAGTTTTCTGCTCGGGCTGCAATGGCACCCGGAGTTTCATCACCCGTCGAACCCGCAACTGCTCGACTGCAACCCCATTCTGGAGGAGTTCCTGCGCAACGTGCGCAAGCGGCGCTGGTGAGCGGCCGCGCGGCTCCCCCGACGCAATCCGCTCCGGCTCAGCGCGGCTGCCCGGCGTCGACCCCCGGCGCCGGATCCCAGGCCGCCAGGTCCTCCAGCGGGAAGTCGCCGCCGAGCCCGTACACCGCGCGCTTGAAACGCCCCAGCGCGGTGCCGCGCAGCGGCGGCTCCGCCGGGGGGCCCGGGCGGGCGTGCGCCAGCAGGCGCCGGAATTCGGTCTCGGCGATGCCCCACTTCATCACGAAGCTGCGTCCGCCGCGGTTCTTGCGGATGCGTCCGGTGGTGCGGCAGCCGAAATGGTAGATGCGGCTGGCGTCGACCAGCCGGAACTCGCGGCAGCCGGCCAGCCAGAATTTCATCAGCAGATCCCAGTCGCTGGTCATGCCCGGGCTGAACTCGATGCTGTAGCCTCCGAGCATGTGCCACCAGCGCCGCGCGACCACGGTCGGCTGCGGCCCCACGCCGAGCATGTCGACTCCCGGCGGTTCCGCGTAGCTGGCGAGCAGCCCGGCCTCGTCGAAGTCGCCAGGGCCGCGTCCGCAGTCGCGCACCAGCATCAGCGGGTTGTGGCTGTCGGTGGGCTCGATCAGGCGCGAGCCATAGAAGGCCAGATCCCCGCCCGTGCGCTCGATCGCGTGCTCCAGTGCGGTATCCCACCCCGGGCAGCAATACATGTCGTCGTTGAGAAACACAATCCAGTCGTGGCGGGCATGCCCGACCAGTCCGTTGACCGCCATGCACACCCCCAGGTTGCGCGTGGAGTGGGTGTGTTCGATGCCTTCGGCGCGCAGCCACTGCAGAGTGCCGTCGCTGCCCTCGTTGGCATGCACGACGATCTGGTGCTGGCGCGCCGAGTTGCGCCGGATGCTGGCGATCGCGAGTTTGAGGTACTCGAGGTTGTTCCAGGTCGGAATCAGGATGCTGAACATGCGGCTACTCCCGGGCGTCGTTCATGGCGATCGCCAGCAGCACCGCGGTGGTCAGCGCGAAAAACGCCGCGGTCATGGAGAGAATGAAGATTTCCACCGTCAGGCCGTACACCGCGAAGCAGGCGACCAGCGCCAGCCCCATCTCGGCGGCGCGGCGCCGCGTCGCGTCGTCGCCGCGCAGTGCGCGCGCGAACAGCGCGAACGGCACGGCGTAGACGCTCAACAGCGCGGCCAGGCCGACCACGCCCATCTGCGACAACTTGGAGAAGATCTCGCTGTGCACCTCGGCTCGCCCGTAGTGCGCGGCCAGCGCGGTCAACTGACCGCCCTGCAGCATCTGGGGCATGACGGCCTTGAAGCCGCCGGGGCCGATCCCGAACAGCGGGTGCTGCTCGAACAGCATCCAGGCCACGCGCCACAACTGGAAGCGGATTCCGACCGAAGTGTTGTCGACGCCATGCCGGAAGTCCACCAGGTCGACCAGGATGAGCCCGAGTCGGTGATGGATTTCCGGAACCAGCAGGAAGGCCAGCAGGCCGACGCCCGCCAGCGCGGCGACGCCGGACGCCAGCGCGGCGCGCGGCAGCTGCCGGCGACGCAGCCACAACCAGAGCAGCCCGAGCACCGGCAAGGCGACCCAGCCGCCACGCGAGCCGGACTGCACGGACGCATAGACCCCGGCGCACAGGCCGAGCGCCTTCAGGATGCGCAGCGGCGCGGGGTCGCGCGCCCCCCAATCGACGCTGAACGCACTCAGCAGTCCGAGGCTCAGTGCCAGATCGCCGAAATGGATCGGGTTCAGGAAGCTGGTGCCGATGCGATGCGGCCCGAACGATCGGCTCGGATCGATCGAGATGTCGACGACCGCCGCGATCGCGCCGATCGCGAAGCCGGTGCCGATCCAGTGCAGGCGCCGGCGCGGCACGCGGCGCAGGGCCAGGAACACCGGAAAGGCGAACAGGAAGCGAGCCGGCACATCGTAGAAGCGCCAGGCCCAGCGATGGCTGGCCCACTGCGCCAGCAGCACGGCCAGCGGCAACGCCGCCATGGCCAGCGCGTACAGGCGCATGCCGGCGCGGTCCACGCCTGCGCGCGCGCCGCGCGCCGGCATGCCGGCCAGCACGAACGGCGACAGGATCAGCAGCAGGCCGAACAGGGTGTTGACCCACCCGCGCACCACCAGCAGCAGCGTCGGGTAGGCGACCACCAGCGCGACGACCGCGCCCTGCAGCGCGGTCGCCGCGCGACCGCTGCCGCTGCCGCTGCCGCTTGGAGCCTGGTTCATGGCGTCGCTGCCCGCGGGACAGCGCGCCCCCGTGATGCCGGAATTCGCATAGCCGGCGCATGTTAGCAAGCGGGTGCGACGCCCGGCCGGCCCGCCCGGAAGGATCCCGCGCGCCGGGGCAATGGCGCAAGCCCTGAAACCCACAGGTTTCGTGAAATAGTCGACCGTGCCTCGGCAGCGACCGGCTGCAACCGTGAAGTTGTTGCGCGTATCGGGCTCGGCGCATGTCTAAGATTCGGTCAACGCGTCGAATCCCGCAACCCGGCCGTCCGGCCACCGTCATGCGGGAGACGAAGCACTCGAAGGGCAGAGGCCGCGAAGTCCTGCCCGCTGAACCTGAAGGCGACGGCTGCGGACATTTCGTGAAAACGCTACCCATGGATTCGACAGCGCAGCGCCGGGACCACCGTGCCCGGCGCAGACCCGCGCCACGGGCAGCCCTTGCCCCCCGCAGAAGCTCGCCGTACCGCGGGCACGCCAGGCTCGAGCACGCATGCCGTGATGGTGGCTTCGAATCGGTGGCCAGGGGAATGGCTCGATGCTGAACGCCTTGCGCCAGAAGCTCAGGCAGCTGTTCCGGAACCCCGAGTCCGGAGTATCGGTCCGGTGTTTCGGCTCGGACCTCGACGGGAATGCGCGAAGTGCCTTCCTGCTCGTGCTGCTGTCCACCGCGGAAATGTCCCAGGTGTTCGGCAAGCTTGTCTGCCGCTTCGACCTGAGAACGCGCACCCTCACCGTGGTCGAGGCCCATTTCGCCGAACGCTGGCGTCAGGTCTCGACATTCCGGCAGATGCTGGAGGCCGCCATCCGGAAATGCCGGGCCCAGCATGTCGTGATCGAGGACCCGGGCCACGGGCTGCGATGGATCAAGCTGCATGCCCAGGAAGTGGCGGGCGCGCGCATCCACATGACGGCGCGCTCGACCTCCTGAACCGCGGCGGCGCAGCGCCAGTTCGCGCTGCGGGAGGACTCAGGGCAGCGCCATACAGCGCGCGCCCGAGCCCGCCGCCGGCACAGTCCGGGTCCACGCAGGTCTGGCGCACCACCAGGTACGAACCCGGACGCGTGGCACGGATGTGCTCGTAGACCTCGCCGCCGAACGCCGGGCTCAGCCCGCCCGAGTGGGCGAGCACGAAACCGCGCAGCGTGCCTTGCAGTTCCAGGACCTCGAAGAAATCCGCGCGCAGCGCATCGTCTTCGTACTCCTGCTCCGTGTAGGGAATCAGAAATCCGCGCGGATGCTCGGATCCGTCGACGTCGCCGTCGCCGATGGCCACCTTGCGGGCCAGGCGTTCCACCGCCCCCGCATCCTCGACGCGCGCCCTGCGAATCGTCGCGCGCGCGGCCGCGGCGCCCGTCATGCGTGCTCGGGTGGCATGCCCGCAACCCAGTCGTCGTCCGTCTGCTGCGCCACCTGCGCCTGCTGCGCCACCTGCGCCGGCCCCTGCGCCGGCCCTCCCCGGTAGGGCGCCGAGTCGCTGGCCTCACAGGCCGCGCGGAAAATCCCCAGCAGGTTGTCGATCAGCACCGGATCCGAGGTGCTGAACGCCGGAGCCGGCCGCGACGGGGTCAGCAACAGGAAGCCGCCGTTGATCCCGCCCGTGCCGTCGTCGGCGACCCGGAAGAAATTCGCCGCATCCGCGGGCGGTCGCACGCGGATCTCGACCCCCTGGTTCACGAACATGTCGGCGACGAAATCGTGGTGGCACATCTGGTAGCGCTCGAAGTTGCGTGCCACCACCTCGCTGTCGAAGTCCACGCCGCCGGGATCGCCGACAAAGGCCGCGAAATCCCGGGGATCCGCCTCCGGGTGCCGCTGTCGCAGGATCTCGGGAAAGCGCTGCCGGAAGGCGTCGTGCGCCGCCGCGAGCGAGCAGAAGGCCAGCGTCCTGTCGCGCCTCGCTCCCGCACTGGCGGCTCGCGGGATGGCTCTGGGCTCGCCCCACAGTGGGAAGCGCAGTCGGTATCGGCAATGCGGGGAATGCACGCAACCCGCAGGCGCCGCATCGCGATTCGAGGAATTGCGCGCGCGTGGCACGCGGCCCTATGCTCGCCGCAGCTTCGATCACCTGCGCTCGAGCAAAGAACGATCGTGTCGCTCCGACTCCGCCACACTCTGGGCATCGCCCTGACTGCGCTGAACACTACCGAAACTAGACGAACAGAAATTTCGTACGGTTTCCGCCCAATCTCAGCCAACGCGAAAGCCAACGGTCAATTGGTCATGAATCCATCTCACATCCGAAGCCTGCGCATCACCAATTTCTCCCCAGCCTTATTTCACGCGAACGCGCTCGAATTCCGGCATCCCAGAAATCTTTGGGGCTACCCAAAAAAATTCGCCATCCTTTTATTTATCATTATCTCTTGGCTACCTAACGCCCATGCAAGGGTCTTCAAGATCGGGCGAAACTCTTACATCGACGACCAAATCATGCTTCACTGCGTCGCGCGCACAAACCGCAACGTTCTGATTCTCACGAAAACCACCGAACTCGTGACGACGCTCTACGTTTACTCGGAAGCCAATGCAAACCTACTGGTAAAATTGTTACGAACGGATAAAGTACAAAAACTTGGGATACTCAACGCCATAAAAGCGGATCAGAACCCCCCAATCCCTCTCCCTTTGAAAGACATGCAAGGCAGCTTGCGCGCGATTCTTTCGCATGTATCTGAAGATTCCTCCGCCACCTGCGGCTTAAAGCCTTAACAGGCTGTTGAAATTCCCCAGGGGGCCGCGTTGGTGCAGCATCGGGATGATGGGCGTGCGCCGGATCGCAGCGCGGGCTGGGTGCCCGCGCAAGATCGGGGGTGCGGCCGGCGCCCGATTCCGCACCAACCCTTCGGGCGCAGGCGCTGCGGGCGATCTGCGGCGTTGCCCAGGCGGGCCGGGCGCCCGGCCTGGCCTTGGCTTGGGCGCCTGGCAGCTCATCCCGCAGCGCCTGCGCGCGGCCCCCTGGGGAATTTCAACAGCCTGTTAAGGACGGACGTTGTAGCAGCCCGTCGCGCCTGGAGCAGGCTGACGTCGGGATAGGCGCCCAGCCCCGCATGCTCTGCTTGCCCCGCCAGGAAAAGCGCAGCACCCAGCGAGCATTGCCGCCTTGCTCAGCCCTGGGAACGACCAGGACGAGGCCTTGTGCATCGGCCAGGCTGCGGACCTTCTCGGTACGGCGGGAGGCTTCTTGCCTGACCTGGGCGGCGCTGAGACGGGGCATGACGAATCGGCTGGATCACGTGGAAACAGCCATCGGTCCAATACGTTGCGCTACTCGACGCAAGCTTGCGATAGCCTGCGTCGGCCTGAGACTCCAGGAGACGAGAAACCCTCTTTTTTCTAGGGAAATCAGCGACTTGCAGGCACAAAAAAGCCGCCCCGAGGCGGCTTGTTCGTGTGTTCTGGCGGAAAGGGTGGGATTCGAACCCACGGTACGGTATAACCGTACACCGGATTTCGAGTCCGGCGCATTCGACCACTCTGCCACCTTTCCGGGTGTACTCGCCAGCCCCTGTGCGACGTGGTCGGTCGCCCGGGGCACCCTTCGCGAATCTCTGGCTCTTGTCTGTCGCTCTTGTCTCTGGCTCTTGCAAGGCCGGTGCATCAAGCGCGGCCCGATGCACCAAAACGTGCAAGTGTAGCAGTCGCCGCACGCGCGGTGAAGAGTCGGCAAAGGCCGGGCCGCTGCCCGGGCCGTCGCCGCGCACGCGGCGGGCTCAGCCCTGCGCGGGCTGCGGCAACAGCACCTGCTGCCCGCCGAGGTACGGGCGCAGCGCCTGCGGCACGTCGATGCCCCCGTCGGCTCGCTGGTAGTTCTCGAGCACCGCCACCAGCGTGCGGCCGACCGCGAGGCCCGAGCCGTTCAGGCTGTGCACCCATTGCGTACGCCCCTGCGCATCGCGCGTGCGCGCCTGCATGCGGCGCGCCTGGAAGGCGTCCATGTTGGAGCAACTGGAGATCTCGCGGTAGGTGTTTTGCGCCGGCAACCAGACCTCCAGGTCGTAGGTCTTGGCGGCTCCGAAGCCCATGTCGCCGGTGCACAGGAGCATGGTGCGATACGGCAGTTCCAGGCGCTGCAGCACCGCCTCGGCGTGCGCCGTCAGATCCTCGAGCGCCTGCTGCGACTGCTCGGGGGCGCAGATCCATACCAGTTCGACCTTGTCGAACTGGTGCTGGCGGATCATGCCGCGCACGTCGCGGCCGTAGGAGCCGGCCTCGGAGCGAAAGCACGGCGTGTGCGCGACCAGGCGCAGCGGCAGCTGCTCCGGCGGCACGATGCTGTCGCGCACCAGGCTGGTCAGCGGCACCTCGGCGGTGGGAATCAGATAGAAGTTGCCGAGATCCCCGCGCGGCACCACGAACAGGTCTTCCTCGAACTTGGGCAACTGCCCGGTGCCGCGCAGCGTTTCGGCACTCACCACGTAGGGCACGTAGGTTTCGCTGTAGCCATGCTCGGTGGTGTGCAGATCGAGCATGAACTGCGCCAGCGCCCGATGCAGGCGTGCCATCTGCCCGCGCAGCACCGAGAAGCGCGCGCCGGACAGGCGCGCCCCGGCCTCGAAGTCCAGGCCCAGGCCGGCGCCGATGTCGACATGGTCGCGCACCGCGAAGTCGAAGCTGCGCGGCTCGCCCCAGCGCCGCAGTTCGCGATTCGCGCCTTCGTCGGCGCCCACCGGAACCTCGGGGTACGGCAGGTTGGGCACGCCCAGCAGCAACTCGCCGAGTTCCTGGCGGATCTGCTCCAGGCGCGCCGCCGAGGCCTCGAGCTCGGACTTGATCGCCGCCACCTCGGCCATCGGCCCGGAGGCATCCTCGCCGCGCGACTTGCGCTGCCCGATCAGGCGCGAGATCTGGTTGCGCTGCGCCTGCAGTTCCTCGGTGCGGGTCTGCAGCTGCTTGCGCTCGCGTTCGAGCGCGCTGAATCGCTGCACGTCGAGAAAGGGCTGCGGCCGCTTGCGGTTCTCGAGGCGGGCGACGACGTCGTCCAGGTCCTTGCGCAACAGATTGATGTCCAGCATGGCGAACGGGAGAAAACGGAAAAAGCGGACGCGCGGCTGCGCCCGGCGGAGTCGTCGGAGCCGGCGGATCAGCCGCCGGCCACTTTCGGGCTGAGGCCCTTGGGCAGCGGGAAGCGCAGGGTTTCATCCACCCCGTCGAGCTCGCGCACACTGCCGGCGCCGAGCTCGCGCAGGCGATCGATGACCTGCTGCACCAGCTGCTCGGGAGCCGAGGCGCCGGCGGTGACCCCGACGCGGCGCGCGCCGCGCAGCCAGTCGGCGCGCAGGTCGGCCGCGGTATCCACCATGTACGCGGGGCGCCCGAGGCGTGCCGCGACCTCGCGCAGGCGGTTGGAATTCGAGCTGCTCGGGCTGCCGACCACGATCACCACGTCGACCATCGGCGCCAGGAATTTCACCGCGTCCTGGCGGTTCTGCGTGGCGTAGCAGATGTCCTGGCGCTTGGGGTCGCGCAGGCGCGGGTAGCGTGCGCGCAGCGCCGCCACCACCGCCGCGGCATCGTCCACCGACAGCGTGGTCTGGGTGACGTAGGCGACCTCCTCGTCGTCGGGAAACGGCAGCTGCGCGACGTCGGCCTCGCTCTGCACGAGATGCACGCCCTCGGCCTGGCCCATGGTGCCCTCGACCTCGGGATGCCCGGCGTGGCCGATCATCACCAGGTGCACCCCGGCGCTACGCATGCGCGAGACCTCCACGTGCACCTTGGTGACCAGCGGGCAGGTGGCGTCGAAGACCTCGAGGCCGCGCGCCTGCGCCTGCTCGCGCACCGCGCGCGACACGCCGTGCGCCGAGAACACCAGCGTGGCGCCGCGCGGCACGTCGTCGATCTCGTCGACGAACACCGCGCCCTTGGCGCGCAGGCTCTGCACCACGGTGGTGTTGTGCACGATCTCGTGGCGCACGTAGATGGGCGCGCCGAAGCGCTGCAGCGCGCGCTCGACGATCTCGATGGCGCGATCGACGCCGGCGCAGAAGCCGCGCGGGCTGGCCAGCAGCACGTCCATGTCGTCGGCCGGCGCCGCGACGTCCTGCGCGACTGCGCGCGGCTCGCTCACAGCACCCCCAGGATGTGCACGTCGAACACCACCGCCTTGCCGGCCAGCGGATGGTTGAAATCGAGCTCGACGACGTGCTCGTCCGCGGCCGTGACGATGGCCGCGGCGCTGGCCCCGCTGGCCGAGGTCAGGCCGGCCAGTTGCACGGCGTCGCCGACCGCCAGGTGCACGTCGTCCGGCACGTACTGCAGCAGCAGCTTGCGCGGCACGCGCTGCACGCGTTGCGCGTCGTGCGGGCCGAAGGCGGCCTCGGCAGGCAGCTCGAAATGCGCCTGCGCGCCCTCCTCGAGGCCGACGAGACAGGCCTCGAGGGCCGGCGCCAGCTGGCGCGCGCCCAGGGTCAGGGTGGCCGGGTTGTGCCCGAAGGTGTCCACCCAGGCGCGCCCATCGGGCGGCGCCAGGCGGTAATGCAGGGTCAGCAGGGAGTCGGGTCGAACGTGGGCCACGGTGTCGATAAACTGTGTTGCAGCGAGACGGTTCGCGGTGCCGGCGTCGGGCACGCAGGCGGGCCGTGCCCGTCATTGTAGGGATCCGCCTGCATGTCCACCCGCATCGCCGATCTTCCCCCTGCCGTGCGCCCACGCGAAAAGCTGCTGCGCAGCGGCGCGCATGCGCTCGCCGACGCCGAGCTGGTGGCCCTGCTGCTGCGCAGCGGCGTACCCGGCTGCAATGCGCTGCAGCTCGGCCAGCGGCTGCTGGACGCCTTCGGCGGCCTGCACGGCCTGCTGCACGCGCCGGCGGCGCGCCTGCGCGCAGTGCGCGGCCTGGGCCTGGCCAAGTACGCCGAACTGGCCGCCGTGCTGGAGCTGGCGCGGCGGGCGCTGGCCGAGCCGATGCGCGAACGGCCGCTGCTGGATACCCCGCAAGCCGTGACGGACTACCTGCGCCTGTGGCTGGCCGGCAGCGCCGTGGAGGTGTTCGCCGCGCTGCTGCTCGACCATCGCCACCATCTGGTGCATGCGCAGCAGCTGTGGCACGGCACGCTGTCGCACACCGCCGTGTATCCGCGCGAACTGGTCAGGCTGGCGCTGGCCCACGAGGCGGCGGCGGTGATCGTCGCGCACAACCATCCTTCCGGCTCGGCCGAACCGTCGGCCAGCGACCGCCAGGTCACCGAGCGCCTGAAGGCCGCGCTCGGCCTGATGGACATCGCCCTGCTCGACCACCTGGTGGTCACGCGCGGGAGCTGCTTTTCCTTCGCGCGCGAGGGGCTGCTGTGAGCCGCCGCATGCCGCGCCACCAGCGACGCCGCGCGGCGCCGGCCGAGGCGGGCGGGCCGCACGCCGAAGCGGCGGTCGCGACCTTGCCGGAGCAGGCGCCGGACGCGCCCCCCACGCCGCCGGCCGCGCCCGACAGCCTCGAGTATCGGCTGTTCCGCGAGGCGGTGGCCGGGGCACGCAGGCTGGCGCCCCCGGATCGCGTGCTGCTGCGCCCCGCGGCGCCGCCGCCGGTGCCGCGGCAGCGCCAGCTCGACGAGCGCGCGGCGCTGCTCGAATCGCTGTCCGACAGCGTCGATCTCGACAGCCTGCTGGAGACCGACGAATGGCTGTCCTACCGCGCGCCGGGCATCGGGCCCGACGTGCTGCGCAAGCTGCGCCGCGGGCACTGGGTGATCCAGGCCGAGCTCGACCTCCACGGCTTGCGCCGCGACGAGGCGCGCACGGCCTTGCTCGAGTTCACGCATGCGGCGCAGCAGCGCGGCGCGCGCTGCCTGCGCGTGATCCACGGCAAGGGCCTGGGCTCGCCGGGACGCGAAGGCGTGCTCAAGCACAAGGTGCGCGCCTGGCTGCTGCAGATGCGCGACGTGCTGGCGTTCTGCCAGGCCGGGCCGCACGACGGCGGCGCCGGGGCCTTGATCGTGCTGCTGCGCCCCGCGCAGCACGCCGCTCAGGCGCCGCGACGCGGCGCCTGAGCCGGCGTCGGCTCAGGCGGCGCCCTGCCCCGGTTCGGCGCGGTTGCGCATCCAGTCGGCGGTGCCGGCGAAGGCTTCGTCGAGGCGCGCGCGCAGCGCGGCATCGACCCCCTGTTCCTCCAGCGCCTGGCGCATGCAGGCCATCCAGGCATCCCGCTCGGCGACGCCGATGGCATACGGGAAATGCCGCATGCGCAGGCGCGGATGGCCGAAGCGCTGCTGGTACAGATCCGGACCGCCGAGCCAGCCGCTGAGAAACCAGTACAGCTTGTCGCGCGAGCCGTCGAGGCTCGACGGATGGATCGCGCGCAGCGCGGCGAAACGCGGCTCGAGGTCCATCAGGTCGTAGAAGCGATCCACCAGCGCGCGCACGCCTGGGTCGCCGCCGAGAATGTCGTAGGGGTTGGGGGCCTGGGTCGGGGAATTCATGCTGGACAGAGGTGCGCCCGGCGCCGTGCGCACACGGTGGGGGGTGTGGAAAACGGGACGACGAGCGCGACGATGCCCACGACCCCGCCGACGAAACGCCGCAGGCCGCGCGGAGCGTCGCGGCGGCCCATGCGTGATTGTCGCTGGCGCGCGGCCCGCACGCTTGCGCGATGTCAAGCGCGCGCAGCGGCGACACGGCCTCAGTGCAGCGCGCGCAGCAGGCGCAGCGGCGGCACGCGCAGCACGCGGCGCAGGCTCAGCCAGCCCACGGCAAGTGCCAGCGCGGCGCCGCCGGCCACGCCGCCGAGCAGCCACCACGCCGACGGCGTCCAGGCGAACTCGAACACGCGGCGCGCCAGCAGCCAGGCGGCGCCGGCGCCCGCCGTGGCGCCGAGCGCCCCGGCCAGCGCGCCCGACAGCAGCAGCTCGAGCGCCATGACCTGCCGCAGCAGGCGGTTCGACGCGCCGAGCACGCGCCACAAGGCGCTCTCCTTCGCGCGCGCGCGCCGCCCGATGAGCAGGCAGGCCACGACCACCGCGAGCCCGCTGCCGAGGGCCAGCGCGAACAGCAGCTGCACGGCGCTGCCGACCTGCGCGAGCAGCCCGCGCAACTGCCCGAGCAGCGCGGCGAAATCGATGATCGTGATGTCCGGGAAACGCCGCCCCAGTTGCACGTCGAGTTGCGGCTCCGCGGCCGCCGGCTCGTGGAATGCGGCCAGCCACGTGAAGGGCTGGCGCTGCAGCAGCGCGTGCGGCGCGAGCACGAAGAAGTTGGCGTGCATCGACGACCAGTCGACCTTGCGCAGGCTCGTGATCCGGGCGCTGAGGCGGTCACCGGCGATGTCGAAGCCGAGGCGGTCGCCGAGCTTGAGACCGAGCAGGCGCGCCACGCCCTCGTCGAGCGACAGGCCTTGTGCCTGCGCGCCCGCGCTGGCCGACCACGACCCCGCGACGACGCGGTTGCCGGGCGGCAGCACCGGGCTCGACGACAGGTTGAAGTCGCGATCCACCAGGCGCCGCGCGCGCCGGTTGGCGTAGTCGCGGCCGAACACCGGATGGCCGTTGACCGCGACCAGCCGCGCGCGCACGACCGGGTACCAGTCGAAGCGCCGGATGCCGGCCTGCCGCAGCGCGGCCTGGAACGCCTCGCCCTGGTCCGGCTGCACGTTGATGACAAAGCGATTCGGGGCATCGGCCGGCAGCGAGGCCTGCCAGCCCGACAGCAGGCCGGCGCGCAGCATGCCGACCAGCGAAAGCGCCATCAGCGCCAGGCCGAGCGCGGTGATCTGGGCCACCGCCGGCAGGCCCCTGGCCCCGAGCTGGCGCGCCGCCAGCGCGAGCAGCGAGCGCCCGCCACCCGCCACGCGGCGCAGCAGCGCCAGCGCCCCCCAGGCGGCCAGCGCCAGCAGCAGCGCGGCGGCGCCGAAGCTGGCGAGCGCGATGCCGGCAAGCCGCGCATCGCCGGCGAGCAGCAGCCATACGCCGCAGAACAGCGCCAGCCCGAGTACGCCGATCAGGCGCGACGCCCCGGCGGCGCCGCTGGCCTCGCGCCGCAGCACGCGCAGCGGCGGAACACCGGCCAGCCGCACCAGCGGCGGCAGCGCGAACGCGCACAGCACCGCCGCCAGGGTCAGCAGGGTGAGCAGCGGCGCCTGCCAGCCGGGCGGCGCGAGCTGCGCGCGCTCGACCAGCCGGCCCAGCAACTCGAGCAGGGCCGCCTGCAGCCCGAGTCCGGCCAGGCTGCCGAGCAGCGCGGCGCTGAGTCCGAGCAGCACCAGCTCGCTGCCGATCAGCGCCAGCACGCCGCGCCGCGACAGCCCGAGCGCCTTGAGCAAGGCCACCAGCGGCTCGCGGCGGCGCGCGAAATCCTGCGCCGCCACGGCCACCGCGACGGCCGCCAGCAGCGCCGACAGCAGCGCCACCAGGCGCAGGTAGTCGGCGCCGCGCCGCAGGTTGCGGTCGAAGCCGTTGCCGTCGCCGTCGGGCAGGCTGAGTTGCACGCCGCGCAGCGCCTGCCGGCGCACCTGGTCGCGGGCCCACTGCGCGTAGCGCGCCACCGCGTCGGGAGCGCCGACCAGCGCCAGCGTGTAGGTGACGCGACTCGCCGGCTGGATGAGCCCGGTGGACGGCAGGTCGTCGGCGTTGAGCATGACCCGTGGCGCCAGCCCGGGGATGCCCGGCCCGCGATCGGGTTCGGAGACGACCAGCGCGGCGATGCGCAGGCGGCGCTCGCCGAGCACGATCGGCCCCTGCGGCGGCACGCCGAGGCGTTGCGCCAGGTGCCGTGCCACCCACACCGTGCCGGGGCGCGGGATCGGCGTGTCGGGCAGCGCCATGCCGGGAGCCGGCGCGCGCAGCCGCACATGGCCGAGCAGCGGGTAGCCCGGACCCACCGCCTTGACCACGACGAGCTGGCTGCGCGCCTGCGCGCCGACCCCGAGCGCCATGCTGGCGAACAGCTCCACGCGGGCGCCGCGCAGGCCGTCGGCGCGCGCGCGCCGCGCGAACTCGGCGGGCAAGGCGTGGTCGCTGCGCAGCAGCAGCTGTCCGCCGAGCAGGCGCGCGGCGTCGCGCTGCAGGCCGCTGTGCAGGCGCTGCGCCACGAAGCCCACGCCGGACAGCGCAGTCGCCGCCAGCACCAGCGCGAGCCAGATCAGCCCGAGCTGCGCCGCGCCCAGCTCCGCCGCCAGCAGTCGCAGGAAGCCGCGGGCGCGCATCGTCCGGGAGTGGCGGGATCAGGCGGCGAGGCCGCTGCCGAACACATGCCCGGCATGCTCGCGCAGCGCATGGAACGACACCTGCGGCCAGCGCTCCTGCAGCACGCGCAGTTCGGCGGCGTGGGTCAGCATCACCGCCGGCGCGTCGACCACGTCGTAGGCCAGGCGGTGCGCGTTCTCGTCGATGAAGCGCTTCAGGTCGCGCTCGTCGTCGCAGGCGATCCAGCGCGCCACGCGGTAGGGCGTGGCGGCCAGCCGCGCGGCGACGTTGTATTCGCCGCTGAGCCGGTGCAGCACGACGTCGAACTGCAGCGCACCCACCGCGCCGAGCAGCAGGCTGCCGCTGAAATGCGGCCGGAACACCTGGATCGCGCCCTCCTCGCCGAGTTGCATCAGCCCGGTGCGCAGCTGCTTGCTGCGCAGCGGATCGGCGATCTCGACCGCCTGGAACAGCTCCGGGGCGAAGAACGGCAGCCCGGTGAACTGCAGGCTCTCGCCCTCGGTCAGCGTGTCTCCCAGGCGCAGCGTGCCGTGGTTGGGAATGCCGATGATGTCGCCGGCCCAGGCCTCGTCGAGCAGTTCGCGACGCTGCGACATGAACGCCACCACCGTGTTCGGCCGGATCTCCTTGCCGCTGCGCCCGACGCGCAGGCGCATGCCGCGCGTGAAGCGCCCCGAGCACACGCGCACGAAGGCGATGCGGTCGCGATGCGCCGGATCCATGTTCGCCTGGATCTTGAACACCACGCCGCTGAATTTCGGCTCCTCCGGCTGCACCGCGCGCTGCAGCGCCGCGCGCGGCTGCGGCGGCGGCGCCAGCTCGACCAGCGCGTCCAGCACCTCGCGCACGCCGAAATTGTTGATCGCCGAGCCGAAGAACAGCGGCGACTGGCGCCCGGCCCGAAAGGCCTGCGGGTCGAGCTCGGCGGTGGCGTCGCGCAGCAGTTCGAGCTCGTCGTGGGCCTGGGCGTGCTCGGCGCCGAAGCGTTGCGCCAGCTGCGGGTTGTCGAGGCCGTCGATGAACTCGTCGTCGACGTCGTCCAGGCGATCGTCGCCGGGCCGGAACACGCGCATGCGGCGGCGCCGCAGGTCGAGCACGCCGTGGAAGTTCTTGCCCATGCCGACCGGCCAGCTCAGCGGCACCGCATCCATGCCGAGGTGGCGTTCGATCTCGTCCATCAGGTCGAGCGGCGCGCGCACCTCGCGGTCCATCTTGTTGACGAAGGTGATGATCGGGGTGTTGCGCGCGCGGCAGACCTCGAGCAGGCGCAGGGTCTGCGCCTCCACGCCGTTGGCCGCGTCGATGACCATCAGCGCCGCGTCGACCGCGGTCAGCACGCGGTAGGTGT
>JAKAZQ010000035.1 GCA_021815805.1 Pseudomonadota bacterium | reverse complement strand
GGCCCCAGGCCTGCCCACTCGGCGTTGCAGGTCTTCGCCGGGTGCCCAACCCGGCTGTGCCCTGCGCCTTGATTGGGCAGGCCTGGGGCCACACGGGGGGTGCCATTTCCCTGACGCAGTGGACTAGGGAGCGGCAGCCTCGGGCCTGACGCGGGAGATCTCCTCCAGGTAGGCCTTGGTGTCGTCGGCACTCAGGCCGATGCCCAGAGCGATGGCGAGGATCACCAGGCTGAACACCGCTCCGGCGACCAGCGAGGCATAGAAGGCGAGCGCCCCGTCGCCGCCCATGGCCTTCGGCCCGAACACCAGCAGCAGCCACATTCCACCGAAATACGGGATCAGCCACCAGCCCTGGCGCCAGCCGAAACTGGCCGAGCGCTGGGAGCCGCTGCCATAGAAGTACACGACGTAGATCGCGAACAGCACGGCAATCGCGCCGAACAGGAAATCGCCGGTGGCCAGTCCCGTCCATTGCACGATCCAGGTCGACACGATGAACGACAGCGGTGCGATGAGCCACGCGCCGCCGAGCTTGAACGGACGCTGCGCGTCCGGCGCGGCGCGCCGCAGGTGCAGCAGCACGATGCCGCCGAGACCATACGTGAGCACGGTGATCGACGAGATGTAGCCGACCAGCTTCTGCCAGGACGGGAAGGGAAAGAAGAAGATCAGCCCGACGAGATAGGTGACGATCAATGCGGCCATCGGTACGCCGTTGGTGTTGATGCGCGAGAGCATGCCGGGAAACGAGCCCATCTCGCCGTTGGCCATGGTGATGCGCGACGTCGCCGTCGAATAGATGAAGCCGGTGGCGCCGGGCGAGACGATGGCGTCGGCATACAGGATCACACCCCACCAGGCGGCGCCGACGCTCACGGCGATGGCCGCCAGCGGGCCGGTGATGCCGGCGAAGTGCAGGTGGTTCCAGCCGTTGGCGATGTCACTGGGCTTGAGCGCGACGAGGAAGGCGATCTGCAGCGCGATGTAGATCACCGACGCGAGCACCACCGAGCCGATCACCGCCAGCGGGATGTTGCGGGCCGGGTTCGCGGTCTCGCCCGCCATGTCGATGGCCTGGCGAAACCCCAGCAGGCTGAAGATCACGCCGGCCGTCGCGACGGCCGAGAACATGCCTGTCACACCCCCGTCACCCTTGACGATGTGAAGATTTCCCGGATGGTCGGACAGACTCACCAGCACCACGATGGTCAACACCGGAATCGCGATCTTCCACCACGTTGCCACGGTGTTGACCATCAGCACCCAGCGGATGATCATCATGTTGAGCAGCACGAACACCGCCAGCAGCACGGCGGCCCACAGGAAGCCCATCGCGGTCAGCACGCCGGTATGCGTGTCGACCAGCCCCGGAAGGTAGTTGTTGGCGTAGGTGAGCACGGCCTCGACCTCCACCGGAGCCACCGAGACGTAGGCGAAGAACAGCAGCCAGCCCCAGACGCGACCGACCATGGAGCCGTGGCTGACGTAGCTCATGTGCACCAGCGCTCCGCTTTTCGGCATCATGGTGGTGATCTCCGAAAACACCAGCGCCAGCAGCAGCACGGCCACGGCACCGATCACCCAGGAGCCGATGGCGCCCGGCCCGGCCGTGGTTGCCGCATGCAGGCCGGCGAACAACCAGCCCGAACCGATCATCGCGCTGACACTTGCGAACAGCAGGCCGATCGCGCCTGCCTCCTTGCGTAGGGATGCTCCTGCCATGGTTTGTCTCCTCCAAGGGCCCACTTGCAAAATGTGAAAAAAGAATAATTCGCAAGCGGCGAGGGTCAAGTTCGCGCATGTGTCAGGCAGCTTCGCCGGCGCGACCGGGGGCCCTTGCGTCAGAGGGTGTGCGCGGCTGCGGCCGCGCAGCATCGGCTCACCCAATGTCGCAATCGCTCACGCCGCCGCCCGCGCGCAGGCCGACGCGCCGCTTCGAGTCAGGCGGGTGCGCTTGCGCGGGCGCCTGCAGGTCCGGCAGCGGGTGCGCGCAGGCTTCCATGACCTGCGCGTCGCGGGCCGGCGCCACGCCGTGGGTGGCGGGCGCGGGCAGGCCGCGCCCGGCCGGTCGCTGCCGTCCGCGCCACGTGCGGCGGCGCGCCGGTCCGCCTCAGCCGGCCGGCGCGCGGCGAGCGCGCAGCAGCTGCACAAGCTCCTCGGTGGTGGCGCGCTCGCCGAGACGCGGAAAAATGCGCTGCACGCTGTTCGCATGTGCCGCGGCGTCGAGGTCGGTCATCGCGTCGATCGCCAGCGTGACATGCAAGCCCTGCTCGTGCGCCTGGCGCGCCGTGGATTCGACCCCGATGCTGGTGGCCACGCCGCACACCACGACCTGTGTCACGCCTCGCTTGCGCAGATACTCGGCAAGATCGGTGCCGGTGAATGCGCCCCATGTGCGCTTGGTCACGCGATGGTCGCCGGCCTGGGCATCGAGTTCGGGAAGCAGTTCGGCCCACGCGGCGTCGGCGTCGATGCTGCGGCGCGGGTGCTCGCTGCGCCCCGGTGCCGTGCCGATGACGCTGACCAGCACCACCGGCAGGGCGCATTCGCGAAAGGCCGCGGCGAGGCGGGCGGCGCGCTCGACCAGCGGCGGCATCGGATGCACCGTGGGCAGCGCGGCGATGCCGCGTTGGAGGTCGACGACGATCAGCGCGGTATTCGGGTCCAGTGGGCTGGGAGGCATGGCGCGGACAGGGTGGATGGGCCGGCGGGGCGGGCGCGGCATGCGTCGCGCTCGCCCCGATTGTGCATCCAGCGCAGGCCGCGGCGGCGCCGGTGCGGGCGCGATGCGCGCAAGCCGTGCCGTGATTGCGTTTCGCGTTCGGGCGTTGAAGCAGGCTTAACCCGGCGTCGACCTGAACACCGGGCTGGCGGATGGCCCCACAATGGGCCGCAGAGGAATTCGCCGAGATGACCGCTCCGCCCGATCGCGATCCCGGATCGACACCGCCGTCGCCGGCCGCCGGCACGCCCGCGCGCGAGATCCTGCGAGGCCTGCTGGCATCGTTGCCCCTGCAACTGAGCCTGGCTCCGCTGGCTCTCGTGCTCGGCGCGCGCGCCGCCGAGCGCGGCCTCGGCTTCGCCACGGTTGCGCTGCTGTGCGGCCTGAACTTCGCCGGCGGCTCGGAGTTCGCCGCGCTGCGTGTCTGGACGCATCCACCGGATCTGCTGCTGATCGCCGGAATGACCTTTCTCATCAACAGCCGGCACATCCTGCTGGGCGCCGCGCTGGCGCCCTTCATGCGCCACTTGTCACGCCGCCGCGCGCTGGGCCTGCTGTTCCTGATGAGCGACGAGACCTGGGTCCTGGCCTACGCCGACACGCGCAGTCGGGAGCAGCCGCGCATCAGCACGCGCTACTACCTCGGCGCGGCCGGCGGCCTGTACCTGTCGTGGGTCGCCTGCGCCTGCGTCGGTGCGCTGCTCGGCCCGCTCGTCCCCGATCCGCGGCGCTACGGGCTGGACATGGCCTTCGTCGGCGTGTTCCTGGTACTGCTGCGCGGCATGTGGCTGGGACGGCGCACCGCCCGGCCGTGGCTGGTCAGCCTGGTCGCAGCGGCCTTCGCAAGTCGCTTGCTGCCAGGTGCCTGGTACATCATCGCGGGCTCCGGCGCCGGCGTGCTGAGCGCGCTGTGGTGGTCGTGGCGGGACGGCGTGTGATGTCGTGGCAGGCCCTGCTGACCCTGGCGGCGATGGGGCTTGCGACCTATGCCACGCGGGTGCTCGGCTACCTGTTGCTGGGCGAGCGCGTGCCGGGTTCGCGCATGCGCGCGGTGATGCAAAGCGCGCCGGGCTGCGTGCTCGTGTCGGTGCTCGCGCCGAACTGCGTGACCACGCACCCCGCCGATCTGCTCGGTCTGGCGCTCACCGCGGCGGCCGCCACGCGTCTTCCGGTGCTGCCGACCGTGCTGCTCGGCGCCGCAGGCACCGCGCTGCTGCGGCATGTGCTGCCCTGATCCGCGCAGTGCCGCGCGCCGGCGGCCGGCGTGCCGCCGCGTGGTTCATCCCGGAACATGCGAGCCGCGTCGGCTGGCACCGCTGGCCGAGGCGCCGGCGGCCTCGGCCAGGCCGTGCAGGATGCCGCAGGGTTCGATGCTGCGCGAGCCGTCGCAGCGCTGGCGCAGTTCGCGCAACTGGCGTTGCAGCGCACGCAATTGGCGAATGCGTTGCGAGACATGTCCGAGATGCGCGTCGAGCAGCGCATTCACGTCGCCGCAGTCGCGTCCGGGTTCGTCCTGGAAGCGCAGCAGCAGGCGTACCTCGTCGAGCGACATGTCGAGCCCGCGGCAGTAGCGGATGAACTGCAGGCGCTCGCGGTGCCGGGTTTCGTAGATGCGGAAGTTCCCGGCGCTGCGCGCCGGCGCCGGCAACAGCCCGGCGCGCTCGTAGTAGCGGATGGTCTCGATGGGGGTCGCGCAGACTGCCGCGAGTTCGCCGATGCGCATGGTTCATGATCTCGGTAGGGTCTTTGAGTCTACGCCCTTGACTCTGTAGTTGCTTCAGGTTTTCCAATATCCGGCATGTCCTCCATGTCTCCTTTGCCCGATCCACGGCGGCGGCGTCGCGCGCACGCCCCGGAGCACAGCCACCGGCACCCCGCGGGGCATGCCTGCACGCGCGAGCCGCAGCCGGCGGCCGACGCGGCGTGCGACAGCCCGGCATGCCGCGCCTTCGATGCGCCGCCTGCCGGCGCGCAGACCCTGGTGCTGCGCATCGCCGCGATGGACTGCCCGACCGAAGAGGCCGCGATCCGCGCAGCCCTGGAACCGGTCGACGGCGTGCTCGCGCTGCGCTTCGATCTCGGCGCACGCCTGTTGCAGGTGGATGCGCCGCCGACGCTCTGGCCGCTGGTCACCGCCGCCATCGAGCAGGCCGGCTTCGCCACCGCGCCGGGCGCCGCGGCGCCCGGCGCGCGCGAGCGCGGCGCGGCGCGGCGCCGCGCCCGGTTGCGTCTGCTCGCCGCGCTCGCCGCGGCCGCTGCCGCCGAAGCGATGCACGGCTTCGCGCCGCCGGATCCGGCATGGAGCCTGGGCGGCATGGCGCTCGCCGCCTGCGCCATCGCGCTCGCAGGCTTCGACGTGCTGGGCAAGGGCCTGCGCGCGCTGGCGCGCGCGCGCCTGGACATCAGCGCGCTGATGTCGGTGGCCGTGCTCGGCGCCTTCGCCATCGGCCAATGGCCGGAAGCGGCGATGGTGATGGCGCTGTATGCGCTGGCCGAACGCATCGAGGCGCGCTCGGTGGAGCGAGCGCGCGACGCCATCGGCAGCCTGCTCGCGCTGTCGCCGCCGCAGGTCGAGGTGCGCGATGCCGCTGGCGGCTGGCGCGCGTGTGACGCGCGCTCGGTGGCGGTGGGGGCGCTCGCACGCGTGCGCCCCGGCGAACGCTTCGCGCTCGACGGCCGCGTGCTGCGCGGACAGGCGGCGGTCGACGAATCGCCGATCACCGGCGAGAGCATGCCGGTGGACAAGGGGCCCGGCGACGATGTGTTCGCCGGCAGCGTCAACCGCGACGGCGCGCTGGAGTTCGAAGTCACGCACGCGGCTGCCGACACCGTGCTGGCGCGCATCATCCAGGCCGTCGAGCAGGCGCAGTCGCGGCGCGCGCCGACCCAGCGCTTCGTCGACCGCTTCGCCGCCGTCTACACCCCCTCGGTGTTCGCTTTCGCGCTGGTCGTCGCGCTCGGTGCGCCGCTGCTGCTCGGCCAGCCCTGGGCCGGCTCGATCTACAAGGCGCTGGTGCTGCTGGTCATCGCCTGCCCGTGCGCGCTGGTGATCTCCACCCCGGTGACGCTGGTCAGCGGGCTGGCCGCCGCGGCGCGCCGCGGCATCCTGATCAAGGGCGGTGTGTTCCTCGAGCAGGCGCGCCGGCTGCGCGTGGTGGCGCTGGACAAGACCGGCACGCTGACCGAGGGACGTCCGCAACTGGTGGCACAGCTGTCGTTGTCGTCGCGCCTCGAACCGGCAGCCGCGGCGGCGCTGGCGCGCGCGCTGGCCGTGCGCTCGGCGCACCCGGTGTCGCAGGCCCTGGCGGCCGGCCTGGCGGGGACCGACGAACACGCCGTCGACGGTTTCGGCGCGTTGCCCGGACGCGGCGTGCAGGGGCGCATCGGCGGCGGGGAATTCGTGCTCGCCAACCATCGCTGGATCGAGGAGCGCGGCCAATGCTCCGCGCGCCTGGAGGCGCTGCTCGCCGAGCACGAGCGGCAGGGTCGCAGCGTGAGCCTGCTGGCCGACAGCCAGGGCGTGCTGGCGCTGTTCGCCGTCGCCGACCGCGTCCGGCCGCACAGCCGCGACGCGGTGGGCCAGCTTGGGGCGCTCGGCGTGCGCGTGCTCATGCTCACCGGCGACAACCCGACCACGGCGCGCAGCGTGGCGCACGAGGTGGGCATCGAAAGCGTGCATGCCGGGTTGCTGCCCGACGACAAGCGCCAACTGGTCGAGCGCCTGGCCGGGCACGGCGGCGTGGCCATGGTGGGCGACGGCATCAACGACGCCCCGGCGTTGGGCGCCTCCGACATCGGCTTTGCCATGGCAGGTGCGGGCAGCGATACCGCGATGGAGGCGGCCGACGTGGTGGTCATGAACGACGACCTGCGCAAGCTGGCGCAGACCATTCGCCTGTCGCGGCGCACGCACCGCGTGCTGCTGCAGAACATCGCGCTGGCGCTCGGCATCAAGCTCGTGTTCTTCTATCTCGCGCTGTTCGATCACGCCACCATGTGGATGGCCGTGTTCGCCGACATGGGCGCCAGCCTGCTGGTGGTGTTCAACGGCCTGCGACTGCTGCGCGGCGCTGCGTCGGCGAGCGCCGCGGCGACCCGCGCGAGCCGGGAACGACCGCGGGAGGCCGGCCGCGCCGGGTGATCGCGGCGACGCGCCGCGAGATCTCCGGCCGCGGGGGTGCGGCGCCCGACCGCGCCGACCCGGCCTGCGCAGTACACTGCGGCGGCTGCGGCCCGCGACGCGCGGGTCGCCCGGCGAACCGCACCCGTGAATCCAGCCAGCCCCGAAACACCGTACGCAGATCTCGGCCCGGATGCCGTGCTCGACGCCATCGACAGCACCGGCTTGCGCTGCGACGGCCGCCTGCTGCAGCTCAACAGTTTCGAGAACCGCGTGTACCGCGCCGACCTCGACGACGGCACGCGCTGCATTGCCAAGTTCTATCGTCCGGGGCGCTGGAGCGACGCGCAGATTCTGGAGGAGCACGCCTTTTCGCTGCAGCTCGCTGCGCGCGACGTTCCGGTGCTCGCCCCGCGCGTGGTGCGCGGCCAGAGCCTGCTGCGCCATGGCGCGCATCGTTTCGCGCTGTTCGACTGCCAGGGCGGCAGGGCTCCGGAACTGGAGCAGGAGACGACGCTGGAGCGCATCGGGCGCTTTGTCGCGCGCATCCACCTCGTCGGCGCCGAATCCGATTATGCGCAGCGCCCGGCGCTCGACCTGCACACCTTCGGCACGGCCTCGCGCGACGAACTGCTCGCCGCGAACTGGATTCCCGAATCCTTGCTGGCCGCATGGAGCAGCGTCGTGGAACTCGCGCTGCGCGGTGTCGAGCAGGCCTGGGCGCGCGCCGGCGCCGTGCGCACGCTGCGCATTCACGCCGACTGTCACGTCGGCAACCTGTTGTGGACCGACGACGGCCCGCACTTCGTCGACTTCGACGACAGCCGCAGCGGCCCCGCGGTGCAGGATCTGTGGATGCTGCTGTCCGGCGACGTGCGCGACATGCAGCGGCAACTGGCGGCGCTGCTGCGCGGCTACGAGATGTTCCGGGCATTCGATGCGCGCGAACTCCATCTGGTCGAGGCGCTGCGAACCTTGCGCCTGCTGCACTACAGTGCGTGGATCGCCAGGCGCTGGCACGATCCGGCGTTTCCGGCGGCCTTTCCGTGGTTCGGCAGCGAACGCTACTGGCAGGATCGCATTCTCGAACTGCGCGAACAGGTGGCCCTGATGCAGGAGCCGCCGTTGCTGGCGCAAACCGCCTGAAGCCGGCCGCGCCGGGCGCCGCACTTCCTACAATCGTTTTCACGATCCCGGCTCGCCAACCCATGTACGCGCTGCTCCTGTCCACGCTGGCCTATCCGTTCATCGCCTGGTGGCTGCACCGCCGGCTCGAGGAGTGGCTGGAGCCGAGCATGGTGCGACGCATGCTCGTATTCCTGCTGGCCAGCATCGCGTGCTGGATGCTCTCCAGCGCCATCGACTGGTTGTTCCCGGGGCAGGTCATCCATCTGCTGTGAGCGCTGCCGCAGATGTCGGCGCGCTGATGTGGGTCAACGCGCGGCATGGCGGGTGCGGCGTACAAGACAGGAAGTCACCGAAGGTTTTCGGAGGTTTCCCGTGTCGGATGTTCCGAGGTCCGCGCCGGGCCGCCGCCGCATGCGCAGCGGGCTGGCAGCGGCCGCGCTGTGCCTGCTGCTGGGGCTCGCCGCCGTCGGCTGGTGGGCAGCCCACCGCACACCGCCGCCGCGCTACCTGACCGGCGTCGTCACGCGTGGCGCGGTAGTGCGCAGCATCAGCGCCACCGGCACCGTCAATCCGGTGCTCACGGTGCTCGTCGGCTCCTATGTGTCGGGAGTCATCCAGGCACAGTATTGCGATTTCAACACCCGTGTGCGCAAGGGCCAGATGTGCGCACGCATCGACCCGCGGCCCTACCAGACGGTGGTCGACGAGAACGCCGCGCAACTGGCCGTCGCGCGCGCGCAGCTGGCGAAGGATCGCGCCAACCTGGACTATGCGGTGATCAACGAACGCCGCCAGGCCGGGCTGGTCGGGCGTGGCGTGGTCTCGCAGGACGTGGTGGACGCCGCGCGCAACGCGCTGCGCCAGGCACGTGCCCAGCTGCTGCTCGACCAGGCCACGGTGCGCGAACGCGCGGCCGCGCTGGAGGCGGCGCGCGTCAACCTCGGCTACACCGCCATCGTCTCGCCGGTGGACGGCACCGTGGTGTCGCGCAACGTCACCGTCGGGCAGACCGTCGCGGCCAGTTTCCAGACCCCGACCCTGTTCCTGATCGCCACCGACCTGACGCGCATGCAGGTCGACGCCAACGTCAGCGAGAGCGACATCGGCAGCGTGCACGAGGGCGACCACGCGCGCTTCAGCGTGGAGGCCTGGCCGTCGCGCGACTTCGACGCGCGCGTGGTGCAGGTGCGCCAGGCTCCGCAGGCGGTGCAGAACGTGATCACCTACGACGTGGTGCTGGCGGTCGACAACCCGCAGCTGCTGCTCAAGCCGGGCATGACCGCGACCGTGAGCATCGCCACGGCGCGCCGCGACAACGTGCTGCGCGTGCCGGATCAGGCCCTGCGCTTCGAGCCGGCCGGCACGCCGCGTCCGGCTGCGGCGGCATCGGGCGCGGCGGCATCGGGCGCGACCGCGCCGGCACGGGTGTGGGTGCTGCGCGACGGGCGGCCGGCGGCCGTGCCGGTGCGCATCGGGCTGGACGACGACAGCCAGGCCGAACTGCTGGGTGGTGGGCTGGCGGCCGGTGACCGCGTGATCGTCGGGGAGCAGCGCGCGGCCGCCACCGCGGCGCGCACGTCGATGCGCTTCGGGTTCTGACGCCATGGCGCAGCTGCCACCGCCGGTGATCGAGTTGCGCGAGGTGTCGCGTGTGTACGTGGCCGGAGACACCACGGTGCGCGCGCTCGACGGCGTGAGCCTGCGCATCGAGCGCGGCGAGTTCGTCGCCATCATGGGTTCGTCGGGTTCCGGCAAGTCGACGCTGATGCACCTGTGCGGCTGCCTCGATCGGGCGAGCGCGGGCAGCTACCTGTTCGATGGCGTGGACATCGCCGGTCTCGACGAGCCGGCGCTCGCGCGGCTGCGCGGCGAGCGCATCGGTTTCGTGTTCCAGAGCTTCAACCTGTTGCCGCGCACCAGCGCGCTCGACAACGTGGCGCTGCCGCTGCTGTACGGCAGCGGCGGGCCGACGCGGCACGGCGAGCGCGCGCGGCGCGCGCGCGCCGCGCTGGCCCGCCTCGGACTCGCCGGACGCGAAGCCAACACTCCGGGGCAGCTGTCCGGAGGGCAGCAGCAGCGCGTGGCCATCGCGCGGGCGCTGATCAACCGGCCGGCGCTGCTGCTGGCCGACGAGCCCACCGGCAATCTCGACACGCGCACATCGCACGAGATCATGCGCACGCTGCGGCAGCTCAACGTCGAGCAGCATGTGACGGTGGTCGTGGTCACGCACGAGAGCGACGTGGCGGCGTATGCCGACCGCGTGATCACCATGCGCGACGGGCATATCGTGGCGGATCGGGCGGGCGAGCACGCGCCGGACGCGGCGTCGCCGCAGGCCGCGCAGGCGCCGCCCGGCGTCGGCGCACCGGCGGCGGCGTCGCTGTCCACGGCGGGTTTCGGCGGCATGATCGTGGCGGCCGCGGTGCAGGCCATCGCGCGCAACAAGATGCGCTCGGCGCTGACCATGCTCGGGGTTTTCATCGGCGTCGCCGCGCTGATCGTGATGGTCGCGGTCGGGCAGGGCGCGAATGCCGCGGTGCGGCGACAGATCGAGAGCCTGGGCACCAATCTGCTGGTCGTGGTGCCGGGGGCGACGACCCGCGCCGGGGTGCGCGCCGGCTTCGGCAGCGCCTCGACGCTGACCGCGGCGGATGCACGCGCGCTGCGCCGCGAGGCCGTCGACGTGGCGCGTACGGCGTGGATGATCCGCCAGCTCGGCCAGGTGCAATACGCCAGCAACAACTGGAGCACCAGCATCCAGGGCGTGACGCCGTCCTACCTGCCGATGACGAATTGGCAAATCGCCCGCGGGCGCGCGCTGGAGCCCGGTGACGAGGCCTCCGCGGCGATGGTCGCGGTGATCGGCCAGACCGTCGCTCGCGAGCTTTTCGGGGCCTACGAGAACCCGCTCGGAGCCAGCATGCTGGTCAAGGGGCGCAGCGTGCGCGTGGTGGGCCTGCTGGCCGCCAAGGGGCAGACCCCGTACGGGCAGGACCAGGACGACCTGGTGATGCTGCCGTTCAGCGCGGCGCAGCAGAAGGTTCTCGGCGTCGCCGCTCCGAGCCAGGCGCAGAACGTCGCCGTGACCATGGTGGGCGGCGCCAGCGTACCGGTCGGCAATACCGCGGCGGCCTTCCCGGCGCCGCCCAACCCCTACGGCATTGCGCCGCGCCTGAGCGGCTACGTGAACGTGATCTTCGTGCAGGCGGTGAGCCCCGAGCAGGTCGCCGCGGCGATGCGCGAGGTGACCGAGGTGCTGCGGCGACGGCATCGCATCCGCGCCGGCGACACCGCCGACTTCTCGGTGCGCAACCTGAGCCAGATCGCCGAGACGGCGCAGAGTTCGTCGGCCATCATGGCCTTGCTGCTCGCCGTCGTGGCCTCGATATCGCTTCTCGTCGGCGGCATCGGCATCATGAACATCCTGCTGGTTTCGGTGACCGAGCGCACGCGCGAAATCGGGCTGCGCATGGCCATCGGCGCGCGCCGCCTGCACGTGCTGCTGCAGTTCCTGGCGGAGGCGGTGTTTCTGAGCGCCAGCGGCGGACTCGCAGGCATCGTCAGCGGCGTCGCCCTGTCGGCCGCGGTATCGAGCTTCGCCCACTGGCCCACGCTGCTGTCGCCGGTGGCCATGCTCGGCGGCTTCGGTTTCGCCGCCGGCGTCGGCGTGTTCTTCGGCTACTACCCGGCGCGCAAGGCGGCGCGCCTGGACCCGATCGAGGCCCTGCGCTATGAATAGCGCATGCGCGCGCGGCCTGCGCCGGGCCGGCCTGCTCGGGCTGCTGCTGGGCAGCGGCTGCGCGGTCGGGCCCGACTACCGGGCGCCGCTGCCGCCGCGGACGCCGGGCTACACGGCGCAAGCCGCGAGGCTGCCGACGCCGGGAGCCGCGGATCCGGCGCAACGCCTGCTGCCCGGCGCCGCGCTGCCGGCGCGCTGGTGGAGCGGCTTCGGCTCGCCGGCGCTGGATGCCACCGTGCGCCTCGCATTGGCCGAGAGTCCCACGCTGCAACAGGCGCGCGCCGCGCTGCGTCAGGCGCGCGCGGCGGTCGGCGTGGCGCGCGGCGGCCTGGCGCCGCAAGTCGATGCCCAGGCCGGAGCATCGCGCGGCGTCGCCGGGCCGCAGGCGCCGGCCACCGAGCTGTACGTCGCCGGTCCGCTGGTCAGCTACCTGCCCGACGCCTTCGGCGCCACGCGGCGCCTGGTCGAACAGCAGACGGCGATCGCCGCGGCGCAGTCCCACCAGCTCGATGCCGCGCGCCTGGCCCTGTCCGGGCAGGTGGTGGGGCAGATTGTCGCGGCGGCCTCCGCGCGTGAACAGTTGCTCGCGCTGGACGAGGTGCTGCAAGCCGACCGGCGCAGCCTCGAACTGGTGGGCCTGGCCTTGCGCGCCGGGCGCGCCTCGCGCGCCGACCTGCTGGGCGCGCGCAGCCAGCTGGCCGCCGACCGCACGCTGCGTCCGCCGCTGCTGCAGCAGCTGGCGCTGGCGCAGCATGCACTGGCTCGCCTGGTCGGTCGCAGCGCCGGAAGCTGGCAGCCCCCGGCGCTGGATCTGGCGCAACTGCAGCTGCCGCGGGGGCTGCCGCTGGTCGTGCCGTCGCTGCTGGCGCGCCGCCGTCCCGACATCGCCGCCGCCGAGGCGCTGCTGCACGCGGCCAGCGCCGCCATCGGCGTGGCCACCGCCGACATCTACCCGCGCATTTCGCTGAGCGCGCAGTGGAGTGCCATGGCGGGCGGACTGGGCAGCCTGTTCGGCGGGGGCGCGGGTTGGGGCCTGTCGGCGGGCTTGAGCGCGCCGATCTGGCATGGCGGCGCATTGCGGGCACAGCGCGAGGCGGCACGCGAGGCCTATCGTGCCCAGTTCGCGGTGTATCGCGAGACCGTGCTGCTGGCGTTCAACCAGGTCGCCGACGTGCTGCAGGCGCTGGTGCATGACGCGCAGGCCGTGCGCGTGCAGAACGCGGCGCTGCGCAGCGCCGCGCAATCGCTGGTGCTGCAGCGCGAAGCCTACGCGGCCGGCGCGGGCGATCTGCTGCAGGTGCTGGCGGCGCAGCGTCTGTTCGCCCAGGCGCGGCTGGGCTACGCGCGGGCGCGCGCACAGCGCTTTGCCGACACCGCGCAATGGTTCACCGTGATGGGAGCCGTGCCCGCACCGTGAAGCCCGCGGGCGACGCATCCGCTGCTGCGCCTTGAGCGCTGCGTCGCGGCTCTGCGATACTGTGTCCTGCCGAAGTCCTGTCGCGGCGCAGAGGTGCCCCGCGGGGGCTTGCGGCAGTCGTCCCCGATCGCCGAGCCGATGCGTGTCGGGATGTCCCCGGCAGATCGGCCGGATCGAAGACCACGCATGTCCCAGCAAGCTCCATCGGCGATGAAGTCGGACGGTTGCGTCGCCGCGACGGCTGCGACGCGCCTGCGGGTCCTGTATCTGGAGCCGGATGCCGCGTTGGCGCAGCGCACGCTGCGCCACCTGGCGCAGCATGCGCCGCATATCGGCATGACCGTCGCGCCCGACCTTGCCGGCGTGCTGCAGTGCCTGGCGCGCGACGCCGGCTCCGCGCAGGATCCGCAGGTCCTGCTGCTCGATCACCGGCTCGCCTCGCCGGAGCTGCTGGCGCAGCTCGCCGAGCTGCGCGTGGCGCGCGCCACCGCCTTGCCGCTGCTGCTGATGACCGGCGAGGACGACCGGCTGGTGGCGCCGCGGGCGCAGCCGGCCGCTGGCGCCGAGTGGCTGTCCCGGCGGCCGGGCTACCTGCTCGAGCTTCCCGGCGCGCTGGAGCGCGCGCGGCATCAGGTCGATCTCGCGCGCGACCGCGCGACCCTGAGCCAGACCACGCAGCGCCTGGAGCATGTGCTGGCGACCAGCCCGACCATCCTGTACACCCTGGCGCTGCACGACCAGGGGGCGAGCCCGACGTGGGTCAGCGGCAACATCCAGCGCCTGATGGGCTACAGCCAGGCGCAGGCGCTCGTGCCGGGCTGGTGGCTGCAGCACCTGCACCCGGACGACCGTGCGCGTGTGCTGCACGGCATGTCCGGTCTCGCCGACGCGGGGGCGGTGGAGCAGGAGTATCGATTCCTGGACGCCGACGGGCGCGTGCGCTGGGTGCGCGACGAGCTGCGGCTGGCCGGCGACGCGCACGACGCGGCCCCCACCGCGATCGGCTCCTGGCAGGACATCACCCAGCAAAAGCTCGACGAACTGATGCAGCAGGTGCGCATCGAAGTCCTGGAAGGCCTGACCATCGGGCGCGACCTCGGCGACATCCTGCCGCTGATCGTCGGTCGCCTGGAACATGCCTATCCGGGCATGCTGGTGTCCATCCTGCTTCGCGACGCACGCGACGGGCGCCTGTACACCGGGTGCGCGCCCAGCCTGCCGGCGGACTACAACGCCGTGGTCAACGGCCTGCAGCCGGCAGTCGGCCAGGGTTCGTGCGGCTCGTCGGCGGCGCTCGGCGTGCCGGTGATCGTCGGCGACATCGCGAGTCATCCGTACTGGGTGCCGTACGCGCAGATCGCGCACGACGCCGGACTGGCGGCCTGCTGGTCGATCCCCTTCAAGGGCCAGGACGGCGGCGTTCTGGGCACCTTCGGCATCTATTACCGGCAGCCGCGCAGCCCGTCCGACGCCGAGTTGCGGGTGATCGACGAATTCGCGCGCATCACCGGCCTGGCGGTGGAGCGCACGCGTGCCGGAGACGTGCTGCGCCAGGCCGCTGCGGTGTTCGAGAATGCACGCGAGGGCGTGCTGGTCACCGACCTGGAGGGTTGCATCCAGAGCGTGAACCGCGCCTTCAGCGACATCACCGGCTACGCCCAGCACGAGGTGATCGGGCGCAAGCCCAGCCTGTACGCGTCGAAGCGGCAGAACGCCGCCTTCTACCAGGCGATGTGGCAAAGCATCCTGAGCACCGGGCAGTGGCAGGGCGAGGTCTGGAATCGGCGCAAGAACGGCGAGATCTACCCCGAATTGCTGAGCATCAGCACGGTGCGCAATGGCGATGGCCGTGCCACGCACTATGTCGGGGTGATGACCGACATCAGCCAGCTCAAGCAGTCGGAGGCGCGGCTCGAGCACCTGGCCCACTACGACCCGCTGACCCAGTTGCCGAACCGGCTGCTCGTGCATTCGCGCCTGGAGCACGCGCTCGAGCGCGCGCGTCGCCAGCAGGCGCGGGTGGCCGTGCTGTTCGTGGACCTGGATCGTTTCAAGCATGTCAACGACAGCCTTGGACATCCGGCCGGCGACGCCCTGCTCGAGCAGGTGGCGCGGCGCCTGCACGGCAGCCTGCGCGAGGACGACACCGCCGGGCGCCTGGGCGGGGACGAGTTCCTGGTCATCCTCGAGGATCTGGCGCGCCCGGAGGACGCCGCAGGCGTGGCGCAGAAACTCATCGACGTGCTCGACCGGCCGTTCGCGCTGGACGGCGGGCACACGGTCTACGTCGGAGCGAGCATCGGCATCAGCACCTTCCCCGGCGACGGCTCGGACGCCATCGAACTCGTCAAGCAGGCCGACGTGGCGATGTACCAGGCCAAGGAGCAGGGGCGCAACACCTACCGCTTCTACACGCCGGCCCTGACCATCGCGGCCAACGAGCGCCTGGAACTCGAGACCCGCCTGCGCCGCGCGCTGCTGCGCGACGAATTCGTGCTGCATTTCCAGCCCCAGGTCGAGGTCGGCAGCGGGCGCCTGATCGGCTGCGAGGCGCTGGTGCGCTGGCAGGATCCCGAGCGTGGACTGGTCGCGCCTTCGCGGTTCATCTCCCTGGCCGAGGAAACGGGGTTGATCGTGCCGCTGGGCGAATGGGTGCTGCGCAGCGCCTGCGCGCAGCTGCGCAACTGGCAGCAGCGGGGCCTGCCGCCGCTGACGCTGTCGGTGAACCTGTCGGCGCGTCAGTTCCAGCAGCGCGACCTGGCGGCCTCGGTGGCCGGGGTTCTGCGCGACAGCGGTCTGGCGCCCGGCTGCCTGACGCTGGAGCTGACCGAGAGCATGCTGATGCGCCAGGGCGAGCAGGCGGTCGGCCTGATGCGCGCGTTGAAGGATCTCGGCGTCGGGCTGTCGATCGACGACTTCGGCACCGGCTACTCGTCGCTGGCCTATCTGAAACGCTTCCCGATCGACGAGCTCAAGATCGACAGGAGCTTCGTGCAGGACATCCCGCACGACGCCAGCGACGCCGAGATCGCCTCGGCGATCATCGCCATGGCGCGCAGCCTGCACCTGCGGGTGGTCGCCGAGGGGGTGGAGACACCGCGCCAGCTCGAGTTCCTCGCGCAGCGCCATTGCCACGCCTACCAGGGGTATCTCAAGAGCCCGCCGCTGCCCGCAGGCGAGTTCGAGCGCAGCATGCTGCGCGGTAGCTGAGGCGACCGACGCCGCGCGGCTCAGGCGGCGCGCGGCTTTTCCGTGCCGGGTGATGCGCCGGGCGATGCGCCGGGTGATGCGCCGGGCGATGCGCCGCGGGACTGCTCGCGCAGCCACGCCACGCGCTGCTCGATGCGCTGGCGCCAGTGCGTGGCGATGCCGGCCGTGCCGGCCAGGCGTTCCAGTTGTTCGATCGACGCGGGTTGCGCATACCAGATCTCGAGCGCCCGGCGCAGGCTCGGAGCCTGCGGCGCCGCCTGTTCGCGCACCAGCCGGTCGCGCGGCTGGACCACGCCGGGAAGCAGCACGCGCCAGTACCAGCCGGTGATGCGTTGCTCCACGATGAACGCCGCCATGCCGCGGCAGCCGAACCGTTCGTCGATCTTCCAGCACGGGCTGCGCGGCTGGCAAGCCTGCAGCAGGGCTTGCCCGACGCGCCATACCTCGCCCACGCGTACATCGCGCTCGTCGAGATCGGCGCTGCTCAGGTTCTCGCCGATCGAGCCGGGCACGAGCCACTGCGCAGCCGTCGGGAAGGCGCGGGCCAGCACGCAGTAGTGGCTCGCCGGGAACAGATGCACCGCCTTCTCGGGACCGCCGTGTACGCGGCGATCGGCCTGCCGATCGCCGACGAAGCCGTCGAGCCCCAGTTCCACGGGGGCTGCCACCGGTTGCTTGTACATGCCGGTCGGACGCCCGGAGTCCGGCAGCGGGCGGATGCCGCCGGTGAAGACCACTACGCGCGCTGCGCCCGCAGGCGCGGGTTCTTGGTGATCGGTGGCTGGCGGCATGCAGGAATGGGACGGCATCGGGATCCGGGGGCTCGCCGCGACGCATCGGCGGGGCGCAGCAGCTTGGCCCCGCAGGCTCGGCGCGCTGCGCAGCCGCAGGCGTGCAGGAAGCTGGCAAATCGCGGTACAAATTCCTGTGCAGCCTGTTGCGACTGTGCGACAGTCTGAATTTTTGCACGGAATGCGGAGTACAAAAGCGGTCGATCATGGATGAGCAGGCACTTATCGGGCAAACCACCGTCAGCGTGATGGCCGGCAGGAGCTACCTGCGGCATGTGCGCCAGGGTCTTTCGGCCGTCGAGCGCGTGCGCGGCCGTGCGGTGCAGTTGCTCGACGGCTCCGCCGTCGACGCGGCATGGCTGGAGCGCGTGGGCGTCTGTGTCGACGAGTTGCTCGTGATCGGTCGCGAGCATGCCGACCTCGGGCTGTACTGCGCGATCAACGAAAAGATCAACAGCCCGCTGCGGTACAGCGCCCTGCATGCGGTGTGCTGCGCGCTGATGGTGATGCTGGGCGCGCGCTGGCTGGACTGGTCGGAGGATCAGGTGCGCAGCATCACCAGCGCCGCACTGACCATGAACGTGGCCATGGGACCGCTGCAGGATCAGCTGGCGCGCCAGGCCGAGGCGCCGAGTCGCGAGCAGCGCGAGCTCATCGACCGACACGCGCAACGCGCGGTCGAGATGCTCGAGCAGGCCGGCGTCAGCGACGAGATGTGGCTGCACGCGGTGCGCGAGCATCATGTGGCGCACCAGATCGCCGATGCCGAGCCGGTCGATTCGGCCGCGCGCGCGGCCGAGTTGCTGCGGCGGGTCGACATTTACGCGGCCAAGCTCAGCCCGCGCCGAATGCGCGCGGCACTGACTCCCGCGATAGCGGCGCGCGGGGCGCTGCTCGGGGTCAGGCATGAGCCGGACGCCATCGGCGCGACCCTGCTGCGGGTGCTGGGCCTGTATCCGCCGGGCGTGTATGTCGAACTGGCCAGTGGTGAGGTCGGCGTGGTCATCGAGCGCGGCTCCCGCGCCCATACCCCGGTCGTGGTCGTGTTGCGCCGTCCCGAGGGCAACGTGCTGCTGGTGCCGCAGGCGCGTGACACCGCGCTCGGTCGATTCGCCGTGCGACGCGGCGTGGATGCGACCCAGGTCTCGGTGGGCGCCGGGCATGCCAAGGTGCTGAGCGCGCGCCTGCAACTGGGCCTGCCGCCTTCGGCGGCGGCACTCGAGGCGAAGCCCGGCAGCGACGCGGGCACGGACGCGGACGCCGATACGGACACGCAGGCCGCCAAGGTCGCTGATCGCTGATCGGCGCGCAGGACTGCGCACGGTGGCGGATGCGCGGCCGGTCGGCCTGCGCAAGCACGAGGCCGCCCTGGCGGCCGCCTTGGCGGACCTGCCCGGCGGGAGCTGTCGACACGCCGTGTTCGCTACCATGCCGGCGATTCGCGCCCGAGCCGGCGCATGCCCGAACGGAGACCGCATTGATGTCCACCACGCCATCGACGGCCGAAGGCGTACTTGCCGAGCGACATGGAGGCATCGGCCTGCTGACCCTGCATCGACCCCAGGCGCTGCATGCGCTGGATCTTGCCGCGGTGCGGCGGCTCACTGCCACGCTGCGTGCATGGGCCGCCGATCCGCAGGTGCTCGGCGTGGTGTTGCGCGCCACGGTCGTCGACGGGCGTCCGCCGGCGCTGTGCGCCGGGGGTGATCTCAAGTTCTTCCATCGTGCGGCGCTCGCCGGGGACCCCGAGCTGGATGCCTTTTTCACGGAGGAATACACCCTCGACCACCTGATCCACCGCTATCCGAAGCCTTTCGTCGCCCTGATGGACGGCATTGTCATGGGCGGAGGCATGGGCATCAGCCAGGGTGCGCGCTGGCGCGTGGTGACCGAGCGCTCGCTGCTGGCCATGCCGGAGACGAATATCGGCCTGTTCCCGGATGTCGGCGGCGGCTGGTTCCTGTCGCGTTGTCCGGGACGCACTGGCGAATTTCTCGCGCTCACCGGGCATCAGCTGCAGGCCGCCGACGCGATCGCCTGCGGGCTCGCCGACCGGCAGGTGGCGTCGAGTGCCTTGCCGGAGCTCACCGAACGGCTCCTGCAGGTGCGCAGCGCCCGGCAGCTGGACGAGGTCGTCGAGGCCGCCGCGCAGCCGGTCGCGCAGGCCGCGCTGCCGCTGCAGCAGGAGCGCCTGGATCGGCATTTCGCGCAGCCCGACGTGGCGTCGATCTGCGCCTCGCTGCAGGCCGACGGCGACGCCTTCGCGCAGCAGGCGTTGCACGCGCTGCGCGCACGCTCTCCACTCATGCTGGCGGTGACCCTGGAGCAGTTGCGGCGGGCCCGCGGCATGCCGCTGGCGGACGAACTGCGCATGGAGCGCGACATCATGCACCACTGCTTTCACCGCGCGCACGCTGCGGGCGGCGATGCCGTGGAGGGCATCCGCGCGCTGGTCATCGACAAGGATCGGCAGCCGCGCTGGAGCCCGTCGCGCATCGAGGACGTGCGCGAAGCCGAGGTGGCGGGCTTTTTCGCCAGCCCCTGGCCGGCCGCGCGGCACCCGCTGGCGGCGCTGCGCGACGACTGAACGGCGCGCCGGCGCGGGAGCGCCGAGGCGTTTTGCACCACGTAACAAGGATTCACGTCCACGCGGCGTCGCGCAAGAATTCCCGGTCGTTCTTAACATTATCCGAACTCGTATACGGGTTGCGCGGGTCGAGCGGCGGGTGCTGCGATGCGCGCGCGAACCCGGATCGGGACGAATCCAGGGAGAACGACATGATCGAATTCACCGTCAACGGGCAAGCGCGCTCGGTCGACGCCAGCCCGGATACCCCGCTGCTGTGGGCGATCCGGGATCACCTGCAACTCACCGGCACCAAGTTCGGCTGCGGCATCGCCGCCTGCGGCGCCTGCACCGTGCACCTCGACGGCAACGCCGTGCGCTCGTGCCAGATTCCGGTTTCGTCGGTCGCGGGCAGCCATGTCACGACCATCGAGGGGCTGCACACCCGCGAGGCGCAGGCGCTGCGCGCGGCATGGGTGCAGCACCAGGTGCCGCAATGCGGCTACTGCCAGTCCGGCCAGATCATGTCGGCAAGCGCGCTGCTCAAGCAGAATCCGGCGCCCAGCGACAGCGACATCGACGCGTTCATGGCCGGCAACATCTGCCGCTGCGGAACTTACCCGCGCATCCGCGCGGCCATTCACGATGCGGCGCAGACGCTGGCGACGGAGGCCTGACATGCCCACCACCCACGATCTCGAGCAGCCCGGCGCGACGCGCCGGCATTTCCTGAAGGCCTCGGCGCTGGCCGGCGGCGGACTGCTGCTCGGGCTGTACCTGCCGAAGCAGGCGCGCGCCGGGCAGGCGGCGGCTGCCGCCAACCCGCTGGCCGAGCCTGGCGCGTTCTCCCCCAACGCCTACATCCGCGTCACGCCGGACAACCGCGTGACCCTGGTGCTGGACAAGTCGGAAATGGGTCAGGGGGTGATGACCTCGCTGCCCACGCTGCTCGCCGACGAGATGGACGCCGACTGGTCGGCCGTGCAGATCGAGCAGGCCGGCGCGCACGCCGCCTACAAGAACCCGCAACTCGGCATGCAGGCCACCGGCGGCAGCACCAGCGTGCGCAGTTCCTGGCTGCCGCTGCGTCACGCCGGCGCGACGGCGCGCGCGCTGCTGCTGCAGGCGGCGGCGCAGCGCTGGCAGGTCGATGTCGCGGCCTGCCGCGCGGTGTCGGGCATGGTGCACGGCCCGGGCGGGCAGCAGGCCAGCTTCGGCGAACTGGCCGACGCCGCGGCGCGCCTGCCGCTGCCGCGCGACGTGCGCCTGAAGCAGCCCGCGGAATTCCGGCTCATCGGCCAGCCGCTGGCGCGCGTCGACGTGCCGGAGAAGACGACCGGCGCCGCGGTGTTCGGCCTCGACGTGCAGGCGCCGGGCATGCTGATCGCCAGCGTCGCCCAGCCGCCGGCGTTCGGCGCGCGCGTGCGCGCGGTCGACGAGCGTGCCGCGCGGGCGCTGCGCGGCGTGCATTCGGTCGTGCGCATCGGCGACGGCGTGGCCGTGCTGGCGAACGATTTCTGGACGGCGCGCAAGGGTCGTGACGCGCTGCAGATCGATTGGGATGCCGGTCCGAACGCCCAGCTCGACGACGAGGCCATCGCAGCCCTGTTCCGCAAGGCGGCCGAACAGCCCGGCACCACCGCGTGGAAGGTCGGCGACGGCGAAGCCGCGCTGGAGCAGGCCGCCGCGGCGCCCGGGGCCAGGCTGCTGGAGGCCAGCTACTCGCTGCCCTTTCTGGCACACGCCACGATGGAGCCGATGAACTGCACCGCCTACGTGCAGAAGGATCGCGTGGACATCTGGGGGCCGACGCAGGCGCAGACCCTGAACCAGATCGTCGCCGGCCGCATCGCCGGCGTGCCTCCCGACGCCGTGCACGTGCACACCACGCTGCTGGGCGGCGGGTTCGGACGGCGCTTCGAGCAGGATTTCGTCGCGCAGGCGGTGGAGCTGTCGAAGGCCGCCGGGCGCCCGGTCAAGGTGGTGTGGACGCGCGAGGACGACACCCGGCACGACTTCTACAGGCCGGCCAACCTGCACCGGCTGCGCGCCGTGCTGGACGCGCAGGGACACCTGCAGGTCTGGGCCCATCAGATCGTCGGGCCGTCGATCTTTTCGCGCGTGTTCCCGCAGTACGTCAAGGACGGTATCGACGCGACTTCGGTGCAGGGAGCGATCAAGCTGCCGTACGCCATGCCCAACGCGCAGACCCGTTACGTCATGTGCAACACGCCGGTGCCGGTGGGTTTCTGGCGCTCGGTGGGGCACTCGATCACCGCGTTCACCGTCGAATCCTTCATCGACGAGCTGGCGCATGCGGCGCATGCGGATCCCTACGCCTTCCGCCGTCAGCTGCTGCTGCACGGCGGCGACCCGCGGGCCTTGCGCACGCTGGATCTGGCGGCGCAGGCGGCCGGCTGGGGGCGGCCGTTGCCGGCGGGGCATTTCCACGGCATCGCGATGCACCACTCCTTCGGCACCTACGTCACCGAGGTCGCCGAGGTGTCGGTGAACCCGCAGGGGAACGTGCGCGTGCACCGCGTCACCTGCGCCGTGGATTGCGGGCATGTGATCAACCCCGACATCGTGCGTGCCCAGGTGCAGAGCGCCGTCGTGTACGGGCTGACGGCCGCGCTGCTGGATCGCATCAGCCTGCACAACGGCGGGGTCGTCGAGGGCAACTTCGACAAGTACCGCATGCTGCGCATCGACACGGCGCCGGCGATCGACGTGCACATCGTGCCCAGCACGCAGCCCCCGGGAGGGATGGGCGAGCCGGGCACGCCGCCGATCGCACCGGCGCTGACGAATGCGATTTTCGCGGCCACCGGCAAACGCCTGCGCGAGCTGCCGGTGCGTCCCGACGAGCTTCGCAGCTGAGCGCCGGGTTGCCGCGGCCCGCGCCGCGGCAACCCTCGCGCTGCTCTTGAAAGTCGGTGCCCCGACCGCAACTGATGCGACGAGGCTCCTCCTTTCCAGTCCAGTATCGCCATGTTGCCTTCCCAAGCTTCCGCACAACGCGTGCTGTACCTGCCGCCGCAACTGCACGGTCTGGCTGCGCTGGCCTCGCTGCTCGAGCGCCTCGAGCGGGAATCGGCGCAACCCGATCCGTCGCAGTACCGCTTGCTGGTGCAGCGCATCCGTGACGAACTCGAGCGCCAGTCGATGGATCCGGCGCTGGACGGCCTGCTCGCGGCATTTCCCGCCACCGCCGAGATCTACGAGAACCTTCGCTACGACTGCGCCGGGCTGTGCCGCACGCCGCTCGAGCGCTCCGTCGGCAGCGAGCGCCAGGCGCGCGAACTGCTGCGCAGGGTGGCCCGCGGCAGCTGAGAGAGGCTTTCGCGAGACCCGTACAAATACTGATACCTGTATAAGTACGTAGCGCGCCACAATGCCGGCACGTGGCCGGGCGCAGTCCACCCGACCGGGCTTGAACCAGTCAACCGGGGGTGGGCATGGCATCGATGGTCGAACTTTCGCAGTTGCAGGTGCTCGCCGCGCTCGGCGGAGGGCTGCTGATCGGATCCGCCGCCGGTGCGCTGGCCCTCGGCGGCGGCAAGGTCATGGGGTGCAGCGGCATCGCTGGCGGACTTCTGCACGATTTCGTCGCCGGCGCGCGCACCCAGGTCTGGCGTGCGTGGTTTCTCGGCGGCGTGCTGCTGGGGGCGGCGATGTGGCGGGTCGCCGGGCTGCCCTTTCCCGGTGCGGACCATGCGCTGCCGGCGCTGTCGGTGCTGCCTGCCGGCCTGCTCACCGGCTTCGGCACCCGCCTGGGCTCCGGCTGCACCAGCGGGCACGGCGTGTGCGGCATCCCGCGCCTGTCGCAGCGCTCGCTGCTGGCCGTCGCGCTGTTCATGGCCAGCGGCATGCTGACCGTGTACCTGCGCCATCGCTGGGGCTGACGGCCATGAGCAAGCGCGCGACCCATCTGCTGGCCTGCGGGTGCGGCATGCTGTTCGGCGCCGGCCTGATGCTTTCCGGCATGGCCGATCCTCGGCGGGTGCTGGGTTTTCTCGATGTCGCGGGGCGCTGGGATCCGACCTTGCTGCTGGTCATGGGCGCCGCCGTCGCGGCCGCGCTGCTGCCGCTGCGCCTGGCCATCCGCCGGCAGCGGGCGCTGCTCGGCGGCCTGATGGAATTCCCCAGCATCCGGCGCATCACACCGCGGCTGGTGCTCGGCAGCGTGCTGTTCGGGATCGGCTGGGGCCTGTGCGGAGTCTGTCCCGGGCCGGCGTTGGTGAACCTGCTGAGCCTGCGCGCCGATCGCTGGGCGTTCTTCGGCTCCATGCTGCTCGGCATGGCGTTGTTCGACGCCTGGAACCGGCGCGCGGCGCGCAGCTTCGCGGCGCGCGCCGAGGCGTCGCGACCTTGACCTGTGCGGCTTGCGCAAGCGCCCGCCGCGACGAGAATCGGTGCATGGATCTGAGCATCGCCGATCGTCTGGGCTGGGTGGCCGCGCTTGCCGCCGGATTGCTCATCGGCATCGAACGCGAGCGCAGCCACCCCGACGAGCAGTCGAGCGCCGGGGTGCGCAGCTTCGCGCTGGCCGCGCTGACCGGCGCCGTGGCCCAGGGTTTCGGCGGCAGCGTGCTGCTGGGCGCGCTGCTCTGCGTCGGCGCGCTGGCGGTGGTCGGCTACCTGCGCACCCGGGACAGCGACCCTGGCATCACCACGGAACTGGCGTTGCTGCTCAGCCTTTTGCTGGGCGCGCTGGCCATGCGCGACCCGGCGCTGGCGTCGGCGCTGGCGGTGCTCAGCGTGACCCTGCTGGCGGCCAAGGCGCGTCTGCACGGTTTCGTGCGCCGCGTGCTGAGCGAGCAGGAACTGCAGCACGGGCTGTTGCTGGCGGCCGCCGTGCTCGTCGTGCTGCCGCTTCTGCCCGACCGCCCGCTGCGCATCCTCGGCGGGCTCAATCCGCATGTGCTGTGGACCCTCGCGGTGCTGCTCATGGCCATCCAGAGCCTCGGACATATCACGCTGCGCCTGCTGGGGCCCGCGCGCGGCCTGGCGCTGACCGGACTGTTCGGCGGCTTCGTGTCCAGCACCGCGACCATCGCGGCGATGTCCCAGCGCGCGCGCGAGCATCCGTCCTGGTTCGCCGCCTGCCTGGCCGGCGCGCTGTGGTCCAACCTGTCGACCGTACTTCAGCTCGGGGTCATGGCGTCCGTCGTTTCGCCGCCGCTGTTGCGCCTGCTGGCCCCCGCGCTGCTGCTGGCCGGTGGCGTGACGGTCGCCGCCGGCGCCTGGAGCGCGCGGGAGGCGCGTCGCCAGGGCGGCGAGACGGCGCCCGGCGTGGGCATGGCCGGGCAGCCGTTCAGCGCGCGTGCCGCGCTGCTGTTCGCCGCCGCGGTCGGCGTGGTGCTGTTCGTCGCCGACTGGGCGCACGGCGTGTTCGGCGGCAGCGGGGTGCTGGTGGCGACCACGCTGGCGGGATTCGCCGATGCGCACGCCGCGGCGGTATCGGCCATGCAACTGCACGCCGCCGGCGACCTCGGCTCCGGCTTCGCCGCGGTGTGCATCGCCGGCGCCTTCAGCGCCAACGCACTGAGCAAGATCGTGGCGGCGAGCCTGTCCGGCGGCGCGGCGCGCTTCGCCGGCGTGCAGGCGCTGGCGCAACTCGGGATCGTGGCGGCCTTCTGGTGCGGCCTCGGGTTGTCGCAGTGGATGCAGCCGCTATTGACACGCCTTGGTGCCTGAAGCACAATCCTTTCTTTGCCCGGAGCGCTTTTCGAGCGCTCCGGGCAAAGCGCGAGGAGTGGTAGTTCAGTTGGTTAGAATACCGGCCTGTCACGCCGGGGGTCGCGGGTTCGAGTCCCGTCCACTCCGCCAAGATGCAAGCCCAAGCTATTGATTAGCTTGGGCTTTTTTATTTTTGGCTATTCGCGCTCTTACCGCTGCTCTTAACCCATGCATCCTGTATGGGTATTTGCGCATTGCATGCGCCCCAGCGCTGATGCCCAAGCGCTGCTTGTTCGCGGCGTTGGCCTTGACTGGGTTGGTGGACTCAGCCGCCCAAGCGAACTCTGGAATTGCAGGCCGGGCTCCCGGCAAAATTTTGCAATGCAGGGGCTACCCCAATTTGCTGCGCGATTTTTGGAATTTAAGGCAGGCAGTCACTGGCGGCTGTGGGCCTTGAACCATTGCGATACTTCAGCGCGCGCCTGGCTCTTTTGCCTAGGATTAAGTGACGATACCTTCAACATGGTCGATGCGAGGCTGCTGGTGTCGCTTCCAGATGGTGCACTCAGATACGCAATATAAAACCACTTATAGGACTCTACGGGGTCAGGCGGAGCGCCGTTCCCGGACGAGTAATTAAATCCAAGCGCGAGTTGTGCATCCGGGTCGCCTTGATTCGCGGACTTCAAATACCAATAATTTGCTCTGACGTAATTTCGCCGCGTTCCAGAACCAGATTCATACTCATAGCCAAGTGCATCTTGCGCATTTGCATTTCCCTGCTCGGCCGACTTCTTGTACCAGTAATAAGCAAGAAGTGCATTGTAGGAATCTTCGTAGTGTTCGCCCAGAGTAAATTCCGCGACGTTGTTGCCCACTTTGGCGGCTTTGCGAAGTGCCGAAAAGCTATCTGTTTTATTCGTGTCGCGCCGATTTCGAAGTGATTTGTAGCGGTCCCAAGGAGGCGGTTTTACTTGATCAAGTGTGACGTAGCCAGTCAACCCGCCTTTCCTCTTCTCCGCTTTGTTCTGGGCTGGTGCCCCGGACATTATGGCGTCCGATTTCGGCGAAGCCCAATCCGGATCTGGGGATGTCCGCAGTCTTGCGGTGGAGGCGTCAAAGCGATCAAAGGGGTTCGGCGCCGATTGAGTTGCGCTGGGGGCAGTCGTTTTCCGACAGTCTGGATAAGGGGGAGTGCTGGCAAGGGTTGGTCGTTTATATTCTTGGCACTTCCACCAAAAATACGCATCAGATGTAGGGGAGCTGACGCTGGCTGTTGGAGGAAGAATTTTCGGGGTTACAGGATTATTGTTACTTCCGCTGTCGCTGCCAATCTGCTCCGGGGTGTCGTAGTTTCCGAAATATTTGGCGTTTATGCATTGATGGTACGTTGGGAGAGGGCTCGCGTCGGCTCGAAAAGCGCCCGATCCGCAGGACGAGTAATCTGAGCCCTGCATTTTAATTTTTATGCACTCCTTGATATTGCCGGCGGTGGCGCACTGCATTCTGTATTTCCGGTAAAGTTCGCAGGTCGTCTCTTGTGCGCATGCGTTATCGATATATTTTTCATAGGGTAAACCAAGGGACTTCGCAAGAGCGGCCTGTGCAGCAATGCGCGCGGACGAAGGCGCCTTTCGGATGTAATTCCAAGTCCCCGAGATGCCTAGCCACGCGGTCATGCCCAGAAATGCCAAAGCCGCGAGCGAAACTAGGCATCCGAGTTCCCCTTCTCCATTTTGTCTGCTAGAGGACATTTTTCTGATGCCCAGATTTATCAAACCTTGCAAGGAGGTTACTGGGTAGCGCAAACCCTATGCAGCCAAGCAAGAATACTTGGGCTTGTAATCGCGCCGCCTTTGTATTCGTTCAGGGTAAGGTAGCCCAAAAAATTGCCTAACTGATCTACGACAACCGGAGGGTCGCTGGCGTATGGATTGCATGCGCCGGTCGCGGCATATTGCGAGCCGAATTGGCTATAGGGATTCGTGATGCTGGTGTTTGAGTACGCGCTGCCATAGTTTCCGTATTGATTAAAAACTGATTCGGCACTGTATTCAGAGCAGCTTAGGCATCCTAGATATGTTTTGTGATCTGTGCCGCCAAAGACCATGATCTTTTGCGATTGAGATGATGGTGCGGCCCCATATTGTGGCGTGTAGGAATTGACCGGCGGCCTCATGCCTTGTCTGGCTGCGAGAAGTTCTGCCGTTGTGCACCCTGAGAAAAGTGGTGTGCTAAATAGTGCTGCGATTATTGTGGCGGCCGCCTTTGGTGTTGGCTTGGGTATCATGTGGCGCGCCACTTTCAATAATACGTTGACTTGGGATTTTTCATTGGATCGCAATTTGTCGCCAAGTGGCTAATATCTTTCCGTTCGTAGGGGCGCAACTTTTTGGGCGCCTTGTATTGTGACAGTGAAGGATGGTGGTCTAGTTTTGCCTTTGACTTCCGTATTTTTGTAGGCAGAAACAATCGCAGCCTGGCACAGCGCGACGGCCTCGCGCAGAAGCCGTTTCTCGTCTTTGAATTCCAGCGAGCCAATGCCGTCCACTCGTGGCCCAATACTCGCAAGGTGTGCGCGCCACTCGAGACTCTGGCGTACCTTCACGAGCTTCCAGGGGCGGTTCTGCAAGACCCATGCACGGAATGCCGCGACGCGCTCGGGTGACTGTCCTTGCTTGAGGACGGCGACCTGCTTGGCGGTCAGGACTCTAGGTTTTGTCGGCATTCTGGAGTCGCCTTTCAATTTTTTGATTGGGAAATGGCGTGACCTCTGCACGATTGTTGACCTGCTGCGGCCCACTGGCAAGGTTGACCTGCCGAGCAATGACAAGCGGTGCGACCTTCATGTCACTAAGCGCCTCGGCGGCGCGTATGGCTTGGCCCTTGGCTTTGAAGGCCATCTTGGCATACATCTCCTGCATTCGGGGAGAGGGTGCTTCCTCGGACTTGGCGATGTAGCGGTGGAACAAGGCTTCCAGCGTGGCGATGGTGGCTACCAGCTGCGCCTCGACGCTGCGCATGTCGCCTGCGTTCACGCACGCGGCTTGCGCCTTGATGGCATCCAGTACAGCGTTGGCGGACAGGCCATCGCCGAGCATGGAGATGGTGACGGCAGCGGCGGCCACGCCGTTGGTCGCGGCCTGTGCCTCTGCGCGCTCCACCTGCTGCAGCGCCTGTGATTTTTCTAGGGTGGTCATGACGTCAACTCCCCCGTCGGGACGGTTGCTGTGTGTTTGTCGGAGGGGATCCCTGCGATTCTTGCGATTCTTGCGACTCACTAGTGTTTATGCGGGTTCTAGCGGCTGCGACTGGGCTGCGACTTTTGCGACTTTCTCGCCGCGCTCCGCTATGGGGCGGCCAGGCGATGTCGGCGCGCAGACCCTGTTGCGATTCTTGCGACTCGCTAGTGTTTCTGCGGCCAGTCGCAAGAATCGCAGGCATGTCTCGACTTGCTGCATGGGACGCAAAGTCGCAAAAGTCGCAAAGCAGTCGCAGGGGCGCGGAGCCAGTGTTTCTGCGCTCAGTCGCAGGAATCGCAGAAATCGCAAGCACTGCTGCGCATCCGCAGATGCTGGGCTCATGCATGCTGCACTCCCTTCACCCTGATGGTGTCGCCTTCAATGTGGATCAGATCGGCCGCCTTCAAGCGTTCGATGGCTTGATCGCGCCGGTTTGCGGGCCGGACGCTGCTCGGCCCCAGGTGAGGGATGTCTTTGATCCGCACGGGAGCGTGGCGGTCAAGCAGCCAGCGGTAGAGGGTCAGTGCCCAGCCGGGCACCGGATCAGCTTTCCCGCCTAGGGCTTCCAGCCACTGGGACAGCGAGTGCTGAGCGAGCTGGATGCCACAGCGTGCTGTGCTGACGTCGATGCGCTGGCCGCCCGCGAACGCGGTCAGTACCCCGGCGATGCGGCAAGCCAACTCGGTGGCACGCAGGGCGAAGGCGCGTACATCCTGCAGGTTTCCTTTGCGGCCCTCCTGCTCCATGGATTCAAAGAACGACGCCATGCAAGCCTGGGCGGCCGGGTCCAGGGTGATCGCTGGCAGGCCGTCGCAGGACTCGGGCATATGCTTCGCCAGCAGCTGCTCGCAGCGTGTCCAGAAGGCGCGAATCGACGCGCTGCTATCCGCGTGCCAGGGCTTGAATTTGCGCGGCTCTAGCGGCGCAGGCCAGGCCAGCAGGAAGCGCGGCCAGAAGCCGATTCCCGAGAGCGCATCATCGTTGAGTACATCGCCCAGCGCGGCGGGCTGGATCAGCAGGTGTGCGCTCAGCCGTACACCGTATCGCTCGGTGCGGCCGCCGCCGCCGCGTACCACGCTCAGGTGACCGCGATCCCACAGGCCGCAGAGGCTGGCGGTGGTCTTGATGCGGTTCTCCACCGTCATGGCGTGGCCTGCCAGGACCGCCCCTGCCTCGGTACTGAAAATGCCTTGTGAGGCGATGCCTTCAGCGAAGCTGCGGCGCATGCCCTCGATGGTCAGGTCTGACGCCAGGCGGTAGGGCGCAGGTCCCGGAGCCAGCGGCGCGCCTTCGCTTTTTTTGCGCTTGGCTTTGTCCTGCTCGAACGCCTCGCACAGAAGCTGATACTTCTGACCTTCCCGGCGTTGATGTTCCTGAATCGCACGCAGGGCCGGGCGATCCACCGCGTCCTTGCCATCGCCGCTGTTGGCTATCGTCAGGCAATACAGGCTCAGGGGCTTAGGCCAGCCATCCAGCGTCTGTACGTTGGCAATGCTCTGGGTGAGCAGTGCGGCTGCGGCCAGCAGCGACTGGCCTGCCATGGCCGGTGCGACTTGCGCGCCGCTGGCCAGGTCGCTGGCGGCCTCGGCTAGCGGGCCGAGGGCCTCCATGGGATAGAGGTGTGCCTTGCTTTGTAGTGTCGGCTTCAGGATGGCGGTTGCTCGCTCCAGAGCGGCCTGTGGCGGCAGATCGGGTTGCCCGGCCTGTTTGACCATGTGTCGCAGCGAGCCGTAGGTGATCCCGCCATCAGGCTTGAAGCTCAGCCAGGTTCGATCAAATGCGTGAGTGTCGTACTTGGCCTCGCACTGCATGGACCAGTCGCGTGCAATGTCCTCTGCCTCATCGAGGCCAGTAGAGGCACATGCCCACAGCACATTGCGCCAGCCCTCATAGTCCATGCCAGGATCGAGCTTCGCCAGATCGGCTCTCATTTCCTCGGCGGTCGGCGGCTCATAGACACCGAGCGCCGCCACTGCCAACTCGTTGGATGGCGCGGTTTGGCGAGCAGCGGCTATTGTGATGTGCGCCAGCATTGCGTTCACGTCGAGCGGCTGTCCGTCGATCCTCACGGCGCGAGCATCGGCTGCGTGAGCCGCGGGGCAGCGGGGCCGGTAATAGAGCCGGGCAGGCTCCAGCGCTGCCATGTCCGTGACAGCACCCAGGCCCAGGACGCGGGCAACCTGTAGTCCGAGTTCCTTCACCACCGCGGGCGCGAAATGGCTGCTGACGGGCAACACGATGCGATAGCGAGGGGCCTTCGCGGTGTGCTGAAACGTGGTGTGCAAGACCGCCTGCCAGCCCTGCGCCTTGACGCGCTGGGCAGTCTCGTCAAACGGCGGCGGCTGCAGGTGTGGCGTGGCCTTAGCGGCCTCGATGTCCAGCACCAACGCGGACATCGCCCGCACCCGCTCGCGCTTACGCGGTCCTGGCTCAATGTCGGCAGGCATCCACGCTGGGCCGTCCTTCAGGGCGTCCAGGGTCTCCGGTGTAACGGCTCCCTCGACCTGCTCATGGTGCGTGAACGATGATGCGAACCCATCCCAGGAAACAGTACCCACCTTGCGAATGGGGGCGCGCTTGTTATCCAGCAAAGCAATAGCGAAGTCCATATCAAGCCCCAAATGCATGAGCAAAGCAAACGAAAAGCCAAGCCGCCGTGTAAAGCCATGCAGGGGTAAAATACGACTTGGGATGGTATTGCTCGTCTGAATCCTGGCAGGGGTTCAGACGATTTTGTTTTGCTAGGTTCATGCGGCCTCCCAAAGCATTTCGGTGCGACCCTTGTGCTGGGCTTGAACCAAATGGAATCTGCCGTGGCATCCTTCACACCAATACGCGGTGACTACAGCGCCTCGACGCGGTGATGGGTTATCAGGCGCTTCCCGTTGCTCCATCCACGCAGTTGGCGGAAGCAGTGATTGATCGCCAGCATCTTTGATGGAGATGACGGTGCGCTGTTTTGCATCCTCTCCGCCTGCATAAACAGTCACGTCGCAATGGTGGATGTGATCGAAGTCACACTGCGGGCAGGTTAGATAGCCATCGACAAGCTTGACGGCCCAACTCGCGGACGCTGTGACTGGCAATCGCCGATGTGGCAACGGGTCGCCCAGCAGGGTGTCCAAGTCGATGGGGTCACGCATGGCCGACCTCCCGAGATGCGATCTGGCTCAGAATCCATGCCTCAACTTCCGCTTGGACGAAGGCCGTGCGGCGGCCTAGTTTGACAGGTTGGGGAAAGGCAGAGGCCTGTATGAGTTGATACAAGCGACTTTTCCGCAAGCTGGTTAGGTCTTCAACTTGCCTGAGCCCGATCAGGCGGTGCGGGATATGTGCAGTAGGTTCCATGGTGGCCTCCTTGGCCGCGAGTGGATGGTGTGATTGCATTGTTAATGCTGAGCACCCACCCTTCACTGCACGTTTATTCGGCTAGAAGGTCTTTCGCCCCGCTTTGAGTAAGCTAACCATGAATTCCAACTCTGGTGTGTCCTTGAGGGCGCTGTATGCCTTCAGGCTACTGGATTCGCTAGGTCCGAAACGCTCAAGACTCGCGCAGGCGTCCTCAACCGTGAGGCCGGAATCCATTGCGCACTTAACGCGAGCCGCAACAATCAGCGCCCTGTATCTGGCATCTTCTGACGCTTTACGCCCGCTTTTGCGGGGCAGTGGTCGCGGATTTCTGATCAGGTAGGCAATGGCTGC
>JAKAZQ010000034.1 GCA_021815805.1 Pseudomonadota bacterium | reverse complement strand
ATTTCCTCGATGTACCGGCGAACCAGCAGCTTGTTGGGATGTTCCTGCATTTCGGGAGCCTCCGGAATTCGGTGGGGCGACAGCGCCGCCCGCGAGCCCGCGGGCAGCGGCATTGTAGGGATCGCCCAGCCCCGCCATGCCCGGCAGGCGGCGCGTGCGCCGCGTGTGCCTGCAGGTGGCGCGACGCCCGGCGCTTCGCGAAAGCAGGTCGGCGTAGCATGTGAACCAGCGGGACGCGATCGCCCCGCTGGCGAGCCACGCACCATGCCCTGCTGCTCCAGCCCTGGTTCCCCGGCGGCCGCCGAGACGGACGGCCTGACGCTGCGCTCGCGCCTGGTCTGCCCGATCTGCGCACATGCCAGCACGCAAACCATGCCCACCGACGCCTGCCTGTGGTTCTACACCTGCGAGGCCTGCGGCAGCCTGCTGCGCCCCGCGCCCGGCGACTGCTGCGTGTTCTGCTCCTATGGCGACGTGCCGTGCCCGCCCAGGCAGGCGGCTGCGCGCACGCCATGCTGCGCACGACCCGACGCCGCGCGCTGAGCCCCTGCGCCGAGCCCGCGCGCATGCCCGGTGCATGCCCGGCGCAGGCATCGCATGAGTTCCGGCGCGCGCCCCGCGCCAGCCCGGCGTGAGCCTTTCGTTGTTGCGCCCGGGCCGCGCCCCGGCGCCGAGGCGTGGGCCAAGACGCGGTCGGCCGCAGGGTCGGGACAGGTCGCGCAAGTTGGGGTCTCATGCAAGCCACGGGCGCGCCACGCGGGCGCGGTCCCGGCCGACTCCGGAGGGCGCCATGGATCGCGATTCCCCTGCCGCGCACCGGGCGGTGCGCATCGAGAACCCCGACGAGGTCGGGAACACGGCCTGGCAAAGCCGCGCGGTCGAGCCCACGGCCTACGAGAACGCGCTGGCCGACGCGCTGGAACAGGCCTTCGAACACGGCGCGCAAAGCCTGGAGCAAATCGTGTACAGCCTGAATGCACAGGCGCTCGCCGACCCCGACCAACGGGCCTGGACGGTGGATCGCTTCCGCGCCGCCATGGCGCGGCTCGGCGCGTGAGCACGCCGCCTGCGCCCGTTCGCGGCCGGCCGCGAGCGCACCGCTGCGACGGCGTCGCGGCGGACGCCAGGCGCATCCTGGACACCGGCCTGCGCGATCTGTGGCATCCGGTGGCGCCGAGCCGGCAGGTGGAGCGCGAACCCGTGGGCCTGAGCCGCCTGGGCGAGCCGCTGGTGCTGTGGCGCGACGCCGGCGGCCGGGTGCATGCGCTCGAGGATCGTTGCCCGCACCGCGGAGCGCGCCTGTCGCTGGGCTGGAACCTCGGGGAGCGGCTGGCCTGCCGCTACCACGGCGTGGAGGTCGACCGCCGCGGCATCGTGACGGCGGTGCCGGCCGAGCCGGATTGCCCGATGCGCGGCACCCGGCAGCTGCGCAGCTATCCCGTGCGCGAGGCCGCCGGTGCGGTGTTCGTCTGGTTCGGGCTGGACCCCGACGCGCCGCCCGCGCCACTGCGACTTCCGGAGGAACTGACGTCGGATGCGCACGCGCGCTTCCTGTGCGTGGCGAACTGGCGCACCGGCTATCGCTACGCGCTGGACAATTTCATGGATCCGGCGCACGGCGCCTTCCTGCACGCTGTCTCGCATGCGCTGGGCCAGGGCGCGCGGCGCGCCGACACCACGCTGCGCGCCACGCCCACGGGCCTGCGCTTCGACAGGCACCATGGGCATGGCGGTCATTTCGACTGGGTCGAGTTCGGCGACACGCACTGCCTGTGGGTGCGCCTCGGGCTGCCCTACAAGCGACGCTACGGACCGGGCGGGGATTTCGGCATCGTCGGCTTCGTCACCGGCATCGACCCGCAGCATTGCCAGGCCTACTTCTGGCGCACGCGCAAGGTGCAGGGCTGGCAACGCGATGTCTGGCGCTTTCTCTACCGCAATCGGCTCGAGGCCCTGCACTGGGCCGTGCTGGAACAGGACCGCCTGGTTCTCGAGAACATGCCGGAGCACGCGCGCGAACGCGAATTCCCGTGCCGCAGCGACGGAGCATTGCTGCGCGTGCGCCGGCTGCTGCTGCGCCGGGCGCGCACGCAGGCCTGCGCGCGCGCCCGGCAAGGCATGCTGCAGACACCGCCTGCGACGCTTGCTTGAAGCGCTGCCGGGCTTCGGCAAGCAGCCTGCGCGCGCTTGCCGAGCCCATGCCGCGGCGCGGGCGCGCGACGCCGGCCGGCGCAGCCGTTAGCATCGGGCCCCATCCCCGTCGGAGACTTCCATGCCCTACGACCAAGACAACCCCTTCGCCAGGATCCTGCGCGGCGAATGGCCGAGCATCAAGCTGGCCGAGAACGACGACGTGCTGGCCATCATGGACATCATGCCGCAGGCCGACGGCCACGCCCTGGTGATCCCGAAGGCGCCGAGCGAATTCCTGTTCGAACTCCCCGACGCCGCGCTGGTCGCGGCCGCGCGCATGACCCGGCGCATCGCCGTGGCCGTGCGCCAGGCGCTGTCCCCGGACGGCGTGTTCATCGGCCAGTTCAACGGCGCGGCCGCGGGCCAGACGGTGCCCCACGTGCATTTCCACGTGATCCCGCGCTGGCAGGGCACGGACCTGCGCATGCACGCGCGCGAGCGCGCCGACCCGGCCAGGCTCGAGCAGATCGCGCAACGCATCCGCGCGCAACTCGGCGAGTGACGGCGGACGCGGCGCGGCGACGCTCACTCCCACGCCAGGTGCAGGCGCAGCATCGCCACCAGCGCCGCGCCCGGCCGCCCGCCCGGGTGCCTCACGTATTGCAGGTCCGGCTGCAGCGCCACATGGCGTGACAGCACCAGCCGGTAGGCCACTTCGTACGCGGTCTCGGCGCGCTGCCCGCGCAGTGCGGCGTGCGCGATGCCGACGCTGAGGCGGTCGTCGGCGCGCCCGCGCAGCGGACCCGGCACGAGCAGGCCGAACTGCAGGTCGTGGGCGACCGGCGCATCCTGCGGCGGACTCCAGCCGACGCGCAGGAACGCGCGCGGAGCCGCGGCGCCGGCGCGCAGCGGGTATTCGGCCGACGCGTACAGCCCCCAGCCGGCTGCCGGCGCAGCATCGGCGACTGCGCCGTGCGGGCGATAGAGCCACCCGCCCAGCTTGTAGCTGCCTACGCCCTGCCAGGCACTCTGCTCGATGATCAGCGCGCCGCGGCGCAGCGCGCTGGAGCGCTCGGCCGGGTCGGCCTGGAACACCCCGATGCGATGGCTCCAGGGCGCAGCCTCCCGGCTTGCCATCAAGCCGACTCCGGCCGTCGGGAAGACCGGCGCTCGCGTGTTGCCGACCCAGGTCGGCTGGGCGCCGAAACTGCCGTTCAACAAGGCTTCGGCGGCATCCAGGGTATCGAAATGGGCATCGGCGGCGATCAGGCCGGCGCGCCACAGCCAGCCCGCGGCGCCCGGCTGCGCATACCAGCATTCGTACACGCGACTGCGCGTGTCGGCCTCGATGTTGCTGACCCCCTGGGCGTCACCGACATGGCCGGACGACGCTGGCTCGCCCTGCGTACGCGCCACGCTGGCCTGCAGCCGCGACCCCTGCGGCAGGCCGAGTGCGATGCCGTCGAGCTGCAGTTCGAACCGGGCCAGTGCATCCCAGGCTCCGCCGCGCGCGAGCCCGCCGCGCAGCAGCTCGATGGCATCGGCATCCAGCGTCAGCGACGCGCGCAGCGCGCGCCGGCTGTCGGAGTCCTCCGCGGTGTCGGCGGCCGCCGGCATGGCCGTGGCAAGGCTGCAGGCCAGCCCGAGGCTTCGCAGCGCCGTTCGGCGCACCCTGTTTCGGTTCGCCGCGTCGCGACGCGGCGCTTGGACACGCTTGCAGCACATGGCATCTCCCGGCCCCGCGGGGCATGGGTGGTTGCGCTGGCTGGAAGCACGACGCGCCGGGACGCGCGCCGGTTCACTGGCTGGCTCGGAGTGTGTGGGTGCTCACTTGCAGAGAATCAGACCCCCGTTGCGGGTCAGGCGAAGGAAATAGTGCTGACCGGCGTGTTCGATCACGCGCACACGCGCCCCGGCCAGCAAGTCCTGGCTGCGCAGCACCGGCAAGGCCGGAGCCGCGGACGCCGGTGCCGCAGCCGCCGGTGCCGCAACAAGCGGCGTCTGCGCGCGTGGATCCCGTGTCGGCACGTGGGTTTCCGATGTCCGGTGGACCAACCATGCAAATGCTGTTCGTTCGCATTTTGCGCGTCGAGCAAGACCCTGCTGGCCGGAAAGCCATGCCGGTTAGCATGGCGCCAGACCCGTGCCCGCCCGCGCCGCGCCATGCCCCGTCCGTCACGCATTCCCGAACAGGTGCTGGAACTGCTCCGGCATGGCGCACGCCATGCCTGGACCATGGAGCAGATCACCAGCGGCCTGCAGGACGCCGGGCACCAGGCGGATTTCTCCTCGGTATGGCGCGCGGTCGAGCGCCTGCTGCGCGGCCGCGCCGTGCAGCGCGTGGCGCTGGGCGACGGTGCGGCGCGCTACGAGCTCGCCGGCGCGCATCACGACCACGTGCGCTGCGTGCACTGCCAGGCGCTCGCGGCGCTCGACTGCGTGCTGCACGAACGCGACCTGCGGGCAGCCGAGCGCGTCAGCGGCTGGTCGATCCTCGAACACCGCGTGGTGCTCGACGGGGTGTGTCCGAAGTGCCGCGCCGAGCAAGGCCCCGAGGCGCGCGGCAGCCGCGCCGCGCCGCCATCCGAAGCCGGGCTCAGGGCGACCGGAGAGGCGCCGGCGGGTCGGCGGGCGCGTGCTCGTCGATGAAGTCGCTGATCTCGCGCAACACGGGGGCGAGCGCGCGCAAGGTGGTGCCGAGCACGCCGAGGATCAGCATATGGCCGAGGCGTCGGTAGCGCAGCACCCGCACCCGGCTGCCGACGGCTTGCAGGCGGGCCGCCAGGCGCTCCGTGTTGCCCGGATCCACGACGCGATCGTCGGTGCTGACCAGCAGCAACATCGGCGGCTCCGCTCCCTGCACGCAATGCACCGGCTGGCTGCGCCGGCGCAGATCCGCCGGAAACACGCGGCGCAGCACCGGATCGCGCAGCGGCAGGAAATCGTACGCGCCGCCCAGCCCGATCACCCCGGCGATGGCCTGGCGCCCGAGCCCGCGCGTGCGCAGGTAGGCGTCATCGGTGGCCAGCAGCGTGGCGATCTGGGCCCCGGCCGAATGTCCCATCAGGAACAGTCGCGCGGGATCGACGCCGAAGCGCGGGGCATGCTCGCGCGCCCAGCTCAGCGCCGCGGCCGCGTCGTCGACAAAGCCCGGAAACACGACTTCCGGGTACACGCGGTAATCGGGCACCACGACCACGCAGCCGCGCGACGCCAGCGCCTCGCCGACGAACAGGTAGTCGGCGCGCGTGCCGGCCTGCCAGCTTCCGCCATACAGGAACACGACCAGCGCGCGCGCGCCAGCCGCCGGCGCCGGGTGCGGCAGGTACACGTCCAGGCGCTGGCGCGGATGCTGTCCGTAGGCGAGGCCCTGCAGTCGGCGCAGGCGTCGGCGCGGGGTGAGCGCGTTGAGCCATGCCGCGGGACGCAGCAGGTCCGACCAGCGCACCCCGTTCACCCGGCCGACAGCGACGGCGCGGCCTGCGCGATCTGCCACCAGCGCAGGCGCTGGTGCTTGCGCGCCTTGACGTCGTACATGGCCGTGTCGGCGCGCCGCAGCAGCGCGCCGGCGTCCTCGCCGTGCGCCGGATACAGCGCCACGCCCATCGACAGGCCGATGCGCCCCTCGCGCTGCTGACCCAGCTCGAACGCGTGCTCGACCGCCCGATGCAGGCGGCGCAGCGCGATGTCGAGTTGCAGCACGGCCTCGCCGAGATCCAGATCCTCGATCACCACGACGAACTCGTCGCCACCCAGGCGCGCGACGAAATCCCCGGCGCGCAGGCGTTGGCGCAGGCGTTGCGCGAGTTGCTGCAGCAGCAGGTCGCCGGCGGCGTGTCCGAAGCTGTCGTTCACCAGCTTGAAGTCGTCCAGGTCGATCAGGCCCACGGCGAGCGAATTGGCGCGCCGCGCGGCGCGCGCCATGGCCTGCGGCAGGTACTGCTCCAGTGCGAAGCGGTTGGGCAACGCCGTGAGCATGTCGTGCCGCGCGCGATGCGCCTCTTCCGATTGCAGACTGCGCAGACGCCGCTTCAGGTCGAGTTCGTCCAGCCCGTGCCCGAGCAGTTCGCACACCTGCTGGCAGGTCTCCAGGGTCTGCGCGCCGAAGGCGTCGGGCGACGGCGCGACGAACACCAGCACCGCCCACACGCTGCCGGCGCGCAGCACCGGCACCGCCAGCACGGCCTCCCAGGCATGGCGCGTCATGTCCGAGCACCACGGCGTGTCGCGATGCTCCTCCAGGCTGCGATTGCTGAGCACCGGCCGCGCCTCGCGCCAGGCGCGCGCGGCCAGCGAACGGGAATCCTCGACATGCGCGCGCAGGATGTTCATCACCGAACTGCCGGGGCCGGCCATCGCCAGGGTCTGCAACCAGCCCCGCGCATCCGGGCGGCGCAAGGCCGCGGCGTGGAACGGCGTGTCCTGCACCAGTCGCTCGCAGGTCTGCTGCAGCATCTGCACTTCATCGCGCGCGCGCAGCACGACCTCGCCCTCGGCCAGCAGCGCACGATAGACCCGCTGCAACTGCTCGGACTCCTGGCGCTGCAGTTCGCGCGCCGTCACGTCGAGCACGGTCCAGACCGAACGCTGCGCATCCAGTCGCACGCCGACGAGGTCGCACCACAGGCGTTCGCCGTCGCGCCGCCGCATGGGCAGCGCGGCCAGGCGCAAGGTGCCGGCATGCTCGAACTCGTCGTGCCCGGCGTGCACCGCGCGCCAGGCCTCGGGGTCGCCCACGATGTCGCGCAGGGGCATGCCCTCCAGCTCGCCCGGCGCGGCGTACGCGAACATCTGCGCCATGCGCGCATTCGCGTACAGGCAGTGCCAGTCGCGCACCACGGCGACGCCGGCGTCGGCGTGGTCGACCAGCGCCTTGTTCAACTGACGCAGCTGCAGGTGGTCGAGCCCCTGCTCGATGTCGTGCACCAGTTCGAGCAGCAGCTCCTGCAGTTCCGCGTCGAAAAAACCCGGCTCGTCGCTGTACAGGATGAGCACGGCGAGCATGCTCCGGCCGCGCCGGAGCGGCAGCACGGCGCTGGCCTCCAGCCCGTGAGCCTCGGCCCGCTCGCGCCAGTATCCGAGCATCGGATGCGCCGAAAAACTCATATTGAACAGCGCGCGCCCCTCGCGCCAGCAGCGCCCGAAGGTGCCCTGGCCGGTGGGCACGCGCTCGTCGACGGAGACTTCGATGCCGTCGAGGTAGTCGAGCGCAGGCCCGGCCGCGCCGATGATGCGCACCCGCCCGCCCGCGTCGGGCGCGCCCGCCCAGGCCAGGCGCACGCCGGCATGACGCACGGCGAGTTCGCACACGCCGCGCACCAGGTCGGTCTCGGAAATCGCCTGCGCCATGGCCTGGCTGACCTGGGCCAGGAACGCGCGGTAGCTGGCCAGCCGTGCGTTCGCGCGCACCAGGCGCTGCTCCTCGGTAACGTCGTGGGCGATGGCCACGACAGGCCCCGGCCCCGGCGCGCCGGACGCCAGCCGCGCCAGGCTCCAGCGCAGCAGCCGCGGTCGGCCCTGCGCGTCGACGCCCGGCATGGTCGCCGCAAGGGTCTCGTCGCCAGCGCCGGCGGCGGCGAGCCACGCTCTCATGCGCTCCCGCTGCGCGGGCGGAACGAAGCATTCCCAGCTCAGGGCTGCGGCGCACGCGTCGGCCTGCGCGGCGCCGAGGAACGCCGCGGCGGCGCGATTCATGCGCAAGACGGCGCCGCCGGCGTCGAGCAGCAGCGCGATCGCGCCCAGCGCGTCGAGCAGCGCGTCGGCGAGCGCGCCCTGCGCCGGCCCGGCGGCGGGCGGCACGGCATCGCAGGAAATCTGGCGGCGAGCGGACATGACTTCGGATTCTGCGCCCGACCCGGCGCAGCGACGGCCTCGGGACATCCCGCATTCCCCCCTCGAAGCGGGGAGCACGGGGCGCGGCGCGCGCCGCGCCGGGCGCGCATTCCGAGCGGCTACCATCGGCGCGTCCGCGCTTCCTCCGCCCCATGCCCGACTCGCCCGCCCTGCAGTTGCCCGCGCTCGACGCCGAAAGCCTGCGCCAGCTCGCGCGCGAGGTCGGCGCTCGCGACCTGCCGGCGTTCGGGCTCACGCTGCGCGAGTTGTTCGCCGCCACCGACAGCGACAACACCTCGGGGCGGCAGATCGCCGACATCGTGCTGCGCGACCCGGCGCTGACCTCGCGCGTGCTGCGCGCCGCCAACTCGGCGCATATCGGGCTCGGCAGCCATGCCCGCGTGGTCACCGTGACCCGCGCCGTGGTCGTGCTCGGCTTCAACCCGATCCGCTCGCTGTGCGTCTCGGCGCTGACGGTGGAGGCGATGGCCGCGGGTCCGCGCCTGGCGCGGCGCGCGCAGGAAAGCCTCGGGCGCTCGCTGCATGCCGCCGTGCAGGCGCGCGACCTGGGGCTGCGCCTGCACGGCGACAAGGCGGCCGCCGAGCAGCTGTTCGTCGAGGCGCTGCTCAGCGGCATCGGCGAGCTGGCCTTCTGGTGTTTCGGCGCGGCGCTGGCGCAGCGTGTCGACCAGGCCCTGCGCGCGTCGGGCGCCGGCCCGACCGGACAGAGCACGCTGATCGGCAGCGCCTTGCAGGGCTTCGGGCGTGAACTGCTGCGCGCCTGGGGCCTCGACGCCGTGCTGCGCGACAGCCCCGAGGTGCGCCTGGCACGGCGCCTCAGCCAGGTCGCGGGCCCCGCCCACGCGCCGGGCGGCGGCTGGAGCGAGCCCGGCGTGGACGCCGCAGTCCAGGACATTGCGCGGCTGTGCGGCCGCGGCGCCCGCGAAACCCTCGCCGAGCTGCGGCAGGGCGCGCGCCAGGCGCTGCAGCTGGCGCTGGCGCTGGGCGCGCACGATGCCGCCGCCAACATCCCGGCGAGCGACGGCGCGCTGCCGGCGCCGCCGGCGCCGCAAGCGCCGGCAACCGCCGCGCCCGCGGCCGCGGCGCAGGTCGAGGCCGATGCGCAGCAGCAAGTGCGCGTGCTGACCGAGATGGGCCAGGTCGCACAATCGCGCAAGGACATCCCGCTGCTGCTGCGCACCTGCCTGGAAGGCCTGCACCGTACCGTCGGGCTGGATCGCTGCGTGCTGTGCCTGCTCAACGCCGGGCGCACACGCCTGGGCGCGCGCATGGTCATCGGCCCCGACAGCGAGGTGCTGCGCGAGGCGCTGCAATGGGACTGGAGCCCGGAGTTCCAGGTGCGCGCGCGGCTGGATGCACCACGCTGGTGCGCAGTCTCGGCTGACGACGACCCGCTGTTGCAGGCCAGTGGCGCCCGCCAGGGCTTTGTCGCGCCCTTTTGCGTCGACGCACAGTTGATCGGGGTTTTCTACGCCGACCGCCTGCCGTCGGGGCGCGCGCTCGGCGCGGAACAGTACGACAGCTTCCAGAGTTTCATCGCGCTGGCCGAGCTGGTCGTGCGGGGCTTGCCCAGGCCGCTGCCGGGGGCCTGACGGCCCTGCCGGGCCAGTGTTGCCAGACTGCAACAAACGCCTGCGCGCGTGCAGTTCATCACGGGGTTTGCCTGGGGTATGCGCTTAGGATTGTCCCGTCTGGCATTGATCGTCCCTGCTGCATTGAGGGCCGGACAAAGCAGTTCCCTCCCTCGCGGGAAGGGTTCGAGCATCAAAATCGATCCTCAAGGATCACAACTCTGGAGATGTTCACGATGAAAAAATCCCTGATCGCGCTGGCCGTGCTCGGCGCTTTCTCCGGTGCTGCTTTCGCGGGCGGCAACAACGTTCAGCTGTACGGCGTGATCGACCTGGGCGTGACCCACTTCACCGGCCTGAGCAACGGCACCGCCAACCCCGTCAGCTCCACCGGCCTGAGCTCCGGCGTGCAGTCGGGCTCGCGCATCGGCCTGAAGGGCACCGAAGACCTCGGTGGCGGCCTCAGCGCCATGTTCGACGTTGAAACCGGCTTCTGCGCCGCTGGCACCAGCCAGGGCCAACTGGTCGGCGCCACCAACACCGGCAGCTATTGCACGGGCGGCCCCGCCGGCGGCTTCATGCAGCGCCAGAGCTACCTCGGCCTGACCGGCAACTTCGGTACCGCGCTGGCCGGCCGCGTGTACACCGGCTCGTTCGACAACGAAGCCAACATGGATCCGTTCGGCTACGGTCTGACCGGCAACATCGGCACCCTGGCGCTGGCCGTGCCGCGCGTGCAGCAGACCCTGGTGTACGTGACTCCGGACCTTTCGGGCTTCACCGGCACCGCCGCCTACGTGCTGCAAGCCACCGGCACCGGCACCCTGCCGGGCACCACGGCGGCCACGCAAAACGTGCCGCGCGCGCTGTTCGTCAACGGCCAGTACGCCAACGGCCCGGTGCTCGTGGGCGCGTCCTACACCGACGCGACCAACACCGTGGTCGACCCGGTCGGCGGCCAGAACAACGGCAAGTCCAGCCTGTGGCAGCTGTTCGGCTCCTACGACTTCGGCGTGGCCAAGGTCTCGGGCATCTACGAACACTCGTCCGGCGACTACAACACGCTGTCGCAGAAGTTCTACATGCTGGGCGTGACCGTGCCGGTGGGCCCGGGCGCCATCCTGGCGTCGTACAACCACCGCGATACCGGTGCGATCAACGGCCAGGCCAAGCAGTACGCCATCGGCTACACCTACAGCCTGTCGAAGCAGACCAACCTGTACGCTTCGTACGCGCACCTGACCAACGGCGCCAGCACCGGCGTCGCGGGTACGGGCACGGCGTTCGCGGTGGGCGATTCGACCGACGGCTTCAGCGGCGTGACGGGCCAGAGCTCGAGCGGCGTGGCCGTGGGCATCCGCCACCTGTTCTGATCGACGCGAGTCGATGCAGTCGAAGCCGCGCAGCCCCCGGGCTGCCGGCCTCGGGAAACCGCCTTCGGGCGGTTTTTTTTTCGCGCCTCGCCGACGACCCACCAGGCGGGCCGGCGCGAGGCGCGCGGCGGGGATTGCGCGACAATGGCGGCATTGCCTGCTGTCCCCTCGCAACCCGGCTTTCCATCATGACCGCTCGCCCCACCACGCGCCAGGGCCCCGCCGCGCGCGTCGATTCGCTGCAGGACCGGCTGCTGACCGTGGCCGACAACGCCCTCAAGACCCTCGTCGGCGGGCTGCACCCGGCGCGCCCGCTGCCGCGGCCCGCAGCCGCGCAGCAGGCGCCGGACACGCCGCTCGACCCACAGCAACGCGAGCTGTCGGGGCGCCTGATGCGGGTCAACCACGTCGGCGAGATCTGCGCGCAGGCGCTCTACCAGGGCCAGGCGCTGGTGGCGCGCGACCCGGCGCTGCACGCCCATTTCAGGCAGGCTGCGCGCGACGAGTGCGACCACCTGGCGTGGTGCAGCGAACGCCTGCAGCAGCTCGATGCGCGCCCCAGCCTGCTCGACCCGCTGTGGTACGCCGGCGCGCTGGCGCTGGGCGCGCTGGCCGGGGCTTTCGGCGAAAAGGTCAGCCTGGGCTTCGTGGTCGAGACCGAGAATCAGGTCGAGCAGCACCTGGCGTCGCATCTGCAGCGCCTGCCCCAGGCCGACGTGGCGTCACGCGCGGTGGTCGAGCAGATGAAGGCCGACGAGGTGGAGCACGCGCTGGCGGCCGAGAAACTCGGCGCCATCGCGCTGCCGGCGCCGGTGCGCTGGGGCATGCGCGCCGCGGCCAAGCTCATGACCGGCACCGCGCACTGGATCTGAGCCGGCGCGGGCGCGGCTCAGACCTCGACGATCTCGACGCTGGTGGTGATGCTGGCGGTGCGCGCCAGCATGGCGCTGGCCGAGCAGTACTTTTCGTGGGACAGCGCGACGGCACGCTCGACCCGCTGCGGGTCGAGGCCGCGCCCCTGCACCACGAAATGCATGTGGATGGAGGTGAAGACCTTGGGGTCTGTGTCGGCACGCTCGGCCTGCAGGCGCACGCTGCAGTCGCGCACGTCCAGGCGCGCGCGCTTGAGGATGTACACCACGTCGTAGGCCGTGCAGGCGCCGGCGCCGGCCAGCACCGTCTCCATCGGGCGCGGCGCCAGGTTGTGGCCGCCCGGCTCGCCCGCACGCGCCGCCGGCGCGCCATCCATCATGATCATGTGCCCGCTGCCGGTGGTAGCGACGAAGGCCATGCCTTCGCCTCCGGCGGGCTGCATCCATTGCACTGTGCATTCCATCCCGTTCACCTCATGTGCCGCGATCGACCGGCGCGGCCGGCACATCGCACGGCCCCGACGCCCGCGACCGCCGATACGCCTGCGGCATTGTGCGACAAACGGCGCAGGACGTAGCGCCGCGCAGCCGCGCGCAAGGTTTCGGCCACCCCTGCATGCGTGCATGCTCATGGCTTCATTGAAACCATGGGTAGACAAGGGTCTTTGCGGATCACTCGGGTTTGTACTAATATTCCATCACGTTGATTGAAGCTTTCGCGGCAATCGACACCTCTTGTCTCCTCCACCCTCCTCCATAGGTGGATTCAAACCCAGGCCTTCGGCCTGGGTTTTTTTTGCGCGTCGCGACGACAGGTTCCGTGGCGCCGGGCGCGCGCCGCCCCGTCGATAGAATGGCCTTTTTGTCGAACCGGCATCGCTCGTGACCCGCAAGACCATCGACTACCTGCAGCGCATTCTCACCGCGAGCGTGTACGACGTCGCGCACGAGACCCCGCTGGACCTGGCGCACAACCTCAGCCGCCGCCTGCACAACAGCGTGCTGCTCAAGCGCGAGGATCAGCAACCCGTGTTCAGTTTCAAGCTGCGCGGCGCCTACAACAAGATGTCGCGCCTCAGCGCCGAGGAACGCGACCGCGGCGTGATCTGCGCCTCCGCCGGCAACCATGCCCAGGGCGTGGCGCTGTCGGCGCGCAAGCTCGGCTGCAAGGCCGTGATCGTCATGCCGTCGACCACGCCGAAGGTGAAGATCGATGCCGTGCGCGCGTTCGGCGCCGGCGCGGTGGACATCGTGCTGGAAGGCGAAAGCTACAGCGACGCCGCCGCGCACGCCGCGCAACTGCAGGAGCAGCGCGGCCTGAGCTTCGTGCACCCGTTCGACGACCCCGACGTGATCGCCGGGCAGGGCACCATCGGCATGGAGATCCTGCGCCAGCACCCGGGGCCGCTGCACGCCGTGTTCTGCGCCATCGGCGGCGGCGGCCTGATCTCGGGCGTGGCCGCCTACATCAAGGCGGTGCGCCCCGAGGTGCGCGTGATCGGCGTGCAGACGGTGGACTCCGATGCCATGCTGCGCAGCGTGCGCGCCGGGCGCCGCGTGGAACTCGCGGAGGTCGGCCTGTTCGCCGACGGCACCGCGGTCAAGCGCGTGGGCGAGGAGACCTTCCGCCTGGCGCGCGAACTGGTGGACGACTACGTGGTGGTCGACACCGACGCGGTGTGCGCCGCGATCAAGGACGTGTTCGAGGACACGCGCAGCGTGCTCGAGCCGTCGGGTGCGATGGCGGTGGCGGCGCTCAAGCAGTACGTGGCGCAGCACAAGCTCAAGTCGCAGGCGCTGGCGGCCATCACCTGCGGCGCGAACATGAACTTCGACCGGCTGCGCTTCGTCGCCGAGCGGGCCGAGGTCGGCGAGGCGCGCGAGGCGCTGTTCGCCGTGACCATCCCCGAACAGCCGGGCAGCTTCCGCAAGTTGTGCGCACTGCTCGGGCCGCGCGCGGTGACCGAATTCAACTACCGCCTGGGCGACCCGACGCAGGCCCAGGTGTTCGTCGGCCTGTCCATCAGCAGTCGCGACGACGCGCGGCGCATCGCCGCGCATCTCGTGCGCGCCGGTTATGCCACGCTGGATCTCAGCGACGACGAACTCGCCAAGCAGCACGTGCGCCATCTGGTGGGCGGGCGCGCGCCGCGCTGCGACGATGCGGCGCCGCTGCACGAGCGCATCCTGCGCTTCGATTTCCCCGAGCGCCCGGGCGCGCTGATGCGTTTTCTCGACAACCTGAAACCCGAATGGAACATCAGCCTGTTCCATTACCGCAACCAGGGCGGCGACAACGGGCGGGTGCTGGTCGGCATCCAGGTTCCGCCCGCGGATCGGCGGCGCTTCGGCGCGTTCCTCGACTCGCTGGGATACTCCCATGTCGAGGAAACCGGCAATCCGGTGGTGCGGATGTTTCTCTGAACACGACTGAGAGCCCCCAGGGCCGGGCTGCGCCCAGCCCGCCCCCCCAGGGGGTCAAGCCATCTTGGGGCGGCCCGGCGATGGCTTGAGGGAAAAGCGTTTCATGCTGCGGGGTCGGACTCGTCCGCTGCGCCAACTAGCGGTAACGCCGCGCCTCCAGCTCGCGCACGCGGTCGGCGACTCCGGGCGGCGCGGCCGGCCCGAAACCGCGCATGGCCGGCATGCCGGCGGCGCCGGGTTGCACGCCGAGCACGCTGCGCTTGCCGTATTGCTCGATCTCGACCTGGCCGAAACCGGTCGACACCAGGCGTACGCCCGGGGCGATCTCGGCGCCCACGCGCAGCGCCTGCGGCGCCTGGCCGTCGACCCCGATCAGCGCCGCGCCCGCCTGCTCGCCGCCGCCGATGACCCCGTACAGGCGATAGCGCGTCGGTGCCGCGACGCGCCGCGTCGGCGCCGTGCCGAACAGGCGCCCGCCCTGGGAGGCCAGGGTATCGACCGCGTCGGCGCCGATCTGCAGGGAACCTGCTGGAACGGCGCGTGAGCCGGCCAGCAAACGCAGGCCCCAGTGCGCGGCAAGCTCGGCGCAGCCGAACATGAGCAGGATCGACACCAGATAGCCCAGACGCTGGGAACGGACGCGGGCGCGCTCGCGCTGCGTGTCGGCAAGCCCTTGCTCGGACGCGGTGGAAAGCCGGCGCAGATAGGAAAAAGGTCGCATGGCCCCCTTATTATGGACTGGAGCCCGCACGCCGGGACGCCCACGAGACTCCGAGACCCCGCCACTGCCGGATGAGCACACGCATGCAAGCCCCCGATTCTTCTGCGAAAAAGCCCCGCCGATCCCACGGTTTCACGCTCATCGAGCTGATGGTGGTGCTGGTCATCATGGGCATCCTGGCGGCCCTGATCGTGCCCAACATCATCGGTCGAACCGACGAAGCCCGGATCACCGCGGCAAAAACCGATATCGCCACGGTCATGCAGGCGTTAAAGCTCTACAAGCTGGACAACGGTGTCTACCCGACCCAGCAGCAAGGCCTGCAGGCGCTGGTCGCCAAGCCGACCACGCCGCCGGTGCCGGGCAACTGGAAGCCGTACCTGGAAAAACTGCCCACCGACCCCTGGGGCCGCCCGTACCAGTACCTGAACCCGGGCATTCGGGGTCCCGTGGATGTCTTCAGCTACGGCGCGGACGGCAAACCCGGGGGTGACGGCAACAATGCCGACATCGGCAGCTGGCAGTAGAGGCGTGCGGCGCGGCGCGGCGCGCGGCTTCACGCTGATCGAACTGCTGGTCACGCTGGTCGTGGCCGCCATGCTCAGCGGGCTCGTGGCACTGGCGCTGCCCGGTGGCCACGACGAATCCGCACGCATCGAGGCGCAGCGCCTGGCGGCGCTGCTGGACACCGCGCGCGAGCAGGCTGCGGCCTTCGGCATGCCGGTGGCGTGGGCGGCCGGGCCGGCCGGCTATACCTTCCTGCGGCCGACGGCGCGCGGCTGGATGCCGATCGACCAGGCCCCGCTGGTGGCGCGCGCCTGGTCCTGGATGGGCGGCAGCGTCGCCGCGGACTACCAGCCGCGCAGCGACGCGTCGAGCTGGTCCAGCGGCGGCGTGCGCATCAGCGTGACGGGGGGCGGTGCGCTGGGTGCGCCGTCCGGCTGGCTGGTATTCGGCGCCGAGCCGGTGTCGCAACCGATGCGCGTGCAGATCGACACCGACACGCAGCGCCTGACGGTGGCCAGCAACGGCGCGCAGCCGTTCCAGCTCCAACAGCAACGCTGAACCGACGCGCGATGCCCCGCCGCATGCCACCCCCACGCCGGTTCGCAGGCCTCACGCTGCTGGAGGTGCTGGTGGCGCTGGCCGTGGTCTCGGTGGCGCTGCTGGCCGCGATGCGCGCCAGCGGCCAGCTGCAGGACGACGCCGGACGCTATCGCAACTCCGTGCTGGCCGAGCAGTGCGCGCAGAATTTCCTGGTCGAGCAGCGCCTGCGCCAGAGCTTCGCCGCGGTCGGCGTGCACCTGAGCCGTTGCACGCAGGCGGGCCAGTCGTTCACCATCCGCGCCAACGTGCAGGGCACGCCGAACCCCAACTTCCGGCGCCTCGACCTCAGCGTGCTCACGTCTTCGGGCTGGTCCGCCTGGAGAGTCGTGGCGCTGACCTGGAATCCGTGATGTCCGCGCAGGCGCGCCAAACCGGCTTCACGCTGCTGGAAATGCTCGTCGCGTCGTTCATCATGGCGATGGTCGCCATGCTCGGCTGGCGCGGCCTGGACAGCGTGGCCGAGTCGCGCAGCGCGGTGGCGCGGCAGATGCAGGGCGCCACCCAGTTGCAGCTGGCGATGCAGCAGTTGCGCGCCGATCTCGCATCGGCCAGCGACGCCGGCAGCGAGCTGCCCGCGGTCAGCCTGGCCGGCAACGGCGACCTGCTGATCGTGCGCCGCCGGGCGGAACCGCTGGGGGCCGACCTGCGCGCCTGGCGCGGTGCCCTGCCGGTGCATGCCGGGGAGCTCGAGGTCGTGCGCTGGGGCATCCGTGCGGGCCGGCTGCTGCGCTGGGCCAGCGCGCCGTCGGCCGCCGCCGCGCCGCTGCTGGATGCCATGCTCCGGCCCGCCGGCGACGGCATCGCCATGCTCGACGGGGCCGTCGGCATGCGCGTGCTGGTGTTCCGCTACGCCGGCCTGGGCCTGCAGCGCCAGTCCGGCGCCTGGGTAAACCCCTACACCGCCGCCGATGGCGGCCAGGCCGGCAACAACCCGATGCTGGCGCAACTGCGCACGCCGGGCGGGCTGCGCCTGACGCTGCAGCTCGACGGCGCCGGCCTGCACGGCAGCATCGAACGCGAATTCCTGCTGGAGACACGCCAATGAGCTGCGGACGCCGCCGGTGCCGCGACCGCCGCGGACGCAGCCGCGGTGCCGCGCTGATCACCGCGCTGCTGTTGTCGGCGCTCGCCGCGGTGATGGTCGCGGGCATGCTGTGGCGCCAGTGGGGCGCCATCCAGCGTGAGACGGCGGCACGCCAGAGCGAGCAGGCGCGCTGGCTGCTGCGCGGCTCCTTCGACTGGGCGCGCCTGATCCTGAACGAGGCGGCGCGCACGTCGCGTGTCGTCGCCTTCGACCAGCCCTGGGCGGTGCCGCTGGCGGAAGCCGACCTCGGGCGCTTTCTCACCGCCGGCCACAACGACACACTGGGCCGCACCTGGCTCGAGGGGCGCATCGAGGATGCGCAAAGCCGCTTCAACCTGACCGACCTCGCGATGTTCGGCAAACCGGTCCAGGATGCCGTGCAGGCCATGCAGCGCCTGTGTACCAGCGTCGGCGTCGATCCCGCGCTGGCAGGCGTGCTGGCCAAGGCGATCGCCGCGGCTCAGGCTCCGGGCTCGACGGCCCTGCCGATCCGCGAGTTGCAGGACGTCGCGCGCATCGCGCCGGCGCTGCGCGCCGCCCTGCCGCGACTCGCTCCGTATGTCACGGTGCTGCCGCGCACCACCCCGGTGAACGTGAACACGGCCAGCCAGCAGGTGCTCGCGGCGGTGCTCGGTGTGCCGTCGGACCAGGTGGCGCGCGTGCTCGCCAGACGCAAGCAGGAGCACTTCGACAATGTCCAGGATCTGCAGAACTTCCTCGGCACGTCGGCGCCGACCCGCCTGAACACCGCGCTGATCGGCACCGGCAGCGACTTCTTCGACGTGTTCGCCAGGGTGCGCACGGGCGGGTTCGAATATGCGGAGCGCGCCCTGATCCAGCGCCTCGGCGGCTTCAGCCAGATCCTGCGCGCGCAGCGCATCGCGCCGTGGCTGGCCGATCCGACACCGCGCGCCTGAGCCGTGGACGCTGCCCGCGAACCCGAGGCCCGGCACGGTGAGGCCGGCATCAAACACCGACCAATACCGCGTCAAACCCTCGGCGTGGCCCGGTGAAGCCACGAAATCCCGGCTCTCGCTCCTTACAATTGCCGCCCATGTCCCGCCTCGTCTTCAGCCTACCGGTTGGTAAGCAAGCCGGCTCGACCGCCTATGTCCGCCTGGATGCGGCCGGCGCGCCGGCCGAGCACGGCACGGCGCAGCTGTCGCTGCTGCCGCGCTCGACCCTGGCCATCGGCGTGTGGCCGGCCGAGCACACGACCCTGCTGGCGGTGACGCTGCCGCCGATGCCGCCGGCGAGACTGCAGGCGGCCCTGGCCGGAACCCTGGAGGATCGCCTGCTGGGAGATATCTCGGGACAACATTTTGCGGCCGGCCCGCGAGGCGACGGCGACGGCGTGGGCTGGGTCGCATGCTGCGAGCGCAGCGCGCTGGCGCGCGCGCTGGCGGATGCCGACGAAGCCTGGCAGAGCATCGACCGCGTGGTGCCGGAGCCGGCGCTGCTGGAGCCCGGCTGGGCCTGCCTGCAGCGCCTGGACGCCGCGCGCGTGCGCCTGCTTTGGCGCGATGCGCAGGGCGAGGCCGCGTGGCTGCACCTCGACGCGAACGAGACCAGCGCCGTATGTCCTCAGGCCTCGCGGCTTCTCGTGGAGCCCGGGCTCGAGGAACTCGCCCGGCACTGGTTCGGCGACGCTGTCGAGCTGCAGGCCTGCGATCGCGCGCAGTGGCTGGCGCGGGCCGCGGCCTGCGCCTGGGACATGCGCCAGTTCGAGCTGGCCCCGCGGGCCGCGGCGCAACGCCTGTGGAGCGGCTTGCGCGAACAGGCGGCGACGCCGGCGTGGCGCCGCGCCGGCATCCTGCTGGGCCTGCTCGGCGCGGTGCAGCTCATCGGCCTGAATGTGTACGCACTGCAATTGCGCCATCAGCGCACGCGCCTGGAAAGCCAGCTGCAGCGCACGGTGCAGCAGGCCTTGCCGGGGGTGCCGGCGATTCTCGACCCGAGCCTGCAGATGGGCCGGGCGCTGAACGAGGCGCGCCAGCGTGTCGGAGCGCCGACCGGCGACGGGCTCGAGGTACTGATGGGCGAGGCCGCGGACGTGCTCGGCGGCACGCGACCGACCGGCCTGGAATTCGCTCCGGGGCAGTTGCAGCTGCGCCTGCCGGCCGGCCGTGCGCGGGCAGCGCTGGATCGCTGCACGGCGCAGGGCCTGACATGCAGCGTCGACGGCAACACGCTGCGCCTTCAATCTCCCGGTTGACCACGAACCTGCCATGTCCGCAACCGCACGCCCACGCCTTGCCTCGAGCCTGAACGGCCTGTCCGCGACGGCACGCTCGCACTGGGCGACGATGTCGGCACGCGAGCGCCGCCTGGTCGGGGTCGCGGCGCTGCTGGTGTGCGCGGCGCTCGTCTGGCTGCTGCTGCTGGCCCCCGCGCTGCGCGTGCGCGCCGAAGCGCCGAAGCGCATCGCCGAACTGCAGGCGTCGCTGACCCGCACGCAGGCCGAGGCTGCCGAGCTCAGCCGTCTGGCGGCGCTCCCCGCCGCGCAGGCGCAGGTCGGCGATGTCGGCGCGGCGCTGCGCCAATGGCTGAAGGAACAGCATGCGCAGGCGCAGGTCGCGGCACTGCCCGGCAGCGTCACCGCGCAGGTGCAGAACCTGCCGGCCTGGGCGCTCGCCGATCTGGCGCGCACGGCGCGCACGCAGTGGGCATCGCGCGTGGTGTCGGCCAAGCTGAAGCTGGGCCCCGACAACACCCTGTCGGGCAGCATCGGTCTGCAGTCCGTCGGCAGCGAAGCCGGTTCCGCGTCCGGCGAGCCCGCCGCGCAAGGCGCCCCGGCACCGGAGGAGGCACCATGAGCCGGCCGCGCGCAGCCCGCGGGGCCGCGTTCATGCGCGCGCCCGGTCCGGCACGCAGCGCCGGAGGCCGGGCATCGTGAACGTCGCGCTCGACCGCCCCGGGCACCCGCCGCAACGGCCTGCGGCGCCGCAACCCGCACGCCCTGCGCGCGCTCCGCGCCGCGGCCGCGCAGGCCGTGTCGGCGCGCGCTGGCACCCTGCGGCGGCGCTGCTGCTCGGCATCGCCTGGGCGCTGGTCGCGCACGCGCCGGCGTCATGGGTCGCCGATGCCGTGGCGCGCCTGTCGGGCGAACGCCTGCTGCTGTGCGATGCCCGCGGCGAATGGCGCGACGGCGTCGCCCGCGTGGTGCTCAGCGCCGGACCGGACGGACGCGACTCGAGCGTGCTGCCGGGCGTGCTGCACTGGCATGTCGGCCTGCGCCAGTTGTGGCGCGGCGTGCTCGACCTGAGCCTGCGCTGGCCGCAGACCAGCGAGACCGCGCTGCGCTGGCGGGCCCGCGCCGGCATCGGCTCGTGGAGCCTGACCCAGATCTCGCCGGCGCAGTGGCACGCGAATGTCGCGGCCATCCTGCTGCAGGGACTGGGCACGCCGTGGAACACCATCGCGCCGCGCGGACTGGTGCGCGTGGGCCTGGACGCGCTGCGACTTTCGTCGGCGGCCGGACGCCTGCAGTTGCAAGGCCGACTGCGCGTCGACGCCATGAACATGAGTTCGCGACTGAGCACGCTGTCGCCGCTGGGCAGCTACCGCGTCGACATCGTCGGGCAGGGTCCGACCACCCAGGTTCACCTGAGCACGCTCGACGGCGCGCTCAGGCTGGCCGGTGACGGCGTATGGAACGGCAACCGCCTGACGTTCTCGGGGACGGCCCGCGCCGCGCCGCAGCAACGGCAGTCCCTGGCCACGCTATTGGGCCTTCTGGGCCAGCCCGAGGGCGATCACGTGCGTATCGCCCTGTGAATCTATCGGACGGATCCCCATGAGCGCTTTTTTCTCACGCCACCAACCTCGCCATGACGTGCATCGTGGCCCACGCACGGTCCTGGCCTGGCTGCTCAGCATGGCGCTGAGCGCCGCGCCGCTGGCCGGAGCCCAGGCCGCCAGCGTGGCGGGCCACGACCCCGGGCGCGGCCACAGCGCGCCGGCGAAACCGCCGATGACCATCGACCTGGTGCATGCCGACATCGCCAGCGCGGTGCAGGCGGTGGCCGAGGCGACGGGCCGTAATTTCATCGTCGACCCCCGGGTCAAGGGCCAGATCACGCTGCAGTTCAAGACCCCGGTACCCCCGGAGAAGGTGTACCTGGCCCTGCTCACCCAGCTGCGCCTGGCCGGCTATGCCGTGGTCGGCAACGATGGCGTGTTCCGTGTCGTGCCGGAGGCCGACGCACGCCTGCAGACCACGCCGGTGGGCGTCGGCGACACGCTCGCGCGCATTCCCGGGCGCGGCGACCAGGTGGTCACCCAGGTATTCGAGCTGCGCAACCAGGCGGCGACCAACCTGCTGCCGGTGCTGCGCCCGCTGATCTCGCCGAACAACACCATCAACGTCGATCCCGGCAGCAATGCGCTGGTGATCACCGACTACGCCGACAACCTGCGCCGCCTGGCCCGCATCATCGCGGGGCTGGACGTGCCCACCGGCAGCGAGGTCGACGTGGTGCCGCTGCACTACGCGGTGGCCGCCGATCTGGCGTCGACCCTGGAAAAGCTCATCTCCCTGCAGGCGGGTTCGGACGCGCGCCAGATTCCGTCGCGCATGCCGGCCTCGAGCGGCATGACCTCGGCCAACGGCATGAAGGCGGTGGTGCTGCCCGACGTCGCCAGCAACTCGCTGATCGTACGCGCGGCCAATGGCGCGCAGCTCATGCAGATCGAGCAGATGATCCACAGGCTGGACCGTCCGTCGGACGACAGCGGCGACGAGATCCATGTGGTGTACCTGCACAACGCCAGCGCGCCGGCGCTGGCCAAGGTGCTCGAAGGCGTGCTGTCCAACATGCGCAGCGGCGCCGAAAGCAACAGCGGCTCGTACAGCCAGACGGCGACACGCGCGCTGGGCTCGGCGGCGGGCGGCGGCTCGGCCTACCGCGGCGGCAGCTCGGGCGGCGCGTCGTCGTCGTCGATGTCCGCCGGCGGCTATGGCGGCAGCAGCTCCTCGCAGGGTGGCGGCCTGGGCGCGACGCCGGAGTTCGGTCCCGGCCAGGAGGACCAGACCGTGGCGCTGCCGCAGGGCGGCTCGGTGTACGCCGACGTGGCGATGAATGCGCTGATCATCAACGCCGCGCCGCCGGTGTATCGCCAGCTGCGCAGCGTGATCGCCAAGCTGGACGTGCGCCAGACCCAGGTCTACGTGCAGGCGCTGATCGTCGAGATCAACGCCACCCAGGCGGCGCAGCTGGGCGTGCAATGGCAGTCGGCGGCCGGCACCGCGACCGGCAACAATGCCGTGTTTGGCGGCACCAACTTCGGCAGCGGCGGCTCCAACATCATCAACCTGCAGGCCGCCATCGCCAGCGGCAACGCCGGAACGGCGCTGCTCAACGGTACCGCCACGCCGCCATCGGGCTTCAACATCGGACTGCTGCACAGCATTGCCGGCGTGACCTCGCTCGGCCTGCTGGCGAATTTCCTGCAGAGCCACATCGGTGCGAACGTGCTGTCGCAGCCGAACCTGATGACCCTGGACAACGAGACGGCGAAGATCGTGGTGGGCGAGAACCTGCCGTTCTCGGTCGGCTCGTACACCCAGACCGGCGGCACCAGCAGCAACCCGAGCAACCCGTTCACCACCTTCGAGCGCCACGACGTCGGACTGACCCTGCAGATCCGGCCGCAGGTCACCGCCGGCCACGTGGTCAAGCTCGACGTGTTCGCGGAAGACTCCAGCGTCGCGCCGTCGACCTCCGCGAACGCCGCCGCTGCCGGCCTGTTCATCACCAACAAGCGCTCGATCCGCACCACCGTGCTGGTCGACAGCGGCCAGACCCTGGTGCTGGGAGGACTGATGAAGGACGAGGTGGACAAGAACAACCAGGGCATCCCGGGTCTGAGCAACGTGCCGGTGCTCGGGCTGCTGTTCGGCGCCAAGGCGCGCAGCGCCGTGAAGACCGATCTGATGGTGTTCCTGCGCCCGATCATCGTGCGCAACCAGGCCATCGGCTCGGATCTCACGACGCGCGACTACAGCAAGGCGCAACAGGAGGAACGCTCGGTGCAACTGCCGCAGAGCTTCGGCCTGCCCGACATGCCGGGCCCGGTGCTGCCCGACCTCGGGCCCTCCGACGCGCCGGCCGCCAAACCCTGAATCCGCGCATCCATCATGTCCGCCCGCTACCCCCTGCCCTACGCCTTCTGCCGCGATCAGGCGCTGCTGGCCGAGCATGACGGCGAGATGCTGCGCCTGTGGATCAGCGAGTCCACGCGCGCCGCCGGCATGGCCGAGGTGCAGCGCACCCATGCGGTGCAGCAGGTGCAGCGCATCGCGCAGGAGGATCTGCTGGAGCGCATCGGCGTGGCCTACGCCTCGCGCGACGGCAGCGCCGCCGAGGTGGTGAGCGAGGTCGAGGGCGACGTCGACCTGTCGCGCCTGCTGCAGGACCTCCCCGCCGTCGAGGACCTGCTCGAGACCTCCGACGACGCGCCCATCATCCGCATGCTCAACGCGTTGTTCACGCAGGCGGCCCGCGACAACGCCAGCGACATCCACGTGGAGCCCTTCGAGAGCTCGTCGGTGGTGCGCTTTCGCGTCGACGGCACGTTGCACGACGTCGTGCGCCCGAACAAGGCGCTGCACGCGGCGATGATTTCCCGCGTGAAGATCCTCGCCCAGCTCGACATCGCGGAAAAGCGCCTGCCGCAGGACGGGCGCATCTCGCTGCGCATCGGCGGACGCGCGCTCGACGTGCGGGTGTCGACGCTGCCGTGCGCGCATGGCGAGCGCGCCGTGCTGCGTCTGCTCGACAAATCCGCGGCGCGCCTGGATCTGCGCGTGGTGGGCATGGACGCGCCGATGCTCGAGCGCTTCGACGCCCTGGTACGCCACCCGCACGGACTGCTGCTGGTGACCGGGCCGACCGGGAGCGGCAAGACCACGACCCTGTATTCCACGCTGGCACGCCTCGACGCCACGCAGATGAACATCATGACCGTCGAGGATCCGGTCGAATACGACCTTGCGGGCATCGGCCAGACCCAGGTCAATCCGCGCATCGAGCTGACCTTCGCTCGCGCGCTGCGCGCCATCCTGCGCCAGGACCCGGACGTGGTCATGATCGGCGAGATCCGCGATTTCGAGACCGCGCAGATCGCCATCCAGGCCTCGCTCACCGGCCACCTGGTGCTGGCCACGCTGCATACCAACGATTCCCCGTCGGCGATCACCCGGCTGGTCGACATGGGCGTCGAGCCGTTCCTGCTCGCCTCGTCGCTGCTGGGGGTGCTGGCGCAGCGCCTGGTGCGCCGCCTGTGCCCGCAATGCCGCGTGCCCGCCAGCGACGGCGCCGGATTCGTCGCCGACGGCTGCGCCGCCTGCAACCACACCGGCTACCGCGGGCGCACGGGGGTGTTCGAGTTGCTCGAGGCCGACGACGCGATCCGCGCCGCGGTGCACGAGCGTGCCGCCGAGGCCGAACTGCGGCGCCTGGCGGTGCAGGCCGGCATGCACAGCATGCGCGAGGACGGCATGCGCTGGGTGCAGGGCGGCCAGACCTCGCTGGCCGAGCTCATGCGCGTGACGCGCGACTGACGGGGCCGCGCCGATGCCCGCCTACCGATTCCTGGCGCTCGACTCCGACTCCGCCGAACAGCGCGGCGTGCTCGAAGCCGACAGCGCGCGCGGCGCGCGCGCGCTGCTGCGCTCGCGCGGCCTGATCCCGCTGCAGGTCGAGCCGATCGTCGCCGACGCCCGCGCCGCCGACGCCGGGCGTCGCTTCGGACGGCGCCGCCTGAATGCCCAGGAGCTGGCGCTGCTGACGCGCCAGATCTCCGGCCTGCTGGTTTCCGGCCTGCCGCTGGAGCGCGCCCTCGGTGCGCTCGCCGAGGACGCCGATCGCAGCGAGATCGCGGACCTGCTGCAGGCGGTGAAAAGCGAGGTCGCGGGCGGCCACAGCCTGTCGGCCGCGCTCGGCCAGCATCCGCGCGAATTCTCCGAGGTGTACCGTGCGCTGGTGGCCGCCGGCGAGGACAGCGGCGACCTCGGGCTGGTGCTCGGCAGCCTGGCCGACTACCTGGAAAGCACCCAGCAATTGCGCGCCAAGCTGCTGCAGGCGATCGCCTATCCGGTGATCGTCGTGCTGGTGGCGATCGCCGTGATCGTGCTGCTGCTGACCTACGTCGTGCCGCAGGTGGTCGGGGTGTTCCAGGGGGCGCACCAGAAACTCCCGATGCTGACCATCGGGCTGATCGCGGTGAGCGATTTCATGCGCCGCTGGGGCTGGTCCATCGGCGTGCTGCTGCTGATCGGCGGCGTGATCCTGCGCACGGCGCTGCGCCAGCCCGGGCCGCGCGCGGCGTTCGACGCGTCGCTGCTGCGCCTGCCGCAACTCGGCCGCCTGATCCGCGGGCTCAACACCGCGCGCTTCGCCTCCACGCTGGCCATTCTCACGGGCTCCGGCGTGCCGATCCTGCGCGCGCTGCAGGCGGCCATCGACACCGTGTCCAACAGCGTGCTCAAGGCCGATGCCCAGGAGGCGCTGGCGCTGTTGCGCGAAGGCTCGTCGCTGGCCTCGGCGCTGGGCCTGCACAAGCGCTACCCGCCGGTGCTGCTGACCTTCATCCGCCTGGGCGAGCAGACCGGCACGCTTCCCGACATGCTGCAGCGTGCCGCCAACCAGCACTCGCAGGAGGTGCAGCGTCGCGCCTTCACGCTGGTGACCATCCTCGAACCGCTGCTGATCCTCGGCATGGGGGTGGTCGTGCTGCTGATCGTGCTGGCGGTGATGATGCCGATCATCCAGATGAACAACCTGGTGAGGTAACCATGCGTCACGGCTCCCTGCGCAAGCTGGCCCGACTGTCCTCTGCGCATCTGGCGGCGGGCCTGCTGCTGCTGGCCTGCGCCGCCAGCGCAATGCAGTGGGGACGGCGCCTGCTGCCGCCGTCCGGCGGCGCCCCGCTGGCGGCACGCGGGCCGATCAGCCTGTCCTTCGACGACATCGCGCAGGGCGCGCGGGAAATGTACGGCGCGCAGCCGGTGAAGGCCGCGCCGCCGCCGAAGTACCGGCTTTGGGGGGTCATCGGCGGCGGCCCGGGGGCCGGCGCGGCGCTGATCGGCATCGACGATGCCCCGGCGAAGGTGTTCGGCATCGATGCCGAGATCGCCCCCGGCGTGCGCCTGGTCGGCACCGGCTTCGGCGAGGCCGTGCTGCAGGAGGGCGGCGCACGCACCACGCTGCACACGCCGGATGCCCGGGAGCGGGCGTCGCTGCGGCGCGAAGACGAAGCCGCGCAACGCCCCGAACTCCGGCGCCGCTCCAGCTTCGGCTCCGACGACGACATGCGCTACCAGCTCGGTCGCGACGACGACCTGTCCGATATTCGGTAGACGCCACAGCGCCGCGGCGGCCGGGAGGCCGCCTGCCGCGCCTGCCGCACTGGGCCTGCCGCACTGCGCCTGCCGCACTGCGCCTGCCGCACTGCGCCTGCCGTACTGCGCGTGCCGTACTGCGCGTGCCGTACCCCACCGGCGTTGCCGCGCCTGCCGTCCCGCCGCTGCCGTTGCGCACCGGCGTCGCCGCGCCTGCCAGCCGCACACGGAACCCGCGTTGCGCGGGGGCAGGCTGGCGCCGGGCACTGTCATCAAGTTGCAGCATGAAAGTCCTACAAAACGTGGCGGGCGCAACGATACGTGACGAGTCGCGCCTGTTGCCGATGAACCCCCATTGCAGAGGATGACCATGAAACGCAAGAGTCTTGCCGCGCTGCTCGGCGCGATGATGCTGTCCTGCGCTGCCGCGCACGCCGACGAGGGCCCCGTGCCGGGCGGTGTGCCGCACCTGGATCATGTCTGGGTGATCATGATGGAAAACGAGCCCTACACCGCCGAAGTGGGCAATCCCGACGTCCCCTACATCAACCAGTTGGCGAAGACCGCCAATGTGGCGACCAACTACTACGGCGTCGGCCATCCCAGCCTGACCAACTACCTGGAAATGGTGGGTGGCTCGAATTTCGGCGTGCGCGCCGACGACATGCCCGATTGGCACAGCACCACCTCCCAGAGCACCCTGGCGCCGAGCGCCGCCGACTCGATCAGCTACCAGCTGCTCGACCAGAACCACCCGGTCGGCCAGGCCACCGTGGTGTGCCCGATCGCCGGTCACGGCTATGACGCCGCGACGCCGGCCATCGACTGGACCAACGAAGACTACCCGGCGATCACCAATCCGGCGCTGCGCACCGTCTGGAACGGCTCGTGGGACATCGACGGCAAGCTCGGCTACGCCTCTGCGCCGACCGCGGGCATGACCATCGCCGACCAGCTCATGCGCGCCGGCATGACCTGGAAGACCTACCAGCAAAGCCTGCCGCTGGGCGGCGCCGATCGTGTGGACTACAGCGATGGCGTGTTCGTCAACGACAACGACAGCGGCAACAACAGCGTGACCAACGCCGCCGGCGTGCTGAGCACGCCGACCGCACCCGGCACCATGGTGCAGCTGTACGCGGCCAAGCACGACCCGTTCATCTATTTCCGCAGCATCCAGGACGGCCCGGGCCGCCAGGACATCGTCGGCTTCGACGGGCCGCGCGGGCTGTTCGCCGACCTGCGCAGCGGGGATGTGCCGAACTTCTCGTTCATCGCGCCGAACCAGTGCAACGACCAGCATGGTCGCGGCAACGCCACCGCCGATTGCCAAGGCGCGGCGCTGCTGTACAGCGGCGACGTGATGGTGCACCGGCTGGTCGACGCGATCACGGCCTCGCCGGCGTGGCGCCACGGGCACAACGCGATCGTCCTGACCTGGGACGAGAACGACTACAGCGCGGGCGTTCCGAACCGCGTGCTGACCCTGGTGCTCAACAACCACAAGGGCCCGCAGGTCACGGATCCGACCCTGTACACCAGCTTCTCGCTGCTGCGCACGCTGGAGGGCGGATTCGGCCTGCCCTGCCTGAACCACGCCTGCGACCTGAGCACGGCGACCATGTCGACGATGTTCGCCGGCGACCGCGGCGACGACGACGCCCGCGACCGTCGCTGACGTCTCGCCACGAGGCGTCCGCCGGTCGCCGCGTGGCGCACCCCCGAGGCGGCCGGCAACGCCCGCCCGGGGGTGCTGCCGCGCTTGGCGCGCCGGGCTGGGCTACAGTGGTGGACAGGCCGTCCGTCGCCCAGCCCCACGATGACCCGACCCCGCAAGCCCGAAGCGCACCCCGAAGCGCACCCCGAAGCGCACCCCGAAGCGCACCCCGAAGCCGCCACGCCTGCGCCCGCGGACGCGGACGCCGCACCGCGCAAGCTGGTCGTGGCGATCTCCTCGCGCGCGCTGTTCGACTTCGAGGAGGAGAACCGGGTATTCGAGACGGCCGACGACACCGCCTACATGCAATTGCAGCTCGAGCGCCTGGACGTGCCGGCGCCGCCGGGCGTGGCGCTGCAGCTGGTGCGCAAGCTGCTGGCGTTCAACACCAGCGAGCGCGAGCGCGACCGCGTCGAGGTGGTACTGCTGTCGCGCAACGACCCGGTCTCGGGGCTGCGCGTGTTCCGCTCGGCGCGCCATCACGCCACGGCCATCGAGCGCGGCGTGTTCACGCGCGGACGTCCGCCGTACCACTACCTGCGCGCGCTCGGCGCGGGGCTGTTCCTGTCGACCAACGTGGACGACGTGCGCGCCGCGCTGGCCGCCGATTTCCCGGCGGCGCAGGTCTACCCGCAGTCGGTGCGCGCGGGCGAGGCGCATCCGCACGAGGTGCGCATCGCGTTCGACGGCGACGCGGTGCTGTTCTCCGACGAGGCCGAGCGCGTATACCAGCGCGAGGGGCTGCCCGGCTTCACGCGCCATGAAACCCGCAAGGCCCTGCTGCCGTTGCCGCCGGGACCGTTCAAGCCCCTGCTCGAAGCCCTGCACCGGCTGCAGCAGGCATCCACCAGCGGCGCCGTGGCGATGCGGCTGCGCACGGCGCTGGTCACGGCGCGCAGCGCGCCGACCCACGAGCGCGCCATCCGCACGCTGATGGCCTGGAACATCGCGGTGGACGAGGCGATGTTCCTGGGCGGACTCGACAAGGGGCCGTTCCTGCGCGAGTTCCAGCCCGATTTCTTTTTCGACGACCAGACCGGACACGTCGAATCGGCGGCGCGCCACGTCCCGGCCGGGCGCGTGCACTCGGGCGTGCACGACAAGCCGTGAGCCATGCGCCGCGGCGGGTCGCGCCGGAGTTGCGATAATCCCCTCATGCATGCCCGGATCACGCTCCTGAACATTCCCGGCCGCGCGCGATGGCGCCGCGGCGCCTGGCCGTGCGGGCGCTGGCGCAGACCCGGCGCCTGAACACCCCCTTCCCCGCACTTGCGCCGCCGGCCGCTGCGCCGCCCCGTCACCCGGGCGGCGCGACTCGACCGGCGCCCCGCCGCGTTGCAGCCCAGGAGTTCGCGAACATGCTGCTGATGATCGACAACTACGACAGTTTCACCTTCAACCTCGTGCAGTACCTGGGCGAGCTCGGCGAGGACGTGCACACCGTGCGCAACGACGAACTCGGACTGGACGACATCGAACGCCTGGCGCCGCAGCGCATCGTCATCTCGCCGGGCCCCTGCTCGCCGGCCGAGGCCGGCATCAGCGTCGACGTGCTGCGGCATTTCGCCGGCCGGCTGCCGATGCTCGGCGTGTGCCTCGGCCACCAGGCCATCGCCAGCGCCTTCGGCGGTCGCGTGGTGCGGGCGCGCACCATCATGCACGGCAAGACCAGCGCCATCGAGCACGACGGCCTCGGCGTGTTCGCCGGGTTGCCCAGCCCCTACACGGTGGTGCGCTACCACTCGCTGGCCATCGACGCGGCAAGCCTGCCCGAGTGTCTCGAGGTCTCGGCGCGCACCGAGGATGGCGAGATCATGGGCGTGCGTCATCGCCGGCACGCCATCGAAGGCGTGCAATTCCACCCCGAATCCATCGAGAGCGAGCATGGCCATCGCCTGCTGCGCAATTTCCTCGACATGCCCTCCCGCTGAAAAGGCCGCGCCGACATGACCATCACCAACCAGGAGGCGCTGGTGCGCGTGATCGAGCACCGCGAGATCTTCCATGACGAGATGCTGGCGCTGATGCGCCGCATCATGACGGGCGGCATGTCCCCCGTGATGATCGCCGCGCTGGTCACCGGCCTGCGCGTGAAAAAGGAGACCGTCGGCGAGATCACGGCCGCCGCCATGGTCATGCGCGAATTCGCCACCAAGGTGCCGCTGCGCGACACCGCGCATCTGGTCGACATCGTCGGCACCGGCGGCGACAGCGCGCACACCTTCAACATCTCGACCACCAGCATGTTCGTGGCCGCGGCCGCCGGCGCGCGGGTGGCCAAGCACGGCGGACGCAGCGTGAGTTCGTCGTCGGGCTCGGCCGACGTGGTGGAGGCCCTCGGCGCGCAGCTGAACCTCGGGCCGGAGCAGGTTGCGCAATGCCTGCACGACACCGGCATCGGTTTCATGTTCGCGCCGAATCACCACGGCGCGATGAAGCACGCCGCGCCGGTGCGCAAGGAGCTCGGCGTGCGCACGCTGTTCAACATCCTCGGGCCGCTGACCAATCCGGCGGGTGCCCCCAACCAGTTGCTCGGGGTATTCCATGCCGATCTGGTCGGCATCCTGGTGCGCGTGCTGCAGCGCCTGGGCAGCCGCCATGTGCTGGTGGTGCACGGCGACGACGGACTCGACGAGATCTCGCTGTGCGGGCCGACGCGCATCGGCGAGTTGCGCGACGGCGAGGTGCGCGAATACTCGGTGCGCCCGTCGGACTTCGGCATGTCGCCCTGTGATGTGCGGGAGTTGCAGGTTGCCTCTCCCGCCGAATCGGTGGCACGCATGCAGCAGGTTCTGGAGAATCGCGCCGGACCGGCGCGCGACGTGGTTCTGCTGAATGCCGGCTTCGCGCTGTACGCCGCCGATGTCGCGACCAGCCCGGCCGACGGGATCGAGCGGGCGCGGCGCGCGCTCGCCGACGGCAGCGCGCGCGCCCGCCTGGACGCCTTCGTCGCCTGCACGCAGCGCCTGGCGGCGCGCGCAGTCCCGGGGCAGGCGTCATGAGCGACATCCTGCAGCGCATCCTGGCGACCAAGGCGCGCGAAGTCGAGGCCGCGCGTGCCACGCTGCCGCTGGGCGAGCTGGAGCGCCAGGCGCGCAGCCGCGCGGACGCGCCACGCGGCTTCGCCGCGGCCTTGCGCCGCAGCATCCAGGCCGGACACGCGGCGGTCATCGCCGAGGTGAAGAAGGCAAGCCCGTCCAAGGGCCTGCTGCGCCCCGACTTCCGTCCGGCCGAAATCGCCGCGTCGTATGCCGCGGCCGGCGCGACCTGCCTGTCGGTGCTCACCGATCGGGAGTATTTCCAGGGTGCGCCGGATTACCTGCGCGAGGCGCGCGCGGCCTGCGGGCTTGCGGTGCTGCGCAAGGACTTCCTGGTCGATCCCTACCAGGTGTTCGAAGCCGCGGCGATGGGCGCCGACTGCGTGCTGCTGATCGTCGCGGCGCTGGACGACGCGACGCTGCGCGAGCTCGAGAACTGCGCGCTCGGCCTGGGTCTCGACGTGCTCGTCGAGGTGCACGACGGCGACGAACTCGAGCGCGCGCTGCGCCTGCGCACGCCGTTGCTGGGCATCAACAACCGCGATCTGCGCAGCTTCGACACGCGCCTCGAGACCACCCTCGACCTGCTGCCGCGCATCCCCGACAACCGTCTGGTGGTCACCGAGAGCGGCATCGCGCGGGCCGCCGATGTCGCGCGCATGCGCGCGCACGGGGTGCATGCCTTCCTGGTCGGCGAAGCCTTCATGCGCGAATCCGACCCGGGCGCGGCGCTGCGAGCGCTGTTCGGCACCGCCACGCCCGCCGTCGACGCGCCCCGCGGCGCCTCGACGCAAGCCGGGTGTTGACAAACCGCGCCGATGCCTTGAGAATTTTAGGTTCGCCTCGGAGGGGTGCCCGAGTGGCTAAAGGGGGCAGACTGTAAATCTGTTGGCTTACGCCTACGTTGGTTCGAATCCAACCTCCTCCACCAGGATTTCAAGCCCGAGCATTCCGGATCTCGGTCGGCCGCCGGTGCGACAGCGCAAGGCGCCACGAGGCCGGAAGGCTCGGCTGGCAGAACGAGTTTCAGCAAGTTTCAACGACTTTCAGGGGTTCGGCGCGCCGAACCCGACGGAAATCCGCGCAAGCTTTTGCAGGAATTGCGCGGAGCCCTCGGGCGACGCACCGACACGAGCACGACAGCACAGGCAGCGCCACACGATTTCGACAAACACACGCCGGCACGCGCGGGAGTAGTTCAATGGTAGAACCTCAGCCTTCCAAGCTGATGGCGCGGGTTCGATTCCCGTCTCCCGCTCCAGTCTCCGCCGCCATGCGGCGCAGGCGCTGTTCGTCGAGGCTCGTGAGGCACGCCCCGCGTGTCGGCTTGCGTGGATCCCCGGGGAGTCGGCAAGCATGCGCCCATGTGGCTCAGTGGTAGAGCACTCCCTTGGTAAGGGAGAGGTCGCGGGTCCGATTCCCGCCATGGGCACCAATTCCTGCATCGATGGTTTGATCAGGTTCTGATGGTTCGCGTCACCTGCTCTCGCGGGCCGGGCGCGGGATTCTTCCGGGCTCGCCTGTCACCGGCGAGGGGCTGTCCGGGTCGCAGGTTTTATCCTCACGGTTTTCAGGAGCATTCATCATGGCGAAGAGCAAATTCGAGCGGACCAAGCCCCATGTGAACGTGGGGACGATCGGGCACGTGGATCACGGCAAGACGACGCTGACGGCGGCGATCACGACGGTGCTGTCGAGCAAGT
>JAKAZQ010000033.1 GCA_021815805.1 Pseudomonadota bacterium | reverse complement strand
TGACCGAGTGGTACTGCTTGAAGAACTGGGTCATGTCGACGATCAGGTCGCGGATCACCGGCAGCCCGGGCAGCGGCTTGAGCACCACCGGCTCGCTCAGCGTGAGCAGGTTGGTGGTGCAGGTCAGTCCGTTCTTGCCGTTGATGTTCATGCCGTCCGAGCCGCACACCCCCTCGCGGCACGAACGGCGGAACGCCAGGGTCTCGTCGACGTCGGCCTTGATGCGCATCAGCGCATCGAGCAGCATCTTGTCGTTGTGCTGCAGTTCCACCTCGTAGTCCTGCATGTAAGGCCGGACATCGCGGTCGGGGTCGTAGCGATAGATCGAGAATTTCATCTTGCGGGTCATCGCGCTCTCCGTATGCGCTCGGCCGGCTTGCACGCGCCGGCCGCGACTGGGTTCGTTGCGGGTCCTGCGGCCCCGCGGGCATGCGTGATCAGAAGGTTCGCGGCTTGGGCTGGAAGGCCTCCACGCTCATCGGCTTCATCTGCACCTCACGATAGGCCAGGCGACTGCCATCGCGGAACCACAAGGTGTGCTTGAGCCAGTTGGCGTCGTCGCGCTCCTGGAAGTCGCGGTGCGAATGCGCGCCGCGGCTTTCCTTGCGCGCTTCGGCGGACACGATGGTCGCCTTGGCCGTCTCGATCAGGTTTTCCACCTCGAGCGCCTCGACCCGCGCCGTGTTGAACACCTTCGACTTGTCCTTCAGGTGGATGGACTGCACGCGCTGTTCGAGTTGCGCGATCTGCTCCACCCCTTCCTTGAGCAGGTCGGAGGTGCGGAACACCCCGCAATGCTTCTGCATGCTGGCGCGGATCGCGTTGGCCACATCCTGGATCGACTCGCCGCTGCTCGAGGACTCGAGGCGCGCCAGGCGCGCCAGCGGCGCATCCGCGCAGTCCTTCGGAAGATCCTTGTGGCTGCCGCGCACGAGTTCGCTGTCGACCAGATGCCGGCCGGACGAACGTCCGAACACGACCAGATCGAGCAGCGAGTTGGTACCCAGGCGATTGGCGCCGTGCACGCTGACGCAGGAGCATTCGCCGATGGCGTACAGCCCGCCCACCACGTGCTCCGCACCGTCGGCGCCGACCGTCAGCACCTGGCTGTGGATGTTGGTCGGGATGCCACCCATCTGGTAATGGATGGTCGGCACCACCGGGATCGGCTCCTTGGTGCAGTCGACGTTGGCGAACTTGCGCGCGATCTCGGCGATCGACGGCAGGCGCTTGTGGATGGTTTCGGCGCCGAGGTGATCGAGCTTGAGCAGCACGTGGTCCTTGTGCGGACCGACGCCACGGCCTTCCTTGATCTCCTGGTCCATCGAGCGCGAGACGAAGTCGCGCGGCGCCAGGTCCTTGTAGGTGGGAGCGTAGCGCTCCATGAAGCGCTCGCCGTTGGCGTTGAGCAGGATGCCGCCCTCGCCGCGCACGCCCTCGGTGATCAGCACGCCGGCACCGGCCACGCCGGTCGGATGGAACTGCCAGAACTCCATGTCCTGCAGCGGCAGCCCGGCGCGCGCGGCCATGCCGATGCCGTCGCCGGTGTTGATGTAGGCGTTGGTCGACGCCGCGAAGATGCGTCCGGCGCCGCCGGTGGCGAGCACCGTGGCCTTCGCCTGCAGCACGCTGACCTCGCCGGTTTCCATTTCCATGGCCACCACGCCCAGCACGTCGCCGTCGGCGTCGCGGATCAGGTCCAGCGCCATCCACTCGACGAAAAAGTGCGTGCGCGCCGCGACGTTCTGCTGGTACAGGGTATGCAACAGCGCGTGCCCGGTGCGGTCGGCCGCGGCGCAGGCACGCTGCACCGGCTTCTCGCCGAGGTTCGCGGTGTGCCCGCCGAACGGACGCTGGTAGATGGTTCCGTCCGGGTTGCGGTCGAAGGGCATGCCCATGTGCTCGAGCTCGTACACCGCGCTCGGAGCCTCGCGGCACATGAATTCGATGGCGTCCTGGTCACCCAGGTAGTCCGAACCCTTCACGGTGTCGAACATGTGCCAGTACCAGTTGTCCTCGCTCATGTTGCCCAGCGAGGCCGAGATGCCCCCCTGCGCCGCCACCGTGTGGGAGCGCGTCGGGAACACCTTGGACAGCACGGCCACGTCGAGCCCCGCGCGCGCGATCTGCAGCGCGCAACGCAGCCCGGAGCCACCGGCGCCGACCACCACCACGTCGAATTTGCGTTTGTTGAGTTGCACGACTCAGACCCTCCACAGAACCTGCACGGCACCGCCCACGCAGGCCAGCAACCAGACGATGGTCGCGACATGCAGAACCAGTCGCAGCCCGACCGGCTTTACGTAGTCCATCCAGATGTCGCGCACGCCCACCCAGACGTGATACAGCAGCGCGAGGAAGGCGACAAGGCTGAACAGCTTCATGGCCTGGCCGGCGAACAGCGCGTGCCAACGGCCATAGTCCAGCGGGCCGGACGAGAACAGCGCGAAACCGAGCATGAACAGCACGTACAGCGACAGCACCACGGCCGTGGCGCGCTGGGCCATCCAGTCGCGCAGCCCGTAATGGGCACCGACCACGAGGCGGTGCGAACCGTAATCAGTTGCGGGCATCTCAGGCTCCCGAGAACAGGTAGACGGCGAAAGCCAACGTCGCAAGCAGGGAAATAATCAGCACCGACAGCGCCGAACGCTTGCCGCCCTGCTTGGTCACCATGCGCGGGCAGGCGTCCGACACCAGGTGGCGGATGCCCGCGCAGAAGTGGTGCGCCAGACCCCAGAACAGCACCAGGCCGACGACCTTGAAGGGCCACGACCCGAGCACGGCGGCGACCTCGGCGAATCCCTGCGACGATCGCAGGCTGAGGTCGAAAGCCCACAGCACGACGGGCAGCAACAGGAACATCAGGGCGCCGCTGATGCGGTGCAGGATCGAGACGATCGCCGCCAGGGGCATGCGATAGGTGACGATGTCGCCGAGACCGATATTGCGGAACTCGGGTCTTGCAGTCTTGGGAACGGGTGGCATAGGGGTGACCTCGCTGGGAATCACATTGCGAGTTTATTGCTGGAAATCAACATCGGCATGACAGGCTTGGCTGGCGCGCTTCCGATGCGGCGCGGAAATGGCGTCAGTTCAACTCGTTGCGGTAATAGTGATGCGCCGTCGAGTAGAGACCGCGGCGCAACTCGACCGGCTGGTCCCCGTAGCTGAACGCGAGGCGCTCGACCGACAGCAGCGCGCGGCCTTCGGGCACGCGCAGCAGCGCGGCCTCCTGCGCCGACGCGTTGACGGCACGGATCTTCTCCTCCGCGCGCACCATGCGCGTGCCGAATTCGGACTCGAACATGGCGTACAGCGGCCCGCGGTAGCGCTCCAGGCGCTCGGCGGTCAGCCCGCGGAACGGCGCCGCCGGCAGGTAGATGTCTTCGTACACCACCGGCTCGCCGGCGATGCGCAGGATGCGGCGGATCTCCAGCACCATGTCGCCGGCGCGGATGCCGAGGGCGCGCACCACGTCGCCGGAGGCGCGCACGCGATGGCACTCGAGAAACTCGCGCTCCATGCGCAGCCCCTGCGCCGGCTCCGTCTCGGGCACCAGGCGCAGGAAGCGGAACTTGACCTGATCCTCGTGGTGGGTCGACACGAAGGTGCCGCGCCCCTGGCGCCGGATCAGCAGGTTTTCCGCCGCCAGTTCGTCGATGGCCTTGCGCACCGTGCCCTGACTGACGCCGAAGCGCGACGCCAGCTCGGCCTCGCTGGGGATCAGGTCCCCGGGCCTCCACTCGCCATCCTGCAGCGCCCGGGTGATCAATGCCTTGATCTGCTGGTACAGCGGGCTGAACACCGGCGCCGCGGCGATGCCTGAGGTGCTCGACGGTGCGGACGACGGGGTGGCCATGCGCTGCATTGCAGCACAGGCGCCCCGGCTTGTCCAGCATGTCCTAATAGATGTCTTATATAAGACATAAGTGCATTGACGCGCGGCGGCTTGCACCCTACACTGACTCTTGCAGTGCAACATGGGGTCCGGCGCGCCTGGCGCTTCGGACCCAAACGTCCGGCGCAGGTTCGCGCAATCCGCTCCGGCACGATCCGCCAACGCCCCATTCGGAGTTCACGATGACCAAAGCCCCCATGCGCGTCGCCGTCACCGGCGCCGCCGGACAGATCGGTTACGCCCTGCTGTTCCGCATCGCTTCCGGCGAAATGCTCGGCAAGGACCAGCCGGTGATTCTGCAACTGCTCGAGATCCCGGACGAGAAGGCGCAGAAGGCACTCAAGGGTGTGATGATGGAACTCGACGACTGCGCCTTCCCGCTGCTCGCCGGGATGACCGGGCACTCCGATCCGAACACCGCGTTCAAGGACATCGACTGCGCGCTGCTGGTCGGTGCGCGTCCGCGCGGCCCCGGCATGGAGCGCCGCGACCTGCTGTCCGCCAACGCGCAGATCTTCACCGCCCAGGGCAAGGCGCTGAACGCGGTGGCCAGTCGCGACGTGCGCGTGCTGGTGGTCGGCAATCCGGCCAACACCAACGCCTACATCGCGATGAAGTCGGCGCCCGATCTGGACAAGGGCAACTTCACCGCCATGCTGCGCCTGGACCACAACCGCGGCCTGTCGCAACTCGCCACCAAGATGGGCAAGCCGGTGTCGTCGATCGAGAAATTCTGCGTCTGGGGCAACCACTCGCCGACCATGTACGCCGACTGGCGCTTCGCCACCGTCGACGGCAAGCCGGTGAAGGACATCATCGGCGACGACGACTGGAACCGCAACACCTTCCTGCCGACGGTGGGCAAGCGCGGCGCCGCGATCATCGAGGCGCGCGGCCTGAGTTCGGCCGCCTCCGCGGCGAACGCGGCGATCGACCACATGCACGACTGGGTGCTGGGCAGCCAGGGGCGCTGGGTGACCATGGGCATTCCGTCGGACGGCTCCTACGGCGTGCCCGAGGACATCGTGTTCGGCGTGCCGGTGACCTGCGAGGCGGGCAAGTACCAGCGCGTGCAGGGCCTGCCGATCGATGCGTTCTCGCAGACCTGCCTGGACAAGACCCTGGCCGAGCTGAAGGACGAGCGCGAAGGGGTTCAGCACCTGCTGTGAGCCGGTCCCGGTGCGGGCGGGCGGCGCCGGCGCGGCACCTGGAGTGTTGCGCGATGGGCAAAGCGCGACGCGTTTGCGCGCGCGATCCGGGTAGAGGCCACGTTTCCATCATGGTCGAGACTTACACTCGCCAGCATGACAAGGTCCCTACCGCCCCGGCGGCGGCGATGTTCCGAGCATCGCTGCCGCCAGCGGCGCCTTCCGCTGCGGAGCCCGATGATGACGTCTTCCTTCCTGCCTGCCCGCCGCCCGGCCTGCCTGCCGCTGGCTGCCCCGTTCGCGCTGTGCGCGGCGCTGCTCGCGCCGCTGGCGCATGCCGCATCGCCCGCCGGCGGCGCCGGCTCGCGCGACCCGCTGCCCAGCTACAAGATGAAGGCCGGGGAGATGCAGTGCAGCGACCACCTGCGCATGAACGTGCAGGCCGACGGCCCGGCGGACAGCCGCATCCGGCTGACCTGGCACGGCCGCCACTACATCATGCGCCGCCAGCCGACCACCACCGGTGCCTACCATTTCGACGACGTCAAGGCGGGCCTGGTGATGATCCAGATCCCGGCCAAGAGCATGCTGTTCGACAGCCGCCACATGATGCGCCTGGCCGACGACTGCAACCCGGGGTCGGCGACCAGGGTAGCCAGCCGCCGATAGCCGCCGCGGCGGGCGCCGCGACGGCGCACTCCCGCCTCGTACTGCCCGCGATGTCCGCCGCACCCGCCGCCTCCGCCCGTGTCGCGCCGGATCGCATGCTGGCGGACATCGCCGACTACGTGCTCGATCACACGCAGTTCCACGGGTTGGCGTTCGAGACCGCGCGCCTGTGCCTGATCGACGGCCTGGGCTGCGCGTTGCAGGCGCTCGACCACCCGGAATGCACCAAGCTGCTCGGGCCGCTGGTGCCTGGAACCCTGGTGCCGCACGGTGCGCGCGTGCCCGGCACGCCCTACCAGCTCGATCCGGTGAGCGCCGCGTTCGATCTGGGTTCGATGATCGGCTGGCTCGACTTCCACGACACTTGGCCGGCTGCCGGCTGGTGCCACCCGTCCGACGGCATCGGCGCCATCCTGATGACGGCGAACTGGCTGAGCCGGCGCGCGGCGGCGAACGGCAGGCCGGCGCCGCACATGCGCGACGTGCTCAACGCCATGGTCCAGGCGCATGAGATCCAGGGCATGCTCGCGCTCGGCGACTCGCGTCACGCGGGCGGTGTCGACCGTGTCGCGCTGGTGAAGGTGGCGAGCGCGGCGCTGGTGTCGCGCCTGCTCGGCCTGGATCGCGATGCACTGCTCGACGCCCTCTCGCTCGCCTGGCTCGACGGGCCGGCGCTGCGCAACGGCGGCCGCCTCGGCGATGCCGGCGCTGGCAGGCGCTGGGCAGCGGGCGACGCGAGCAGTCGCGGCGTGCGCCTGGCGCTGATGGTGCGCGCCGGCGAAGCCGGCTGCGCGACGGCGCCCGGCGTCCCGGCACGAGGCCGGGGCGACAGCGATGTCGAGCCCGCGGAGTTCGGCCCGCCGCGCGCCTGGGGCTCCCACGTCATGGAAAACGTGCTGTTCAAGCCTGCCTTTGCCGCCGACCTGCACGCGCAGACCGCGGTCGAGGCGGCGCTTGCCCTGCACGCACGGCTCGGCGCGGACGGACGCGGCGCCTGCGACATCGAACGCGTCACCATCCACGCCCCGGCCGCCTGCCTGCGCAGGCTCGACCGTCAGGGCGCGCTGCACGACGCCACGCAACGCGAGCGCTGCATCCAGTACATGGTGGCGGTGGCGCTGCTGCACGGGCGCCTGACACCGGCCGACTACGCCGACGCCGTCGCCGCCGATCCCCGCATCGACGCGCTGCGCGCGCGCATCGGCTGCGTGGAGGACGCGCGCTTCGGTGGCGACCGCGACGATGCGCAAGCGCGCTCGATGGGCAGCGCCGTCGGCGTGCTGCTGCAGGACGGCAGCGCGCTGCCCGAGGTGCTGGTGGAGCAGCCGCTCGGCCACAAACTCCGGCGCGGCGACGGCATCCCGCTGCTGGAGCAGAAGTTCCGCGCCGGCCTGGCGCGGCGTTGCGCACCCAGGCAGCAGCAGGCCATCGCGCATGTCTCGCTGGATACCGCGCGCCTGGCGCAGATGCCGGTGCATGAATACGTCGACCTCTACTGCCCGCAATGACCCGCGCCGCCAGGCGCGCCCCGAAGCTTTCGATTCACGCTGTCCCGACCCTGACCCCTTGATCCTTTTCACGGAGCCTGCCATGGCCACTGCGAAGCGCACCACCCGTACCAAGACCGCGAACCAGCATCCGTTCGCCTCCACCTGCAAGACCTTCACGACGCCCTCCGGCAAGAGCGGCAGGTACTACTCGCTGCCGGCGCTGGGCAAGCAGCTCGGCGTCGACATGTCGCGCCTGCCGGTGTCCATCCGCGTGGTGCTCGAGTCGGTGCTGCGCAACTGCGACGGCAAGCGCGTCGAGACCGCGCACGTCGAGCAACTGGCCGGCTGGAAGCCCAACGCCGCGCGCACGGCCGAGATCCCGTTCGTCGTCGCCCGCGTCGTGCTGCAGGACTTCACCGGCGTGCCGCTGCTGGCCGACCTGGCGGCCATGCGCACGGTGGCCGACCAGATGGGCAAGAACCCGAAGGCCATCGAACCGCTGGTGCCGGTGGACCTGGTGGTCGACCACTCGGTGATGATCGACAACTACGGCAGCAAGAAGGCCCTGGACCTGAACATGCAGCTGGAGTTCCAGCGCAACCATGAGCGCTACCAGTTCATGAAGTGGGGCATGCAGGCCTTCGACACCTTCGGCGTGGTGCCCCCCGGTTTCGGCATCGTGCACCAGATCAACCTGGAATACCTGGCGCGCGGCGTGCACAAGGGCGCCGACGGCGTGTACTACCCCGACACGCTGGTAGGCACCGACAGCCACACCACGATGATCAACGGCGTGGGCGTGGTCGGCTGGGGCGTCGGCGGCATCGAGGCGGAGGCCGGCATGCTCGGGCAGCCGGTGTACTTCCTCACCCCCGACGTGGTCGGCGTGGAGCTCAAGGGCCAGTTGCGCGGCGGCGTCACCGCCACCGACCTCGTGCTGACCATCACCGAAATGCTGCGCAAGGCCAAGGTGGTGGGCAAGTTCGTCGAGTTCTTCGGCGAAGGCACCGCCAGCCTGGGCGTGCCGGACCGCGCCACCATCGCCAACATGGCGCCCGAGTACGGGGCCACGATGGGCTTCTTCCCGGTGGACGACAAGACCCTGGACTACTTCCGGGGCACCGGGCGCACCAAGTCGGAGATCGAGGCGCTGCAGGCCTACTTCAAGGCGCAGAAGCTGTTCGGCGTTCCCGGCAGCGGCCAGATCGACTACTCCACCACCCTCACGCTCGACCTGTCCAGCGTGGCGCCGTCGCTCGCCGGGCCGCGCCGTCCGCAGGACCGCATCGAACTGGGCAACGTCAGCCAGCGCTTCGACGAACTGTTCTCCACGCCCATGGATCAGGGCGGCTTCAGCCAGCCGGCGGCGCGCCTGGAGCAGAGCTTCAAGACCTCCGAGGGCACCGAGCTGCGCGACGGCGACGTGCTGATCGCGGCCATCACCTCGTGCACCAACACCTCCAACCCGAGCGTGCTGCTGGCCGCCGGCCTGCTGGCGAAAAAGGCGGTGGAAGCCGGGCTGAAGGTGAAAAAGCACGTGAAGACCTCGCTCGCCCCCGGCTCCCGCGTGGTCACCGAGTACCTGCAGCGCGCCGGCCTGCTGCCCTACCTGGAAAAGCTCGGCTTCTACATCTCCGGCTACGGCTGCACCACCTGCATCGGCAACGCCGGCCCGCTGAGCGCCGACATCGACGCGGCGATCAGCGCCAATGACCTGGTGTGCGCCGCGGTGCTGTCGGGCAACCGCAACTTCGAGGCCCGCATCCACCCCAACCTCAAGGCCAACTTCCTGGCCTCGCCGCCGCTGGTGGTCGCCTACGCCATTGCCGGCAACGTGCTGCGCGACCTGATGACCGAGCCGGTGGGCCACGGCAAGGGCGGCAAGCCGGTGTACCTGGGCGACATCTGGCCGACCACGGCCGAGGTCGACAAGCTGCTCAAGGTGGCGCTCGATCCGAAGGCCTACAAGGGCAACTACACGCAGGTGCAGGACAAGCCGGGCAAGCTGTGGCAGCGCATCGACGGCGCCAAGGGCCAGGTCTACGACTGGCCGGGCAGCACCTACATCGCGCGCCCGCCGTTCTTCGACGACTTCGGCATGACCCCGCAGGGCGGCGCCTCCGGCGTGCACGGCGCGCGCGCGCTGGCGCTGTTCGGCGACTCCATCACGACCGACCACATCTCCCCGGCCGGCTCGATCAAGGAGAACTCGCCGGCCGGCCAGTGGCTGCTGGAGCACGGCGTGGCCAAGGTCGATTTCAACTCCTACGGCTCGCGCCGCGGCAACCACGAGGTGATGATGCGCGGCACCTTCGCCAACGTGCGCATCAAGAACCTGATGATCCCGCCGAAGGCCGACGGCTCGCGCGAGGAAGGCGGCGTCACGCTGTACCAGCCGTCGGGCGACAAGATGTTCATCTACGACGCGGCGATGCGCTACATCGCCGAAGGCACGCCGCTGGTGATCTTCGCCGGCGAGGAGTACGGAACCGGCTCGAGCCGCGACTGGGCCGCCAAGGGCACCCAGCTGCTCGGGGTCAAGGCGGTGGTGGCGCGCAGTTTCGAGCGCATCCACCGCTCCAACCTGATCGGCATGGGCGTGCTGCCGCTGCAGTTCCTGGGCGACGATTCGTGGCAGAGCCTGGGCATTCGCGGCGACGAGACCTACGAGGTGCTGCTGGGCGACGACATCAAGCCGCAGCAGGATGCCACGCTGGTCATCCGTCGCCCCGGCCAGGCCGACCAGAAGGTCACGCTGCGCCTGCGCATCGACACCCCGGTCGAGGTCGACTACTACCGCCACGGCGGCATCCTGCCGTACGTGCTGCGCGAACTGCTGGCGGCCTGACGCCGCCGGCGGGTCGCCGCAGGGTTGCGGCGGCCCGCCGGGCTCAGCCGGCGCGCGGCCCGGGCGCGGCCTCGAGCACGCGCAGCAACGAACTGGTGTCGTCGCGTCCCCAGCCGTGGCGCATCAGCTCGAGCAACTGCGCGTGCACCACGCGCAGCGCCGGCAGTTCGAGCCCGGCCTGCGCCGCCGCCTCGGCGGCCAGCCCGAAATCCTTGGCGTGCAGCCGCGCCTCGATGCCGGCGCTGAAATCGCGCGCGGCCATCTTCGGCCCCATCAGGTCGAGCATGCGGCTGCCTGCGAACCCGGCCGACAGCGCCTGCAGCACCCGCGACAGGTCGGCGCGCTCGGCGGCGGCCAGGCGCATGGCCTCGGCGATGCCCTGGATGGTCACCACCTGCACCAGCTGGTTGCACAACTTGGCGACCTGCCCGCTGCCGCTCGGCCCCATGTAGGTCACGCTGCTGCCCAGCAGTTGCAGCAGCGGCGCGGCGCGCTCGAAATCCGCCTCGGCGCCGCCGACCATGATCGACAGCGTGGCCTGCTGCGCACCACGCACGCCGCCCGACACCGGGGCGTCGACGAAGCCGACTTCGCGCGCCGCGAGCCGCGTCGCGATGTCGCGCGCGCCCTGCGGCGCGATGGTGCTGTGATCGATGCACAGCAGACCGGCACGCGCGCCATGCACCGCGCCCTGTGCACCGAGCAGCACCTCGCGGACGTCCTCGGTGCTGGTGACATTGCTGAACAGCACGTCGACCCGGGCGGCCAGCTCGGCCGGACTGCCGGCGCACGCGATGCCGGCCTGCTCGAGCCCCTGTCGAGTTCCCGCGCTGCGCGCCCAGGCCACCAGTTCATGCCCGGCGCGGCGCAGATGACCGGCCATCGGCATGCCCATGGCCCCGAGGCCGATGAACCCGACGCGCAGCGCAGCGCCGCTACGCGCAACGCAGGAGCCCGTCGCGGCGCTCGCGGACGGTGTGGTGGGCGACGATGGTGCGGCGCAAGACGGGGTGGTCATGGTGGCGTGGGGTGCGCAAACGCGGCGACGGATAGCGTGAAACTATGAGTTGCATTGACATACTGCATTAGACACTGTCATGCACCAGGCCTACATTGGGTCGAGCCCTGCCGCCGATGCCGACGTTGCCGCCGAGCAGGCCGCCCAACCGACACCACTGCAGGAGACATCGATGAGCACTCTCAAAGGCTCGAAGACCGAGCAGAACCTCAAGGATGCGTTTGCCGGCGAGTCCATGGCCAACCGGCGCTACCTGTACTTCGCGAACAAGGCCGACATCGAGGGCCAGAACGACGTCGCGGCGCTGTTCCGCTCCACCGCCGAAGGCGAGACCGGGCATGCGCACGGCCACCTGGAATTCCTGGAGGCGGTGGGCGACCCGGCCACCGGCATGCCGATCGGTGCCACGCGCGACAACCTGAAGGCCGCGGTGGCCGGCGAGACCCACGAGTACACGGACATGTACCCGGGCATGGCGAAGACCGCGCGCGACGAAGGCTTCGACGAGATCGCCGACTGGTTCTCCACGCTGGCGAAGGCCGAGCGCTCGCACGCCAACCGCTACCAGAAGGCGCTCGACGTGCTGGCCGACTGACGGCCCGCCGGGCCGGGCGGCGCCCGGCCCGTCCGCTGCGCCGGCGCTGCGCCGGCGTCCATGACCGCATTCGCGCGGGTGCCCGCCCGCGCCCAGGAGGCCGGCACCCATGAGCACGCGCGAAGGCAATCTGGAAGCACCCACGCGCCATCCGCTGGACTGGCGCAGCGAGACGTTCTACGACGAGGCATCGTGCCTCGCCGAAATGGAGCGGGTGTTCGACATCTGCCATGGCTGTCGACGCTGCGTCTCTCTGTGCCAGGCGTTTCCCACGCTGTTCGACCTGATCGACGAAGGCAGCAGCGGCGAGCTCGACGGCGTGGACAAGGCCGACTACTGGAAGGTCGTCGACCAGTGCTACATCTGCGACCTGTGCTACATGACCAAGTGCCCGTACGTGCCGCCGCACCCGTGGAACCTGGACTTCCCGCACACCATGCTGCGCGCCAAGGCGATCGAATTCCGCCAGGGCAAGGTGCCGCGCGCCAGCCGGCTGCTGGCGGCCACCGACGTGCACGGCAAGCTCGCGGGCATTCCGATCGTGGTGCAGACGGTCAACGCGGTCAACCGCGTGCCGGCGGCGCGCGCGCTGATGGAAAAGACCGTCGGCGTCGACCGCCATGCCTGGCTGCCGGAACTGGCCACACGCACGCTGCGCGCCAGTGCGCCTGCGGCGCGCACGACGCAGGCGGTGGACGGCGAGCGCACGCCGGGCCGCGTCGCGGTGTTCTCGACCTGTTTCATCAACTACAACGAGCCGGGCATCGGACTCGACCTGCTCAAGGTACTCGACCACAACGAGGTCGCCTACGAGCTGGTGCAGAAGGAGCGTTGCTGCGGCATGCCGCAGCTCGAGCTCGGCGACCTGCAGGGCGTGGAGCGCGCGATGCGCGCCAACATCCCGCTGCTGGTGCGCCACGCCCGCGAGGGCCGCGCGATCCTCGCCGGGGTGCCGTCGTGCACGCTGATGTTCAAGCAGGAACTGCCGCTGCTGTTTCCCGACGACCCCGACGTGCTGGCGGTGCGCGACGCCATGTGGGACCCTTTCGAATACCTCATGGCGCGGCACCGCGACGGCCTGCTGAAAACCGATTTCAAGCATTCGCTGGGGCGCGTCGCCTACCAGATCCCGTGCCACGGCCGGGTGCAGAACATCGGGCGCAAGACCGAGGAGGTGTTCAAGCTGGTGGCGGCGGCCACCGAGCTGCAGTTCACCACCATCGAACGCTGCTCCGGGCACGCCGGCACCTACGGCGTGAAAAAGGCGCATCACGCCGACGCGATGAAAATCGGCAAGCCGGTGTTCAAGGCGATGGCCGCGGCGCAGCCCGACTACATCGGCTCGGACTGCCCGCTGGGCGGGCACCACATCGCGCAGGGCGTGGCCGAGCTGGGCGGCGAGCAGCAGCCGCAACTGGCGCATCCGCTGAGCCTGCTGCGCATGGCCTACGGCCTGTGAAACCCGGAGACCTCGCCGCATGAAACCGACCCCCGAAAGCCTGCTGAGCCTGGAGGCCTACGCGCGCCAGCGCGCGGCGCTGCGCGCCGGCATCATCGCGCACCGCAAGCTGCGCTCGGTGCATCTGGGCGAACACCTGACGCTGCAGTTCGAGGACGAGCGCACCATCCGCTACCAGATCCAGGAGATGCTGCGCATCGAGAAAATCTTCGAGCCGGCGGCCATCCAGGACGAGATCGACGCCTACGCGGCGCTGATTCCCGACGGCGCCAACTGGAAGGCGACCCTGCTGCTGGAGTACCCGGACGTCGACCAGCGCAGACGCGAGCTGGCGCGCCTGCTGGGCATCGAGGACCGGGTGTACGTCGAGGTCGCCGGCTGCGCGCGCACGCCGGCGATCGCCGACGAGGACCTGCAGCGCGAGACCGCCGACAAGACCTCGTCGGTGCATTTCCTGCGCTTCGAGTTCGCGCCCGAGACCGTCCGCGCCCTGCAGGCCGGCGCCGCCGTGGCCATCGGCTGCGACCATCCCCACTACACTGTCCGCGAGGCCGTCGGCGACGCGACCCGCGACGCCCTGCTGCGCGACCTCGCCCCGCAATGAACCCCTGACGAGGACGTCCCGATGCTGCTGGCCCTGTCTCCGGCCAAGACCCTGGACATGGACGGCGCGACACCGCCGCTGCCCACCACGCTGCCGAGATTCATCGCCGATTCGGCGCGCCTGATCGACATCCTGCGCGGCATGGCGCCGGCGCAGCTGAGCAGCCTGATGGACATTTCCGAGCGCCTGGCCGTGCTGAATGCGCAGCGCTACGCGGCATGGTCGGAGCAGTTCGACGCCGGCAACAGCCGCCCGGCGATCCTGGCGTTCGCCGGCGACGTGTACACCGGGCTCGATGCCGCCCACCTGACGCCGGCGGATCTGCGCTGGGCCCAGGATCACGTGGTCATGCTCAGCGGCCTGTATGGCGTGCTGCGCCCGCTCGACCTGCTGCAGGCCTACCGCCTCGAAATGGGCACGCGCCTGGCCAACCCGGCGGGCCGCGACCTGTACGCCTTCTGGGGCACGCGCATCGCCGAGGCGCTGCGCGAGCAACTCGCGTCGCACCGCCACCGGCTGTTGCTGAACCTCGCCTCGGAGGAATATTTCCGCGCGGTGGATCGCGCCGCGCTGGGCCTGCCGGTGCTGGACATCGTGTTCCAGGAAGGCGACACCGGGCGCTGGCGCGTGATCGGCGTGCATGCCAAGCGCGCGCGCGGCCTGATGACGCGCTGGATCATCGAGCAGCGCATCGACCAGCCCGAGCAACTGCGCGAATTCGCGCTCGAGGGCTACGCCCACGCCCCCGAGGCCTCGGACGACGCGCGCTGGGTGTTCCGCCGCACCCGTGGCGCCGCCTGAGGCCGGCGCCACGGGGCTTCCCTCGCCGACGCAGGGTAGTGTATGATGTTCGCTTCTGCGGGGGGGTAGCTCAGCTGGGAGAGCGTCGCGTTCGCAATGCGAAGGTCGGGAGTTCGATCCTCCTCCTCTCCACCACAAGTCTCGAACAAACCGCGCACTACGTCCTGCGATGTAGTGCGCGGTTTGCTTTTGGGTTTTTGGTTTTTGGGCCTTTGCGCTGCCGGGCCTATGCGCTTTGGGACGTCTGCTCCTGGGCGCTTGTTCTCGGGCGCCTGACGCTGGTCCGGGCGAAGTTCCCCGCTGCGCCGGAGACCGCCGGCGCAGCCGACCTTCACCACGTCAACAAAGTGGTGATTGCGGGGCATCGAACGGCTGCGGCGGGACTCACTAGCATGGATGAACATTGCTGCACGAGTTGGCTCCGACGCACAATTCACCGCTAACAGCGCCCCGTGCCGCCCATTTCCCCGACTTTCCTCCGGAGACCAAACCCATGCCCCAGATCACGCTGCGCGGCACCCCCGTCGACGTCCAGGGCACCCTGCCCCAGCCGGGCAGCCGCGCCCCCGCGCTGCGCCTGACCGACAAGACCCTGGCCGACGTCGGGCTCGATGCCTGGGCCGGCAAGCGCAAGGTGCTGAACATCGTGCCGTCGCTGGACACCCCGACCTGTGCGCAGTCGGCACGGCATTTCAACCAGGACGCCGCGCAGCTCGACAACACCGTGGTGCTCGTGGTGTCGGCCGACCTGCCGTTCGGCGCGAGCCGCTTCTGCAGCGTCGAGGGCCTGAACAACGTGGCCACGCTGTCGACCTTCCGCAATCCCGGCTTTCTCACCGACTGGGGCGTGAACATGACCAGCGGGCCGCTGCGCGGACTGACGGCGCGCGCCGTGGTGGTGCTGGACGCCGACGACCGTGTGCTGCACAGCGAACTGGTGCCCGAGATCGCCCAGGAACCCGACTACGCCGCGGCACTCGCGGCGCTTCGCTGAGCGCGCCACCCGGCGGCGGCGTGCGCGCCTTGCGCCTGCCGCGGGGCGTCGCCGTGGCAGGCGCTACAGTGTGGGCATTGCAGCCACGTCCACGCGCGCACGACGCGACACCCCGCGCCCATGTCCAGTCTGATCTGCGGATCCCTCGCCTACGACACCATCACCGCCTTCGACGGTCGCTTCGCCGACCATATCCTGCCGGACAAGGTCCACATGCTCAACGTGGCGTTCCTGGTCCCGAGCATGCGCAAGGATTTCGGCGGTTGCGCCGGCAACATCGCATACACGATGCGATTGCTGGGTGGCGAACCGGTGGTGCTGGCGACGCTGGGCAGCGACGGCGTCGACTATGAGCAACGCCTCGATGGGCTCGGCATTTCGCGCCGCCATGTGCGGGTCATCGCCGACAGCCTGACGGCGCAGGCCCACATCATCACGGATCGCGACGACAACCAGATCACCTCGTTCCATCCAGGGGCCATGCAGTTCGCGCACACCCAGCCGGTGCCGCGGCAAAGCGGCCTGCGCCTGGGCATCATCGCCCCCGACGGCCGCCAGGCCATGCTCGAGCACGCCGAGCAGATGGCGCAGGCCGGCTTGCCGTTCGTGTTCGACCCCGGCCAGGGACTGCCGATGTTCGGCACCGAGGAACTGCGCCGCTTCGTCGAGCTGGCGGCGTGGGTGGTGGTCAACGACTACGAAGGCGCGATGCTGGCCGAGCGCTGCGGCTGGAGCCTGCAGCGCATCGCCGGCCAGGTGCGCGGGCTCGTGGTCACGCGCGGCGCCCAGGGCTGCGACGTGTACGAGGGCGAATCGCAGACCCGCGTGGCCGCCCGTCCGGCAGCGCGGGTGGTCGATCCGACCGGCTGCGGCGACGCGTTTCGCGCCGCCCTGCTGTGGGCGCTCGAGGCCGGCTGGCCGCTGCTCGACGCCTGCCGCCTGGGCAATGTGCTGGGCGCGCGCAAGGTCGCCTGCGGCGGCCCGCAGAACCACAGCTGCAGCCTGGACCAGGCGCTGCAGGACTTCCGCAGCGCCTACGGCGTGCCACCCCCGGACAGCGAACGCGCGGCCTGAGCCCGGCGGGGCGCGCCGCGCGCCGGCAAAAAAACCCGGCTCGTCGTACAGTCTTTGCTTCGCCGCCGCGCGCATCCTGCATGCGGCCCGTCCGCCGCTCCGCGCATGCCCGCCACCGACACCCGCGGCGCCGTTTCCCGCACCCAGTTTCCGGTGCTCGGCGCCATCAGCCTGTCTCACCTGATCAACGACATGATGCAGTCGTTGATGCTGGCCATCTACCCTTTGCTCAAGGGCAATCTCCACCTGAGCTTCGGGGACATCGGCCTGATCACCCTGACCTACCAGATCACGGCGTCGATCCTGCAGCCCCTGGTCGGCCTGTACACCGATCGCAAGCCACAGCCCTACTCCCTGTCCCTGGGCATGGCCTTCACCTTCACCGGGCTGCTGTTGCTGTCGCGCGCGGACAGCTTCGCGCATGTGCTGATGGCGGCCGCGTGCGTGGGCATGGGTTCGTCGATCTTCCACCCCGAGTCGTCGCGCGTGGCGCGCATGGCCTCCGGCGGGCGCCACGGCCTGGCGCAATCGATTTTCCAGGTCGGCGGCAATGCCGGCAGCGCGCTCGGCCCGCTGCTGGCCGCGGCGATCATCGTCAGCCACGGCCAGCGCTCGGTGGCGTGGTTCTCCATCGCCGCGCTGGTGGGCATGGTCCTGCTGGCGCTGGTCGGGCGCTGGGCGGCGCATCACCTGGGCGCGGTGCGCAAGCGCGCAGCGGCACATCCCGCGCAAGCGCATCCGCCGGCGCTGGTGCGTCGCACGATGGCGGTCCTGCTGGCGCTGGTCTTCTCCAAGTTCTTCTATCTGGCGTCGATCAACTCCTATCTCATCTTCTTCCTGCAGCAGCGCTTCGGCATCGGTGTGCGCGACGCGCAACTCCACCTGTTCATCTTCCTCGCCTCGGTCGCTGCCGGCACCCTGCTGGGCGGCCCGATCGGCGACCGCATCGGACGCAAGCGCGTGATCTGGGTGTCGATCCTCGGCGTCGCCCCGTTCACGCTGGCGCTGCCCTACGCCGGGCTCGAGACCTCGGCGTTTCTGACGGCGATCATCGGATTCGTGCTCGCGTCGGCCTTCCCGGCCATCGTCGTGTACGCCCAGGAGCTGATGCCGGGCAAGGTCGGCGCGGTTTCCGGCCTGTTCTTCGGGCTGGCCTTCGGGCTCGGCGGGATCGGGGCGGCAGCGCTGGGACAGCTTGCCGACCTGATCGGCATTGTCGGGGTCTACAAGGTGTGTTCCTTCCTGCCGCTGATCGGCCTGCTCGCCGCGCTGCTGCCCGACCTGCATGCACCGGCGGCCACGCTGCCGCGCGGCGTCACCGGAACCGCCTGACCCCGGCGGAGGCGCCCGAAGCGGGCCCCCGCCGCCGCCGCCGCCGCGACCATGCGCCGGCGCTCAGGGCTGCCGGCCCTGCAGCTGCACGCTGCCGCCGACGCGCACGCTGACCTCCCGCGTCCCCGGCTGCAACGCCATCGCCGCGGCACCGCCGGGCACGGCGCGCAGCTGCGCGAACATCAGCGGACGCGGCTCGGGGCGGGCGAACTGCAGGTCCCCCAGTTCCACGCTGGACAGCACGTAGCCGGCATAGCCGAAGTCGCGCGCCGCGGCGCGGGCGCGGGCGCGGAATGCGGCGATGGCGAGGGCGCTGAGCCGCTCCCGCTCGAGCTCGCGCAACGCCGGCGAAAGCTCGGCCGACACCGATTCCACCTGCAGCGTGGCACCCAGCTCGCCGAGCAGCCGGGCCAGTGCCTGCGGGTCCGAGGCACGCAGGCGCAGGCCGGCGCGCACACTCCAGCCGTCCTGGCGCGAGACGCCTTGGACGTCGCTCCAGCGCGGCTGCGTGCTGATGCCGGCGGTCTGCGCCTGGACCCCGGGCACGCCACGGCAGCGTTGCAACGCCGCGGCAATGCGCGACGACACCTGCGCATTCAGGGCCGCGATGTCGCTTCCCTGGGCGACCGCCGCCAGCTCGGCGACGGTGCGGTCGGGCACGACTTCGGCACGCGCCGTGGCAGCAAGCTGCAAAGTGCCGGGCTGGGTGGCAGGCTGGGCGGCGGGCTGGGCGGCGCCGGCGCCGCAGGGCAGCAGCGCGGCCGCGGCCAGGCACAGGGCGCGGCAAGCCGCGGCGCGAACGGCGCGGCGCGCAGGCGCAGCCGACAGGCGGGACAGGCGGGACAGGCGGGACAGGCGGGACAGGCGGGACAGGCGGGACAGGCGCATGGCAGGCTCCTCGAACAAACGCGGCGCACACGAGGCACGGCGAGCAGGTCCCGCGCCACCGCCGGACCATGCGCCGGACCATGCGCCGGACCACGCGGCGGGCCCGTGCCCGACGACGGGCGCCAGCGTCGCGCCACGCTTTCCGCAAGGTACGCCCACGGCGGCAGCGCCTCAAGCGATCTGCCACTTCTGGTGGGGCTGTCGCGGCAGCCGCGGGGCTGTCGCGGCAGCCGCGGGGCTTTCGCGGCAACCTTAAGCCACCCCTAAGGGCCGCGGCGCATCATGCACATCAAACTTTCCTCTCCCGCCTGGATTGCACATCAGGAGCCTGTCATCATGAACATCAACAACGCACGATTGATCGGTGCCATCGCCATCTCCGCGGCGCTCTGCGCCGGCGGCCTCTTGGTCTACCAGTCCAGCTACGCCGGCAACCCGCCGGCGGTGAAGCTGGATCACAAGGCGCTGCCGCTGTTCAACAACCCGCCTGCGGCGATCGGTCAGACCGGAGCCGTCGGCGGGCCCAACTTCTCGTCGATCGTCAAGCGCTTCGGGCCGACGGTGGTGCACATCAACGTGCGCGGCGAAACGGTGAGCACCGGCGGCGGGCCCGATCTTTCGCAGGTGCCGCCGCAATTGCGCGACTCGCCGTTCTTCCAGTTCTTCCAGCAATTCCAGAACCAGACGCCACGTCAGGTCCCCACCGAGGGCCTGGGCTCCGGCTTCATCATCAGCTCGGACGGACTGGTGCTGACCAACGCCCACGTGGTGAAGGGCGCCAAGTCCGTCACCGTGACGCTCACCGATCATCGCAGCTACAAGGCGAGGGTTCTGGGCAGCGACGCCAAGACCGACATCGCGGTGCTGAAGATCGACGCACGCAACCTGCCGACGGTGCGCATCGGCGATCCGTCGAAGCTCGAGCCCGGCGACTGGGTGCTGGCGATCGGCTCGCCCTACGGTTTCTACAACACCGTCACAGCGGGCATCGTCAGCGCGAAAAGCCGCGCGCTGCCCGACGACAGCATGGTGCCCTTCATCCAGACCGACGTGGCGGTGAACCCCGGCAACTCCGGAGGCCCGCTGTTCAACACCCAGGGCGACGTGGTGGGGATCAACTCCCAGATCTTCACGCAGACCGGCGCGTTCGAGGGCCTGTCGTTCGCGATCCCGATCAACGTCGCCGAGAAGGTCGCGCGCCAGCTCATCGAGCACGGCCACGTCGAGCACGCGCGGCTGGGCATCGCGGTGCAGACGGTGACCCAGCAGCTGGCCAACTCCTTCGGCCTGCAGACGCCGCGCGGCGCGCTGGTGGCGCAGGTCAACGAAGGCAGCCCGGCGGCCCGCGCCGGCCTGAAGGCGGGTGACATCATCCTCAGCGTCAACGGCCAGCCGGTGAATGACTCGTCCGACCTGCCGATGATGATCGGGCTCATGCGCCCGGGCCAGAAGGTCGAGCTCGGCGTGTGGAGCAATCACCACGAGTCGAGGCTCGGGGCCACGCTCGGCGGCTTCAACGACAACTCGATCGTCGCCGACGCCGGCCACGGCGCCGCGGGCCACGGTCTGGGGCTGCAGGTGCGCCCGCTCAACGCCACCGAGCGCTCGCAGGCGCAGGTGTCCGGCGGCCTGCTGGTGCAGGGCGTGTCGGGGGCGGCCGAGACCGCCGGCGTGCAGCCCGGCGACATCCTGCTGGCCATCGACGGCAAGCCGGTGCAGAGCATCGCCCAGGTGCGCGCCATCCTGAAGGGCGCGGGCAACACCGTGGCGCTGCTGATCCAGCGCGGCAACAACCGCATCTTCGTGCCGGTCGACATCGGCTGAGCCGGGGCGCGGCACGACACCCCGCTTCGGCGGGGCCGAATTCCCGCGCGGCGCCGGCAACGCCGCGCGGGACCTCCTGACCGGGGGCACCCGGGCAGGGCTCAAGCGAGCGGCAAGCGATTGCGGCGGGGCTGATCCCCCGCCGCTTTTTTTTCGTGCCGATCGCTACCATGGCCTGCGGGCCGACTGCCCGATCCCGGAGCCGCCACGTGCGCATGCCTGCCTTCGATCCCGTCAGCCGCCAGCTGCGCACCGCGCGGCTGCTGCTGCGCCCGCTGCAAGCCGGCGATGCGCCGGGGCTGCTCGGCATCTACGGCCAGCCGCAGGTGACACGCCACTACGAATTCGACACCCTGGTCGACACCGCACAGGCGCAACGCCTGCTCGAGTTCTTTGTGCAGCACCACGATCGCTTCGCGCTGATCGATCCGCAGCGCCACGACATGATCGGAACCTGCGGGCTGTTCTCCTGGGAGCGCACCAGCAACATGGCATCGCTGGGCTACGACCTGCGCCACGAATACTGGGGCCGCGGCCTGATGCGCGAGGCGGCCACGGCCGTGCTCGCCTACGGCTTCGCGCACAAGCAGCTGAACCGCGTGAACGCTCTGGTCGCGCTCGACAACGAACGCTCGGCGGGGGTGCTGCGGGCGCTCGGTTTCCGGCACGAAGCCGTGCTGCGCGAGTTCGCCTTCTGGAAAGGCGCCTACCATGACATGCACATGTTCGCGCTGCTGCGCAGCGGGCTCGGCGACGGCGCGGTGGCCCGGGCGATGCACGATCCCGGCGCGCCGCGCAACGCCTGATACAGTGCTTTTCCCGGGCGCATCCGGCACGCGGGCGCGCCCGCGCCGGCGCTGCGCGCCGCACCGTTTTCACGCTTCCTGTTCGCAAATCCATGGCGCAATACGTATTCACGATGAACCGCGTCGGCAAGGTGGTCCCGCCGAAGCGTCACATCCTCAAGGACATCTCGCTGTCCTTCTTTCCCGGGGCCAAGATCGGCGTACTCGGGCTCAACGGTTCGGGCAAGTCCACGCTGCTGCGCATCATGGCCGGAGTCGACCGTGATTTCGAGGGCGAGGCCGTGGCGCTCGCCGGCACCCGCGTCGGCTACCTGCCCCAGGAGCCGGAGCTCGACCCCGCGCTGAGCGTGCGCGAAGCCGTGGAACAAGGCCTCGGCGGCGTGCTGGCGGCGAAAAAGCGCCTCGAGGAGGTCTACGCGGCGTATGCCGAGCCCGATGCGGACTTCGACGCGCTGGCCGAGGAACAGGCGCGGCTGGAAGCCGAGATCGCGGCCGGTGAAGGCGAGAACACCGACCTGCAGCTCGAGGTCGCCGCCGACGCGCTGCGCCTGCCGCCGTGGGATGCGCGCATCGGTCCGCTGTCGGGCGGCGAGAAGCGCCGCGTCGCGCTGTGCCGCCTGCTGCTGTCCAAGCCCGACATGCTGCTGCTCGACGAGCCGACCAACCACCTCGACGCGGAAAGCGTCGAATGGCTGGAGCAGTTCCTGCAGCGCTTTCCCGGCACGGTGGTGGCGGTCACGCACGACCGCTATTTCCTGGACAACGCGGCGCAGTGGATTCTCGAGCTCGACCGCGGCCACGGCCTGCCGTTCAAGGGCAACTACAGCTCCTGGCTGGAACAGAAGGAGCAGCGCCTGGAGCACGAGGCGCGCGCCGAAGCGGCGCACCTGAAGACCATGAAACAGGAACTCGAGTGGGTGCGCCAGAACCCCAAGGGGCGCCAGGCCAAGAGCAAGGCGCGCATGGCCCGTTTCGAGGAACTCGCCGCGGTCGAGTACCAGAAGCGCAACGAGACCAATGAGATCTTCATCCCGGTGGCCGAACGCCTGGGCAACGAGGTCATCGAACTGCGCAACGTGCGCAAGGCGCACGGCGAGCGCCTGCTCATCGACGACCTCAGCCTGAAGATCCCGCCTGGCGCGATCGTCGGCGTGATCGGCCCGAACGGCGCCGGCAAGTCGACCCTGTTCCGCATGATCGCCGGTCAGGACACGCCCGACGCGGGCGAGATCATCGTGGGACCCACCGTACGCATGGTCTACGAGGACCAGAGCCGCGGCTCGCTGCCCGACGAAAAGACGGTGTGGGAAGCCTTGTCCGACGGACAGGACATCCTCACGGTGGGCAAATTCCAGGTCGCGTCACGCGCCTACTGCGGACGTTTCAATTTCAAGGGATCGGATCAGCAGAAGATCGTCGGTCAGCTCTCGGGCGGTGAACGCGGGCGACTGCACCTGGCCAAGACCCTGGTCTCCGGCGGCAACGTGCTGATGCTCGACGAGCCGTCCAACGATCTCGACGTGGAGACCCTGCGCGCGCTCGAGGACGCGCTGCTCGAGTTCGCCGGCTGCGTGCTCGTGAGCAGTCACGACCGCTGGTTCCTCGACCGCATCGCGACCCACATCCTGGCCGCCGAAGGCGATTCGCAATGGACCTTCTTCTCCGGCAACTACCAGGAATACGAGGCCGACAAGCGACGCCGCCTGGGCGAGGAAGCGGCGCGCCCGCGGCGCCTGCGCTTCAAGCCGCTGCGCTGACCCGCCGTGAACCGCGATCCGGGTCAGGCAGCCGGCGCCGGCAGCGACTGGATCGTCGCCTGCCTGTGCGCGCAGTGGTGCGGCATCTGCCGCGCCTGGCATGATGCCTTTCGCGAACTCGCCGCCGGGCCCGCCTTGCCCGGCGCGCGCTGGCTGTGGGTCGACGTCGAACGGCAGGCCGACGCGCTCGGCGAGTTCGAACCCGAGAACTTCCCGGTGCTGGCGATGCAGCAGGGCGAACGCCTGCTCTACTGCGCCACGCTGCCGCAGCAGCCGGGCAACTGGCGGCGCATGATCGACGCGGTGGCCGCGCTCGACGAGGCGCAGGCGCGGCGCTGGGCCGAGGGCCTGCAGGCGCACGAACTGGACCTGCGCCGCCTGCAGGACGACCGGCCGGACTGAGGCGGCCGCCGCGCGCCGCCGCAACGGGCTCAGCGGACGTCGAAGCCGTCGTCGCCGGGCCGCGGCGGCAGGCTGTCGCACAGGATCTCCTGCACGCGGGCCGACGGCGGCCCGTGCTGCAGCCAGGCGTGAAGCTGCTGCAGCGCGGCCGCTGCGCCATGCGCCACCACCTCGACGCGGCCGTCGGGAAGATTGCGCGCGTAGCCGCGCAGCCCGAGCGCCAGCGCCTGGCGCCGCGTCGCAGCGCGAAAGCCCACTGCCTGCACGCGGCCCCGGATCAGCCAGTGCAGCGTCTGCGTCGATGCGGCCGCGTCAGCCATGGCGCGGCGCACGCTCGCCGAACAACGCGCTGCCCACGCGAACGATGGTCGCGCCCTCGAGCACCGCGGCCTCGAGGTCGGCGCTCATGCCCATCGACAGGGTGTCGAGGCGAAGGCCGTCGTCGATGAGTTCGCGCTGCAACTGGCGCAGGCGGGCGAACGGCTGGCGCTGCGCCGCCAGCGTCGCGGCAGGCGCCGGCACGCACATCAGGCCGCGCAGGCGCAGACCGGGCAGCGCGGCGATCTCGCGCGCAAGCTGCAGCACCTGCCGCGGCTCGGCACCGCTCTTGGTCGGCTCGGCACTGATGTTGACCTGCAGGCACACCTGCAGCGGCGGCAGCGGCATGCCGTCACGCTCGGCCGGTCGCTGCGCGCTCAGGCGTTGCGCCACCGACAGGCGATCGACGCTGTGCACCCAGTCGAAGTGGCGCGCCACATCGCGCGTCTTGTTGCTCTGCAGCGGGCCGATGAAATGCCAGCACAGTTGCGGCCGGCGCGCGCGCAGGGCGTCGATCTTGGCGACACCCTCCTGCACGTAGTTCTCCCCGAAGTCCGTCTGGCCGCACGCGGCCATGCCGGCGACGGCAGCCGCGTCGAAGGTCTTGGATACCGCCAGCAGGAGCACCTCGGCGGGGTCGCGCGCGGCGGCGCGCGCGGCCTCGGCAATGCGCAGGCGCACCTGCTCGAGACGCGCGCGGCTGACGCGAAGGGAGTCTGCGGGGGGAGATCTCACGGCTGGCATGCAGGAGGATTCGGGCAGGTGACTTCGGGCAGGTGACTTCGGGCAGGTGACGGGGGCGCGGACCGCGCGCGCTGCGCGGCGGCGTGTAACCCGTGCAACACGCGCGGGCGCGACTCGATGCGAAAACCGGCCGCATTGCGCCATGCCTTTACTATAAAGACTGTCTCGACTCGCCAAAACCTCAGGGAGTTTGCAGTGGACATCACGCAATTGTTGGCGTTCAGTGTCAAAAACAACGCTTCGGATCTGCACCTTTCGGCGGGACTGCCACCCATGATCCGGGTGCATGGCGATGTGCGCCGCATCAATGTCGAGCCGCTGGACCACAAGATGGTGCATGCGATGGTCTACGACATCATGAGCGATGTTCAACGCAAGCACTACGAGGAGTATTTCGAGGTCGATTTCTCCTTCGAGATCAACGGCCTGGCGCGGTTTCGCGTGAACGCGTTCAACCACCAGCGCGGCGCCGGCGCGGTGTTTCGCACCATTCCCAGCAAAATCCTCTCGCTGGACGACCTGAACGCGCCGAAGATCTTCGGCGACCTGTCGCTCAAACCGCGCGGACTGGTGCTGGTGACCGGCCCCACCGGATCGGGCAAATCGACCACGCTGGCGGCAATGGTCAATCATCTGAACGAAAACGAATACGGCCACATCCTCACCATCGAGGATCCGATCGAGTTCGTGCATGAATCGAAGAAGTGCCTGATCAACCAGCGCGAGGTCGGTCCGCACACCCTGAGTTTTGCCAACGCCCTGCGCTCGGCACTGCGCGAGGATCCGGACTCGATCCTGGTCGGCGAGATGCGCGACCTGGAAACCATCCGCCTGGCGCTCACCGCCTCGGAAACCGGGCACCTGGTCTTCGGCACCCTGCATACCTCATCGGCGCCGAAAACCATCGACCGCATCATCGACGTGTTCCCGGCGGCGGAGAAGGACATGGTGCGAGCCATGCTGTCCGAGGCGCTGGTCGCGGTGATCTCGCAGACCCTGTGCAAGCTCAAGGACGGCAGCGGGCGCGTGGCCGCCCATGAGATCATGGTGGGGACTCCGGCGATCCGCAACCTGATCCGCGAGAACAAGGTGGCGCAGATGTACTCGATGATCCAGACCAGCCAGGCCCATGGCATGCAGACCCTCGACCAGAACCTGGCCGATCTGGTTCGGCGCAGCCTGATCTCGTCCAGCGAAGCACGCTCGAAGGCGAAGCAACCGGAGAATTTCCCCGGCGCCTGACGGCGTCCCCGCCGGTGCGCGCAAGCCGCCGCCCCCCTTTTGGTTCTGAACACCCTGACATGAAAAAGGTCCTGGAATTCCTGCGCGCGGGACGCCCGCGACAAGACGTCGAGCCGGATCCGTTTCCGGAATCGCAGTTCTTCACGACGGGATTCCAGGAGGCATCGACCCATGCCACCGAGCGCCTCGGCTGGGAGGAGCGGGCACGCGCGCTGGGAGCGCGGCGCCTGGCCCACGAGCCGGCCGCGCGTCGCCTGAAGGAGTTGTGGACGCAGGATCGATTCATGGCCGGCCTGGCGCCGCGCGACCTGGAGAACTGCGCGCGGCACTTCGCGTTCTGGGCCGTCGATGCCGACCGCGACATCATCGAGCAGAACGAGCCCGGCAGCTTCATGCTGGTGCTGCTGCACGGCGTGATCGCGGTCGACCGGCAGCAGCCGTGGGGCGAGCGCGTGCGCCTGACCGAGTCGCGCGCCGGCAGCGTGCTGGGCGAGATGTCGCTGCTCGACGCCGGGCCCCGCGCCTCCTTCTGCACCACGCTTCGCCCGTGCGAGATCGCGGTGCTGGAGGCCCGCATGCTGGACGCCCTGATCGAGCGCGATCCGGCCTCGGCGGTGCGCATCGTGGGCTCGCTGGCGCGCCGCCTGTCGCTGCGCCTGCGCAAGCTCGGCGCACCGTCGATCGGGGCATCCGCCTGATGCCCCGAAATTCCACCTGAACCACCATCCACGCATCCTCGGGAGTCGACGATGGACCGTGACCAGGCTTCGAAATTCGTGCAGGACCTGCTGCGCAGCCTGCTGCAGCGCGGGGGCTCGGACCTGTTTCTGACGGCTGATTTTCCGCCCGCAATGAAAATCGACGGCGAAGTCCACAAGCTGGCGGTGCAGGCCTTGAACGCGCAGCATACCCAGGCGCTCGCGCGGGCCCTGATGAGTGATCGACAGGCGGCCGAGTTCGAGCACACCAAGGAGTGCAATTTCGCGATTTCCCCGGGAGGGGTCGGACGCTTCCGCGTCAACGCGTTCGTGCAGCAGGGCCGCATCGGCATGGTGCTGCGCGTGATCCCGCAGACCCTGCCGACCATCTCCGGGCTCGGGCTGCCGCATGTGCTCGAGGACCTCGCCATGAGCAAGCGCGGCCTGGTGATCCTGGTGGGCGCCACCGGCAGCGGCAAGAGCACCTCGCTGGCGGCCATGCTCGACTGGCGCAACGAGCACAGCCGCGGGCACATCGTGACCATCGAGGATCCGATCGAGTTCGTGCATGCGCACAAGAACTGCATCATCACCCAGCGCGAGGTCGGGCTCGATACCGAGAGCTGGGAGTCGGCGTTGAAGAACAGCATGCGCCAGGCCCCGGATGTGATCCTGATGGGCGAGATCCGCGATCGCCAGAGCATGGATCACGCCGTGGCGTTTTCCGAGACCGGACACCTGGTGCTGGCCACGCTGCACGCCAACAGCGCCAACCAGGCGCTCGACCGCATGATCAACTTCTTCCCCGAGGAACGCCGATCGCAGTTGCTGATGGATCTGTCGCTGAACCTGCGCGCCATGATCTCGCAACGCCTGGTGCCGCGCCAGGATGGCCGAGGCCGGGTCCCGGCCGTCGAGGTGATGATCAACTCCCCGCTGATCGCCGACCAGATCTTCAAGGGCGAGGTCGGCGAAATCAAGGAAGTCATGCGACGCTCGCGCGAGCTCGGCATGCAGACCTTCGATCAGGCGCTGTTCGATCTGTACGAGCGCAAGGACATCAGCTACGAGGACGCGCTGCGCAACGCCGATTCGGTGAACGACCTGCGTCTGCGCATCAAGCTCGACAGCCGGCGCGACCAGTCCGATCCCAGCGGCGGCACCGAATACCTGGCCATCGTCTGACCTGCCGCGGCGGCGCGCGCGGCCTCAGCGCGACCCGAAGAACCAGTAGCACACGGCGATCGACGCCAGCACGCCGGCGAGATCGGCGAGCAGCGCGCATGCCACCGCATGCCGTATGCGGCGGATGCCGACGGCGCCGAAATACACGGCCAGCACATAGAACGTGGTTTCCGTGCTGCCCTGCATGGTCGCCGCGGTGAGCGCGGCGAAGCTGTCCACGCCGTCGTGGTGCATGGTCTCGATCAGCATGGCGCGTGCCGCACTGCCGGAAAAGGGCTTGACCAGCGCGGTCGGCAAGGCGTCGACGAAACGCGCGTCCAGCCCCAGCCCGTGCACGGCCCAGCGCACCGCATGCAGCGCCATGTCCAGAGCGCCGGACGCACGCAGCACGCCGACCGCGCAGAGCATCGCGACCAGATACGGCAGAAGGTCGCGCGCGACCTCGAAGCCCTGGCGCGCGCCGTCGATGAAGGCCTCGTACACCGGCACCCGGCGCCACGCCCCGACCAGAAGAAACAGCAGCACGACACCGAACAGCATCAGATTGCCGCTGAGCTGCGAGACGCGCGCCAGCGCCGCCGCGGACAGCGACGCCAGGCCGGCGAGCAGCAAGGCGTAGGCGAGCAGCCCGCCGCCCATCCAGGCCAGCGCGCGCGCGTCGCGCAGCGGCAGGCGCTGCACCAGCGCGACGCTCAGCAGGCCGACCAGCGTGGACGCGCTGGTGGCCAGCAGAATGGGCAGGAACACCAGGGTCGGATCCTGCGCGCCTTGTTGCGCGCGGTACATGAAGATACTCACCGGCAGCAGGGTCAGCGACGAGGCGTTCAGCACCAGGAACAGGATCTGCGCATTGCTGGCCGTATCGGAACTGGGATTGAGGCTTTGCAGTTCGCGCATCGCCTTCAGCCCGATCGGCGTGGCGGCGTTGTCGAGGCCGAGCATGTTCGCGGCCATGTTCAGCGTGATCAGGCCCAGCGCCGGGTGTCCGCGCGGCACCTCCGGCATCAGGCGCGCGAACACCGGGCCGAGCGCGCGCGCCATGGCCTGCACCAGTTGCGCGCGTTCGGCGATCGCGAGCAGGCCCAGCCACAGCGTGAGCGTGCCGAACAGCAGCACCATCACGTCGACCGACAGGCGCGCCATCGCGAACAGGCTCGCGACCATCGCGCCGAACACCGCCGCGTCGCCGCCGAACAGCCAGCGTGCCGCGGCCGCTGCCGCGGCGGTCAGGAACAGCCCGAGCCAGAGCCGGTTGAGCATCGGCGCGGCGGCTGCCGGCTCAGCGCGTCGGCCTGCGCCGCGGCGCCGCTGGCGCCGGCTTGCGCGAGCCCGGCGCGTCGCGCCGGCGCGGCGGCGCGGCATCCTGCTCGGCCGGCGTCAGCTGCAGCGGCCGCCCGAGCACGCGCAGGCGCTGCAGCACCCGCAGCACATCGCGCGGCAGGTCGGCCGGCAGTTCCACCAGGCTGTAGCTGCCGCGGATCGCGATGTTGCCGATGCGCCGGTTGTCGAGTCCGGTCTCGTTGGCGATCGCGCCGACCAGGTGGCGCACCTCGACGCCGTGCTCACGCCCGATCTCCACGCGGTAGGTCTGCAGCGCGGCGGACGCAGCGGCCTGGCGCCGGGCGCGCCCCTGCTCGATCTCGGTGAAGGCCTGCTCGGCGATCTGCTCCAGGCTGCGCGAGGGCTCGTCCGGCGCCCGCGGCGCGCCGGCACGCGGCTCGCGCGCGCCGCGCTCGGGCCGCCCCGCCGCGTTCGCGCCGGGCTCGAGCAGCAGCGGCTTGCCGCCCTGCAGCAGGCTGGCCAGCGCGGCGGCGACTTCCTGGGCCGGCACGTCATGATCGCGCTCGTAGCGCTCGACCAGTTCGACATACGGACGCAATGCCTCCTGCTGCTCGAGGGCCTGCGTGATGCGCTCGAAAAACCGCGCCGTGCGCCGGTCGTTCACCGCCTCGATGCTGGGAAGCTGCATCGGCTCGATGCGCTGCCGGGTGGCGCGCTCGATGGACTGCAGCAGGTAGCGCTCGCGCGGCGTCACGAACAGGATCGCCTGGCCGCTGCGACCGGCACGCCCGGTGCGCCCGATGCGATGCACGTACGACTCGGTATCCGTGGGAATGTCGTAATTGACGACGTGGCTGATGCGATCGACATCGAGGCCGCGCGCCGCCACGTCGGTGGCCACCAGGATGTCGACCGCGCCGTCCTTCAGGCGCTGCACCGTGCGCTCGCGCTGTGCCTGCTGGATGTCGCCGTTCAGCGGCGCGGTGGCGAAGCCGCGCGCCGCGAGCTTTTCGGCGAGTTCCTCGGTCGCCACCTTGGTGCGCGCGAACACGATCATGGCATCGAAGCTCTCGACCTCGAGGATGCGCGTGAGCGCGTCCAGCTTGTGCATGCCGCTGACCATCCAGTAGCGCTGCTGCACGCCGCTGGCGGTGCGCGTCTGGGCCTTGATGGTGATCTGCGCCGGCTCGCGCAGATGGCGCTGCGCGATGCTGCGGATCGGCGCGGGCATGGTCGCCGAGAACAACGCGACCTGGCGCTGCGGCGGCGTGCTGGCGAGAATGCGCTCGACATCGTCGACGAAACCCATGCGCAGCATCTCGTCGGCCTCGTCCAGCACCAGCTGGCGCAGAGCGTCGAGCTTGAGCGTACCGCGATCGAGGTGGTCGATCACCCGGCCAGGCGTGCCCACGACCACGTGGACGCCGCGCCGCAGCGCCGCCAGCTGGGGCGTGTAGCTCTGCCCGCCGTAGATCGGCAGCACATGAAAACCGGGCATGTGCGCGGCGTAGCGCGACAGCGCCTCGGCGACCTGGATCGCCAGTTCGCGTGTCGGCGCCAGCACGAGGGCCTGCGGCTCGCGCCGCGCCACGTCGACGCGCGCCAGGATGGGCAGCGCGAAGGCCGCCGTCTTGCCTGTGCCGGTCTGCGCCTGCCCCAGCAGGTCGCGCCCCTCGAGCAGTGGCGGGATGGTGGCCGCCTGGATCGGTGACGGCGTTTCGTAGCCGACGTCGTGCAGCGCGCGCAACAGCGGCTCGGGCAGACCCAGGTCGGCGAAACCCGGCTGTGCGGAACTCGCGTCAGCGGAGGAAGAGGGAGATGTATCGGCAACAGACATGACGGAACTCGGATGCTGCGGGCGCGCCGGCCCGGCCCGACATTGTGCGCCACGCGCGCCGCGATGCACGGCAGCGCCGGCGCGCCGCGCAAAAAAAATGCCAAGCACGCGGCTTGGCCAAGGGGGGACGGCAGCCTGGCCTGCCGTGACGGCAGGCCGGCGATGAGGGGGTCAGTGGCGTGTCGCGGCCAGGCTCAGATGCTGCGCCGGCTGCGAAACCTTCGTAGGCGCCGCGGCGGGAAGCTGAACCGGGCTGGCCGCCGGCCCGGCATGCAGCGCCGCCTGCGCCGGCGCCGGGCTGCTGGCCGTACCCGCCCATGCGCTGGTCGCATCCGCCTGGGCCTGCGTCTCGGCGGGCATGCCGGCGGCAAGTGCGACACCACAGGCGACGCCGCACGCCAGGCAGGCAAGCAGCAGTCTCGGGGCGGATCGGGTTGGCAGGAACACGGGGCGAGGCAACAGCGCAGGGTGGAACAGGTGGTAGGCGCGGTGCACGTGCTGCCACACCGCTCGGATCCCTGGTTAGCAATGCGTGTTCCAGGCCAGATAACCTGTTCTTTTTGCAGGACTTTCCCGAAAACCCCGGCGGGTTTTCCGAGTTTCCATGGGGTCCATGGGGTGTCAAAGCCTGGATTTTGTCGCCGAGCTCCGACAGTTTTCGGCGAGCTGACGCAACTCGTGGCCGGAGCTGAACTTTTTCGTCGCCATGCGGCGACAGACGTCCCGGAATCCGGAACTTGGAACCCGGAACGCCCGACGCCCCTGCGCTGCCGCCGCGGGTATCGATGCGCCGGCACGTCCCGGGCCGTCGGCGCGCTTGCCGCGCCCTGCCCGCGCGCCCGCCTGCGACGCCTGCACACGACGCCTGCGGCCGTGCGTCGACCCGTCAGTCGCTCTGCTTGAACAAGGCGGGCGACAGGCCGTGCTTTTGCAGCAGGCGGTAGAACTCGGTGCGATTGCGCTGCGCCAGGCGCGCCGCCTCGGCCACCTGTCCGGCGGTGATTTTCATCAACTGGATCAGGTAGTCGCGCTCGAAACGATCCTTCGCTTCGGCGTAGCTCAGGATCTCCACCGGCTTGTTGCGCAACGCGCGCGCGACCAGCGCCGCCGGAATGCGCACTGTCGTGCAAAGGGCGCAGCATTGCTCGACCACGTTCATCAGCTGGCGCACATTGCCGGGCCAGTCGAATCGCATCAGCGACTCCATCGCGTCGGGCGCGAAACCGATCACATGGCGCCCGTGCTTGGCCGACAGCGTGTTGACGAAATGCTGGGCCAGCGCGGCGATGTCCTCGCGCCGCTCGCGCAACGGGGGAATGTGCAGGTTGACCACGTTGAGGCGGTAATACAGGTCCTCGCGAAACGCCTGCGAAGCGATCAGCGTCTCCAGGTCCCGATGCGTGGCGGAGACGATGCGCACGTCCACGGCGATCGACTGCTGACTTCCCAGCGGGCGCACCTCGCGCTCCTGCAGCACGCGCAGCAGCTTGGCCTGCAGCGGCAGCGGCATGTCCCCGATCTCGTCGAGAAACACCGTGCCGCCCTGCGCGGCCTGGAACAGTCCCTTGCGCGGCGCATCGGCGCCGGTGAAGGCGCCCTTGACATGGCCGAACAGTTCGGATTCCAGCAGGGCTTCGGGAATGGCCGCGCAGTTGATCGCCACGAACGGTCCGTCGCGCCGCGCGCTCGCCTCGTGCACGGCGCGTGCGAGCATCTCCTTGCCGGTTCCCGATTCCCCCTGGATCAGCACATTCGCCTGACTCGCGCCGACCAGCGCCACCTCGTCGAGCAACGCGATCATCAGCGGGCTCGCAGTGACGATGCCGCCGAGCCCGCCGCCGCCGCGCGCCTCGGGACGCCCGGCGCCGCTCTCGCCCACCGCTCGACGCAGCAGATCCAGCAGCTCGCTGGATTCGAAGGGCTTGGTCAGGTAGCCGAAGACGCCCCGCTGCGCCGCCGCCACGGCGTCGGGTATGGTGCCGTGGGCCGTGAGAATGATCACCGGCAGCGACGGATCCGCGGCATGGATGCGCTCGAACAACGCCTGGCCGTCCATCCCCGGCATGCGCAGATCGGTGATGACGGCGCGCGGACGCGCCACCGCGAGGCGCGCCAGAGCCTGCTCGGCAGTGCCGGCGAGCACAGGCCGGAAACCCGCCGAACGCAGGCGCATGTCGAGCAGTCGCAGCAGGTCGGCGTCGTCGTCGACCACCAGCACGCTGTCGGATGGAGCAGTCATGGTCGCATGTCTCCGGGACGATCTCAGGAATCGGGCCGGCGCGCCGGTTCGTGCGCGGCCGCCCCGCTCGGCACGGGCGCCTTCGGCTTCGCCCGTCGCACGCCGCCGCGATCCTGGGAGCGGCCCTGCAATTGCACCTCCAGGTTCTTGATCTGGCCGATCTTGTCCTCCAGATCGGCGGCCTTGCGCTGCGCCTTCGTCAGCGCGGCGCGTGCCTGCGCAAGCTCCACGGTCTGCAGGCTCAGGCGTTGCAGCACGCGCAGGAACTGGCGGCCGGCGGGGTCCGTCGTCTGGTTGTCCAGACGTCGAAGCAAGTCGTGTGCCTGGGCTGCCTCGTCGGGGGTCGGCGCGGCGCGCGCGATCAGCAGGTAGGCGAGCTCCAGACGCTGCGCGGCCGAGCGTTGCGCGCCGAGCGACTGCAATGCGCGTTGCCAGGCGTTCGCCTCGGGCTGGCTCATCGCCGAAATCCTGCGCAGCATGCGATCAATCGCCGGCATGTCGAGCCGCTGCGCCGGCGCGCCGGCGGTGACGCCCTGCGGCGACACCGGCGCGGCGGACGGCGCCGCCGGCTGGCTCGCGCCGGGTGGCGCCGAAGCCGCGGCGGGCGCGACCGCCGACGC
>JAKAZQ010000001.1:74997-276650 GCA_021815805.1 Pseudomonadota bacterium | reverse complement strand
TGGCCGACCGCGGCTACCTGCTCGACCACGGCAAGGTGCGCGCCAGCGGCACGCGCGCCGAGCTCGAGGCCAGCGACGCCGTGCGCGAAACCTACTTCGGGCTGTAGCGCGGCGGCCCTTGCGGCGCGCGGCTGGGTTACGCTTGCGGGCCCGCGTACTCCGTCGTTGCCGCCATGTCCGCCGAATCCCGCATCCCCTGCCTGCGCCGCGCGCCGGCGCGGCGCGCGGCGGGGCGCACGACGACGCTGCTGGCGCTGTGCCTGGTGCTGGCCGCGCTGTGCGCCGCCGCGGGCTACCGGCTCGGGCTGCACGCGGCGGCGCGCGAGCTGCGCGTCGACGCGCAGCGCCGGCTGGACGCTGACGCCAGCGCGCTGAGCAGCGAGTTGCAGCGCTATGGCTACCTGCCGTCGGTGATCGTGCTCGGCAGCAGCCTGCGTGGCGTGCTGCGTCATCCGCACGACCCGGACGCGGTGGCGCGCGCCGACGCCTTCCTGCAGGCCGCCAACCGCAACGCCGGCACCGACGCCATCTACGTGCTCGACCGCCAGGGCCTGACGCTGGCCTCGAGCAACTGGAACACGGCGGTGAGTTTCGTCGGCGCCAACCTGGCGTTCCGCCCCTATTTCCGCGATGCGATGCACGGCATGCCGGGGCGCTTCTACGGCATCGGCACCGTCAGCGACGTGCCGGGCCTGTTCTTCTCGCAGCCGCTGCGCGACCACGGCAGCATCGTCGGCGTGGTCGCGGCGAAGGTCGACCTGGACAAGGTCGCCACGCCATGGCAGGGCGGCCCCGATCCGGTGCTGGTGGTCGACGACCATGGCGTGGTGTTCCTGAGTTCGGTGCCGGCGTGGCGCTTTCGCACCCTGGAGCGACTGTCGGCCAGCGTGCGTTCGCACCTCGCGCAGACCCGCCAGTACGCCGCGGCGGGTCCGCTGCAGGAACTCGACCTGCGCCACGCCGGAGTCGCCGCCGGCGCGCAGTTGTACAGGCTGCCGCGCGGCGCGCCGGTGCCGGCCGGACTGTCGGGGCGCGACACCTACATGCTTGCGCGCGCCCGCGTGCCGGGCACCGACTGGCTGATCCTGTCGCTGTCCGATCTGCGCGGCGCCCGGCGATCGGCCGCGCACTCGGCCATCGCCGGGCTCGCGCTGGCCGGTTTGCTGGAGGCGCTGGCGCTGTACCTGGCGCAGCGGCGGCGCACGCTGCGCGAGCGCCAGGCGGCGCGCGAGGCGCTGCAGCAGGCCTACGGCGAACTGGAGGCGCGAGTGCACGTGCGCACCGCCGCGCTGACGCGCGTGAACCATGCGCTGCAGCGCGAGATCGACGAGCGCCAGCGCGCCCAGGAAGCCCTGCGCAACACCATGGAGGAACTGGTGCAGGCCGGCAAGATGGCTGCGCTGGGCCAGATGGCCGCGGGCGTCGCGCACGAGCTCAACCAGCCGCTGACCGCGCTGCATACGCTGTCGGACAACGCGGTGGTGCTGATCGACAAGCTGCGCCTGGACGACGCGCGCGCCAATCTCGCGGCGATCTCGCGCCAGGTGCAGCGCATGGCCAGCATCACCGGCGAACTCAAGTCGTTCGCGCGCAAGGCGCCGGCGCGCTGGCAGCCGGGGCGCTGCGCCGAGGCCATCGAGGCAGCCGTCAGCCTGTTGCGCCAGCGCCTGCAGCACGAGCGCATCGAACTGCGCCTGCAGCTGCCCGCGCAGCAGCCGGCGGTGGCCTGCGACGAGGTGCGCCTGCAGCAGGTGGTGCTGAACCTGCTGGTCAACGCGGCCGACGCGCTGCGCGACGCCGCCGAGCGTCGCATCGATGTCGACCTCGAGTTCGATGCCGCCGACTGCCTGCCGCGCATGGCGCGGCTGCGCGTGTCCGACAGCGGGCCGGGCATACCCGCGCACCTCGCCGAGCGCCTGTTCGAGCCGTTTTTCACGACCAAGCCGCAGGGCGTCGGGCTCGGACTCGGGCTCAGCATCGCGCAGCGCATCGTGCGCGAGGCGGGAGGCGAGATCCGCGCCCGCAACCGCGACGCGGGCGGTGCAGAATTCGAGGTTTGCCTGCCCTTGTCCGAGCAACCCCGCGGCGGCGGCGCGCAACGCGCCGTCGAACAGGCCGCCTGACCCCTGCACCATGTCCGCTGACTCCCGCGTTGTCATCGTCGAGGACGATCCCGAGGTTCGCCACGCCATCGCCCAGGCCCTCGACCTGGCCGGCCTCGGCGTGCTGCCCGTGCCGAGCGCCGAGCAGGCGCTGCGTGCCGTCGAGCCCGGCATGCGTGCGGTGGTCGTGACCGACGTCCGCCTGCCCGGCATCGACGGGCTGGAGCTGCTGGTGCGCCTGAAGGCGCTCGACGCGGCGCTGCCGGTGATCGTGATCACCGGACATGGCGACGTGCAGACGGCGGTGGAGGCGATGCGCGCGGGCGCCGCCGATTTCCTGGAAAAGCCCTTTTCGTCCGAGCGCCTGGCGCAGATCACGCGCCAGGCCCTGCTGACGCGGTGCGCCTACCTCGACGCGCGCCAGCTGCACGACGCGCCGCAGCGCATCGAATCCCAGATCGTCGGACGCACGCGCGCCATCTGCGACCTGCGCCACAAGCTGCTGGCGCTGGCCGACGTCGACGCCAGCGTGCTGATCTGCGGCGAGACCGGCACCGGCAAGGAGTCGGCCGCGCGCAGCCTGCACGCGTTCGGCGCGCGCGCGAGAGAGCCGTTCGTGGCGCTGAACTGCGCGGGCCTGCCGGAGACCCTGTTCGACAGCGAGATCTTCGGCCACGAGCCGGGCGCGTTCACCGGCGCCACCGCGCGCCGCGTCGGGCGCATCGAGTATGCGGCCGGCGGCACGCTGTTCCTCGACGAGATCGAGACCATGCCCATGCTGCTGCAGGCCAAGCTGCTGCGCGTGCTGCAGGAACGCTCGTTCGAGCGTCTCGGCTCCAACCAGTCGCGCGCCATGCACTGCCGCGTCGTCGCCGGCACCAAGGTGGACCTGCGCCGGCTGGCGTCGCAGGGCGGCTTTCGCGAGGATCTGTACTACCGCCTCGCGGTGGTCGAGCTGCGCCTGCCGCCGCTGCGCGAGCGCCTGCCCGACGTGCCGCTGCTGTTCCAGAAATTCGTGTTCGACGCGGCTCGCGCGGCCGGCGTGCCGCTGCGCCCGCTGCCCGGCGCCTACCTGGCCGACCTGATGACCCGCGAGTGGCCGGGCAACGTGCGCGAACTGCGCAACGCGGCCGAGCGCTTCGTGCTCGGCATGCTGTCCGGCGACGAGGCCGGGCCGGCGCCGGGCGTGCCTGCGGAATCCTTCGAGCAGCGCGTCAGCGCCTTCGAGCGCCAGCTGATCGTGCAGGCGCTGCAGCGCGCCGGCGGGCGCGTCAGCGTGGCCGCCGCCGACATGGGCCTGGCGCGCAAGACGCTCTACGACAAGATGCGCCGGCTCGGCGTCACGCGCGCCGACGGCGCCTTCGACGACGCCGACGGCATGCCCTGACGCGGGCGCGCCGCGCCTGCGCGAGAATGCGCAGCTGGTGCCGCGCGGCAGCGCCGGCGGCGTATGCGACTACGGAGACCGCACACATGTCCACTGCCAGACGGGTTGTCATGCATCAGCCGGGCGCGCCCGAGGTGATGCGCATCGAGACGCTGGAGCTGCCCGCGCCGGGGCCCGGCGAGGTGCGCCTGCGCCAGACCGCGATCGGCTTCAACTACATCGACGTCTACCAGCGCCAGGGCAAGTACCCGCTGCCGCTGCCCAGCGGGCTCGGGCACGAGGCCGCCGGCGTGGTCGAGCAGCTGGGCGACGGCGTGCAGGGCCTGCGCATCGGCGAGCGCGTGGCCTGCATCAATGCCGGCATCGGCGCCTACGCCGAAGCCCGCAACGTGGCGGCCGAGCGCCTCGTGCCGATTCCCGCGGGCATCGACGACGCGCAGGCGGCGGCGGTGCTGTTCAAGGGCCTGACCGCGCAGTACCTGCTGCGCAAGACGCATCGCGTGCAGCCGGGCGACGTCGTGCTGGTGCACGCCGCGGCCGGCGGCGTCGGGCAGATCCTGTGCCGCTGGGCGAAGGCGCTGGGCGCCACCGTGCTGGCCACCGCCGGCTCGCCGGCGAAGTGCGCGCTGGCGCTCGAGGCCGGCGCCGACATCGCCGAGGACTACAGCCGCGACGGCTGGGCGCAGCGCCTGATCGACGCCAACGCCGGGCGCAAGGCCGACGTGGTGTACGACTCGGTGGGACGCGCCACCTTCGCGCATTCGCTGGATTGCGCCGCGCCGTTCGGCCTGGTGGTGCTGTTCGGCGCCGCCTCCGGGCCGGTGGAGCCGTTCGATCCCGAGATCCTGAACCGCAAGGGCTGCCTGTTCCTGACGCGGCCGTCGGTGTTCCCGCACAACGCCGAGCCGGCGCAGCTGCGCGCGAATGCCGCGGAGTTGTTCGATGCGATCGCGCGCGGCTGGGTGCGCGCCGAGGTCGGCGCGCGCTACGCGCTGGACGATGTCGTCGCGCTGCATCGCGCCGCCGAATCCCGCGCCACGCGCGGATCCATGGTGCTGATCCCCTGAGCGCCGCGGCTCAGGCGGCCCTGCGCTGCAGCGCGTCGCGCACGCTGTCGGCCAGGCGCGCGATGCCGCTGTCGATCTGCTCGCGCGTGGCCGTGACGTAGGACAGGCGCAGGCTGCGCGGGTCCGGCGCGTGCGCATGGAACGGCGCGCCGGGCACGTAGGCCACGCCGCGCGCCGCCGCCAGCGGCAGCAGTTCGGCGGCGTCCAGGCCGTGCGGCAGGCGCAGCCACAGGAACATGCCGCCCTGCGGCCGGTTCCATTGCACGCCGAGTCCGTCCATCTCGCGCGTCAGCGCCGCCAGCATGGTGTCGCGCTGCAGCCGGTACAGCTCGCGGATGGCGGGAACGTGGCGCTCCAGGAAGCCGTCGCGCAGCACCTCGGCGACGACGTGCTGGGTGAACGTCGACGTATGCAGGTCGACCGCCAGCTTGGCCTGCAGCAACGGTCCTATGAGGGGGCGCGGAGCCACCACGTAGCCCAGGCGCACGCCCGGCGACAGCACCTTGGAGAAGGTTCCCAGGTAGATGCAGCCGTCGGCGTTGCGCGCGCTCAGCGCCGGCGGCGGCTGCTGCTCGAACCACAGCTCGCCGTACGGGTTGTCCTCCACCAGGGGCAGCGCGAGGCGCTCGGCCAGCTGCACCAGCTGCGCGCGCCGTGGCTCGCTCATCGTGCGCCCGGTCGGGTTCTGGAAATTCGGCAGCAGATACAGCAGGCGCGCCGGCTCGCCGTTCGTCGCCGCCGCCTGCAGCGCCTGCATATCGACGCCGTCGTCGTCGCCGGGCACGCCCTCCAGTTCCGGCTCCATCGGGGCGAAGGCCTGCAACGCGCCGAGATAGGTCGGAGTCTCGACCAGCACCCGGCTGCCGGGGTCGACGAGCACCTTGGCGACCATGTCCAGGCCCTGCTGCGAGCCGGTGGTGATCAGCACCTGCGCCGGATCCACCGGCCACGGCAGCATGCCCGCGACATGCTCGCGCAGGCTGCCGAGCCCCTCGGTGGAGCCGTACTGCAGCGCGGCCTGGCCGTTGTCGCGCAGCACCCGCGCGCAGGCCTCGGCGAAGGCCTGCACCGGAAACGTGGAGGCGGCCGGCAGGCCGCCGGCAAAGCTGATGATCCCCGGTCGTTCGGCCAGTTTCAGGGCTTCGCGGATCACCGACGAATTCACGTTGCGGGCCCGGCGGGCCACGTTCCAGCGCATGCAGGTTCCTCGACGATGGTGCCGCGGGCGCGCCCTCGCGCGCCGCCGGCGCGAAGCGTTTCGCAACCCGCGGTCACGACAAGGCCAAGTGTAGGCCGCGGACGGCGCAGCGGCGCGATCTCGCGCCGCCGGGCGGGCGCCGCGGCGCGTCGTGCGCAAGCCGGCGCGGCGGCCGGGTCGACCCGGGCGCGCACGGGACGCCCCGAACGTGCTTGAATGCGCCTTGTGTTTCCCGCCCCGGCAGGTCCCGCCATGTCCCGTGCATCCCCGACGTCCCGTGCGTCCCCGAACCCCGGTGCATCCGCGATGTCCCATGCCTCGCTGCAGCACGCGTTGCGCGCGCGCCAGCCGAGCGTCGGCTGCTGGCTGGTGCAGGCCAGCGCGGCGAACGCCGAGGCGCTCGCGTATTGCGGTTTCGACTGGCTGCTCATCGACCAGGAACACGCGCCCAACACCAGCGCCGACCTGCTGGCGCAGGTGCGCGCCATCGACGCCGCGCGAGCGCACGGCGCGTGCGTGTCGGTGGTCGCGCGCATGCCGGGCCACGAGCCGGGGCCGATCCGCACGGCGATGGACTGCGGCGTCTCGAACCTGATGTTCCCGGCCGTGGAAAGCGCCGCGCAGGCCCGCGCCGTGGCCTCGGCGATGCGCTATCCGCTGGACGGCAACGGCGGGCGACGCGGCGTTGCCGGAGTCGTGCGCGCCGCGCGCTACGGCCTCGACGACGGTTTCCTCGCGGCGGCCAACCAACAGGCCTGCACCATCGTGCAGATCGAGACCGCGCAAGGCGTGCGCAACGCGCGCGAGATCGCCGCCGTCGCCGGCGTCGACTGCCTGTTCATCGGGCCGGCCGATCTCGGCGCCAGCCTGGGGCACCCCGGCGATCCGGCGCATCCGGCGGTGCGCGAGGCGCTCGCCGCGGTGCGCGCCGCGGCCGACGCGGCGGGCAAGGCTCTCGGCATGTTCGCGCTCGACGCGCAACAGGCGTTGCAATACCGACGCGAGGGCTTCCACATGATCGCACTGCACTCGGACCTTGCCTGGCTGACGCGCGGCGCGCGCGCCGCGCTGGAGCCGTGGCGCGCCGGGGCCTGAGCCTGCGGCGCCACGCCGGGCCGGCCTGCAGGCACAATCGATGAACCCGCACGAATCCGGCCGACGCGCCGCCACGCATCCCATGGATCTTCCCGAACCCGCAGCGCTGCGCCAGTGGATCGGGCGCGCCGAACAGCAGTCCGACACGCTCGACGCGACGCGCGTGCGCGCGCTGTGGGCGACGCTCGACCACGACGATGCGGCGCCGGCGCCCGGCGACGAACTGCCCGCACTGGCCACCTGGATGTACTTCGTCGGCGCTGCGCGCACCGACCGCCTGGGGCCGGACGGGCACGCCGAGCGGGGAGGCTTCCTGCCGCCGGTGGAGCTGCCGCGGCGCATGTGGGCGGGTTCCCGGCTGCAGTTCCACCAGCCGCTGCGCGTCGGCGACGCGGCGCAGCAGCATGCGCGGGTCGACGACGTGCGCGTGCGCCAGGGGCGCAGCGGGGCGCTGGTGTTCGTCACCGTGCGCCACGAGATCTGCGGGCCGCGCGGGCTCGCCGTCACGGAGCTGCGCGACATCGTCTATCGCGCGGCGCCGGCGGCGCAGGCGGCCGGGCCGGCGGTGCCGCAGGCGCCGCGCGACGAGGAGTTCTCGCGCACGCTGCGCGCCGATGCGGTGCTGCTGTTCCGCTACTCGGCGCTGACCTTCAACGCGCACCGCATCCACTACGACCGCGGCTTCGCCACCGACGTCGAGGGTTACCCGGGGCTGGTCGTGCACGGGCCGCTGCTGGCCACGCTGCTGCTCGACCTGGTGCGCTGCCGGCACCCCGGGCAGCGTCTGCAGCGCTTCGACTTCCGCGCCGTCGGCCCACTGTTCGACGTGCATGCGTTCACGCTGTGCGGGCGCGCCGACGGCGCGGCCCGCGACGCACTGTGGGCGCGCGATCATCAAGGGCGCCTGGCCATGCAGGCAACGGCCGGATGGGTGTCCGCCTGATGCACGCGGGTGCCGCGGCCCGGCAGCTGGCGCGTGCCCGGCACTGACATGCCGCAGGGCTGCCCGCATCCGCCACCCTCGCCCATGCCGGAATCGACCCTCGACGTCGTCATCGTCGGCGCCGGTGTCTCGGGCATCGGCGCGGCCTGGCACCTGCAGCATGCGCTGCCCGGATACCGCTACGCCATCGTCGAGGCGCGCGCCGAGCTCGGCGGAACCTGGGATCTGTTCCGCTACCCCGGGGTGCGCTCGGATTCCGACCTGTTCACCTTCGGCTACGCATTCAGGCCGTGGCGCGGCGAGGCCGCGCTGGCCGACGGCGCCTCCATCAAGGAGTACCTGCAGGACACCGCGCGCGAGGCCGGCATCGATCGCCACATCCTGTTCCGTCACCGCGTGGTGCGCGCCGACTGGTGCTCGGCGCGCCGGCGCTGGGAGTTGCAACTGCGCGACGCGCAGCAGCGCTCCATCAGCCTGCGTGCGCGCTGGATCTTCTGCGCCAGCGGCTATTACCGCCACGACCAGGGCCATACCCCGCACTTCGACGGGCGCGAACGCTTCTGCGGGCGTATCGTGCATCCGCAGCAATGGCCCGACGATCTCGACTGCAAGGGCAGGCGCGTGATCGTGATCGGCAGCGGCGCCACCGCGGTGACCCTGCTGCCGCAGCTGGCGCGCGACGCGGCCCATGTCACGATGCTGCAGCGCACGCCCACGTACATCCTGCCGGTGGCCTCGCGCGACCGGCTGGCACCCCGCCTGCGGCGCTGGCTGGGCGAGCCTCGGACCCACGCGCTGATGCGCGCCCTGTACCTGAAGCGTCAGCAGTGGGTGTACGCGCTGTGTCGTCGCCACCCGGACGCGGCGCGGCGCCTGATCCGCCACATCAATGCACGCCTGCTGCCCGCGGGCGTCGACGTGGATCGCGACTTCCGCCCCCCTTACGCGCCGTGGGACCAGCGCTTGTGCGTGGTTCCCGACGGCGATCTGTTCCGCGCGCTGCGCGACGGCCGCGCCTCGGTGGTCACGGACAGCGTCGCCTGCTTCACGCGCGACGGCCTGCGCCTGGCCTCGGGGCGCGAACTCGGCGCCGACATCGTGGTCACGGCTACCGGCCTGCGCCTGCTGCCGTTCGGCGGCATCGAGCTGCACGTGGACGGCGCTGCGGTGCGGCTGCCGCAGTGCGTGGCCTTCAAGGGCATGATGCTCAGCGGCGTGCCGAACCTGGCGTTCGCCATCGGCTACACCTCGGCTTCGTGGACGCTCAAGGTGGGCCTGGTCTGCGAGCATTTCTGCCGTCTGCTGCGCCACATGCAGCGCCGCGGCCTGGACAGTTGCACGGCGCGCGCCGAGCCGGGCATGGCGACGCGTCCGCTGCTCGACTTCGGCGCCGGCTATGTGCGGCGCGCCCTGGCCGAATTGCCGCGACAGGGAGCCGAGTTCCCGTGGGCCATGTCCTGGAACTACGCCGAGGATCGGCGCCTGCTGCTCGAAGGCCGCGTCGACGACCCGCAACTGCATTTCACCGCGCGTGCGCAGCGGCGCACGCGCAATGGCGAGGAGGCCATGGCATGAGCCCTGTCAGCGAGGCGCCCGGCGTGGGCGGCCATGCGAACACGTCGTCGCGCGAGCGCTTCACCGAGCTCGACGATGGGCTGCGCCTGTGCTGGCGCTGCTTCGGGTCGGACACGGCGCCGGCGGTGCTGCTGGTGGCGGGTCTCGCGTTGCAGCTCATCGCCTGGCCGCAGGCGTTCGTGCAGGGCCTGGTCGACGCCGGCCTGCGCGTGATCACTCCGGACAACCGCGACAGCGGCTTGTCGTCGCAGGTGCCGACGCCGCCGCCGGGGCGTCTGCGCCAGCTGCTGTGGATGTCGCCCGCCGACAACTACACGCTGGACGACATGGCCGACGACATGGCGGCCCTGCTCGAGCGCGTCGGCGTGGAGCGGGCACATGTCGTCGGCATGTCCATGGGCGGCATGATCGCGCAGTGCCTGGCGGCGCGCCATCCCGCGCGCGTGCGCAGCCTGTGCTCGATCTTTTCCACCACCGGCAGCCGCCTCGTCGGGCAGCCGGCGCCGTCGACCATCGCGCGCATGCTGAAGCCGGCGCCGCGCACCCTGGACGAAGCCGTGCAGCAGTATGTGGCGATGATGCACCACATCGGCAACCCCGACGAACCCGGGGCGCCCGCCGAGTGGGCCGACTACGCCCGCCGCGCCTGGCAGCGTGTCGGTGGCCGCACGCAGGCGGCGGGCGTCGCGCGGCAGATCGCGGCCATCCAGAAGTCGGGCGACCGCAGCGCGCAGCTGCGCGGCATTCGCGCCCCCACGCTGGTGCTGCACGGGGAGCGCGACCTGATGGTGCACCCGAGCGGCGGGCGCGCCACCGCGGCGCTGATCCCGGGAGCGCGCCTGCTGACCGTGCCGGGGCTGGCGCACCAGATCGTCGACGCGCGATCGGCCGAACTGGTCGGCCATATCGTGCGGCACCTGCAGGGCGCCGCCTGACACCGCCCGACGCCGCGGCTCAGCGCGCGTGCCCGACGCGCAGGCTCAGCGGCCAGCTCACCTCGCGCGTCGCCTGCGGTTCGCCCCAGGCGGCGCGCAGGCGCTGTTCGAAGCGCTCGAGCGCCGCGCCGCCGAGCGCGGCCTCGGCCGCGCGCAGCGCAGACCATGTGCCGATGTAGCCGAGCAGCTGCGCCAGCGTCCACTCCGCCTGCATGTGCAGCGAAGGCGTCGCCACGGCGTCGAACGGGAAGGGCAGGTTGCGGTAGCCGTCCACCACATGCCGGCGCTCCGGCGGCCAGTAGGGCCCGAGCACGCGGTCGTGCAGATCGAGCACGAGTTCGCCGACCTCGCCGTGCAGGCGCGGCAGGCCGTAGCTGATCAGCGCCACGCAGCCGCGCCTGCGCAGCACCCGCCGCGCTTCCGCGTAGAAGGCGTCGAGCGCGAACCAGTGCGCGGCCTGCGCCGCCGTGAGCAGATCGACGCTGGCGTCGTCCAGCCCGCTGTGCTCGGCCGGCGCCGTGCGGTAGTGCACGCGCGCTGCGGCGCGTGCCCGGCCGATCTGCGCGGCGCTGGCGTCGATGCCGACGACCTGCCTGAACTCCCGCGCCAGCAGGCGCGAGAACTGTCCGCTGCCGCAGCCGCAATCCAGCGCCAGCTCGCGCGACGGCGCCAGCTCGGCGAGCAGGCGCGCCAGCCCGGCCGGGTAGCCCGGGCGCCACAGCGCGTACTGCGCGGCGCGCTCGGAGAAATGATCCTTGAAGCGGGCGGTCATCGACGGGCGGCGTGGGGCGGACGCGGCCGTCGCGGCGTGCTCAGTGCGACATCAGCACGGGCAGGGTCATGGACGACAGCAGCGAACGCGTGACGCCGCCGAGCACCCATTCCTGCGCCCGCGAGTGGCCGTAGGCGCCCATCACCAGCAGGTCGGCGGCGAGATCGACGGCGTCCGACAGCAGCAATTCTCCCACGCTGGCGTCGAGCAGTGTCGGCGTCATGGTGCGGTTGTGCGCATAGTCGACGTCGCCCATGCGCTGCACCGCGTGGTACGCCGGCACGCCGTGGCGGCGCAGCTGCTCGCAGGCCTGCGGCAGCGTCTGCGCCGCGGCGCCGCGGCGCTCGCCGTAGGCGTGGATGAACACGCTTTGTGCGCGCTGCAGCAGGGGCAGCGCGTCGCGCAGCGCGCGCGCGCTCTGCCTGCCCCCGTCCCACGCCACGAGCACGCGCGTGGCGCAGCGTCTGCCGAGTTCGCTGGGGCGCGGAACGAACAGCAGCGGACAACTCGCGCCGACCAGCAATTGCGACGCGAAATGCATCGCCGGGGCCTGCGAGCTTTCGAAATAGGGTTGGCTGAGCACCACCAGATCGACGCCCCGGCTGCGCTCGACCAGCGGCGCGACGCCCTGCTCCACGGCCTCGCAGGCGACGGGCGCGTCGGCGTCTTCCAGCATGTGGCGCACGGCGTCGCAGTCGACTCCGTCCGGCGGGCAGAGCACCTCCAGCTCGGCGTCCTGGGGCGTGGCGACGGCCCGCGCCAACGCCAGCAGCTTGGCGATCTGCGTCGCCGCACCCGTATACAGCGCAATGCTTCGATAGGCGTTCATCCGATTCCCCTTCGACACACGGCGGCCCTGCCACGCGGCGGGGCCCAGGAGCCTGGGCCGAGGCCTCAGCGTAGGGCGCGGCCCGGGGTGCGTGCCTTGCGCCAGCGCAAAGCGCCCGGGGGCGCGGCGGCGCGCACGGAATCGCGCGGCGCCGCGTCCCGGTATTGGCGAACCCAATAGCGCGCGGTGGACGAGTCCCCGCAGGACAAGAACACCTGGCGCCGCGGGCGTCCGCGGCCACGCCGCGGCGCGGCCCGGCGGCCCGCGCCGGACGGGACATGCGCGCCTGGCGCGCAGGGTGGATCGTGCGTTACCGGGCAACGGAACAGTTCCCGATCGAACGCAATGGGGTATGAGATTTATTCATGCATTAATGCACGAAAATTGAATAAAGTGTGGTTATTCCGCGCAATCTGCAAACATGGTTGGAATCCGGGCCGCCACGACCGGCACCGGTGAACGCGCGAACCGGCCCATCGGCTCGCCACCCTCGGCACGTACCGACCCCTCACCAGAGAGCGCCTCGTGGACTTCGCACCCCTGCTGCACATGGCCGATACCCTGCTGGGCCCGTTGCCCACGCTGGAGATGCTGGCAGAAGCCGATGAGGCGATGCAAAACCGCCTGTTGTTCATGAACGGCGCGGCTCGTCGCCTGTTCGAAAGCCAGCGCGAGCGCTTCAACCGCCACCTGAACGGCGCCGATGTCGCGCATGCCGACGGACAGAGCATTCACCAGTTCCACCGCGACAGCGCGACCCAGAAGGCGGTGTTCGGCGAATTGCTGAGCGGCGCGCGTGCCGAGCAGCACGCGCAGGTGGCGATCGGCGACACCGTGTATGCGATTTCCGTCTATCCGGTGCGCGACGCCGGACAGCGCATCGTGGCCTTCCACGCCAGCTGGCTGGACGTGACCGCGCAGCAGCACCTGCAGGGCCTGTCGCAGCGCCTGCTCGGCGCGTCGCGCAGCCTGCGCGAGCAGATGCGCAGTCAACAGGCCGAGATGGACCATGCCGTCAGCACCCTCGACGTGATCCACGACGGCGCGCGCCTGACCAGCGATTCCATCACCGAACTGGGCGAGGCGGCGCGCAGCATCGAAGGCATCGTGCGCACGATCCGCGGCATCGCGGCGCAGACCAACCTGCTTGCGCTCAACGCGGCCATCGAGGCGGCGCGCGCCGGCGAGCATGGGCGCGGTTTCGCCGTGGTCGCCGACGAGGTGCGCAGCCTGGCGCGCAATGTGCAGGATGCCACCGGCAGCGTGCAGCAGCATGTGGAGTCGATCGCCGAGCGCGTGCGGGGCATCGCGCGACAGGCCGGGCAGGGCGTGCAGACCACGCGGCAGGCCACGCACTCGATCGGCGAGGCCACCAACTGCCTGCGCGGCGTCGACGCGCTGTCGGAGCAGTTGCTGCGCATGGCGCAGGACCTGGCCGGCGCAACCACCGCGGCCTGACCCGGCGCGCATGCCCGATGGCGCTGCAGGGACCCGACACCCAGGCACTGTACGGCCCCGGCGCCAGCGCGCTGCTGGAGGCGTTGCACACCCATGCGCAACGCGTGTCGGGCGGATTCACCGATGATTTCTACGCATCGCTGCTGCGGCGCGCCGGCATCCAGTCCATTCTCGGGCGGCTCGATTCGGCGGAATTCGAGCAGTTGCGGCGGCAGCAGGCCAGTCATCTGGCGATGCTCGTGTCGCCCGGGCTGGAGGCCCTGGCGCATCGCAGGCGCGCGCTGCAGGTCGGGCGCATCCACGCCCTGGTGGGCGTGGACATGATGTGGCTGACCGAAGCCTACAGCCTGTACCAGCGGGCGCTGCATCAGTTGCTCGGCGAGCATCTCGAGATCCCGCCCGCGGCGCGCCAGCGCATGGTGCAGCTCATCGATCGACGCCTGCTGTCCGACCTGCAGGCGCAAAGCGCCGGCTATCGCGAGATCGAGCTCGAACTGGCGCAGGCCACCGCGCTGCTGCAGCAGCGCGCGCTGGCCGGGCGCAACCTCACCGATCTGTACCAGGGAACCCTGGCCGCGCTGTGCAGCATCGACGGCCTCGCCGCGGCCTTCGTCGGTCGCCTGGATCCGCGCGGGCGATGGGAGGTGGAGGCCTACGACGGAGCCGTCGCGCCGGCCTGCCTGGCCGCCATGCAGACGGCGCAGGCGCCGGTGCTGGATGCCGCCGGCGGCGCGGCGCACGATGTGTCCTTGCTGTCGCAAGCCTGGCGCGACGGTCGTGTGCGCAGTTTCGAGGCGGGCGCCTGCGCCTGCGGGCCCATGTCCTGGCTGGGCATGGCCGCCGGCCTCGGCCTGCGCTCGTGCGCCGTGGTGCCGCTGGTCGACGATACCGGCAACAGCCATGCACTGCTCAGCCTGCACAGCCGCTGGCCCGGGTTTTTCGAGACCGCAAGCCGCCCGGCCTGGCTCGAGCAGGTGCAGCAGATCATCGGCGTCACGGTGTGGCGCATGGCGCAGCCCAGGGTGATCTCGTACGCCCGGCGCCACACCCTCGGGGGCTGGCTGGACGCGGGCCGCGTGCGCATGCTGTATCAGCCGATCATCGACCTGCACAGCGGCGCGCTGAGCAAGGTCGAGGCGCTGGCGCGCCTGATCGACGACGACGCGCGCATGATCGGCCCCGACGAGTTCCTGCCGGCGCTCGGCAACGAGGGCCTGCTGCGCCTGTTCGAGCTCGGCCTCGACGTCGCCCAGGCCGACCAGCGCGCCTGGCGCGAAGCCGGCATGCAGGTGCGCGTGGCGTTGAACCTGCCGCCGCAGGCGGTGGACGACCAGCGCTACCACGGCATTCTGTTCCGCGCCTTCGATAGCGGGCGCGTCGCGCCGCAGACCCTCGAGCTGGAGATCCTGGAGTCCGGCGAGACCCGCACGCACGCCGCGCGCGAGCCGTTTTTCGAGCGCCTGCGCGAGCGCGGCGTGCGCGTCGTGCAGGACGATCTCGGTTCCGGACACAGCTCGCTGCTGCGCCTCGACCGCATGCCCTTCGACGAAGTGAAGATCGACCAGGCGCTGGTGCGCGAGGCCGCGCGCAAGGATCCGCAGCGCGCCTTCGCCTTCATCCTGCACCTGACCCAGCTGGCGCATTCGCTGAACGTGTCGGTGACGGTCGAGGGCCTGGAGCATGCGGGCCTCGTGGAGGCCGCGGCGATTCTCGGCGCCGACCGCGGCCAGGGCTACGGCATCGGCAAGCCGATGCCCGCGCAAAGCCTGCGGGAGTGGCTGCAGCAGTACCGCCACGCGGTGAATCCGCGCGCGCCGGTCACGCCGTGGGGAGCGCTGGCCGGCTACCTGATCTGGGATCGACAACTCGGCTCGCTCGGCCACTGGCCCGAGCTGGTCGAGGACTTCGTGCGCTCGCCCTGCCTCGTGCAGCGCTTCCTGGACGCCCGCGGCATGCGCGAGTCGCGCCTGCAGCGCCTGCTCGACCTCAACCACGTGACGGCCGTGCAGCCGGATCGCGCCGCGCTGTACCGGCGCACCCGCGGCGACATCATCCAGGCGCTGCGTCAGCTCGGCATGTCGGCCTGAGGCGCGCGCGACGCGCCGGCCAGCGCCAGGTGCATCGCCGCCGCGAGTTCGTCGGGCGCGAACTTGGTCACGCAGGCGTCGGCGGCGACGCTGCGCGCATGCTCCTCGCCGGCCTGACCGGTGAGCGACGAGTGGATCACCACCGGCACCGCGCCGAGCTTGATGCGCCGCGTCAGCGCAAGGCCGTCCATCTCGGGCATTTCCACGTCCGTCAGCACCAGCGCCACCTTGTCGCGCACGTGGCATCGCTGCGCCCGCGCGGCGGTGCCTGCCTGCTGCAGGCGTTGCCACCCTCGCTGCCGGTGCGGGCCATGACGCACGGCGCCCGCAGCGCCTGCAGCACCTTCTCGATCTGCGCGCGCGCGACGCAGGAATCGTCCACCGCGAGCACCACACTGCCCGACGGCAGCGGCAGCGGCGCGCCCGCATTGCCGTGCGGACACGATATGCTGAAGGCACGCAGCGACGGCACTTCAGGCCGTCGCCGCGCCATGCACCCGCACCATGCAAGCCGCCTACTACACAAGCCTCGGCCCCGCCCGCGACGTGCTGCAGCTCGGGGAGATCCCGACGCCGCAGCCGGCTGCCGGCGAGGTCCGCGTGCGCATCGAGTGCTCCGGCGTCAACCCGTCGGATGTGAAATCCCGCCTCGGTCTGCGCAATCCGCGCATGCCGTTCCCGCGCATCGTTCCGCACAGCGACGGCGCCGGCGTGATCGATGCCGTGGGCCACGGCGTCGACGCCGCGCGCCTCGGCCAGCGCGTGTGGACCTGGAACGCCGCGTGGGGGCGTGCCGACGGCACCGCGGCGCAGTGGGTGTGCCTGCCGCAGCAGCAGGCGGTGGCGCTGCCCGACAACGTCGACGCCGCGGCCGGCGCCTGCCTCGGCATTCCGGCGCTGACCGCGCTGCACGCGGTGCTGCTGGGCGACGGCGTGGCCGGGCGCACGGTGCTGGTGGCCGGCGGCGCCGGCGCGGTCGGGCATTACGCGGTGCAGATGGCGTCGCAGCTCGGCGCCGCGCGGGTCATCGCCTCGGCCAGCACCGACCACAAGGCGGAACTGGCGCGCGCCGCGGGCGCCGACGATGTCGTGCGCTACCGCGACGAGCCGCTGGCCGAGCGCGTGCTCGAACTCACCGGCGGCCGTGGCGTCGATCGCGTCATCGAGCTCGACATGGCGGTCAACGGACCTGCCGACCTGCAGCTGCTGCGCAGCGGCGGCGATTGCGTGGTCTATGGCGCGAGCCAGGCCCAGCTGCAATTGCCGTTTTTCCCGCTGATCGCGAAAAACCTGCAGCTTCGCTGCTTCATCGTCTACCACCTGGAGCCGGCCGATCGCGAGCGCGCGCAGGCCGCGCTCACGCGCATGCTGGCGCGCGGCGCGCTGCGCCACAACATCGCGGCGCGCCTGCCGCTGCGCGACATCGTCGCCGCGCACGAGCTGGTCGAGTCGGGAGCGGCGGTCGGCAACGTCGTGCTCGATCTCGACTGAGCGGATCCGGGCCCGGGCCCCGACGCCGGGTCGCCGGTACGCCGTGCGGCTTTGGCTATGCTGGCGGCCTCGTCCCAGCCAGCCGGAGCCCCGCGATGCCCTCCCTGTCCCTGCCCACCCTCGGCACCCCCTTGTCCGACGCCGCGCTGCGGGTCATGCTGCTGGGCGCCGGGGAACTCGGCAAGGAAGTGATCATCGCGCTGCAGCGCCTGGGCGCCGAGGTCATCGCCGTCGACCGCTACGCGCAGGCTCCCGGCCAGCAGGTGGCGCATCGCGCCCATGTCATCGACATGACCGACGCCGATGCGCTGCGCCGGCTGGTGGCGGCCGAGCGCCCGCACCTGATCGTCCCGGAGATCGAGGCCATCGCCACGCAGGCGCTGCTGGAGATCGAGGCGCAAGGCCTGGCCGAGGTGATCCCCACCGCGCGCGCCGCGCAACTGACCATGAACCGCGAGGGCATCCGGCGTCTGGCGGCCGAGCAGCTGAAGCTGCCGACCTCGCCGTACGCGTTCGCCGAGTCGCTGGACGAGCTGCGGCGCGCGATCGACGCCGGCATCGGGTTTCCCTGCGTGGTCAAGCCGGTGATGTCGTCGTCGGGCAAGGGCCAGTCGGTGCTGCGCGGCCCCGACGACGTGGCGCCGGCGTGGGACTACGCGATGGCCGGCGGGCGCGTGCAGCTGACGCGCGTGATCGTCGAGGGCTTTGTCGATTTCGACTACGAGATCACCCAGCTCACGGTGCGCGCGGCGAGCGCGCCGGGTGGCGACGTGGGCACCTTTTTCTGCGAGCCGATCGGGCATCTGCAGCAGCACGGCGACTATGTCGAGTCGTGGCAGCCGCAACCCATGTCGGCGCGCGCGCTGCAGCGCGCGCGCGACATCTCCGGGCGGGTCACCACGGCGCTGGGCGGGCGCGGCGTGTTCGGCGTGGAGCTGTTCGTGCGCGGCGACGAGGTCTGGTTCTCCGAGGTCAGTCCGCGGCCCCACGATACCGGGCTGGTCACGCTGTGCTCGCAGCGCCAGTCGGAGTTCGAGCTGCACGCGCGCGCCATCCTCGGCCTGCCGGTGGACACGGCGCTGCGCGAGCCCGGCGCGTCGGCCGTCATCTACGGCGGGGTCGATGCCCGCGCGCTGCGTTTCGAGGGCGTCGCACAGGCGCTGGGCGTGCCGCGCAGCGACCTGCGCCTGTTCGGCAAGCCCGAGAGCTTCGCGCGCCGCCGCATGGGCGTGGCGCTGGCCGCCGGGGACGACATCGGGCAGGCGCGCGAGCGCGCGCGCCGGGTCGCGTCGACGGTGCGCCCGGTGCCGGTGTAACGCGCCTGCTCCGGGCGGTGCGGCAGGCGCCGCGCGCCCCTGGCGCATGTTCGACGCAGGCCGCACAATGGAGGCTTTTCCCTTGCGCGCCCTCCGGCCGCCTCTCCGAACAGCGCCGCCATGCAAATCCCGGCCAGCAGTACCCGAATTCCCCGTATCGTGATCGTCGGCGGCGGCGCCGGCGGGCTGGAACTCGCCACCCGCCTGGGCGACACCTTGGGGCGGCGCGGCAAGGCCGAGATCACGCTGATCGAGCGCGGACGCAGCCATCTGTGGAAGCCTCTGCTGCATCAGGCGGCCGCCGGCACGCTGGGCATCGACGACAACGCGCTGAACTACCTGGCGCAATCGAGCTGGCATCATTTCAAGTACCGCCTCGGGGCGATGGACGGGCTCGACCGCGCGCGCAAGCAGGTGCTGGTGGCGCCCACCGTGGACGAGCGCGGACGCGAGGTGACGCCGCGCCGCGCCGTCGACTACGACATCCTGGTGATCGCGGTGGGCAGCCAGAACAACGATTTCGGCACGCCGGGCGCGGCCAGCCACGCCATCGCGCTGGATACCCCGGACGACGCGCGGCGCTTTCATCGCCGCCTGGTCGATGCCTGCATCGCCGCCAATTCCCAGGTCGAGCCGCTGCGTCCGGAGCAGCTCAACGTGGTCGCGGTCGGCTCGGGCGCCACCGGGGTCGAACTCGTTGCCGAGTTGCACAACTCGATGCGCGTGCTCGCCGCCTACGGGCTCGATCGCATCGATCCCGAGCGCGACGTGCGCCTGAGCCTGGTCGAGGCGGCGCCGCGCATCCTGCCGGCGCTGCCCGAGCGCCTGTCGGCCGCCGCGGCGCGCGAGTTGCACAAGCTGGGCGTGGAAATGCACGTCGGCAAACGCGTCACCGAGGTCACCGCGACCGGCGTGCGCACCGCCGACGGCGCCTTCCTGCCGGCCGAGCTCGTGGTCTGGGCGGCAGGCGTCAAGGCGCCCGAATTCCTGCACGATCTCGACGGCCTGGAGAGCAACCGCATTCACCAGCTGGTGGTGCGCCCGACGCTGCAGACCACGCGTGACGACGCGGTGTTCGCGATCGGAGATTGCGCGGCCTGCCCGTGGCCGGGGCATCAGGGCAGCGTGCCGCCGCGCGCGCAGGCCGCGCACCAGCAGGCCATGTTCATGCTGCGGCAGATCCGCCGCCTGCTCGAGGGCCGCGACCTGGCGCAGTTCCAGTACCGCGACGCCGGCTCGCTGGTGTCGCTGGGGGAGCACAGCACCGTGGGCAGCCTGATGGGCAGCCTGTCGCGCGGCACGATGTTCATCGAGGGTCAGTTCGCGCGCTTCATCTACTGGATGCTGTACCGCATGCACCTGCACGCCTTGCACGGATTCTGGAAAACCGTGTTCCTGACGCTGGCCCGCCTGATCTCGCGCACCACCCAGCCGCAGGTCAAGTTGCACTGACCGGCGCAGCGCCGCGCGTCGCTCCGCCGGAGCGACTCCTGCCGTAGCATAGGCTCCGTTCCCGAATGCGCCCGCGCGCCCGCACGCGATGGAAAAGTCCCAAGCCACCGAATTCATTCACAGCTCGCTCGCGCTGATGGTCAAGCGCGGCGGCTCCGACCTGTTCATCTCGGCCGGCTTCCCGCCGGCGATCAAGGTCGACGGCCATGTGGAGAAGCTGTCGGTGCACCCGCTGACCCCGGAGCACACCCAGGCGCTGGCGATGGCGGTGATGAACGACAAGCAGCGCCGCGACTTCGAGGCCAGCAAGGCGGTCAACTTCGCCATTTCGCCCACCGGCATCGGGCGCTTCCGCGCGAATGCCTTCACGCAGCGCGGCAGCGTGGCGCTGGTGGCGCGCAAGATCCCGCTGGAGATCCCGACCATCGACGGCCTGCAGTTGCCGGGCGTGCTGAAGGATCTGTCGATGACCAAGCGCGGGCTGATCATCTTCGTCGGCGCGACCGGCAGCGGCAAGAGCACCTCGCTGGCGGCGATGGTCGACTGGCGCAACGAGAACTCGCAGGGCCACATCATCACCATCGAGGATCCGATCGAGTTCCTGCATCCGCACAAGAACTGCATCGTCAACCAGCGCGAAGTCGGCATCGACTCGCTGGGCTGGGACGACGCCCTGAAGGACACGCTGCGCCAGGCTCCCGACGTGATCCTGATGGGCGAGATCCGTGACCGCGAGACCATGGACCAGGCCGTCGCCTTCGCCGAGACCGGGCACCTGGCGCTGGCCACGCTGCACGCCAACAATGCCAACCAGGCGATCGATCGCATCATCAACTTCTTCCCCGAGGAGCGACGCGCGCAACTGCTGATGGATCTGTCGCTGAACCTCAAGGCCATCGTGTCGCAGCGTCTGATCCGCCTCGAGCAGGGCAAGGGGCGGGTGGCCGCGGTGGAGGTCATGATCAACTCCCCGCTGATCGCCGAGAAGGTTCTCAACGGCGAGGTCGGGGACATCAAGGACGTGATGAAGAAGTCCCGCGAACTCGGCATGCAGACCTTCGACCAGGCGCTGTTCGATCTGTTCGAGGCCGGGCGCATCAGCTACGAGGAGGCGTTGCGCAACGCCGACTCGATGAACGACCTGCGCCTGACCATCAAGCTGCACGGCAAACGCCAAAGCGCCGAGGTCGATACCAACGACCTGAGGATCCTCTGACCGCGGCGGCGACGCGCCGCGCGGTCGCTGGCTCAGGTTGCGGGCTCAGGTCGCGGGCTCAGGTCGCGGGCTCAGGCCGCGGGCTCAGTCGCGGGCGGCGCGGCGTCCGCGCGCTGCGCATCCAGCCCGAAGTCCATCCAGTCGTCGCCGAGCACCTCGGCCGGGTGCTGGGTGCGCTCGGAGCCGTTGCCGCAGCGCATGGCGTCGGCCGGGCAGTAGCGGTGGCAGCCCCAGCAGATGCGTTCCGGGTGTGCGGGATGCAGCGGAAAGCGGCGCAGCGGGGTTTCGGACACGGGAATTTCCTCCGTGTCCCATGAGACGCCCGCGGCGCGCCGGCGGGTTTGATCCAGGGCAAGGCCGGCCGGATCAGCCTGCGCGCAGCCGCGCGCCGAAGCCGGCCAGCCTGCGGTGCAGGCTCACCACCAGGATGCCGGCGAACATCAGGCTCGCGCCGAGCATGAAGCGTGGGCTCAGGGCCTCGTGCAGCAGCAGCGCGCCGAACAGCACGCCGAACACCGGAGTCATGAACGAGAAAATGCCCAGGCGCGACGCCAGGTAGGTGCGCAGCAGCCAGAACCAGGTGAGGAAACTGGCGAACGACACCACCAGCGCCTGGAAGGCCAGCGCCAGCCAGGCCTGCGTGCCCGGGTGGATCGAGGCTTCGCCGAGCAGCCACGACGCCGGCAGCAGCAGCAGGAAGGCGCCGAGCAGTTGCCACAGCAGGGTCATGGTCGGTGGCGTGGTGGACAGCCGGCTGAGCCGGATGGTCACCGTGGTGGCGCCCCAGCAGGCGCCGCCGCCCAGCGCCATCGCATCGCCGGCCAGGCTGGCCGGGCCGACGCCCGGCGCGGCATCCGGCCCGAGGAAGGCGACGGCCACGCCGACGAAGGCCAGCGCCACGCCGAGCCATTGCATGCGCGACAGACGCTCGGCGGGCAGGCGCAGGTGCAGGCCGAGCGCGGCGAAGATCGGCGCCGTGTACAGGAACACCACGGTATGCGCCGCGCTGGTGTAGCGCAGCGCCTGCCCGACCAGCAGGTATTCGCCGGCGAACAGCGTGGCCGCCAGCGTACCGGCACGCCAGCTGTCCCAGACGAAGGCCTGGCGCCGCCAGCGCATCAGCAGGCCCACCAGCAGCGCGGCGATGCCCGAGCGCAGGCCGATCTGCAGCAGCGGCGAGATGTCGCCGCCGAAGGCCTTCAGCGCCACCTGCTGCAGGCCCCAGATCAGGCACAGCAGGGTCATCAGCGCGGTGGCGCGGGAGTCGATGGGAAGGCGTGAATCCATGATGGCGGGCACGTGGCAAGGCCCGCCATTGTGCCGGCGCGCGCAACGGCCCGCACGCCGTGTGTGGATTCAGGCGCGGCGCGTGCTGCTGCTCAGGCGCGGTGTGCCGGACAGGGTCTGCCAGACCACGCAATAGCGCTCGGTCAGGCGCACCAGCGTGGCCACCTGCGCGTCGTCGGCGTCGGTGTCCAGCAGGAACTCGAGGCGGATGGCTTCGACGCCCACCGAGGCCTGCTTGTCCACGCCCAGCGTGCCGCGGAAATCGACGTCGCCCTCGGCGCGCACCCGCGCATCGCGCAGCGTGATGCCCAGCGCCGTGGCCACCGCCGCTAGCGTGACGCCGGCGCACGCCACCAGCGCCTGCAGCAGCATGTCGCCCGAGCACACCGACAGGCCGTCGCCGCCGGTGCCCGGATGCAGGCCGGCCTGCACCAGCGCGCGTGCGGTGTCGACGCTGCAGGTCACGCCTTCGCCGACGCGGCCCTCGGCCTGCAACGTGATGCGCGCGCTGTCCGGTTGCTCGCGGTAGCGCTCCTTGATCGGTGCCTGCAAGGCACGGAGTTCGTCGGCGTTCATGCCCGTATGGTAATGCGCCGCGCCCGCGCGCGGCGCTCAGGCACGACGCTCAGGCCGGCCGCGGCGGCGTCGCGCGCGCCTGCACGAGCACGGCGCGAAAGTCGTTGACGTTGGTCTGCGTCGGTCCGGTCACCACGGAGTCGCCCAGCGCGCCGAAAAAGCCGTGGCCGTCGTTGTCGGCCAGGCTGTCCGCCGGGCGCAGTCCGGCGGCGCGTGCGCGCTGCAGGGTGTCCGGGCGCAGCACCGCGCCGGCGATGTCCTCGGCGCCGTCGACGCCGTCGGTGTCGCCGGCCAGCGCCCAGACGCCGGGCTCGGCGCGCAGCCCCAGGCCCAGCGCCAGCAGGAATTCCACGTTGCGCCCGCCGCGCCCCTGGCCGCGCACGGTCACCGTGGTCTCGCCGCCGGACAGCAGCACGCAGGGCGGCGCGAACGGTTCGCCGTGGCGCGCCACGTGCTGCGCGATGCCCGCCATCAGCTTGCCGACGTCGCGCGCCTCGCCCTCCAGCGCGTCGCCCAGCAGATGCACGGCGTAGCCGGCGTCGCGCGCCACCTGCGCGGCGGCCTGCAGCGCCATGCGCGGCGTGGCCACGAGGCGGAACTCGGCGCCGGCCAGGCGCGGATCGCCGGGCTTGACCGACTCGCCGGCGCCGCTTTCCAGCAGTTCGAGCGCCGCCGCCGGCAGGCGCACGCCGTGGCGCCGCACGATGGCCAGCGCGTCGGCGCAGGTCGTGGGGTCGCCCACGGTCGGCCCCGAAGCGATGTCTCCGGGGGCGTCGCCGGGCACGTCGGAGATCGCCAGCGTCAGCACGCGCGCCGGGTGGCAGGCGGCGGCCAGGCGCCCGCCCTTGATCGCCGACAGGTGGCGGCGCACGCAGTTCATCTCGTCGATGCTGGCGCCGCAGCGCAGCAACTCGCGGTTCACCGCCTGCTCGTCGGCCAGGCCCAGCCCCGGCAGCGGCAGCGGCAGCAGCGCCGAGCCGCCGCCGGAGATCAGGCACAGCACGAGGTCGTCGGGCCCGAGCCCGCGAACCAGCCCGAGCATGCGCTGCGCCGCGCGCAGCCCGGCCTCGTCCGGCACCGGGTGCGCCGCCTCGACGATCTCGATCTGCCGGCACGGCGCGGCGTAGCCGTAGCGCGTGACCACGAGCCCGTGCAACGGCCCCGGCCAGTGCGCCTCGACCGCCTGCGCCATCGCCGCCGAGGCCTTGCCGGCGCCGATCACCAGCAGGCGTCCGCGCGGCGGCGCCGGCAGGTGCGGCGGCACGCACAGCGCCGGCTGCGCGCTGGCCACTGCGGCATCGAACATGCGGCGCAGCAGCGCCGCCGGATCCTCGCCGTCACGCGGCGCGCTTTCGCTGGGCATCGGGGGTCTCGTGTCAGGCCTGGGCGGGCGGCGTCTGGCCGATCTCGAAGTCGGCCAGCTTCTCCAGTGCGCGCACCATGGCCGAATGATCCCACGCCTTGCCGCCGTGCGCCGTGCAGGCGTTGAACAGTTCCTGCGCGGTGGCGGTGTTGGGCAGCGACACGCCGAGCGCGCGCGCGCTCGACAGCGCCAGGTTCAGGTCCTTCTGGTGCAGTTCGATGCGAAAGCCCGGGTCGAAGCTGCGACGGATCATGCGTTCGCCGTGGACTTCCAGGACCTTCGACGACGCGAAGCCGCCCATCAGCGCGCCGCGCACGCGCTCCGGGTCGGCGCCGGCGCGCGCGGCGAACAGCAAGGCCTCCGACACGGCCTCGATGTTCAGCGCCACGATGATCTGGTTGGCGACCTTGGCGGTCTGCCCGTCGCCGTTGCCGCCGACCCGCGTGATGTTGCGGCCCATGAGCTCGAACAGCGGCCTGACGCGCTCGAACGCGGACTGCGCGCCGCCGACCATGATCGACAGCGTGGCATTGCGCGCGCCGATCTCGCCGCCGGACACGGGCGCGTCGAGGTACTCGCATCCCAGCGCGTTGATGCGCGCGGCGAACTCCTTGGTGGCAATCGGCGAGATCGAACTCATGTCGACCACCACCTTGCCGGGCTGCAGGCCCTCGGCCACGCCGCCGGCGCCGAACAGCACGCGCTCCACGTCCGGCGTGTCGGGCACCATGACGAACACCACGTCGGCCTGTCGCGCCACCGCGGCGGCGCTGTCGCAAGGCCGCGCGCGGCTGTCGGCGAGGGCCGCCGGAATCGCGCTGCGCGTGTGCACGAACACCTGGTGCCCGGCGGCCACCAGGTGGCCGGCCATCGGCGCGCCCATGACGCCCAGGCCGATGAAGCCGAGCTTTTGCGGGGAGGGGGTGGCGGTGTTCATCTGCGAAATCTCCGTGGGATGTCGTGTGGTGTCATGCGCGCAGCGCGGCGAGCCAGCCCAGGCCGGCCTCGGTGCCGGCCGCCGGCCGGTACTCGCAGCCGATCCAGCCCTGGTAGCCCAGGCGATCCAGGTGGGCGAACAGGAACGGGTAGTTGATCTCGCCGGTTCCCGGCTCGTTGCGCCCGGGGTTGTCGGCCAGCTGCACATGGGCGATGCGCGCCAGGTGCCGCTGCAGCGTCGCCGCCAGTTCGCCCTCCATGCGCTGGGCGTGGTAGATGTCGTATTGCACGAAGGCGTTGGCGGCGCCGACCTCGTCGAGCAGTTCCAGCGCCTGCTGCGTGCGGTGCACGAGGAACCCGGGAATGTCGAAGGTGTTGATCGGCTCGACCAGCAGCTTCAGGCCGGCCTTGTCGAGCGCGGCGGCGGCGAAGCGCAGGTTGTCGACCAGCGTGGCGCGCAGCCGCGCCGGATCGACGCCGGCCGGGGCCTTGCCGGCCAGGCAGTTGAGCTGGCCCACGCCCAGCACCGCGGCGTACTGCAGCGCGGTGGCCACGCCGGCGCGGAATTCGTCGACGCGCTCGGGCAGGCAGGCGATGCCGCGCTCGCCGGCCTCCCAGTCGCCCGCCGGCAGGTTGTGCAGCACCAGCTGCAGCCCGTGGCGGTCGAGCTGCTCGCGGATGCGCGCGGCCGGCCACGCGTACGGGAACAGGAACTCCACCGCACGGAAGCCGGCGGCGGCGGCGCGTTCGAAGCGCTCGAGAAACGGCACTTCGGTGAACAGCATGCTGAGGTTGGCGGCGAATCGCGGCATCGCGCGGTCTCCTTGTCGTGGGGTTGTCAGTCCAGCAGGCCGGCCTGCTCCAGTCCGGCGTGGCCCTGCGGGTGGCGGCAGTCGATGGCCTCGAACTCCACCACATTGTCGATCTCGGTGCCCATGGCGATGTTGGTCACGCGTTCCAGGATGACCTCCACCACCACCGGCACGCGGTGTTCGCGCGCCAGCTCGCGGGCCTGGCGCAGCGCCGGGCCGATGCGCGCCGGGTCGCTCACGCGCAGCGCCTTGCAGCCCAGGCCCTCGGCCACCGCGACGTGGTCGACGCCGTAGCCGCGCAGCCCGCTGTCGTCGACCGGCAGGTTCTGGTTGTCGAAGCCCAGCTGCACGCAGTAGTCCATGTCGAAATTGCGCTGCGCCTGCCGGATCAGGCCGAGGTAGCTGTTGTTCACCAGCACGTGCACGTAGGGCAGGCGGAACTGCGCTCCGACCGCGAGCTCCTCGATCAGGAACTGGAAATCGTAGTCCCCGGACAGCGCGACCACGTCGCGCGTCGGATCGGCGGCGACCACGCCCAGCGCGGCCGGGATGGTCCATCCCAGCGGCCCGGCCTGGCCGCAGTTGATCCATCGACGCGGACCGTACACATGCAGGAATTGCGCCCCGGCGATCTGCGACAACCCGATGGTCGACACGTACGTGGTGTCCCGGCCGAAAGCCTGGTTCATCTCCTGGTACACGCGCATGGGCTTGATGGGCTGGTCGTCGTGGTCGGACTTGCGGTGCATCAGGCGCTTGCGCTCGGCGCAGCGCGCGGCCCACGCGCCGAAATCCTTCAGCCGGCCGGCGCTGGCGCGCTCGCGCGCCGCCTGCACGAACAGCTCGAGCGCCGCGCGCGCGTCGCTGACGATGCCGAAGTCGGGCATGAACACCCGGCCGATCTGCGTGGGCTCGATGTCCACGTGCACGAAGCGGCGCCCGCGCGTGTACACGTCCACCGACCCGGTGTGGCGGTTGGCCCAGCGGTTGCCGATGCCCAGCACGAAGTCGCTGGCCAGCATGGTGGCGTTGCCGTAGCGGTGGCTGGTCTGCAGCCCGCACATGCCGGCCATCAGCGGGTGGTCGTCGGGAATCGCGCCCCAGCCCATCAGGGTCGGGATCACCGGCACGCCGATGCTCTCGGCGAACTCCACCAGCAGCCCGGAGGCGTCGGCGTTGATGATGCCGCCGCCGGCGACGATCACCGGTCTTTGCGCCTGCATGAGCATGTCCAGCGCCTTGTCGATCTGGCGCCGCGACGCCGCCGGCCGGTACACCGGCAGCGGCTCGTAGGTGTCGATGTCGAACTCGATCTCGGCCATCTGCACGTCGAACGGCAGGTCGATGAGCACCGGGCCCGGACGCCCCGAGCGCATCACGTGGAAGGCCTGCTGGAACACTCCGGGCACCTGGGCCGGTTCGCGCACGGTGACCGCCCACTTGGTCACCGGCCTGGCGATGGACTCGATGTCCACGGCCTGGAAATCCTCCTTGTGCAGGCGCGCGCGCGGCGCCTGCCCGGTGATGCACAGGATCGGGATGCTGTCGGCGCCGGCCGAATACAGCCCGGTGATCATGTCGGTACCGGCGGGCCCCGAGGTGCCGATGCACACGCCGATGTTGCCGGCGCGTGCCCGGGTGTAGCCCTCGGCCATGTGCGAGGCGGCCTCGACGTGGCGCGCCAGCACATGGGCGATCGACTGGCGCTCGCGCAACGCCGCGTACAGCGGGTTGATCGCCGCTCCCGGCACGCCGAAGGCCTGCTGCACGCCCTCGCGCTCCATCACCAGCACGGCCGCCTGGGCGGCTTTCATCCTTGCCATGGTCGTGTCTCCTGGAATCCATGCGCCCGGCCGCATGCTGCACGGCCATGAGCCGGATTCTTGCCAGCCCCGCCGGAGCGCGGAAGGCCTGCCGCCGGCATATGCTTTATTCCTTGCGGGAATGGACAAGCCTGGCACCGCTGTGGCCTACTGGTGCCCATGGAACGCATGCAGGACGTCCGTCTGTTCATCCGCGTGGTCGATCTCGGCTCGTTCAGCCGCGCCGCCGCCGAGCTCGGCATCGGCCAGCCCGCGGCGACCAAGCAGATCGCGCAGATGGAGCGCAGGCTCGGCGCGCGTCTGCTGCACCGCTCGACCCACGGCGTTTCGCCGACCGAGATCGGGCTGCTGTACTACGACAAGTGCCGGCTCATCGCGCACCACGCCGAGGAGGCGCAGAGCGTGGCTGCGCTGCTGCAGTCGCAGGTGCAGGGCGGCCTGCGCGTGAGCACGTCGGTGGGCTTCGGGCGGCGCGTGCTGGCGCCGCTGCTCATGCAGTTCATGCACGGCAATCCGCACTTGCAGGTCGACCTGTCGGTCGACGACCGCTATGTCGACCTGGTCGAGCAGGGGGTCGACGTGGCGCTGCGCATGGGCCGGCTCGCCGATTCCACGCTGGGGGCGCGCTACCTCGGCATCAACCCGTGGGTGGTGGTGGCGTCGCCGCGCTACCTCGAGCAGCGCGGCGCGCCCGCGCATCCCGACGAGCTGTCGCGCCACGAGGCGCTGGTCTACAGCTCGGTGCAGGGCGACGCGCGCTGGCATTTCTCGGGGCCGAATCACCAGGCGGCGGTGGTCGCGGTGGCGGGGCGCCTGCGCTCGAACAGCCTGTCCACGCTGCTGGCGGCCGCGCGCGACGGCATGGGCGTGGCCATCCTGCCGTGGTACGTGGCCAACGCCGACGTGCGCAAGGGCCAGTTGCTGGCGCTGCTCGAGCAATGGTCGCTGCCGTCGCAGGAGATCCACGCCGTCTACCCGTCCCCCAACCTGGTGCCGGCGAAGGTCAAGCAACTGGTCGACTGGTTGCAGGGCAAGTTCGACGCGCGCTGGTGGACGCAGACGCGCTGAGCGCGCCCGCCGCGCTGCGCCTGGATGCGGCAAAATGAAGGGTCTTTCCGCCTGGGCGTTGCGCAACACCAGGCTAGTCCACAGGAGTTCCAGCATGTCTTCCTCTACCGTGACTGCGACCAGCGCCGAGGCCGGCTCGGCGGCCGCGGCGACGCCGGCCGCCGTGGCGTCGGCGCGCGCCCGCCTGGTGGCGGCGCTGGCCGGCGTGCTGCCGCCGCATGCGCTGCTGGTGCGCGACGAGGACACCACTCCGTACGAATGCGACGGCCTGGCCGCCTACCGGCAGCGCCCGATGGCCGTGTGCCTGCCCGACGACGAGCAGCAGGTGGCGGCGGTGCTGCGCACCTGCCACGCGCTCGGCCTGCCGGTGGTGCCGCGCGGCTCCGGCACCGGCCTGTCGGGTGGCGCGCTCCCGCTGGCGCATGGCGTCACGCTGTCGCTGGCGCGCCTGAACCGCATCGTGTCCATCGACCCGCTGGCGCGCACGGCGGTGGTGCAGAGCGGCGTGCGCAACCTGGCGATTTCCGAGGCGGCGGCGCGTCACGGCCTGTATTACGCGCCCGATCCGTCGAGCCAGATCGCCTGTTCCATCGGCGGCAACGTAGCCGAGAATTCGGGCGGCGTGCACTGCCTCAAGTACGGCCTGACCGTGCACAACGTGCTGCAGGTGCGCGGCTTCACCGTCGAGGGCGAGCCCATCACCGTGGGCAACCTGGCGGGCGACGGCCCCGGCCCCGACCTGCTGGCCGCGGTCATCGGCAGCGAGGGCATGCTGATGGTCGTCACCGAGGTCACGGTGCGCCTGATCCCGCGTCCGCAACTGGCGCGCTGCATCATGGCCAGCTTCGACGACCTGCGCAAGGCCGGCGACGCGGTCGCCGGGCTGATCGCCGCCGGCATCATTCCGGCCGGCCTGGAAATGATGGACAAGCCGATGACCATCGCCGCCGAGGCCTTCGTGCACGCCGGCTACGACTGCGAGGCCGCGGCGATCCTGCTGTGCGAGTCCGACGGCACGCCCGAGGAGGTGGCCGAGGAGATCGAGCACATGAGCGCGGTGCTGCAGGGCTGCGGCGCCACCGCGCTGGCCGTCAGCCGCGACGAGGCCGAGCGTCTGCGCTTCTGGAGCGGGCGCAAGAATGCGTTCCCGGCGTCCGGTCGCATCTCGCCCGACTACTACTGCATGGACGGCACCATCCCGCGCAAGCGCATCGCCGACATGCTGCTGGCGATCCAGGACATGGAGCGCGAGTTCGAGCTGCGCTGCGTCAATGTGTTCCACGCCGGCGACGGCAACCTGCACCCGCTGATCCTGTTCGACGCCAACCAGCCGGACCAGATGCGTCGCGCCGAGGAGTTCGGCGCGAAGATCCTCGAGACCTGCGTCGAGATGGGCGGCTCGATCACCGGCGAGCACGGCGTGGGCGTCGAGAAGATCAACTCCATGTGCGTGCAGTTCTCGCCCGAGGAGCGCGAGCAGTTCCTGGCCCTGCGCCGCGCCTTCGACCCCGGCGAGAAACTCAACCCGGGCAAGAACATTCCCAGCCATGCGCGCTGCGCCGAGTACGGGCGCATGCACGTGCGCGGCGGGCAACTGGCGTTTGCCGACATTCCACGCTTCTGAACCCGTGGCCCGGTGCCGGCCCGTCGCGGGCGGGTACCGGGCCGTCCGATCCGAACGACACCCTGCGAGTTCCGCGATGGAATCCCTTCCCGATACCGTGTCCGCGCTGCGCGAACAGGTGCTGCAGGCCGTCGCCGACGGCGCGCGACTGATGCCGCGGGGCGGCGCCAGCAAGGCCTGGCTCGATGCGCGTGCCGCTGGCGATGCCCGCGTGCTCGAACTGCGTGCGCATGCCGGCGTGCTGGCCTACGAACCCAGCGAGCTGTACCTCACGGCGCGGGGCGGCACGCCGCTGGCCGAGATCGACGCGCTGCTGGCCGAGCATGGCCAGTGCCTGCCCTGCGAGCCTCCGCACTTCGCGCGCGGCGGCGCCGCCGCCACGCTGGGCGGCGCGGTGGCCGCCGGCCTGTCGGGCCCCGGGCGCCTGGGCGCCGGCGCGGTGCGCGATTTCGTGCTCGGCGCCAGCCTGCTCAACGGCCGCGGCGAGGTGCTGCACTTCGGCGGCCAGGTCATGAAAAACGTCGCCGGCTACGACGTCTCGCGGCTGCTGGCCGGCTCCATGGGCTCGCTCGGGGTCATCCTGGACGTGTCGCTGAAGGTGCTTCCGCTGCCGCGCGCGCGCGCCACGCTGGCCTTCGCGATGCCGCAGCAGCAGGCCATCGAACAGCTCAACCGCTGGGGCGGCCAGCCGCTGCCGATCGCCGCCAGCGCCTGGTGGGACGATGCCGACGCCGGCGCGCGCCTGTTGCTGCGCCTGCAGGGCGCGCGCGCCGCCGTGGATGCTGCGTGCGCACGGCTCGGCGGCGAGCGCCTGGACGAGGCTGCGGCCGCCACGCTGTGGCAGGGCCTGCGCGAGCAGAGCCTCGACTGGTTCGCGCCGACATGGCAGCCCGCGCCGCCGCAGACCCTGTGGCGTATCGCGCTGCCGTCGACCACCGCGCCGCTGCAACTGCCCGGCGAGACGCTCGTCGAGTGGGGCGGGGCGCTGCGCTGGCTGCGCAGCGATGCCGCTGCCGGCGCCGTGCGCGAGGCCGCCGTGCGCGCCGGCGGACATGCCACGCGCTTTCGCGGCGGCGACCCCGCGGTGCCGGTGTTCACGCCGCTGCCGGCCCCGCTCGACCGGATCCAGCGCCAGCTCAAGCTGGCTTTCGATCCGCACGGCGTGTTCCCCGACTGCTTCGGCGCAGCCTGACCCGGACGTCCGCCATGGAAACCCGTCTGTCTCCCGAGTTCGCCGACACGCCCGACGGGCGCCAGGCCGAATCCATCCTGCGCGCCTGCGTGCACTGCGGCTTCTGCACCGCGACCTGCCCGACCTACCAGTTGCTCGGCGACGAGCTCGACGGACCGCGCGGACGCATCTACCAGATCAAGCAGGTGCTGGAGGGCGCGACGCCGACGCGCAGCACCCAGCTGCACCTCGATCGCTGCCTGACGTGCCGCTCGTGTGAAACCACCTGTCCGTCCGGGGTCTCGTACGCGCAGTTGCTCGACATCGGGCGCCGCGTCGTCGACGAGCGCGTGCCGCGCCCGGCCGCCGAGCGCGTCAAGCGCGCGCTGCTGCGCGAGGGCGTGACCTCGCCGCTGTTCGGCCCGGCGCTGCGCGCCGGGCGCGCGTTGCGCGGGCTGGCGCCCGCCAGCCTGCGCGACAAGCTGGGCGAGCCGCGCGCGGCCGGCGCCTGGCCGACGCGCGAGCATGCGCGCAAGGTGATCCTGCCGCATGGCTGCGCGCAGCCGGCGATGGCGCCGAACATCGACGCCGCCACCGCCCGCGTGCTCGACGCCATCGGCGTGCAGGCGCTGGTGGCGGCGGGCAGCGGCTGCTGCGGCGCCATCCGCCAGCACGGCGGCGACCACGGCGGGGCCCTGCGCGACATGCGGCGCAACATCGACGCCTGGTGGCCGCTGGTGCAGCGCGGCACGGTGGAGGCCATCGTGGTCAACGCCTCGGGCTGCGGCGTGACCATCAAGGACTACGGGCGTGAACTGGCATCCGATGCCGCCTATGCGGACAAGGCGCGCCGCATCGCCGAACTCGCGCGCGATCCGGTGGAATTCCTCGGCGACCAGGTCGATGCGCTGGCGCAGCAGCTGCGCGCGCGACCCGCCGAGCGCCTGGCCTGGCACCCGCCATGCACACTGCAGCATGGGCAGCAGCTGGGGGGGCGTGTCGAGGCCCTGATGCGCGCGCTGGGCTTCGAGCTCGCGCTGCCCGAGCAGAGCCATCTGTGCTGCGGCTCCGCCGGCACCTACTCGGTGCTGCAACCGGAACTGTCGCACCGCCTGCGCGACAACAAGCTCGACAACCTGCAGCGCCTGCAGCCGCAGCGCGTGCTGTCGGCCAACATCGGCTGCATCCAGCACCTGCAGGCGGGCAGCGCCGCGCCGGTGCAGCACTGGCTGGAGTTCCTCGACGAGGCGATGGCGCCCGCGGCCTGAGCCCGGCGCGCGGCGGCGCCGCCGGCTCAGGCGCGCACGCGCGCCTCCTGCAGCAGCGCGCCGAGCCCGGCGCGCAGCGCGCGCAGCATCGCCGGGTCGGTCTCCAGGTGCCCGGCGTCGATCAGGCGCACGCGCAGGCGCGGCAGCCACCGCTGCAGCACGCGCAGGTTGCCCGCGGGGCAGGCGCGGTCGCGCCGGCCGTGCACGGCCAGCGCCGGCCAGGTCGCATCGCGCAAGGCCAGCACATGCCGGCGCAGGCCCTGGCGACCCAGCCAGCAGGCGTGCCGCAGAAAATGCCAATGCACCTGATTCTTATCCAGGATATCCGACACGCGTTTTGCGGAAATGCGTTTTGTCAGCGGTCGATCCCGGAACAGCATCGCATTTTCGTAGCGACTCCAGGATAACCCCAGATCCCTGCGCTGCCGGGATGTTCCATTACGCGACACTGTTGTGCAACAGTGCAACAGCTTGTCGGCGCGTGTCGCACCGGCGGCGCGCAGCAGCGCGCGCCAGGCGCGTGGCGCCTGGCGCCGTCCGGCGAGCACGAAACGCGCCGTATCGCGCCGCGACGTGAGGTAGGTGGCGCGCAGCAGCAAGGCCTGTACGCGCTGCGGGTGGCTGCCGGCGTAGGCCAGCGCCAGCGCCGCGCCCCACGAGCCGCCGTACACGCTCCAGCGCTGCAGCCCGAGATGCCTGCGCACCTGTTCGAGGTCGCGCACCAGCAGCGGCGTGGTGTTGCGTCGCGTGGCGCCGCGTGGGCGCGAGCGCGCGCAGCCGCGCTGATCCACCCACACCAGGCGGTGCTGCGCCGGGTCGAACAGCAGCGGCCGGCGCAGGCGCGAGCCGCTGCCCGGGCCGCCGTGGATGATGACAACCGCGGGCAGGCGCGGATCTCCGGCGGTGGCCAGCGCGACGCGGTGGCCCTGGCCGACGTCGAGATGCTCGACGCGAATGGGGGGGGTGATGGGGATGGCGCGCGGCATGGGACTTGCTTAGTATCCGACAGGGATGCGAGTGGCATCCTGCTTTTGCACAATTCCTTTGGAGACAAACCATGAAGTGGACCACGCCCGCGTTTACCGAACTGCGTTTCGGTTTTGAAATCACCATGTACATCGCCACTCGCTGAGATCGGCCGATGGTCGCGGGCGGCGCCGGCATGCAGCCGGCGCCGCCCGCGGGCTGCGACGCGTCGCGCCGCAGCCACCCCCGAATTCCCTTCGCTGCTCGTCACGCGCACCGCGCGCTGCGCGCGGCCGCGTCCTGCGCACGCCCGGCGCCCGCGCCGCGCGGCAGGGCGCCGGCGCACGACGGCGTCACGCTCGCCGGCTGGAATCGATCTTCGACCATGCACATCCGCATCCTGGGTTCGGCCGCCGGCGGCGGCTTTCCGCAATGGAACTGCAATTGCCCGAACTGCGACGGGGTGCGGCGCGGCAGCATCCAGGCGCGCCGCCGCACCCAGTCGTCGATCGCGGCACGCGCCGGCGACGGCGACTGGCTGCTGTTCAACGCCTCGCCGGACGTGCTGCAGCAGATCCAGGGCTTCGCCCCGCTGCAGCCGGCGCGCGCGCTGCGCGACACCGGCATCGGCGCGGTGCTGCTGATGGACGCCCAGGTCGATCACACCACCGGCCTGTACATGCTGCGTGAAAGCCTGCGCCCGTTGCAGATCTGGGGTACCCCGCCGGTGCGCGAGGATCTCGGCGCGGGAAACCCCATCCTGCGCGTGCTCGGGCATTTCTGCGGTGTCGACTGGCACGACCTGGCGGTCGACGGCAGCGAGGTCGCGATCGCCGCGGCCGGCGGGCTGCGCGTGCGCGCGCTGGCGCTGAGCAGCAAGGCGCCGCCGTATTCGCCGCATCGCCACGCGCCGGTGCCGGGCGACAACATCGGCGTGCTGCTGCGCGACCCGCACAGCGGCCGCAGCGCGTTCTACGCCCCCGGGCTGGGGGCCATCGAGCCGCACGTGCGCGAGGCCATGCAGCAGGCGGACTGCGTGCTGGTCGACGGCACCTTCTGGACCGACGACGAGATGCGCAGCGTCGGCGCGCCCGACAAGAGCGCGCGCGCCCTCGGCCACCTGCCGCAGTCGGGACCCGGCGGCATGATCGAGCAGCTCGACGCGCTGCCGGCGTCCACGCGCAAGCTGCTGATCCACATCAACAACACCAACCCGATCCTGCGCGAGGACAGCGCCGAGCGCGCCGAGCTCACCGCGCACGGCATCGAAGTCTGCCACGACGGACTCGACATCGAGCTGTGACGGCGCACACCATGCAGGAGAACGATTTGTCCCAGGACACGGCGCAGCGCGACCCTTGGGGGCGCGACGAATTCGAGGCCAGGCTGCGCGAGCGCGGCGCTGCCTACCATATCCACCATCCCTTCAACGTCATGCTCAACAGCGGCCGCGCCAGCGTCGAGCAGATCCGCGGCTGGGTGGCCAACCGCTACTACTACCAGATCGCCATCCCGATCAAGGACGCCGCGGTGCTGTCGAATTGCAACGAGCGCGAAGTGCGCCGGCAATGGATCCAGCGCATCCTCGATCACGACGGCCATGGCGACGACCCCGGCGGCATCGAGGCGTGGATCCGCCTCGGTCTCGCCGTCGGCCTGCAGCGCGACGAGATCGAGGACCTGCGCCACGTGCTGCCGGGCACCCGCTTCGCGGTCGACGCCTACGTCAACTTCTGTCGCCAGCGGCCGTGGCAGGAGGCGGTGTGCGCCTCGCTGACCGAACTGTTCGCGCCGAAGATCCACAAGGAGCGGCTCGCCAACTGGCCGCAGCACTATCCCTGGATCGACAGCGACGGCCTGCAGTATTTCCGCAATCGCACGACCCAGGCGCGGCGCGACGTGGAACAGGGCCTGGCGGTGACCCTGCAGTATTTCAACACCCGGGATCTGCAGCAGCGCGCGTTGCAGATCCTGCAGTTCAAGCTCGACGTGCTGTGGCAGATGAACGACGCCATGGCGCTGAAATATGGAGTCCAGTGATGAGCGCCCATGTCGAAACCGATGAAGCCCGGGTGCCGCGCGTGCATGCGCGGTTTCGCCTGCAATGGGAGAACGCCCAGAACTCGTGGGTCCTGCTCTACCCGGAAGGCATGGTCAAGCTCAACCAGAGCGCCGGGGAGATCATGAAGCGCTGCGACGGCGCCAGCTCGGTGCGCCAGATCATCGACGACCTGGAGCAGGCCTTCGAGGTCGAGGACCTGGGTGGCGACGTGCGCGACTTCCTGCAGATCGCCACGCGCCAGAGCTGGGTGGAGTGGGTGTGACGCCGCGGCCATGAGCGAGACGTCGAACCTGCCTGGCGAGGCCCCGCGGCCGGGTCCGCCGCTGTGGTTGCTGGCCGAACTCACCTATCGCTGCCCGCTGCATTGCGTGTTCTGCTTCAACCCGGTGGACTACGCCGCCGCCGGTCCCGAGCTGTCGACCGACGACTGGCTGCGCGTGCTGCGCGAGGCGCGCGAGCTCGGCGCCGTGCAGTGCGGCTTCTCCGGCGGCGAGCCGCTGCTGCGCGACGATCTCGAGCAGTTGATCGCCGAGGCGCACCGCCTCGGCTTCTACACCAACCTGCTGACCTCCGGGGTGGGGCTGACCGAGGCGCGCGCGGCCGCGCTGCGCGCGGCGGGCCTCGATCACGTGCAGCTGTCGTTCCAGGACTCCACCCAGGAGCTGAACGACTTCCTGTCGCACACCCGCACCTTCGACCTCAAGCAGCGGGTGGCGCGCCTGATCAAGCACAACGGCTGGCCGATGGTCATGAACGTGGTCGTGCATCGCATGAACATCGACCACATCGACCGCATCATCGGCATGGCCGCCGAACTCGGCGCCGAGTACCTGGAACTGGCGAATTCGCAGTACTACTCGTGGGCGCACGTGAACCGCGAGCACCTGCTGCCGTCGCGCGAGCAGTTGCAGCGCGCCGAGGCCTGCACCCAGGCCTGGCGTGAGCGACTCGGCGATCGCATGCGCATTTTCTATGTCGTTCCCGACTATTACGAATCACGCCCGAAGAAGTGCATGAACGGCTGGGGCAACGTGTTCCTCACCGTGACCCCGGACGGGCTCGCGCTGCCTTGCCACACCGCGCGCATGCTGCCCGGGCTGGAGTTCCCCGACGTGCGCAAGGTCACGCTGCAGCACGCCTGGTACGAGTCGCCGGGCTTCACGCGCTACCGTGGCACGGCGTGGATGAAGGAGCCGTGCCGTTCCTGCCCCGAGCAGCAGGCCGACCTCGGCGGCTGCCGCTGCCAGGCCTACATGCTGGGCGGCGATGCGGCCGGCGCCGACCCGGTGTGCGACAAGTCGCCGCATCACGCCACGGTGCTCGAGGCGGTGCGGCGGGCGCAGGCCGAAGGCGTTCCCGAGCAGCCGCTGGTGTTCCGCAATCCGCAGGAGTCACGGCGCCTCGCCAAGCCGTTCTGAGGCGTCGCGCGCGGACGGCGGCGGCCGCAGGCGCGCCGGCAGCGCGCCGTGCACGGCGTTGCTCAGCAGCAGCGCCTGCGCCTGTCGCAGGTCGGCGTGCCGCAGCACGCGCTGGCCGATGCGCCATGCCGGATCGGCGAGCAGCGCGGCGCGCGCCACGCCCGGCAGCAGTCCGCAGCGCAGCGGCGGCGTCCACCAGCCGTCGCGCAGACGCACGAACACGTTGCAACGCGCGCCCTCGCACAGCTCGCCACGCTGGTTGAAGAACAGCGCGTCGAACACGCCGGCGCGTTCGCAGGCGCGGCGGCAGCGCTCGTAGCGCGGGCGGTGCGTGGTCTTGTGGCGCAGCAGCGGGTCGTCGGCGTCGAGCGCGGCGTCCTCGAGGATCTGCTCGGCGAGCAGCACGTCGACACGGCGCCCGACCCGCGGCAGCGGCTGGTCGCGAATGTCGAAGCTGCCATCGTGGCGCAGTTCGACGCGCACGCGGCGGTCGCGCGGCGCGCCGTCGGGGGGCCTGGCACAGGCGCGCTGCAGCGCCTGCAGCAGCGCGCGCCGCTCGAAGGCGAAGCCGAAGTGACGCGCCGAGCGCGCCAGGCGCCGCAGGTGCGCGTCGAGGTCGGCACACGGCCAGCGGCCGTGCACGGCAAAGCTCTCGATCAGGCCGAAGCCGGGATCCAGGTCACGGGCGAAGCGCGCCTTCAGCCAGCATTCCCGCCATTCCCCGTCGGCGCTGGAGTCGGCCACCACGCCGCCGCCGATGCCCAGCCGCGCGGCGCGCGTGCCGCGCCGCGGCGTGGCGCCGACCTCGAGGGTGCGGATGGCCACCGAGAAGCGGGCCTGCGCGGCGCGCGGCCCGGTGTCGCCGGCGGCCCACGGCGCCGCCCGCAGCCAGCCGATGGCCCCGGTGTACAGCCCGCGTCCGGTCGCCTCGAGTTCGGCGATGATCTGCATCGCACGCCGCTTCGGCGCGCCGACCACCGATCCGCATGGAAACAGCGCCCGCCACAGGCCGGTCCAGTCGGTGTCGTCGCGCAGGCAGGCGCGCACGGTGGAGCTCATCTGCCACAGCGTCGGGTAGGCCTCGACGGTGAAGCGCCGCGGCACCTGCACGCTGCCGGTTCGCGCCACGCGTCCGAGGTCGTTGCGCAACAGGTCGAGGATCATCAGGTTCTCGGCGCGGTTCTTGGGATCGTCGCGCAGCCGCGACGCGGCCAGGGCGTCGCAGCGCGCTCCCGGCTGGCGCGGCCACGTACCCTTCATCGGGCGCGTCTCGACGCCGCCGCGCCCGTCGAGATCGAAAAAGCACTCCGGCGACAGACTCAGCACCCAGCGCGAGCGCAGCCTGGCGAGCACGCGAAACGGCGTCGGCTGGGCGCGACGCAGGGCGCGGTACAGCGCCAGCGGGTGGCCGAACACGCGCGCGTGCAGCGCGAAGGTGTAGTTCACCTGGTAGGCGTCGCCCGCCGCGAGGTCGTCGAGGATGCGCTGCAGCGCGGCGTCGTAGTCGTGGCGCCGGATGCCGGCGCGCCAGCCGGCCAGCCCGGCCGGTGCGTCGGCGAGGCCGGCGGCGGCCAGGCGCCCGAGCAGCCACGCGTCGACCGCGGTGTCGTCGCCGGGCAGTTGCACGCTGTCGAAGGCCAGCGCCTCGACGCGTGGCGAGCCGGCGTGCTGGCGCACGCCCAGCCCGGCCAGCGCATCGGCCGCGCCGAAGCCGGCGAACAGCGCGATCTCGCGCCGTGCCGCCAGCTGGCCCTCGATCCAGCGCGGCGTCGCCGCGGCAGCGGCCGCATCGGCGGCGATCCAGTGCGCGCGCGGCCGGCGCAGCAGGCGCGCCGGGGCGTTCGACGGATCGAACAGCACGAAGCAGCAGGAATCGCGGTCGACGCTCATGGACGGGCGCGCCGGGAGGCGGTGCGGCAGCGCGACGGCGCGACGCCTGCGCGTTGTCGGGGGGGCGCGGACGGCGCGGGAGCGCGGATCATAGCCAGGGCGCGATGTCCGCGACGGGCGCATGGACTGGGCGCCGTGCTGCGTATCATGCGCCAGCCGCGCTGCTGCGGCGTGCCCGCCGGATCGCCCACGTGAACCCACCGTCGTACCCGTCCTCCCGCGCCGTCCCGGCGCCGCGACTGCCCCGGCGCATCGTGTGCATGACCGAGGAGTCGACCGAGACGCTGTACCTCCTGGGCGAGCAGCAGCGCATCGTCGGCATCTCCGGTTTCACCGTGCGCCCGCCGCAGGCGCGGCGCGAAAAGCCGCGGGTCAGCGCGTTCACCAGCGCGAACATCGAGCGCATCCTGGCGCTGCGCCCCGATCTCGTGCTCGGCTTCTCCGACCTGCAGTCCGACATCGCGCGCGAGCTGATCTCGCGCGGTGTCGAGGTCTGGATCAGCAACCAGCGTTCGCTCGAGGACATCCTCGGCTACGTGCTGCGCCTCGGCGCCATGGTCGGCGCATCGGCGCGGGCGCGACGGCTGGTCGCGCAATGGCGGCGCGAGATGGCGCAGGTGGCGCGGCGGGCCGCGGCGTGGCCGCGCCGCCCGCGGGTGTATTTCGAGGAATGGGATCAGCCGATGATCTGCGGCATCCGCTGGGTCAGCGAACTCGTCACCCTGGCGGGCGGAGTCGACGTGTTCGCCGATCTGGCCACCGGCAGCCTGGGGGCCCAGCGCATCGTCGCCGATGCGCAGGAAGTGGTGCGCCGCGACCCCGAACTCATCATCGGTTCGTGGTGCGGCAAGAAATTCCAGCCGGCGCGCGTCGCCGCACGCGCTGGCTGGAGTGCGATCGCCGCCGTGCGCGACGCGCAGTTGCACGAGATCAAGTCCGCGCACATCCTGCAGCCCGGGCCCGCCGCGCTGACCGACGGCCTGCAGGCACTCGCCGGCATCGTCGAGGCCTGGCAGCAGCGCCGGGGCGCCGCCGCGAGCGCCGGCACGGCGTCCGCCTGACGCCGTCAGGCGACAAAAAAGCTCCATCGCATCAGCGGCTTGCGGCATGCCGCCGAGCCATGTCGGGCGCCCACGACAGATTTGCGCCGAACGACCCGGCGACGACCTCTCCCGGATCCGCTGCGATCTGCCCAGGTTCCTGAAAAACCAGGAGATTTCGGCCCTTGGCACAACCCTTGCGCGAACCTTGCCGAGGCCCGGCGCATGGTGCGCCGGGATCGGGCCCGAGGGCCCGCCACCCGTCTGAGGAGAATGTCATGATGTTGCCGAACCTTCACCACCTGGGGCGAGCGTTCGCCAGCGGCCTGTGCGCGTTCGCGCTGATCGGCATGGTCGTGCCGGTAGGCGCCGCCGCCGCCGCGCTGGAGGAAGCCCCGGCGCAGGATCACATCCTGCCCCCGGGGGACGATGCGGCCTCGCAGGCGCAGCCCGAGGCCGAGCCGCAGGCGTATCTGCGCGACGCGGCGCCCGCGCATCGCAAGGCGCTTCTGCACGACGCCCGGCACGACGCACACGGCAACCTGCACAGCAACGTGCACAGCAATGCGCACGGCAACGCGCGCAACGACGCACGCCATGATGCGTCGGGCAACACCTGAACGGCCGCCCCGCGCCGGGTGGGCCATGTCCCGCCCGGCGGCACCCCGGCCCCGCCGAGGCGCGTCAAGGTGAGGTGCGTCAAGGCGCGCGCCGGCGCCGCGCGCGACACTGCAGGCACGATTCATCCTGCAGGAGCAAAGGCATGCAGACCGAGCCGACGATCGTGTTCCGCGGCATGGAGCCGAGTCCCATGCTGCGTCAGCGCATCGAGCAGCGCATCCAGCACCTGCAGCGTCTGCACCCGCATGTGCTCGGCTGCCAGGTGTCGGTGGAGCCGCATGCTCTCCACGGCCGGCAGGGCCATCGCTTTCATGTGCGCGTGGAATTGAGCGTCCCCGGGCATGTGCTGGTGGTGAACCGCGAGCCCATCGAGCACCAGGCGCACGAGGACGCCTTCGTCGCCGTGCGCGACGCCTTCGACGCCATGGAGCGTCGCGTCGAGGACCTGGCGCGCGTGCAGCGCGGCGACGTCAAGACCCACCAGCCGCAGGCGCATGGCCGGGTGGAGCACATCGACCATGCCGCGGGGCGCGGCAGCATCGCCGCCAGCGACGGACGCTCGATCTATTTCCACCGCAACAGCGTGGTCGGTGACCGCTTCGAGTTCCTGGAGGCGGGCAGCGAGGTGCGCTTTGTCGAGCAGGCCGGCGAAGAGGGGCCGCAGGCGAGCACCGTGGTGCCTCTGGGCAGGCACCACCCGTCGCCCTGACGCGCCACGACGCGCCGGGCGCGGGGTCAGTGCGCGGCCTTCTGCGTGTCCAGCGCGTGGATCACCGCCGACGTGATGTCGATGCGCGGATTCACGTACACCGCGTTCTGGAACACGATGCTGCAGCCCATGCGGCGCGCCACCTGATCCACCACGGCATTCGCCTCGTCGAGAATGCGACTGACATCGGCGTTGCGCTGCGCGTTCAGATCCTCGGCGAAGGCCTGCTGGTCGTCGCGGAACTGGCGGTTCAGGTCGGCGAGTTGCTGCTGCGCCTGCATGCGCTGGTCGTCCGACATGGTGACCGTGTTGTCCTGCAGCCTGTTGCGCAGCAGCTCGATGCGCTGGCCGAGTTCGGTCAGCTTGCGCCGGCGTGGCTCGAAATCCTGCGCGAGCTTGCGCGACGCGGCCTTGGCCAGCGTCGAGTCGCGCAGGATGCGCGCGGTGTCGACGAAGGCCACCCGCAGGTGCGGCGCGCTGGCCCCCTGCACGGGGTCCGGCGCCGCGGTCGATCCGGTGGGCGCGGCATGCACCAGAGCCGGGCCGAGGCACAGCGTCAGCGCAAGGGCGAGTCGGGCAGCGTGCGGCATGGGCATGGCGGCGCGGGCGTCGTTCGGGTGTCGCATCACGGTTGCGCAGCGGCCGGCGCGGCGCGCATGTGGCGCAGCAGTTGCGCGCGCAGCGCGCGCAGCTTGGCCTTCACCTCGCGTTCATTGGCCGGTCCGATGCGCATCAGGATCTTCTGGCCGGCGCTCGCCGACTCCAGCCCCGGGTCGGCGTACAGGTAGAGCACGTGCGGTTGCACCAGGCGCAGCGCCCCGCCGGGTTCGGGGGCGGCCAGCAGGTTGTCGATCACCTGCAGCAGGCGGGTGTTGAACTCGCCCTTCGGATAGCCGAGTTCGCGCCAGGCCTGCTGGAACACCGGGTAGAAGTCGAGGTAGACGCCGACCGCCCGTGCCGGGTCGACGTGGCGCAGCATCGCCATGTACGGCGCATAGCGCGCCGCGTTGGACGCGGCGAGCACGAAGCCCTTGGCGTCGGCGTGCACGCGCAGGGTCCCGGGCGCGGGGCGCAGCGGCCAGGCCTTCACCGGGGCGTTGGCGCGCGCCAGGTTGTCGATGGTCGACACGATGTGCAGGATCAGGCGGTCGGGAACCCACCAATGCGCGAAGCCGTCGCGCCCGACCAGCGACGCCACCGCGCGTCCGAACAGCGTGTCGCTGTGCGCCAGCGCCGGAAGCGGCTGCGACGCCGCCGGGACCTGCAGTGTCGCGGGTTGCGAGGCCGGCGCCGAGGCGATGCGCGCGCTGACCTGCGGCGCCGCCGGAGCCCGTGGCGCCACCGCGGTGGGGGCCTGGTGGAGCGGTTCGTGCAGCACGTAGCCCAGCATGCGCTGCACGCTCTCCCAGTGCAGCAGGGCCAGCACGAGCGCCGCCATCAGCACGATCAGCGCTGCGATCTCCACACCGTCGAGTCGTTTCATCGACCTTTCCTCAGGGCCCAGGCCCCGTAATCATCGCAGAAACCGAGCTCGCCGAGCCGTGCGGTGCAGCCCCGCTCACGCCGTCTTGTGATGCGCCATGCCCTTGCCGTAATAGTTCTTTTCCGCCAGCGCCTCGTACAGCGGCGGCGTGAACAGGTTCGAGATGCGCGTGGCCACCAGGGCCACCGCCATCATCGGGATCACCATACTGTTGCCATTGGTCATTTCCAGGACGATGACAAAGGAGGTCAGCGGAGACTGGGTCACGGCCGCGAGGTAGCCGGTCATGCACAGCGCGATCAGGGCCGGCATCGGCACCGCGCCGAACAGCGCGTGCACCCATTGCGCAAGACCTGCGCCGACGGCCAGCGACGGCGAGAACAGGCCGCCCGGAGTGCCCGCCAGATAGCTCAGCACCAGCGCGATCCACTTGAGCGGGGCATAGATCTCCGTCACCGGCGAGTCGCCCTGGAGCAGGCTGCGCGCCTGGTCGTAGCCGCTGCCCCAGGTCTGGCCGTGGCTGAACACGCCCAGCGCGGCGATCGCCAGACCGAAGATCAGCGCGTACAGCAGCGGCTTGTGGGCGCGCCACTCGCGCAGCCGCGCCGGCATCCACACCTCGGCGCGCAGCAGTACCAGGTTGAACGCCGCCCCCGACAGTCCGCACAGCAGCGCGATGGCCACCACCGGCAGGATGAGGCCGGCGCCGAAGTCCTGCGGCACGTTGATCTGGCCGAAATACAGGTAGTTGCCGGCCAGCGCCAGCGAGGTCAGGCCGGAGAACACGACGGCGGTGATGGTCACGCCGTTGGTGCGGCTCTCGAAGTCGCGCGCGAGTTCCTCGATGGCGAAGATCACCCCGGCCAGCGGCGTGTTGAACGCGCCCGACAGGCCGGCCGCCGCCCCCGCCAGCAGCAGCGAGCGCTCGAGGCGCTTGCCCTGATGGGGATACAGGCGGCGCGTCTCGGCCATGATCGCGGCGCCCAGGTGCACCGTCGGACCTTCGCGCCCGATGGTCATGCCGCCGAGAAAGCCGATCAGCGAGACCGCCAGCTTGCCGAAGATCACGCGCAGCCCGAACAGGCGCTTCATCAGCGTGTCGTCGGGCGGCGCGTGCAGCGCGGCGATGACCTGCGGAATGCCGCTGCCCTCGCTGCCGGAGAACCAGCGCCGCGTCAGGAACACGGCGAGCACGGTCAAGGCCGGCGTGATCAGGAACGCCAGCCAGGTGCGCCCGGCGATCCAGTGCAGGAACATCTCGTAGGCGTCCTCGCTCCACCTGGCGTAGAGCACGGCCACCAGGCCGACCAGCAGCGCGCCGCCCCAGGGCAGGCCGTACTGGAGGAACAGCCGGCGCCCGCGCGAGCGGGCGACGCGCAGTAGTTCATCGGTCGGCGTGCGCGGTGGGCGGCTGCGCCGGGCGCCGCCCGGTTCCGGGTCGGGCGGCGTGGAGGAGGGCGGATTCGGATCGGACACGCAAGGTCGGGGAAAGAGCCATCGGGCCGCGCGCGGCGGAGTGTCAGGCTGGCGCGGCGGCGCACGACCAGCCGCCGTGCCAGCCCATCATGGTAGCGATGCTGCGCGTCGCGCGCGGGGGTATCAATGCGCGCGGCGCGGCGGCTGCTGCACGAACCACGCAACCACCAGCCAGACCGCGCACAGCGCGGCGCAGGCGAGGAACACGCCTTCGGCCGCCCACATCTTGGCCAGCCAGCCGCCGAGCGCGCCGCCGGCGAACAGCCCGAGCGACTGCGCCGTGTTGTACACGCCCATGGCGAGGCCCTTGCGCGCCGCCGGCGCGACGCGCGAGACCAGCGACGGCAGCAGCGCCTCCATCAGGTTGAAGGCGACGAAGAACAGGAACAACTCGCCGATCAGCGGCACCGCGCTGCGGTAGCCGAAGGCCAGCGCCAGCATGCTCAGGCCCATCAGCGCGACGCCACCGCGCAGCACGGCGCGCATGTGGCCGCGGCTCTCGGCCCAGATGATGCCGGGAATGGCGACCACGAAGGAACCGACGGTCACCGGCAGGTAGACCATCCAGTGGTGCTGCAGCGGAATTCCGGCATGGTGCACCAGCGCGACGGGAACCACGACGAAAATCGCCACCTGCGCGAAATTCACGACAAAGATGCTGAAGTGCAGTCGCAGCAGCGCCGGCGTCAGCACCGACTCGCGCGACGCTCCGGCCCCCGTCTCCTCGGCCGGGCCGCTCATCGGCACGTCGGGCACGACCCACTTGATCACCGCGATGGCGATCACCGCGAGCACGCCGGTGAGCACGAACATGCCGGGCACGCCGATCAGGTGGTAGAGCACCGGGCCGGCGATCAGCGAGACCAGGAAACTCATGCCGATGGTCATGCCCACCATGGCCATCGCCTTGGTGCGGTTGTGATCGCGGGTCGAGTCGGCGATCATCGCCGAGATCGCCGCGGAGATCGCGCCGGCGCCCTGGATCGCGCGCCCGAGGATGATGCCGTCGATGCTGTGGGCCACGCCGGCGACGAACGAGCCGGCCGCGAAGATCAGCAGGCCCAGCATCATCACCGGCTTGCGCCCGAAGCGATCGCTGGCAAGGCCGAACGGGATCTGCAGCGCGGCCTGGGTCAGGCCGTAGATGCCCAGCGCCAGGCCGACCATGAAGCGGTCTCTGCCGCCCGGCAGGCCGTGCGCGTAGATCGCGAACACCGGCAGGATCAGGAACAGCCCCAGCATGCGCAGTCCGTAGATGGACGCCAGGGTCATGCTGGAGCGACGTTCCTGTGCGGTCATCGCCGCGCGCCGGGGCTTGGAGGAAGAAGAGGGTGTCGTCGAGGATGTCTCGGTCATCGCCTTGGGGAGTGCGGGACTGCGGGCGCGCGCGGCACGATGCCGCTGGCCGCGCAAGCGGCTGGCGTCCGGATTTCAGGAACCTTATATTCTCCCCGCATTCCTGCGTAACATGCTGAAAACATTGGAGGCGGGATCTGACCCCCGCGGTTCCACGCTCAGGACCCGCGGTGCACGATCGGGTGCTTGAGCAGGCTCAGGAAGCGCAGGTGCCGGGGTGCGGCGCGCTCGAAATGCCGATACACCGCGCGTTTCGCAACATCCGTCACCAGCGACCAGACGATCGAGTAGGCCCACACCAGCCCGATCTCGCCCCAGCGGATCGGCGCCACCAGGCCGAGCCCCCAGGCGCTCAGCAGCGTGGCGGCGACCTTGGTCAGCAGCGCCGACCAGATCATCACCGGCGCCGGGTAGGGGCGGCGCCAGTAGGCGCCGCGGCTGCGCGACACGAACAGCGTGAGGTGCCCGGCGATCGCCATCTTGAGAAAGATGTAGGTCTGCACCTTGGCGATCGGCAGGTGCAGCCAGTCCAGCGCCAGCCACAGCATGAGAAAACTGCCGGCGGTTCCGGTCAGGCCCATGATGGTGGACACCGTGAGCACCCGGCGCATTTCCCAGCGCACGGGCGCAGGATCCACCGCCGTGCGGTCGTAGGCGATGGTCATGATCGGCACGTCGTTGAAGAAGGCCAGCAGGATGATCATCACCGCGGTGATCGGATAGAAGTTGTAGACCAGCATCGCCAGCACGACGAAGATCATGATGCGAATGGTCTCGGTGATCCGGTACACCGCATAGCTGTTCATGCGCTCGAAGATGCGTCGCGCCTCGTCCACCGCCTTGACGATGGTCGACAGCCCGGGTGCCGTCAGGATCAGCGCCGCCGCCGCGCGTGCCGCATCGGTGGCCCCGGATACCGCGATGCCGACGTCGGCCTGCTTCAGTGCCGGCGCGTCGTTGACGCCGTCGCCGGTCATCGCCACGCGGTGGCCGGCGTCCTGCAGCGCCTTCACGATGCCGAACTTGTGCTCGGGAAACACCTGGGCGAAGCCGTCGGCGGCGGTGACGCGTTCGGCCAGCCCGACGACGTGCGCGGCGTCGCCGCCGAACACCGCGTCGGCGGCGACGATGCGCCGCCCGATGCCGAGCTGGTCGCTGATCTCGCGCGCGATGGCCAGGTTGTCCCCCGTCACCATCTTCACGTCGATGCCGTGCGCGCGTGCATCGACGATGGTCTGGCGGGAATCGGGGCGCGGCGGATCGAGCAGCGCGAGCACGCCGTCCAGGCTCCACGCGGCGTCGCCACGCCGACTGGCCACGCCCAGGGTGCGCAGGCCGCGCGCCGCCTGCGCATCGATCCAGGCCTGGGCGCGCGTGCGCGTGGCCGCGTCGATGTCGGCCAGCGCGAGCATCACCTGGGGCGCGCCCTTGCTCACCTGCCAGGTGGCGCCGTCGGCGTCGCGCCAGCTGGCCTCGCTGCGCTTGCCGACCGGGTCGAAGGGCGTGAAGTGCAGCAGGGTCCAGGTGTCGGCGATGCGTGCCTGGGCGGCGAAGATCGCGGCGTCGATGGCGTCGCCGTCATCGGCCTGGCTGGCCATCGCGGCATGCAGGTTCAGGCTCGCCACGTCGGCGGCGCCGAGCAGCAGCGGTTCGCCCAGGCTGAGGCGGTTCAGGGTCAGGGTGCCGGTCTTGTCGGAACACAGAATGTCCACCGCGGCCATTTCCTCGATGGACTCCAGGCGGGCGACGATGGCCTTCTCCTTCGACAGCGCGAGCGCGCCCAGCGCCATGGTCACCGACAGCACCGCCGGCATCGCCACCGGGATCGAGGCCACGGTCAGGATCAGCGCGAACTGCAGCAACTCGACCCAGGGCAGGCCGCGCTGCAACTCGACCAGCACGAGCAGCGCGACCAGCCCCAGGCTGATGTAGATCAGGTAGTCCCCGATGCCCAGCACGGCCTTCTGGAAATGCGACGCCGCACCGGCCTTGTTCACCAGTTCGGCGGTGCGCCCCAGGTAGGTGCGCGCCGCGGTGGCGTAGACCACGCCGCTCATGTCGCCCTGCTTGGCGATGGTGCCGGAGTAGATCACTTCGCCGGGGCGTCGCTCGACCGGCAGCGACTCGCCGGTCAGCGCCGACTGGTCCACGCTGAGAAAGTCCCCGTCCAGCAACTTGATGTCGGCCGGCACGATGTCGCCGAGGCGCACGCGCACGATGTCCCCAGGCACCAGCATCGCCGGTTCCAGTTCCCGCCACTGGCCGTCGCGGCGCACCCGGCAGCGCAGCGCGAGCTGCTTTTTCAGTGCGTCGAGCGCGCTCGACGCCTTGTATTCCTGCCAGAAGCCGACGGCGGCGTTGAACAGCAGCAGCGCCACGATGATGCCGAAGTCGGGCCAGTGGCGCACCAGCGCCGACAGCACCGCGGCGGCCTCGATCATCCACGGGATGGGACCCCAGAAATAGTGCAGCAGCCTGCCCAGCAGGCTCTGGTGCGGCTGCGGCAGCGCGTTCGGCCCGAAGCGCTGCAGGCGGCGCGCCGCCTCGTCCGTGGCAAGACCGTCGCGGCTGGCCTGCAGCCGGGCCAGCAGTTGCTCGGCGGGCGTGGCGGCGGCTTCGGCGCCTGCGTCGTGCGCCGGGGACCTCTGGTTCGGGGTCTGCGGTTCGGTCATGGCGGCATGCTCGCGACAGGACAACTGGTTGTGAAGCCTCAAGACTCGACTTCCCGTGTGAGGAAACAAGTTCTTGTCGCTTCACAACGAGCCTATCGCGCCCGACGCGGTGGCATGGCGCGAATCGCCGCAGGTTTGTGTTGAAGCAAATCGCGCGCCCTCGCGTACGCTGTGCATCCATGACCGATTCCTGTTCTGTCGCCTGCGCTGCGCCCGCGCATCCTTCGCCCGATCCCGGCAGCGGCGCGGCGCGCCGCGCCGAATGCCTGCACGGCATGCTCGATACCCTGCCGCTGCTGCTGGGCGCGGCTCCGTTCGGCCTCATCTTCGGTGCCCTGGCCGCGCCCGACGGCGTGCCGGCGGGCGGCGCGCTGGCCATGTCGGCGCTGGTGTTCGCCGGTTCGGCCCAGTTCATCGCCCTCACGCTGCTGGCCGCGCAGGCCGCCGCGCCGGTGATCGTGCTCACCACGCTGGTGGTCAACCTGCGCCACGTGCTGTACGCGGCGACGCTGCTGCCGGCGGTCGCGCGCCTGCCGCTGCGCTGGCGCGTGCTGCTGGCGTTCTGGCTGACCGACGAGACCTTCGCCGTGGTGCACCGTCGCTACGCCGCGCAGTTGCACTCGGCGGCGCCGCAGGCCGGGCTGCACTGGTACTACCTGGGCTCCTGCCTGGCCATGTACCTGAACTGGCTGGCCTGGACGGCGCTCGGCGTGTGGGCCGGCCACGGCTGGCCCTGGCTCGGGCGCTGGGGCCTGGAGTTCGCCATGGTCGCCACCTTCACCGCGATGGTCGTGCCCATGTTGCGGCAGCGCCCGGCGCTTGCCGCCGCGCTGACTTCGGCCGCGCTGGCGCTGCTCGGCCGCGACCTGCCGTACAAGCTCGGACTGATGCTGGCGGCCGTCGGCGGGGTGCTCGCCGGGGTGCTGGTCGACGAATGTTCCGACGCGCCGCGGCAGCCGGGACACGGCGCCGCGCCGCAGGCGGGCGATGCGTCGCGCAGGGCGCGGCGGGGGCTGCGATGAGCACCGCGGGCCTGGCCCTGACCATCGCCGGCATGGCCGGCGTGACCTTCGGCGTGCGCTTCGCGTTGTTCGCGCTGGGCGAGCGCGTGCGCTTCACGCCGCGCCTGCGTCGCGCCCTCGGCTACGTGCCGGTGGCCGTGCTGACGGCCATCACGGTGCCGCTGGTGCTGCTGCCCGACGGCCGCCACTGGGATCTCGGCTGGCGCAATCCCTGGCTCGCCGGCACGCTGGCCAGCGCGCTGCTGTCGCTGCGCACGCGCGGTCTGCTGCCGGCCATCGGCGTCGGCATGCTGGTGTACCTGGGCTGGCGCTGGCTGCTCGGCACGCCGGCGTGACGCCTCGCGCAGCGCTTGCGCCGTCAGCCCGGCCGCGGCGCGCCGGCGCGCGGCCCGGACAACGCCGTGCGCAGCATGTCGACAAAGGCCCGCGTGCGCGCCGGCAGCGCGGCGCCTGCCGGAAACACCGCCCAGGCCGTCTGCCGCGGCAGGCTCCAGTCGACCAGCACGCGGCGCAGGCGACCTCGCCGCACCTCGGGCTGCGCGAAGGCGTCGGGCAGCGCGGCGATGCCGCCCCCCGCGCATGCCATGCGCAGCAGCAGCTCGGGCGCGTTGGCACGCACGCGTGCATCGGGCATGCCCTGCCAGAGCTGCTCCCCGCAGCGCAGCACCCAGGGCGTGTCGCGTGCCGCGGGCGCCAGCAGCTGCAGCGCGGCATGGCCCGTCAGATCGTCGGGGTGGCACGGCTCGCCGCGCCCCGCCAGATAGTCCGGCGCGGCATACAGCCCGTGCGAAAAGCGCGCCAGCGCGCGCGCCGCGAGATAGGCGTCGTCGGGCAGTTCCCCCATGCGCACGGCCAGGTCGAATCCCTCGGCGAGCAGATCCACCCTGCGCGGCGACAGGTCGAGTTCCAGCTCTACGCGCGGGTGCAGCGCGACAAAGGCGGCCAGGCTGTCGGCCAGCAGCAGCGCGGCGAGATCGCTCGGCATGGACACGCGCAGGCGTCCCGCCGGGGTGGCGCGGCGTTGCTCGCCCAACGCGCCGGCGGCTTCGGTCTCGCGCGCGATGCGCTGTGCATGCGCGAGCAGCAGTTGCCCGAAGTCGGTCAGGCTCTGGCGTCGCGTGGAGCGCAGCAGCAGGCGTTCGCCGAGCCGGCGTTCGAGCAGCGCGAGACGTCGCGAGAGCGTCGATTTGGGCATGCGCAGGCGCTCGGCCGCCCGGCTCAGGCTGCCCAGTTCGGCGACGCGCGCGAACACCAGCAGGTCGTTGGGCTCGATCCCTTGCCAAGCGTTGAATTGTTCCATGGGTGGAACATTGTTATCCAGAATCGCGGCTTCCAAAACCCTGGTGCAACGCCTAGATTCACCCACCGGGGCCTGCCCATGCCGTCCCCGATCCATCCACCGCCGGCGCGGCGATGCCGCGGGCCACGCCCGCCAGGCCGCGCCGGCCCCGCCAGGAGTTCCATGCCATGACCCGTGCCGACCCGCAGATCCCCGTCGAACAGCCTGTCGCGCCGCCCGGCGTGCGCCATTCGCGCGGTGTCGAGCGCCTGGTGCGCGGCCAGGAGACCTCCGACGGCGCCGGAGTGCGCCTGACCCGGGTGCTCACGCAGGACCTGCAGCGCCGGCTCGACCCCTTCCTGATGCTCGATGCCTTCGGCAGCGACAATCCCGACGACTACATCGCCGGATTCCCCGACCACCCGCATCGCGGGTTCGAGACCGTCACGTACATGATCGCCGGGCGCATGCTGCACCGCGACAGCGCCGGCCACGAGGGGCTGCTGCAAAACGGCGGCATGCAATGGATGACGGCCGGGCGCGGCGTCGTGCACTCCGAGATCCCCCAGCAGGAAAGCGGAGTCATGGAGGGCTTCCAGCTCTGGCTCAACCTGCCGGCGCACGACAAGCTGCGTCAGCCCTGGTACCGCGACGTGCAGGCGGCCGAGATCCCGCGCCGGCATGCCGCGCAGGGCGTCGAGGTGGCCGTGCTGGCGGGCAGCAGCGGCGGCCTCGTCGGCGCGGTGACCCGCGAAACCACCGAACCGCTGTACCTCGACCTGCAGCTGCCGGCCGGCGCGAGCTTCGAGCAGGCGCTGGATCCGGCGTTCAACGCCTTCGTCTACGTCTATCGCGGCGAACTCGACATCGCCGGGCAACGCGTGCCGGCGCAGCGCATGGCGATTCTCGGCAACGACGCGCAGGCCGACGGCGTGGTGCTGCGCGCCGGGCCGCAGAGCCGCGCCCTGCTGGTGGCCGGGCGCCCGCTCGGCGAGCCGATCGTGCAGTACGGCCCGTTCGTGATGAACTCGCAGCAGCAGATCTTCGAGGCCGTGCGCGACTTCCGCGAGGGCCGCATGGGGGGCTACGCCGGCTGACGGCGCCGCGATCGGAGGTCCGCATCCGGCAGGCGCCGCGGTCGCGGCGCGTCTACAGTCCGGGCATGGAACTCGATGCCGAACAATGCCTGGCCGCACTGCGGGCGCGTGACCGGCGCTTCGACGGCAGGTTCTTCGTCGGGGTTTCCAGCACCGGAATCTACTGCCGCCCGGTGTGCGCGGTGCGCACGCCGCGGCGCGAGCACTGCCACTTCTTTGCCAGCGCTGCGGCCGCCGAGAAGGCGGGCTTTCGTCCGTGCCTGCGCTGCCGCCCGGAGCTCGCGCCCGGCTGGGGCCTGCCCGATCTGCCGGGACGCCTCGCGCAGGCCGCCGCGGCGCTGATCGAACAGGGCTTCCTCGACCATGCCGATACCGCGCAGCTGGCGCGTCGCATCGGCGTCAGCACGCGCCACCTGCGACGCCTGTTCCGCGCCGAGTACGGCGTATCCATGCTCGAGCTGGCGCAGACCCAGCGCCTGCTGCTGGCCAAGCAGTGCCTGACGCAGACCGCGTTGCCGGTGTCGGAGGTCGCGCTGGCCTGCGGTTTCGGCAGCCAGCGCCGATTCCACGCCGTGCTGCGCCAGCGCTGGGGTCTGCGGGCGCAGCAGATCCGTGCCGGCGCGGCCACGCCGCGGCACGACGGCCTGGATCTGGCGCTTGCCTACCGCCCGCCGCTGGCCTGGCAGGCCTGGCTCGAGCTGGCGGCCGCGCAGGCCGTGCCCGGCGTCGAGCGGGTCGACGCGGCGCGCTACGCGCGCACGCTGCGCCTGCGCGGGCGCGACGGGTCGTGCAGCGGCTGGATCATGGCCTGGGATGATGCGCCGCGCTGCCTGCTGCGCGTCCGCGCCAGCGCGTCGCTGGCGCCGGCGCTGCCGGCGCTGCTGGCGCGCCTGCGGCGCATGTTCGACCTCGGAGCCAGCCCGCAGATGGTCGACGCGCGTCTGGGCGACCTTGCCCGCGGCATGCCGGGGCTGCGCATCCCCGGGCACCCCGACGGCTTCGAGACCCTGGTGCGCGCACTGGCGCTGCGCCAGCGCGGCGGCGCGCTGCTGCTGCAGCGCCTGGTCGCCCTGTGCGCGGCGCCGAACGCCGTGCCCGCCGCGCCCGCGGGCTTGCAGGCCTGCTTTCCGCTCGCCTCCGAGGTCGCCGGGCGAGGGCTCGACGAGCTGCGCGCGGCCGGTTTTTCGCGGCACGACGCGGGTGCGTTGCTGCATGCGGCGCGCGGGCTGCAGGCCGGGGACTTCGAACTGCAGCCATGGTCGCCGCTCGAGGCGACGCTGGCGGCGTTGCGCGGCCTGCCGGGAATCGACGAGCCGGTGCTGCAGCGCGTGGCCATGCAGGCCCTCGGCTGGCCCGACGCATTCGCCGCGTCCGATGCGGGCCTGCAGCGCGCCGCGGCCTGCGCCGACGCCGCCGCGCTGGACGCGCGCGCCGAGGCCTGGAGGCCCTGGCGCGCCTACGCGGCGATGCATCTGTGGCGCCGTCAGGCGCGGGAGCACGACACATGAGCCCATGGTTCCACTGCGCCAGCCCGCTGGGCCGGCTGCTGCTGCAGGCGCAGGGCGATGCGTTGTCGGCGCTGCGTTTCGACGACGCGCGACGCACCGATCCCGGCACGCGGGCCATCGACGCCCGGGCGCCCGCGGTGCTGCGCGAGGCCGCGCGCCAGCTCGACGCCTACTGGTGCGGCGAGCGGCGCGTGTTCGCGCTGCCGCTGCAGCCGGCCGGAAGCGAGTTCGCGCAGCGCGTCTGGCACGCGCTGGAGGGCGTCGGCTACGCTCAGCGCATCGGCTACGCCGCGCTCGCCGCGGCCGTCGGCCTGGGTTGCGGGCATGCGCGCGCGGTCGGGCGCGCGGTCGGCGCGAACCCCCTGCTGGTGGTGCTGCCGTGCCACCGCGTCGTCGCCAGCGACGGCGCGCTGCGCGGCTATGCCGGCGGCGTGGCGCGCAAGCGGGCCCTGCTCGAACTCGAGGCCCTCAGCGCAGGAACAGCGCCGCCGCCGCGTGCGGCGCCGACGCGAAGTACCAGTGCACGTACGACGCCGTGACGCGCGCCTGGCGCCACACGGCCTCGCCGCGGCCGCCCAGCGGGCTGCGCGCGTGGTCGGCGGCGGCGAGCTCCATGCGCAGTCGCGAGTGGTGGAAGGTGTGCCCGCGCAGCTCGCCGGCCCGCTGGTGCCATGCCTGCGGCCCCAGGGCCTGCAGGCCGTGCTGCATGGCGGCGTCGCCCGGCAGTACGCCGGCCAGCGTCGCCGTGGCGCCCTGGATGTCGGCCAGGCTGCGGCACAGGTACAGCATGCCGCCGCACTCGGCCAGCAGCGGGCGCTCGGCGGCATGCGCGCGCACCGCATGCAGCATCGGCGTGTTCGCGCCGAGCTCGCGCAGGTGCAGCTCGGGATAGCCGCCGGGCAGCCACAGCGCATCGCACGGCGGTATCGCGGCGTCGCGCAGCGGCGAGAAGAACCGCAGCTCGGCCCCCATCGCACGCAGGCAGTCCAGGTTGGCCGGATAGACGAAGCAGAACGCCTCGTCCTGCGCGACGGCGATGCGCACGCCGCGCAGCAGGGGCTGCGGCGTCTGCGCGGGGGGCGCCTGGAAGGTGACCATCGGAGCGCGCCAGCCGCGCTGCGGGCGCAGCGCGTCGGCCGCGGCGTCGAGTCGCGCCTGCAGGTTGTCGACGTGTTCGGGCTGCACCAGCCCGAGATGGCGTTGCGGCAGTTCGGCATCCGGCTGTGCCTGCAGCCAGCCGGCCCAGCGCAGGCCCGCCGGCAGCGCGTCGCGCAGCAAGGCGGCGTGAGCGCTGCCGGCGACGCGGTTGGCCAGCATGCCGGCCCAGCGCAGGTCGCCGCGCCAGCAGTGCAGGCCCTGCGCCACCGCGCCGAAGGTCTGCGCCATCGCCGACGCGTCGATCAGGCCGAGCACCGGCAGTCCGAGCAGCGCGGCGAGGTCGGCGGCGCTCGGCCGGCCGTCGAACAATCCCATCATGCCCTCGACCAGCAGCAGGTCGGCCTCGCCGGCGGCGTCGAACAGCAGGCGCCGGCAATGCGCCGGCGAGCCCAGGTAGAGATCGAGGTTGTACACGGGGCTGCCGCAGGCCTGCTGCAGCAGCATCGGGTCGAGGAAGTCGGCGCCGATCTTGAACACCCGCACGCGCCGCCCGCCGCGCGCCGCGCGGCGCGCCAGTGCGGCCGTGGCGGTGGTCTTGCCGTGGCCGGAGCCGGGGGCGCCGAGCAGCAGCGCCGCGCAGCGCCGGCTCGGCGCGGCGCGCGTCGGGCTCAGGCTCCCCACGGCTGCCAGGTCAGGCCGACGAAGATGCCGAACGGCGCGCGGTTGTATCCGTAGGCGGTCTGGTAGGCCTTGTCGAACAGGTTGCGCACGTGCACGTTCCAGCTCCAGCGCGGCGCAAGGCGTCCGCTGGCGCTGAGATCCAGCGTGGTGTAGGCACCGAGCACCACCGGCACGGCCGGGTAGTCGGCATAGTTGGAGTCGGGGCGCGGCCCGCTGTAGTGGGCGCTGGCGCCGAGCAGCATGCCGTGCCAGGCATGGCTCACCTGCAGGTTGGCCATGCTGCGCGCGCGACGCGGCAGCGTCGGCTGGCCGGGCTGGCTCAGGTCCACCGGCTGCTGCAGCGTGAGATTGGCGTCGAGCTGCCAGCCGCGCCACGCCGCGCTGCCCGCGAGTTCCAGCCCGCGCGTGCGCGCGCTGGCGATGTTCTGGAACTGCGACATGCCGGTGGCCGGGTCGCTGCCATAGCTCCATGCATCGGTCATGCGGGTGTCGAACAGCGTGGCGCGCACCAGCGCGGCGCCGCTGTGCCATTGCAGGCCGGCTTCCGTCGAATGCGCGCGCTCCGGACGCAAGGCCGGGTTGGCCTCCAGGAAATAGGCCGGGACGTTGGAGTAGAGGTAGCCCAGCGGCGGCGCGTTGAAGGCGGTGGAATAGCTCGCCAGCAGTTTGAACCCGCGGCCCAGCGCGTGCGACGCGCCGAGGTATTCGGTGTTCTGCGCGGCGAGCCCGTCGACGCTGTCACGGCGCAGGTTGAACTGCAGCTGCTCGGCGCCGAAGCGCCCGTCGAGCCCGGCGAACACCGCGCGCGCGTTGCGCGAAACATTCGGGAACGCACCCGGGCCGTCGGTCTCGATGCGCTGGCGCTGCCAGGATGCGCCTCCGGTGGCGATCCAGTGCGCGTCCAGGCGCACCACGTTGCGCCATTGCGCCAGCAGCACGCGGGTACGCGCGCCGCCGCCGTAGCTGCCGGACGACCAGTTGCTGTTGTCGACGGACTGCCGGGACAGGCTCAGGTGCGAGGTCCATCCCGCGGCCAGGCGATCGTTGCTGAACAGCTGCACCAGTTGCTGCAGCGTGCGCCCGCTGCCGTTGCCATTGGAGTAGTCGTACACGCCGTCGCTGCGAAAGGCCCGCAGCCCGACGCTGTGCCCGTCGGCGAGTCGCTGCACGATCGACGCATTGCGCGTGTCGTTGCGATAGCCGTCGGTGGCGTCGCCGGCGCCGTAGGCGGGCGCCGCCTGCGGGCTCACCGAGCGCAATCCCTGCGTGGTGTACCGGCTCCAGCCCGCCTGCAGGCGCGTGCGCCCGACCTGGCCGCTGGCGTCGGCCGACAGCGATGCCGTGTCCTGGCTGCCGGCGCTCACCGTGATCGATGCGCGCGGCGTGGCGCTGCCTTCGCGCGTGGTGATCAGGATCACGCCGCCGATCGCTCCGGAGCCGTAGATGGCCGAGACATTGCCGCGCACGATCTCGATGCGCTGGATCTGGTCCGTGGTCAGGTTCTGCAGGTAACCGGTGCTGCCCGAGTAGTCCTGCGCGGTCAGCGGCACGCCGTCGAGCAGCACCAGCACGCCCATGTCGGAGCTGCCGAAGCCGCGCAGGTAGGTCGTGGACGTCTGGCCCGGGCCGCCGTTGAAGGTCAACTGCACGCCGGCGACGCGTTGCAGCAGCGTGCTCAGGTTGCGCGCCCCGGAATGCACGATCTGCGCGCGCGTGATCACGCTGGTGCTGGGCAGTGCCTGCGACAGGGGTTGCGAGAACGTGGAGGCCGACACCACCACGGGTGGCAGCAACTGGGTGTCGGCGGTGAATCCTCGGGCCTGCGCGCAGGCGCAGCACAGGCCGCCCAGCAGGGCGGGCAACGCGGCGCGGGAGCGCCGGAACAGACAGCGGGGCATGACGGTTTCCAGGGGCAGGAGCTATGAACCGTGACACCCCGCACGGGACTCTTGCTACGCAGGAAAGCGTCGGCGCGCAGGGCGCCGCGACAGGCTCGCGCCAGGCCGCGAAAAGCGCGGCCTGGCGAACATGCCCCTTCTCCCCGAAGGTCCGTTCCCAGCGTGTTGGCCGGTATCCGGGCTGGCGGCGACCCGGCGCGCCTTCCCAGGCCCGTGCAGGCGCCCAGTGGCTTGTGCGTCCGGGCTACGACGCGCGCCCTCGGGCGTTGCGTCGTGCCGTTGACCGTTGCGGGGGCAGCACAGGCACGGGCACCGGCGTGCCCTCCCTGTTTCCCGTTTGACTGCACGTTCCGCGAACGGTGCGTGCAAGCACCAACCGCGCCATCATAGTGCGCGGCCAGAGACCGAAGTATCCGGCCGCGCCGGCATTTACACCGTGTCGAATTCTGATACGGGCTGCGGGGCGCAGTTGCCCTGAGCGTCGACGTCGATGTTCCACGGTATTTCCTGCCGGCTGCTCGCGGGCGCCGGCGGATCGTTGCGCAGGCCGCGACGTCCTCGCAGCCATGCGACGCGAGCGCCGCGCTGCGTCGGCGCGGGCCCCCGGCCGGCGGCGCGGCAGCGACATCGAGCCGCGTCGCCGCGCCAGCTCAGGGGGCCGGCGATGCATGCACCACCAGCACCGGCATCGGGCACAGGCGCGACACGCCCTCGGCCACGCTGCCCAGGAACAGGCGGCTGAAGCCGCGCCAGCCGTGGCTGCCGATGATCACCAGGTCGGCGTCGACCGCGCGCGCCTCGTCGGCCAGCAGTTCGCTCACGCGCCTGCCGAACACGCTGCCTTCGAGCAGGTTCGATGTCGCCGCGATGCCCGGCTCTCGCACCTGCTGCAGCGCGCGCTCGAGCAGCCGCCGGCCCTGTTCGCGCAGCAGCGCCGGCATGTCGACGCCGGCGACCGCGGCGACGTCGGGAGCGGGCAGCGCGCCGATGTCGACGACGTGCACCAGATGCAGGCGGGCATGCTGCTCGGCGGCCAGGCGCACGGCGTGCCGCAGCGCCGCGTCGGCCGCCGCGCTGCCGTCCACGGGCACCAGGATGTTGCGGTACATGGTCTCGCTCCCGAGGTCGCGGCCGGGTCGCGCCGGCCGGGTCATTCGACCCGGATCTCGACTCCCTTGGGCTGCGCGCGTTCGCGCTTGGGAATCTGCAGGGTCAGCACGCCGTCGTGGAACGTCGCCCTGGCCTTCGCATCGTCGATGTTGTCGGGCAGCGCGAAGCTGCGGCTGAAGCTGCCGTAGTAGCGCTCGACGCGGTGGAAGGTCTTGCCCTTCTGTTCCGTCTCCTGCTTGCGCTCGCCCTGCAGCGTGACCACGCCGTTGTCGATGGTGATTTTCACGTCGTCCTTGCGGACTTCGGGGAGTTCGGCCTTGATGCTGAATTCGGCGTCGGTCTCGGAGATGTCCACACGCGGCGCCCAGTCCGCCTTGCTGCCCGGTTCCACGCCGGGCGCGCCGCGCCGCGGCCAGCCGACCGCGCGCGTGTAACGGTCGAACATGTCCTCGATTTCCTGCCAGGGATCCCACTTCACCACAGCCATGATGTTTCCTTTGCGCGGGACGCATGCATTCCAGTCCGGGTCTCCGGCCCGCCTACGGAGCCCCGTGGGGTCGATCCGGGCACCGCCGCAGCATGCGTCGAGGGTTCATCGCGGCGCCCTCCCGGGAGCGCCCGCGGCGCCCCGGTACATGTAGTCGCGGCGAAACGGGTAGGGGCATTGCGCCGCGCGCAGCACCTCGGGCCGGTCGCCGCGCGATTCCACCACCCCGTTGGGCCGCGAGCCGAGGATCTGGAACAGCGAGATCCAGCCCTGCTCGAAGCCCATCGCCGATCCGGCCAGGTACAGGCGATAGGCGCGCAGCACCCGGTCGGCATGGGCTCCGAGCACCCGCCGCGCCTCGTCCAGTCGGCCTTCCAGTGCGTCGACCCAGCACCACAGGGTGCGCGCGTAATGCGGGCGCAGGCATTCCGCGTCGAGGGGCTCGAGCCCGCCGCGCGCCAGTGCGTCGCACATCACGCCCACGTGCACCAGTTGTCCGCCCGGAAAGATGTACTTCTCGATGAAGTCCCCCATGCCTGCGGACAACTGCGGGTTGTCGGTTCCGCCGGCGGTGATGCCGTGGTTCAGCACCAGGCCGCCCGGGCGCAGCAGGCGCCGGATCTTCGAGAAATACAGCGTCAGGTTGGGGCGCCCGACATGCTCGACCATGCCGACCGACGCCACCTTGTCGAAGGGCTCCGACTCGTCGACGTCGCGGTAGTCCTGCAGCAGCATGCGCACGCGCCCGCGCAGCCCCCTGCGCTCGATCAGGTCGGTGACATAGGCATGCTGGTTGCGCGACAGCGTGATGCCGGTGGCGTCCACGCCGTAGTGCTCGGCCGCCCACAGCAGCAAGCCGCCCCAGCCTGCGCCGATGTCGATGAAGCGCTCGCCGGGGCGCAGCAGCAGCTTGCGGCAGATCAGGTCGAGCTTGGCCTCCTGGGCCTGTGCCAGGCTCATCGCGTCGTGCGCGAAGTAGGCGCACGAATACACGCGGTGCGGATCCAGCCAGAGGGCGTAGAAGTCGTCGCTGATGTCGTAGTGGTGCTGGATCTGCGTGGCGTCGCGCGCGCGGCTGTGGTGGCTGCGCTCCCACAGCGCGCGACGCGCGCCCTGCAGGCTGCGTGCCAGCCAGCCGCAAGCAGCGTCCGTCGGGTCGCTGCCGAGCAGCGCCGGAGCCGCCGTCATGAGGTCGCGCAGGCGCCCCTCGATTTCCAGACGTCCCTCGACGTAGTCCTCGGCGAGGCGCCCGATCGCGCCGTGGGCCAGGTGCATCAGGGCGCGCATGTCGCGCACCACCAGGCGCAGCGTCGCCTCGGCGGGGCCGAGCCGGCGCCCGCCGGGAAGCTGCACGGCGCACGGCAGCGGGAGCGCCGCCAGGCGCTGGCGGGCGGGTTGCAAGAGTCGGTCGGATAGGGTCACCACGGGCCTCCGTGCAGGCATGCCACGGACGACCTCAGGTCGCGCTGCCGCGGCGCTGGCCGCGATCCGGCGACGCTCCCGGGTTCCGTGCCGGCACGCGGGCGCGCCGTGCGCGGGCGAACAGCGGCGTGCGGGTCGTCCGGCGGCACGCCGCGTCCGCGTATCCCCGGGGGTGGGTCGAATCCGACCCTTCCCCCGAGAGGGGTGGAGCCCCCGGGTGCAGGCCCGGCGTTCTCCGAAGCACGGCACTTCCTGCCCGGCCCGTGAGGTTCCGGACAGCATGGCGCCGACATCCACGCCCGCCGCGTTGCGCGCAACCCCGCAGGCAAGGCTGCCCGGCTGATCCGGAGCCGGCGCGCTGGCGCCGGCAATGCGTCCGTGGGCCAGCGCCCGCAACGGCAGCGCTCGCAGGCATCGGCAAGGCGGGCAAAGCGCGGGGGCGCCGGCATGCTCGCGCATCCGCGCGGCCGGCAGGCTGCCGGCCGCGGCGCGAAGCCCTGACCAAGTGTATGGCAGAGTTCGCGCGTCTGCCGCGGCGCGCGCACGGGTGCGCGGCGGCAGTCGCGGGGCGCGGGCATCGACGCGCATGTCAGGGATGCAGGCGCGACTGCACGCTGCCCGAGCGCTCGCGCTGCTGGCCGCTGCGCAGCACGCTGGCGAGCAGCACCCAGTCGCGCACCAGGGCCTCGATCATGTCGTCGAGCGAGACCACGCCGACCACCGCGTCGGCGGCGTCCGTGACGGCGAGTCGGCGCACGCCGTGGCTGAACATGGTCTGCATCGCCTCGATCACGTCGTCGTCCTCGGCGATGGTCGCTACGCCGCGGGTCATGACATCGCCTACCGCGGTGTCGCGCGGCGACGCGCCGAGGGCCACCGCCTTGAGCACCATGTCGCGATCGGTGACGATGCCCAGCAGGCGTTGCGAGCCGTCGCCGTCGGTGACGATGAGGGCGCCGACATGTTGCTGGTGCATCTGCTGCGCCGCCTCCTGCAGGCTGCGGTGCTGCGGGATGTGCACGGTGCCGCGGGTGAAGATGTCCTGTACTTTCATGGCGTTCTCCGATGATCAGGGGTGAGCGGCACGGCGCGTTCCGAGCCGGCTGGCGCCGGCCCCGGCGCGCGCCCGCGCCAGCAGGCCGCGAACCTCGTCGTCGTCGGTCTGCCCGAAATCTGCATAGAAACGTCCGACGGCGTCGAAGTTCCTGGGCTGGGCGACGACCACGAGGTCGGGCGCGTCGAGCAGCAGCATCTGCGCCGCATCGGGCGGAGCCACCGGCAGCGCGACGACGATGCGCGCCGGGCCCGCGCCGCGCAGCACGGCGAGCGCGGCGCGCATCGTGGCGCCGGTGGCGAGTCCGTCGTCGACCACGATCACGGTGCGCCCGCGCAGGCGCAGCGGCGGGAGGCCCGCGCGATAGGCGCGTTCGCGCCGTTCCAGTTCGTGCTGCTCGCTGGCGCGAGCCTGCTGCAGCGCCGACGCGGCCACCGCCGCCTCGGCGATGACCCGTTCGTTGAGCGCGGCCACGCCGCCCGGGCCGATCGCACCCATCGCCAGTTCGGGCTGGCCCGGTACCCCCAGCTTGCGCACCACCAGCACGTCGAGTTCGGCGTGCAGTGCGCGCGCGATCTCGTAGGCCACCGGCACGCCACCGCGCGGCAGCCCGAGCACCAGCAGATCGGGTACGTCGGCGAGGTCGCGCAGGCGCTGCGCGAGTGCGCGCCCGGCGGCGCGACGATCGGCGAAGCGGGGCACGCCGGGGTCGCGCGCCAGCGCATGCGCGGGAACTCGAAGGAAGGGGACGGACATGCTCCGCTCGCTCGTGTGCCGTGTCACCAGGACAGTTCGCACACAGCCTAGGAAGCGCGTTGCGGCATGTCCTTGACGGATGTCAGCAACGCTATGCCCGCCGCGGGCGCAAGGGCAGGCTCGTTCAGAGCGCGCCGGCGACGACGTTGACGGTCAACGCGAGGATGAACACATTGAAGAAAAAGGCCGTGACGCTGTGCAGCAGCACGATGTGCCGAAGGTTGCGCCCTTCGATGTTCACGTCGGAGGTCTGGAAGGTCATGCTCAGCACCACCGAGAAATACAGGTAGTCCCAGTAGTCGGGCTGGTCTTCGCCCGGAAAACGCAGGCACGGACGGCCCGCGGCGCGTTCCAGATGGTCCGCGTGGGCGTAGGCCTGCGCGAACACGACGCTGAAGAACAGCCAGGACAGCACGATGCTGGCGGCCGCCAGCGGCACGTCGCCGGCGTGTCCCGCATGCCCCGGGTGAAGCTCCAGGCGCAGCGCCAGCAGCACCACCCCCGAGACCAGCGCCGAGAACACCGGCACCGACCAGCGTGCGTGCATCTGGCGCTCGGCGCGCCGAGCCAGCGCCTGCGGCGCGCTGTGACTCATCATCCAGGCGATCGAGCCGAGGTACGCGGCGCTGCCGATGTCGAAGCCGAGCAGCACGGCGCGGGCGGCTCCGAGGCGAGCCTGCAGCGCGCCGCCCAGCACGGCGGCGAGCACCATCGAGGCGCTCAGGCGCGGGTGCAGCAGCACGTTCTGCAACAGTCGGGAGCGGCGCAGCGGCATGGGCGGGCGATCGTGGATCCTGCGATGACCGCCGAGTTTACGCATGCCGCGGCTGCGGGTTGTCCCTAGAATCGAGCAGCGCGCGCCCGGCCACCGCGGCCGCGCGTTGCGCCAAGCCTACCGCCCGCCCGTCATCCGTTGCCGCCATGACCCAACCCGTCGTACCCGACCTGGCTCACATCTCCCCGCGCGACAAGGCCGAGATCCTCGCCGAGGCGCTGCCGTACATCCGCAAGTTCCATGGCAAGACCCTGGTCATCAAGTATGGCGGCAACGCCATGACCGATCCGGCGCTGCAGCAGGACTTCGCCGAGGACGTGGTACTGCTCAAGCTGGTCGGCATGAACCCGGTGGTGGTGCACGGCGGCGGCCCGCAGATCGACGAGGCACTGGCCAAGGTCGGCAAGAAGGGCACCTTCATCCAGGGCATGCGCGTGACCGACGCCGAAACCATGGAAGTGGTCGAGTGGGTGCTCGCCGGACAGGTGCAGCAGGACATCGTCGGGCTGATCAATTTCGCCGGAGGCAAGGCCGTCGGCCTGACCGGGCGCGACGGCGGCATGATCCGCGCGCGCAAGCTGCGCATGCGCGACCGCGAAAACCCCGAAGTCGAGCATGACGTCGGCCAGGTGGGCGAGATCGAGGCCATCGATCCGGCCGTCGTGAAGGCGCTGCAGGACGACCAGTTCATCCCGGTGATCTCGCCGCTCGGCTTCGGCGCCGACAACGAGAACTACAACATCAACGCCGACGTCGTCGCCGGCAAGCTGGCCGAGGTGCTCAAGGCGGAAAAGCTGGTACTGCTGACCAACACCCCGGGCGTGCTGAACAAGGCGGGTGAATTGCTGACCGACCTGACGGCGCGCGAGATCGACGAGATGTTCGCCGACGGCAGCATCTCCGGCGGCATGCTGCCGAAAATCTCGTCGGCGCTCGAGGCCGCGCGCTCGGGCGTCAATTCGGTGCACATCGTCGACGGGCGCATCCCGCACGCCATGCTGCTCGAGATCCTCACCGAACAGGCGTTCGGCACGATGATCCGCTCGCACTGAGCCGGCCATGTCCGCGCGGCACGCCGATCGCGCCGACCGCGGCGCGCCCGTGGCGCGGCCCACGGCGTGGCTGTTCGACATGGACGACACCCTGCACGACGCGTCGTGGCGGGTGTTTCCGCGCATGAACGCCGAGATGAGCGCCTACATCCAGCGCCACCTCGGGGTCGACGCGAGCCGCGCCGACGAACTGCGCCTGCAATTCTGGCGGCGCTACGGCGCCACGCTGCTCGGGCTCATGCACGAGCATGGCGTGCGCGCCGAGCATTTCCTCGCCGAGACCCATCGCTTCTCCGACCTGGCGCGCCTGCTGCGCGCCGACGCCGGCCAGCGCGCCGCGCTGCGTCGCCTGCCCGGGCGCAAGTACGTACTCACCAACGCGCCGCGCGCCTACGCCCTGCGCGTGCTCGGCGCATTCGGCATGCTGCGTGAATTCGACGGCGTCATCGCCATCGAGGACATGCTCCAGTTCGGGCAGCTGCGCCCGAAGCCCGATGCGCGCATGCTGCGCCACGTGCTGCGTCGACTCGGCCTGCGCGCCGCGCAGTGCGTGCTGGTCGAGGACACCCTGGGGCATTTGCGCACGGCGCGCGCGCTGGGCCTGCGTGGCGTCTGGTTCACGCGCTACGCGCAGCGCGCCGCGCGCCGTCAGTCGGCGCCGGCGCTGCACCCGCAGCTGCGCCGGCGTCACGGGCGCCCCTGCTACGTCAGCGCGCGCACCGCCAGCCTGTGGCACCTGCCGCGCCTGGTACGTCCGGGTGCGCGCCGTTGAAGGCTCGGCAAGGCAGCTGGCCCGCTCGTGAGAGAATCGGCGGGCCATGTCTGACGCCGACGATGTCACCAAGCCCTCCGAATCCCGCCCGGTCGCGCGTCGGCGTCCGGCGCCCGGACGCCGGCGCGAGCAGATCCTGCAGTGCCTGGCCGGCATGCTCGAGGAGGGCGCCGCCGAACGCGTGACCACGGCCGCGCTGGCCGCGCGTCTGCAGGTCTCGGAGGCCGCGCTGTATCGGCATTTCGCGAGCAAGGCGCAGATGTTCGAGGCGTTGATCGATTTCATCGAGGCCAGCCTGTTCGGCCTGGTCGCGCAGATCGAGTCCCAGCAGACGGCCGGGCTGGCGCAGGCAGCGCGCATGCTGCAGGCGCTGCTGGCGTTCGGCGAGCGCAACCCTGGGCTGTGCCGGGTGCTGACCGGCGAGGCGCTGGTGGGCGAGCACGCGCGCCTGCGCGAGCGCGTGCAGCGCCTGCTGCTGCGCTTCGAGGCCTCGGTGCGCCAGAGCCTGCGCCTGGCGCAGCAGCAGGGCGAGGTGGCCAACGGCTTCGAGCCGGCGGAGCGCGCGCGCTGGCTGCTGACCTACGCGCGCGGCGGCCTGGCGCTGCGTTGCGGCGCTGCCGCGTCGGCGCCGCGCCCGGGCGACGACGGCGCGCTGCTGGCGCTGCTGGGCTGACGCGGCGGCGGTGCGGCGCCGCGCCGCGCCGCGCCGCGATGCCGACTGTTGACAAACGCGCCGAATTCAGAAATAGTACGACCGTTCGTTTTATTTCGGGCGGCGCGTGACGCTGCCTTCGCCCCAGCCTTCGCGTCGATGTCCCGCAAGTCCACCGCATTCCAACCCGAGTCCGTCGCCGTCGCCGGGGAAAGCTCCGGCAAGGGCCGACAGACGCGCCTGGCGATTCTCGACTGCGCGCTGCAGATGGCCGGGCGCATCGGGCTCGAAGGCCTGTCGATCGGTGTGCTGGCGGATCGCATGCACATGAGCAAGTCCGGCGTGTTCGCGCATTTCGGCTCGCGCGAGGAACTGCAGATCTCGGTCATCCGCCACTACCACGAGATGTTCGAGGGCGAGGTGTTCTATCCGGCGCTGGCCGAGCCGCGCGGGCTGGCGCGCCTGCACGCGATGTTCCACCGCTGGGTGCAGCAGATCAGTCGCGAGGTCGAAAGCGGGTGCATCTACATCTCGGGAGCGGTCGAGTTCGACGACCGGCCGGGCCCGGTGCGCGACGCCCTCGTGCTGATGGTGCAGACGTGGCACGACGCGCTGCGTCGCGCCATCGAGCAAGCCGTGCAGGCCGGACACCTGCGCGCCGAGACCCCCTCGCAGCAGGTGCTGTTCGAGTTGCACGGGCTGATCCTCGCCCTGCACCACGACGCGCGCCTGCTGCAGATTCCCGATTGCCCGCTGATGGCGCGCCGCGCCTATCGACGGGTGCTCGACGCCTGGACCACCAAGCCGGGCGCCGAGCTGTTGCGCGAGCTTTGCGACCAGAGCGACTGACGCGCCGAGCCGGCGACGCCCCTCCACCCCTTGCCCATTCCAGGAGATTGCCCATGCCCAGCTACACGCCGCCGCTGCGGGACATGCAGTTCGTGATGCACGAGGTGCTGGACGTCGTGCCGGCCCTGCGCGAGTTGCCGGCGCACGCCGACCTCGACGCCGAACTGCTCGACCAGGTCTGCGAGGAGGCCGGCAAGTTCTGCGCCGAGGTGCTGTTTCCGCTGAATCTGGGCGGTGACGCCGAGGGCTGCCGCTTCGATCCCGACACGCATGCCGTGACCACCCCGACCGGTTATCGCCAGGCCTGGCAGCAGTATGTGGAGGCCGGCTGGCCGCTGCTCACCGCGGCGCCGGAATACGGCGGCCAGGGCCTGCCGCACCTGGTGGGCAGCGCGGTGCACGAAATGGAAAACGGCGCGAACCAGGCGTGGACCATGTACCCCGGGCTGACCCAGGGGGTCGCGGAACTGCTCGGCGCCCACGGCAGCCAGGCGCAGAAGGAGCTGTACATGCCGCAGCTGGCCAGCGGCCAGTGGACCGGCACCATGTGCCTGACCGAGCCGCACTGCGGCACCGACCTCGGCCTGATCCGCACCCGCGCGCTGCCGCAGGGCGATGATTCGTACCTGCTGTCGGGGCAGAAGATCTTCATTTCCAGCGGCGAGCACGACCTCGCCGAGAACATCGTGCACATGGTGCTCGCCAAGCTGCCGGACGCTCCGGAGGGCTCGAAGGGCATCTCGCTGTTCGTCGTGCCCAAGTTCCTGCCGGACGCCGCGGGCCGGCCCGGCGAGCGCAACGGCATCTTCTGTTCGGGCATCGAGCACAAGATGGGCATCCATGGCAACGCCACCTGCCAGATGACCCTCGACGGCGCGCGCGGCTGGCTGGTCGGCGAGCCCAACAAGGGGCTGGCGGCGATGTTCGTGATGATGAACGGCGCGCGCCTCGGCGTGGGCCTGCAGTCGCTGGGCCTGACCGAGGTCGCCTACCAGAACGCGCTGGCCTACGCGCGCGAGCGCCAGCAGATGCGCTCGCTGAGCGGCCCGAAGGCGCCGCAGCAGGCGGCCGACCCGATTCTCGTGCACCCGGACGTGCGGCGCATGCTGCTGACGGCGCGCGCCTGGGCCGAAGGCGGACGCTTTCTCGCCTACTGGGTGGCGCTGATGCTCGACCAGGCGCAGCAGCACCCCGACGCCGACATGCGCAAGGACGCCGACGACCTGGTCGCCCTGCTCACGCCCATCGTGAAGGCGTTCATCAGCGACAACGGCTTCGCCGCGGTGAACGAGTGCCTGCAGGTGTTCGGCGGGCACGGCTACATCCGCGAATGGGGCATGGAGCAGTACGTGCGCGATGCGCGCATCAACCTGATCTACGAAGGCACCAACACCATCCAGGCGCTGGATCTGATCGGGCGCAAGGTGCTGATGGACGGCGGCGCCAGGTTGAAGAAGTTCGGGCGCATCGTGCGAGACTTCGTCGAGGAGCAGGGCGTCGTCGAATCCATGCAGGAATTCGTCAATCCCCTGGCGGACCTGGCCGAGAAGGTGCAGAAACTCACCATGGAACTGGGCATGAAGGCCATGACCGACCGCGAGCAGGTCGGCGCGGCGGCCACGCCGTACCTGCGCGTGCTCGGCCATCTCGTCTACGCCTACGCCTTCGCGCGCATGGCCAAGGTGGCGCAGGACAAGATCGCCGCCGGCTCGACCGAAGCGTTCTACCAGGCCAAGCTGCAGACGGCGCGTTTCTACTTCGCGCGCCTGCTGCCGGAGACGGCGATGGCCATCCGCCAGGCGCGCAGTGGCGCGGCGGCGCTGATGGACACCGACGCCGTGTTCGCCTGAGGCGCGGCGCCGGCGCATCGCCAGCGGTTTCGCCATCCCTTCGCAAGCTTCCTTCGCAACCCACCCACCCCCCACCGCCCGCTGCGCGGGCCCCCGCACCATGAGCCAGAACCAACCGATTCGTCAGGTCGCCGTGCTCGGCGCCGGCGTCATGGGCGCGCAGATCGCCGCCCATTGCATCAACGCGCGCGTACCCGTCGTGCTGTTCGACCTTGCGGCCAGGGAAGGGCGCAAGAACGCCATCGCCGAGCGCGCCGTGGCCAATCTGAAAAAGCTCAGCCCGGCGCCGCTCGGGCTGGCCGCCGAGGCCTCGCTGATCCGCTGCGCCAACTACGACGACGACCTGGCGCTGCTGCGCGACTGCGACCTCGTGATCGAGGCCATCGCCGAGCGCATGGACTGGAAGCACGAGCTGTACCGCAAGGTCACGCCGCACCTGGCGCCGCACGCGCTGTTCGCCACCAACACCTCGGGGCTGTCGATCACGCGCCTGGGCGAAGGCTTCGACCCCGAGTTGCGCGCGCGCTTCTGCGGCGTGCATTTCTTCAACCCGCCGCGCTACATGCCGCTGGTCGAGCTGATCCCGACCGCGGCCACGCGCCCCGAGGTGCTCGACCGCCTGGAGACCTTCCTCACCACCACGCTGGGCAAGAACGTGGTGCGCGCGCTGGACACGCCGAACTTCGTCGCCAACCGGGTCGGGGTGTTTTCCATTCTCGCGGTGATGCACGAAGCCGAGCAGTTCGGCCTGAGCTTCGACGTGGTCGACGACCTGACCGGCTCCAAGCTGGGGCGCGCGAAAAGCGCGACCTTCCGCACCGCCGACGTGGTCGGGCTGGACACCATGGCGCATGTCATCGGCACCATGCGCGACACCCTGCCGCCGCAGCAGGATCCGTTCGCCGCGCTGTACGCCACGCCGAAGGTGCTGGCGCAACTCGTCGAGCGCGGCGCGCTGGGCCAGAAAAGCGGAGCCGGCTTCTACAAGAAGGTGGGCAAGAACATCCTGCGCCTCGATGCGGCGAGCGGCGACTACGTGCCCGGCGGCGGCAAGGCCGAGGAGATCGTCGCGCGCATGCTGAAAAAGCCGGCGCCCGAGCGCTTTGAACTGCTGCGCGCCTCGAGTCATCCGCAGGCGCAGTTCCTGTGGAGCATCTTCCGCGACGTCTGGCACTACATCGCGCTGCACCTGGGGCAGATCGCCGACAACGCGCGCGATCTCGATTTCGCCATCCGCTGGGGCTTCGGCTGGAACGAGGGGCCCTTCGAGACCTGGCAGGCCGCCGGCTGGAAGCGCATCGCCGGCTGGATCGCCGAGGACATCGCCGCCGGCAAGACGCTGTGCGCGGCGCCACTGCCGGACTGGGTGCAGAGCATCGACGCGGTGCATACCGCGCAGGGCTCTTGGTCGGCCGCCGAGGGCTGCTACAAGCCGCGCCGCGAGTTGCCGGTGATGTCGCGCCAGCTGTTCGGCCAGAGCGTGCTGGGCGAGTCCGCACCGGACGCGGCCAAGGCCGGCGCCACGGTGTTCGAGGACGAGTCCATCCGCCTGTGGACGGCCCCCGGCGCCGACGACGTGCTGGTCGCCAGTTTCAAGACCAAGATGAACACCCTCGGCCCGGGCGTGGTCGCCGGGCTGCAGCGTGCCGCCGATCTGGCCGAGTCCTCCTTCCGCGGGCTCGTGGTCTGGCAGACGGGCGAGCCGTTCAGTGCCGGCGCCGACCTGCAGGCCATGCTGCCGGCATTCATGAGCGGCGGCGCCAAGGCCATCGAGCCCGAGGAGAAAAAGCTGCAGGACCTGATGCTGCGCCTGCGCTACGCCCAGGTGCCGGTGGTCGCGGCGATCCGCGGCATGGCGCTGGGCGGCGGCTGCGAACTGGCCGTGCATGCGGCGCGGCGGGTCGCCGCGCTGGAGAGCTACATCGGCCTGGTCGAGGTCGGGGTCGGGCTGATCCCGGGCGGCGGCGGCCTGAGCTACATCGCGCGGCGCGCCGCCGAGCTGGCGCAGGCCGCCGGCGCGGACGCCGATCCGATGCTGTTCCTCAAGGGCCTGTACATGCAGCCGGCGACCGCCGCGGTGTCCAAGTCGGCGATCGAGGCACGGCGCATGGGCTACCTGCAGGATGACGACGTGATCGTGCTGCACAAGGACGAACTGCTGCACGTGGCCATCGCGCAGGCGCGCGCGCTCGCCGACGCCGGCTGGCGCGCGCCGCTGCCGGCGCGCGTCACGGTGACCGGGCGCAACGCCATCGCCACCATCCGCGGCCAGCTCGCCAACATGCGCGACGGCGCGCAGATCACCGAGCACGACTACCTGCTCGGCCAGATGATCGCCGAGGTCGTGTGCGGAGGCGACGTCGATGCCGGCACGGTGGTCGACGAGGCGTGGCTGATGCGCCTGGAGCGCGAGCGCTTCTGCCGCCTGCTGGAACACCCGAAAACCCAGGAACGCATCATGAGCCTGCTGCAGAACGGCAAGCCGGTGCGCAACTGACCCCGACCATCCCGGAGACCATCCCATGTCCAAACAAGTCCAGGACGCCTACATCGTCGCCGCCGCGCGCACTCCGATCGGCAAGTCGCATCGCGGGGTGTTCCGCAACACGCGTCCCGACGACCTGCTGATCCACGCCATCCACGGCGCGCTGGCGCAGGTGCCGGGCCTCGATCCCAAGGCGATCGAGGATGCCGTGATCGGCTGCGCCATGCCGGAGGCCGAGCAGGGCCTCAACATGGCGCGCACCGCGGCGCTGCTCGCCGGCCTTCCCGACAGCGTCGGCGGCGTCACCGTGAACCGCTTCTGCGCCTCGGGCCTGACCGCCATCCAGATGGCGGCCGACCGCATCCGCGTCGGCGAGGCCGAGGTCATGCTCGCCGGCGGCGCCGAGAGCATGAGCCTGGTGCCGATGACCGGGCTCAAGCCTTCGTTCAACCCGCGCATCTTCGAGCGCGACGAGAACATCGGCATCGCCTACGGCATGGGCATGACGGCGGAGAAGGTGGCGCAGCGCTGGAAGGTCAGTCGCGAGCGCCAGGATGAATTCGCGCTGCAGAGCCACCAGCGCGCACTGGCCGGCATCGCCGCCGGGGAATTCGCCGACGAGATCGTGCCGGTGGAGGTGATCGACCGCGGCGCCGACCTGGCGCGCGGCGTGGTGCGCGAAGCCCGCCGCAGGGTCGACGTCGACGAAGGTCCGCGCGCCGACACCTCGCTCGAGGCGCTGGGCCGGCTGCGCCCGGTGTTCGCGTCTCCCAAGGACCCGACCGGCAAGGCCACCGGGCTCGGCACGGTGACCGCCGGCAACAGCTCGCAGACCTCGGATGGCGCCGGCGCGCTGATCCTGGCGTCGGAATCCGCGGTCAAGCGGTTCGGCCTGCAGCCGCTGGCGCGCTTTGTCAGTTTCGCGGCGCGCGGCGTGCCGCCGGACATCATGGGCATCGGCCCGATCGAGGCCATTCCGGCGGCGCTCAAGCTGGCCGGGCTGAACCTGGACGACATGGGCTGGATCGAGCTCAACGAGGCCTTCGCCGCGCAGTCGCTGGCGGTCATCGACACCTGCAAGCTGGATCCGGCGCGCGTCAACCCGCTGGGCGGGGCCATCGCGCTGGGTCATCCGCTGGGCGCCACCGGCGCGATCCGCGCCTGCACCACGCTGTACGGCATGCGGCGGCGCCAGCTCAAGTACGGCATGGTGACCATGTGCGTCGGCACCGGGCAGGGCGCCGCGGGCATTTTCGAGAGGGTGTGAGCATGAGCCCGCCGATTCTCGCGTTGCGCGAGGCCGGGGTGCTGACCCTGACCTTCAACCGCGCGGACAAGAAGAACGCGCTGACCCAGGAGATGTACGGCCTGCTGCACCGTGAACTGCAGCAGGCCGCGGGCGACGACGCGGTGCGCGTGCTGGTGCTGCAGGGTGGCCAGGATCTGTTCACCTCGGGCAACGACGTCACCGAGTTCCTGCAGCGCCCGCCGGGAGGACTCGACACCCCGGTGTTCGACTTCCTGCGCAGCCTGGCGGATTTTCCGAAGCCGGCGATCGCCGCGGTGGGTGGGCCGGCCGTCGGCATCGGCACCACCATGCTGCTGCACTGCGACTTCGTCTACTGCGGCGACAACGCGTTGTTCTCGGTGCCGTTCGTCAACCTGGGGCTGGCGCCGGAGGCGGCGTCGAGCCTGCTGCTGCCGCTGCGCGTGGGCCCGGCGGCGGCGGCCGAGATGCTCATGTTCGGCGAGCCCATGGCGGCCGACGACGCGCTGGCCGTGGGCCTGGCGCATCGCGTGCTGCCGCCGCAGCAGTTGCTCGACTACGCGCAGGCCCAGGCGCGCAAGCTGGCGGCCAAGCCGTCGGCCTCGCTGGTGCTGACCAAGCAACTGCTGCGCAAGGCGCAGCGCGAGGCGGTGCATGCGGTGATGGCCGACGAGGCCTGGCATTTCGCGCGCATGTTGCAGGGCCCGGCGGCGAAGGAGGCGTTCAGCGCCTTCCTGGCGAAGCGCAAGCCGGATTTCTCGAAGCTCTAGTCCTGTGCGGCGGCGCGCGGCGTCGCCCGCACGCCGCTTCAGACGGCGCCGTCCCAGCCGCTCTGGCGCCAGGCCTCGAAGGTCGCCACGGCCACGGCGTTCGACAGGTTGAGGCTGCGCTGGCCTGCCCGCATGGGCAGGCGCAGCCGCTGCTCCTGCGGGAAATCGTCGAGCACCTGCGCGGGCAGGCCGGCGGATTCGGCTCCGAACACCAGCCAGTCGCCGTCGGCCAGGCGAGCCTGCGCGACCCAGCGCGAGCCGCGCGTCGTGAACGCCCACATCGTGCCGCCGCGCCCGTGCGCGTGCTCGCGCAGCGCGGCCCACGAGTCGTGCACCTGCAGGGGTGCGAATTCGTGGTAGTCGAGGCCGGCGCGGCGCATGCGCGCGTCGTCGAGCGCGAAACCCAGCGGGCGCACCAGATGCAGGCTGCTGCCGGTGTTGGCGGCCAGGCGGATCACGTTGCCGGTGTTGGGCGCGATCTCGGGGTGCACGAGCACGATGTGGATCATGCGCGAAGCCTACGCCAGCGCCTGCGCGGGCGCCGGGGTGCGCAGCAGCACCGCCACGCCGACCTCCGCGGCGCCCGCGCGCAGCAGCGCGCGCGCGGCGTGCTCGGCCGTGCTGCCGCTGGTCATCACGTCGTCGACCAGCAGCACGCGCGTGCCCGGCGCCAGCGGCCGCGCCTCGAAGGCCGCGCGCACGTTGGCGGTGCGTCGCGCCAGCGGCAGGCTGCTCTGTGGCGCCGCGTCGCGGCGTCGCAGCAGCAGGTCGCCGGCGCTCGGCCAGCCGAGTTCGCGCGCCACGCCGCGCGCCAGTTCCCACGCCTGGTTGTAGCCGCGCTGGCGCAGGCGTCGCGGCGCCAGCGGCACCGGCAGCACCAGCGCCGCCGCGCCCGGCGGCGTCTGGCGCAGGCGCTGCGCCAGCAGGCCTCCCAGCCAGCGCGCTAGCAGCGCGTCGCCGCCGAACTTGATCTGGCAGGCCAGGCGGTCGAGCGGCGCGGCGTAGTCGGCCCACGCCACCGCGGCGACGAACGCCGGCGGCCGGCCCGCGCAGGCCCCGCAGCGCTCGGCGCGCGTCGGCAGGCGCAGTGCGCAACGCGGGCAGCGCCGCGCGGTGTCGCCGCGGTACGCGCACTGGCAGGCGCCGCACAGCGGGGCACGACAGGGCATCGCGCACAGGCGGCAGCGGGTGTCGGGAAGCAGGGCGCGCAGCAGGCCCGGCGGCGCGCGCAGGGGGGCGGGCATGGCGCTATATTGCAGCGCCGGCCCGCGCGCCGCCGAGCAAGCCGGGCAAGCCCCCGGCGCACGCGGCACGTCGCCGGACCCACGTTCGCCACAGCCGCCCATGTCGTCGCCCATCCTCCCGTCCAGCCTGCATGCCGCGCGCCAGCGCCTGGCGCGCAACGAAGCGCCGTTCCTGTGGCTGGAAGCGGGCAGGCGCATGGCCGAGCGCCTGCCCCTGCTGCGCCTGCAACCGCGCCAGGTGCTCGACCTGGGTTGCGCCTGGGGGGATGGCCTGTCGCTGCTGCGCACGCACTACCCCGAGGCAGCCCTGACGGGCATCGAGCCGGCGCCGCGACTGGCCGAGCAGGCGCGGCGCCGCCATGGCGCCACGGGCTGGCTGCGGCGCCTGCGCGGCGCCGCGCCGGTCGAGGTCGAGGTCGGTGCGCTGCACGCGCCAGGCGCCGCGCCGGGCCAGGCGCAGCTGCTGTGGTGCAACCTGGGCCTGCACTGGGCCGGCGAGCCGGCCGCCGCCTTCGCGGCCTGGAGCCGCCTGCTGATGCCCGACGGCGTGCTCATGTTCACGACCTTCGGTCCCGACACCTTGCGCGAACTGCGCGACGACGACGTGGCGGCGCTGGGCGTGCGCGCGCCCGAGTGGATGGACATGCACGACCTCGGCGATCTGCTGGTGGCGCAGGGTTTCGCCTCTCCCGTGATGGACATGGAACTGCTGCGCCTGCGCTGGGCGGACGCCGACAGCGCGTTGCGCGAACTGGCGCAACTCGGTCGCGTGCCGCATGCGCGGGCCTATGCCGGGCTGCGTACGCCGCGGCGCTGGCTGCGCCTGCGCGAGCACCTGCAGGCGCGCGCCGCCGCGGCCCCGCACGGCCAGGTCGAACTGAGCTTCGAACTCGTCTACGGGCACGCCTTCAAGCCGGCCACCAGCCGCGCGGAACACGGCGTGGCGCGCGTCGGCCTGGAGCAGATCGGCGGCCGCGGACGCGGTGGCGCGGGGCGCTGATGGGGGTGCGTCCCGCTGCGTTCGCGGCGGCTCTGCGGCAAGATCGCAGGGCCCGGGTTGCGTCAAGGCGGCGCCCGGCGATGTTGTATGCGCGGAACGAGATGGTTGGGACAACGCGTTGACTGAGCGCAAAATGCCGTCCTGAGCGTCTGCGCGCGTCGTCGGCGGGATCGGGCATCCCTATAATGGCGCCTCGCACCAGACCGCACCGGCCGGGCCTTCCGTCAAGCAGCACGCCAGCCGCGCGCACGCATGTCGGGGCAGCGAGGCATTGTCGCGCGGTCCGCGCTGGTTTTGCGAAGCATTCTTGCAATCACCCACACGCGTCGCGTGTGCATTCTTGGAGACAGGGCGCCGATCATGGCCGCGCAGTTGCTGGACACGCTCGATTTCGGCGGCCCGAAGGGTCCGGTCGAGGCGCATGTGTGGGCGAGCAAGCGCAACTGCTCGATCAGCCCGCGGCAGTTGCTGGTTTTTTTCGTCTCGCTGTCGGGGTTGTCGATGCTGGTGGCCGGCATGTGCTGGCTGCGCGGGGCCAAGCTCGTGACGCCGTTCACGCTCGCCGAACTGCTGCTGATGGCGGTCGCGCTGCTCGTCCACGCGCGCCACGCGGCGGATCGCGAACGCGTCGAGTTCGGCGCCGAGTGCGTGATCGTGGAATGGGAGTGCGCCGGCCATGTCGAGCGCACCGAACTGCCGACCCGGCGCACGCGCATTCTGCTGCACGATGACGGGCTGATCGTGTTCAGGGCGGGGGATGTGCAGGCTTTTGTCGGTCGCTACACGCGAGCTGAGCGGCGCGAGCAGCTGGCGCGGGAACTGCGCCGCGCGCTGATCGCGGCCTGAACCCGGCATGGCACGATGCGCGGCGCCCGGCATGCGCAGCCCGACGGCTCCGGCGCGGCGCGTCGGCGCGGTGGCGTGCCGGAGCGTGGACGGATTGCATCATTCATTTTTATAAGGCGACATCGAAGATGAAACTGAAGCACTATGCGACGCTGGCCTCGGCCATGTTCGTCTCCACGGCCTACGCCGCGCAAAGTCTGCCGGGCGGGCCGCAGGTCGACGGGATCGACTTCCAGCAACCGGTGACCAGCATCGCCTTCGATCAGCGCGGACTGAACTACATGGTCATGCTGATCTGTCTGGCGATCGGCGTGATCGTGTTCGGTGCCATGTTCTATTCGGTGTTCAAGTTCCGCAAATCCAAGGGTGCGATTCCGGCCAAGTTCCACGAAAGCACCACTGTCGAAGTCATCTGGACGGTGATTCCGCTGCTCATCGTGATTGGCATGGTGATTCCGGCGACCAAGGTGGTGCTCGCGCAGGAGGATGTCGGCCATTCGTTCATGACCGTGAAAGCCACCGGCTACCAATGGAAGTGGGGCTACGACTACCTCGACGGTCCGGGCAAGGGGATCTCGTTCTATTCGACGCTGAGCACCCCGATGTCGCAGATCTACGGCAAGGGCCCGAAGCCGGACAACTACCTGCTGCAGGTGGATCATCCGCTGGTCGTGCCGGTGAACGAGAAGGTGCGCATCATGACCACCTCGGCCGACGTGCTGCACGGCTGGTACGTGCCGGCGTTCGGGGTGCAGATGGACGCCATTCCGGGCGCCACGCGCGAGACCTGGTTCAAGGTCGACAAGCCCGGCACCTACTACGGCCAGTGCGCGCAGATCTGCGGCAAGGGCCATGCCTTCATGCCGATCGTGGTCAAGGTCCTGCCGATGGATCAGTACCAGGCCTGGGTGAAGCAGACCGCTGCCACGCTGAAGAAGGACGGTGGCGCGTTCCCGCCGTCGGGCGCCGTGAGCTGAGCCCGGCAGCCGCATCGACACGCCTTCGGCCATGCACCGACTCCCCGCCGACAAACGCCGCAGCAACCTGCGTCTGGCGCTGATCACCCTGAGCATCGCGCTGGCCCTGCTCATCGGGTTCATCCTGCGCTGGACCCTGCTGTGACGGCTCGTGCGCGGCGCCGCCGCATCTCCTGACCCGTCGCCACACGCATCATGGGATCGTTCCTGGGCGCCTTCAAGGCCATCTTCTGGGCCTTTCTCGGCGTGCGCAAATCGAAGGACCGCGAACGCGACTTCGAGCATCTGAACATCGTCCACATCGTCATCGCGGGGCTGATCGCCGCAGCGCTGTTCGTCGGTGTGCTGATGCTCATCGTCCACTGGATCGTTCCCCCCGCTCAATCCTGAAAGTCGAGGAAGACCATATGTCCACATCCAGCCAACCTACGGGTTATTTCGTCCCCAGCCCATCGCCCTATCCGGTGATGGCGGCCACCTCCCTCGTGCTCATGGCGTTCGGTGCGGCGCTGTGGTTCAACGATGTCGCGCACGCGCAGTGGATCCTGGTGGTCGGCCTGATCGGCTTTCTGGGCACCCTGTACGGCTGGTTCGGGCGCGCGATCTCGGAAAGCGAAGGCGGGATGCACAACCACGACGTGGACAGCTCGTTCCGCTGGAGCATGAGCTGGTTCATCTTTTCCGAGGTGATGTTCTTCGCGTCGTTCTTCGGCGCCCTGTACTACGCCCGGGTCTGGGGGCTGCCCGACCTGGCCGCGCTGCACAACCAGATCCTCTGGCCGAACTTCCACGCCGTGTGGCCGACCGTCGGCCCGGGCGGGCTGATTCCGAAGGTCCCGGCGATGGATCCGTGGCCCATCCCGACCATCAACACGGCGCTGCTGCTGAGCTCGGGCCTGACCCTGACCATCTCGCACCACGCGCTGCGCGCCAATCATCGCAACAAGTCGATCTTCTGGCTGGCCACGACCATCCTGCTCGGCTTCACGTTCCTGTTCATGCAGGGGTTCGAGTACCACCACGCCTACACCGAGATGGGCCTGAAGCTGACCTCGGGCATCTACGGCGCGACCTTTTTCATGCTGACCGGATTCCACGGTTTCCACGTGTTCCTCGGCGCGACCATGCTTTCCGTGGTGCTGTACCGCATGGTGCGTGGGGACTTCACCGCCGACCACCACTTCGCCTTCGAGGGCGCGGCCTGGTACTGGCACTTCGTCGACGTGGTGTGGCTGCTGCTCTACGTGCTGGTCTACTGGCTGTGACCTTGCGGGGTGCGCCCGCGTTGCGGGCCGGCACCCCGTGTCGGGCACCCACGGGCGCGCTTCGGCGCGCCCGCATGCGCTGCGCTGGCGCGCCTGGGCGTGCCGCGCAGGGGCCGTTGCCTCAGCGCGGATTCAGCGGGATTCCGGTCGGGTGGATCCACCCCATCCTGTAGCTGAACAGGATGAACAGGAACAGCAGGATCGAAAATCCGATCCGCAAGCTCAGGGCGTTGACCGCGCGATTGGACTTGCCCTTGTCCTTCATGACGAAATACAGCCCGGAGAACAGGCTGGCCAGGATCAGCACGAAGGCGATGGCGACAACGATATGCAAGGGTTGGCTCCCACTTGGATGAAAGGGTGATGTCGAAGCCGATTGTCCCACCTGCCGCGCCCGCCGGTTCGGCCCCGGGACTGCGACCACGGGAAATCCTGACGGTGATCGCGTCGCTGGCGCTGATCGCGCTGCTGGCGCGCCTGGGCGTGTGGCAACTCGATCGTGCGCACACCAAGCGGGCGCTGGCCGCCAGCATCGCCAGTCGCGAGCATCTGGCGCCGTTGCAGCTGACCCCGCGAGGCGTGGATTTGCGCCTGCAGGAGTGGCGGCCGGTGATCGCGCGCGGCCATTGGGACGGCGCGCTCACGGTGTATCTGCAGAACCGCCAGCACGACGGCGTGAGCGGCTTCTGGGTGCTCACGCCGCTTCGCCTGGCCGGCTCCGACACCTATGTCATGGTGCAGCGCGGCTGGGCCGGACCCGACGTTCACGCGCCGATGCTGGTGCCGCCCGTGCCCAGTCCGGCGGGCCTGGTCGAGGTGCGCGGGCGCATCGCGCCCGCCCCGTCGCAGATGTTCGCCTTCGGCAAGGATGCGCCGGACGCCCGGGTGCGCCAGAACGTGCAGTTGCCGGCTTTCGCCGAGCTCCATCACCTGCGCATGCTTCCCTACGTGGTGCAGCAACTCGGCGCGCCCGGCGACGGCCTGGTGCGGCAATGGCCGCAACCCGATGTCGGCGAGCAGCGCAACTACGGCTATGCCTTCCAGTGGTTCGCGATGAGCGCCACCTGCATGGGCATGTTGCTGTTCTTCACCACGCGAACCCTGCGTCGGCGTCGCGCCGCCGCCGGCGAGGCCGCATGACCGCGCACCCCCCTCCCGCGCCGCGGCGCGGCGTGCCGCGACGCCGCGTGGCATGGTGGCTGCTGGCGCTGTCGGTGCTGCTGCCGGCGGCCGCCACGCTGTACGTCGGGCTGCTGCAGCACCGCGGCGGCAGGCCGCCCTATGGCGAGCTGGTGAACCCGCAGCGCCCGGTGCCGGCCTTGCACCTGCGCACGCTGGACGGCAAGGCCTTCGACCTGCGCACGCTCAACGGCTACTGGCTGATGCTGGTGGCGGCGCCGGCGGCCTGCGACCCGGGCTGCCAGCACCTGCTGTTCGACATGCGCCAGTTCTACCTTGCCGCCGGCAACGACGAGTATCGCGTGGCGCGCGTCTGGCTGATCACCGACGCTGCCGCCGTGAATCCCGGCGTGCTGGCGCCGGCCGCCGGCACCGTCATGTTGCGCGCCGACCCGGCCGAACTGCGGCGCTGGCTGCCGTTGGCCGCCGGCGAGTCCCTGCAGGGGCCGATGTGGCTGGTCGACCCGCTGGGCAACCTGATGCTGCGTTTCCGCGCCGGCTTCGACCCGCTGCGCGCGCTGCCGGTGTTCAGCAAGCTGCTGTACAACACCCAGAGCTGGAAGGCGCGGCATCTGCAGCCGCTGCCGCGCAGCCCGGACGCGCCGGCGGCGTCCGACCCGAGGAATACCCGATGAGTCCGTCCCTGCCTTCGAATCTGATCAATATGTACCGGGCGGCCCCCACCGTCTGGTTGTTCTCGCTGCACTGGCTGCAGGCCGGCATGTGGCTGGTCGGCTTGCTGCTGGTGGTCTGGGCCGGCATGCGCATGCGCTGGTCGCGGCTGGTCGCGCTGCTCGTGTTCCTGACCATGGACCTGGTCATGTTCGGCGCGTTCGTGCGCCTCACGAATGCCGGCCTGGGCTGCCCGGACTGGCCCGGCTGCTACGGCCATTTCACGCCGGCCCAGGCCCACGTGCAGATCCACGAGGCGGTGCAGCAGGAAGGCCCGAGCGAGGCTTACGTCAGTCCCTTCAAGGCCTGGGTGGAAATGATCCACCGCTACATCGCGACCATCATCGGCACGCTGATCGCGGTCATGGCCGGTCGCGCGCTGTGGGCGCGAAGGCGAGGGCAGGCGATGCGTCTCGGACTGCCGCTGCTGCTGCTGGGGTGGGTGATCCTGCAGGGAATGTTCGGCGCCTGGACCGTCACGCTGCTGCTCAAGCCGCTGATCGTCACGCTGCATCTGATGGGCGGGGTCATCCTGCTGTTGCTGGCGGCGTGGTTCTGGATGCGCAATCGCCCCGACATGCAGCCGCTGGACGCCGGCGCGGCCGCGCGCTGGCTCAGCCGCGCGGCGCTTGCCGCGCTGCTGGTGCAGATCTTTCTCGGCGGCTGGGTGAGCACCAATTACGCGGCGCTTGCCTGCACCGGCTTCCCGACCTGCAACGGCAGCTGGAATCCGCCGGCCGACTGGAGCGCCGGGTTCACCATGTGGCGTGACCTGGGGCGCATGCCCGACGGCTCGGCGATCACGCTGCAGGCCCTGATCGCGATCCACTGGGCGCATCGCCTGTTCGCCGTCGTCGCGTCGTCACTGCTGCTGGCGGCGGCCGCCGCGCTGGCGCGCCAGCGCAGCCTGCGTCGACTCGCCGGCTGGCTGGTGCTCGCGCTGCTCGCCCAGATCGCGCTGGGCGTCAGCCTGGTCGAGCTGGATCACCCGCTGGTTCCCGCGGTGGCCCACAATGGCGTGGCCGCGCTGATGGTCCTGCTGCTCACCGCCGCCTGCTGGCGAAGTTCGCGCGTCGGCGATGCGCAGTATGCTGCGCCAAGCGTCTCGCCAGGATCATCCGTTCGAGTCGACCCATGAAAACCACCAGTCTCTCGCATTCCTCGGGGCCGATGCGCATGGTCGCGCAGTTGTATGCGTTGACCAAACCACGCGTGGTGCAATTGATTGTTTTTTGCGCCGTCATCGGGATGTTTCTCGCCAAGCCCGGTTTGCCGGACTGGCGTCCGCTGGTGTTCGGCACGCTGGGCATCTGGCTGGTCGCGAGTGCCGCGGCGGCCTTCAACTGCCTCGTCGAACAGAAGATCGATTCGGTGATGCGCCGCACCTCGTGGCGCCCGTCGGCCACCGGCGAGGTCGCCACGCCGGTGATCCTGGCCTTCTCGGGCGTGCTGTGCAGCGTGGGCATGCTGCTGCTCTACACCCAGGTCAATCCGCTGACGATGTGGCTGACCTTCGGCACATTCATCGGCTACGCCGTGATCTACACCGTGCTGCTCAAGCCGGCGACGCCGCAGAACATCGTCATCGGCGGGGCCTCGGGAGCCATGCCTCCGGTTCTCGGCTGGGCGGCGATGACCAACTCGGTGTCGGCCGAGGCGCTGATCCTGTTTCTGATCATCTTCCTGTGGACGCCGCCGCACTTCTGGGCCCTGGCGCTGTATCGCACCGAGGATTACCGCAAGTCGGGGCTGCCGATGCTGCCGGTGACCCACGGCTCCGAATACACCCGGCTGCAGGCGCTGCTGTATACCCTGCTGCTCACGGCGGTCAGCCTGATGCCGTGGGCGATGCATCGCGCCGGGCTGATCTACGCGCTTTGCGCGCTGGTGCTCGGGGCGGTGTTCGTCAGCTATGCCTGGAAGTTGCTCCGCAACTACAGCGACGCGCTGGCGCGCGCCATGTTCCGCTATTCGATCATCTATCTGTCGCTGCTGTTCGCGGCCATGCTGGTCGACCACTACCTGCCGCTCTAGGGTCCTGTCCCGGACGAGCAGGCTGTTGAAATACCCCAGGGGGCCGCGCGCAGGCGCCGCGCCATGTCAGGCTATGTAGGACGCTTCGCGCCGTCCCCGAGCGCCGGGCTGCATGCCGGCTCGCTGGTCGCCGCGCTCGGCTCGTGGCTGGATGCGCGAGTCCACCGCGGTGTCTGGCTGGTGCGCATCGAGGATGTCGACAGCCGGCGCAGCGCGCGCGGCGCGGATCGCCTGATCCTGCAGCAACTGGCCGCCTGCGGCCTGCACCCGGACGGCACGGTGTGGTGGCAGTCGCGGCGCGGCGAAGCCTACGCGCAGGCCCTGCAACGCCTTCGCGAGCAGGGCCTCGCTTATGCCTGCAGCTGTTCGCGGCGCGACCTGGAGCGCGCCGGCGCCACGCTCGCGCCGGGCGGCGAACGCGTCTATCCGGGAACCTGTCGCGAAGGCGCGCGCGGCGCGCCGCGCGCCTGGCGTCTGCGGCTTCCGGACGGCGCCGGCGCCGAGGTGCGCTGGCGCTGCGCACGCCTGGGCGAGCAGTGCGAGCGCGTCGACCGCAGCGTCGGGGATTTCGTGCTGCAGCGCGCCGACGGCGACTGGGCCTACCAGCTCGCGGTGGTGGTCGACGATGCCGCGCAGCAGGTCAGCGACGTCGTGCGCGGCGAGGATCTCGCATCGTCGACCGCGCGCCAGATGCTGCTGCAGCGGGCGCTCGGCGTGCCCACGCCGAACTACCTGCACCTGCCGCTGGTGCGCGGCGCCGACGGGCGCAAGCTGTCCAAGAGCGAAGGCGCCGCCGTGGTGCAGCCCGGGCCGCGCGCGCTGTGCGACGCGGCCCGCGTACTCGGGCTGCAGGTCGATGCCGGCAGCGTCGAGCAGGTGTTGCGGCAGGCGCTGGCGCAATGGCCGGCGCGCCGCCGGCAATGGCCGTCGGCGCCGCGCGAAACGGCGCGCTGAGCCGCGCCTACTTCGCCGCCGGCGGCTTGCCGCCGAGCAGCGCGGCGACCTTGCGCCGCGGCCGGATGTTGGCGCTCACCGCCGAGCGCGCAGCCGCGGGCGCCTGCTCTTCCCAGGCCGGCTGCGCCGCCGGATCGGGCTCGTACGGCTTGTCGAACCACGGATCCCGGGCCGCCGCGCGCGCGCCGTGCGCGCGCACCGGGGTGCTGCCCACGCCGGAGTCGCGCGGCGCGCGCGGCAGGCGGCCGGTGCGGCTGACCTCGAGTTCGCGCGGCTCGATCTTGCGCTTGATGAGTTTCTCGATCTCCGCCAGGCCGCGCCCGTCGCGCTCGCAGGCCAGCGTGATGGCAAGCCCCGACGCACCGGCGCGTCCGGTGCGGCCGATGCGGTGCACGTAGTCCTCGGCGTTGAACGGCACGTCGTAGTTGATGACCCCCGGCAGTTCCGCGATGTCGAGGCCGCGTGCCGCGACGTCGGTGGCCACCAGCACCTCGACCTCGTTGCGCTTGAAGGCGTCGAGGGTGGCGAGGCGTTCGGCCTGCGACTTGTCGCCGTGCATGGCCTGCGCCTTCAGGCCGTCGCGCTCCAGCATGCGCGCCAGGCGACTGGCGCCGAGACGACTGTTCACGAACACGATGGTCTGGCGCAGCGCATGGTCGCGCAGCACCTGCAGCAGCGCCGGGTGCTTCAGATCCTCGGGCACCTTGTAGATGATCTGTTCCACCGTCGTCGCGGTGGCGTTCGGGCGCGCCACCTCGACCGTCACCGGATCGTGCAGGTAGCTTTGCGCGAGGCGCCGGATCTCGGTCGAGAAGGTGGCCGAGAACAGCAGCGTGGTGCGCTGCGTGGGCAGGTAGGCGAGGATGCGCTGCAGGTCGGGCAGGAAGCCGATGTCGAGCATGCGGTCCGCCTCGTCGAGCACGACGAACTGCACCTGCGAAAGGTTCACGGTGCGCGCCTCCAGGTGATCGAGCAGGCGCCCGGGGGTCGCCACCAGCACTTCGACGCCCTGGCGCAACGCCGCCGTCTGCGGCGCCATGTCCATGCCGCCGAACACGCAGGCGCTGCGCAGCGGGGTGTGGCGGGCGTAGGCATGCACGTTGTCGAACACCTGGTCGGCGAGTTCGCGGGTCGGCGCCAGGATCAGCGCGCGCACCGGGTGGCGCGCCGGCGACACGCTGGTGCTGGCCTGCGGCAGCAGGCGCTGCAGGATCGGCAACGTGAAGGCGGCGGTCTTGCCGGTTCCGGTCTGCGCGGCACCCATCATGTCGCGCCCCGACAGCACCACCGGAATGGCCCGCTGCTGGATCGGCGTGAGGTTTTCATAGCCCATGTCGGCCACTGCACGCAACAGTCTCGGATCCAGCGCGAGATCGCTGTAGCGCTGCACGGCGGCCGGTTCGGTCGCGCCGGCTTGGGTTGGGTCGTTCATGGCACTGTGTTCCGTAGACATCGAATCGTCATGCGCCCCCGGATGGCGTCGCATGGGCGGGGGCGCCCCATGCGGCGTTGCGGACTTCACCGCAGGCCCAGCAGCTTGTGGGTCTGCAGGCTCAGGCGCCAGCGCGGATCGCGCAGGCAGCGTTGCACGGCCCAGTGCGTGTTGTCGCGCAGCAGCGGCCCGTCCATCGGCTGCAGCAGGCGGTGCGTGAAACCCAGCCCGGCCAGTTCATCGAGGTCGAGCCCGGGCTGGGGCACGACGACCTTGATCTCGTCGCCGCTGCGCTGGACCAGCGGCGCACCCGCCTTCGGGCTCACGCAGATCCAGTCGATGCCCTCGGGCACCGGCAGCGACCCGTTGGTCTCCACCGCGATGCGAAAGCCCCGCGCGTGCAGCGCCTGCACCAGCGGCCGGTCGACCTGCAGCATCGGCTCGCCGCCGGTGAGCACGCACAGCGCGCCCGCGCTGTCGGCGGGCCAGTGCCGCGCCACCGCGTCGGCCAGTTCGGGCGCGCCGGCGAAGCGGCCGCCACCGTCACCGTCGGTGCCCACGAAATCGGTGTCGCAGAACCTGCAGACGGCGTGTTCCCGATCCTGCTCGCGTCCGGACCACAGGTTGCACCCGGCGAAGCGGCAGAACACGGCGGGCACGCCCGCCTGCGCCCCTTCACCTTGCAGGGTGTAGAAGATTTCCTTGACCGCGTAGGTCATCGATGAGGCGCCGCCGGTTGCATGCCGCCGACATTATCCCATGGACGCCTTGTGCGTTGCAGCAAGTTCGTGCAACGCAAGACAAAAACCCGCGGTGGACATGCCTGTCCGCCGCGGGTCGCAGCCGTCCGCGCCGGGCGCGGAAGCCGTTGGCTCAGTGCAGGTAGACGATGTCCACGCGACGGTTCTCGGCGTAGTCCGCCGCGGTGTTGCCGAGCGCCTTGGGCTTTTCCTTGCCGAAGCTGATGGCTTCCATCTGCGACGGTTTGGCACCCAGCAGTTCCATGGCATTCATCACCGCGTCGGCACGCTTCTGGCCGAGCGCCAGGTTGTATTCGCGGCTGCCGCGGGCGTCGGTGTTGCCCTGCAGTTGCACATGCGCACCCGGATGGTTCGACAGGTACTGCGCGTTGGCCTCGATCACCGGGCGGTACTTGTTTTCCACGTTGTACTTGTCGAACGCGAAGAACACGCTGCGCGCCACGTCCGGCGCCGGGCCAAGGTTGTCCTCGGCGGGCGCCTGCACCGCCGCGACGCTGCTTTGCGCGGAGTTGGCGTTGCTGGCGGGCGCCTGGGCGGCCGCTTGCACCGGAGCCGTCGGCTTGCTGCTCGAGGCGCAGCCGCCGAGAGTGCCGAGCACGGCCAGCGCCAGCACGGCCGGCACGGTGGACAACAGGTGACGCTTCATCACGATCCCCTTCGTAGGAATAAGTGGTTAGTTATGCATCGGAACAAGCAACATGGCCTCGCGGATTCGAGCCGTGAGTGCCAGGAAACGCGGGTCGGGGCGTGCGAGCGTGCACGAATCCCAGCGTGAGCATATAGCCCCCCAGCGACAAACGCTAACGCTGGGCCCGCGGTTGACCGCCTGTGTGTTTCCGCGCAACAAGAATGTGAAACAAAGTAACAGAAAACGTCGCGCGCGCCGGGTCGCCGCGTCAGTGAGGCCCGGCGGCGTCGCTCGCGCCGGCCGCGCCCGCAGCGGCGCTGCGCTGGCTGTAGCGCACGCGCAATCCGCCACCGCCACGGTTTTCCAGGCTCAGCCGGCCGCCCAGGTGGTCGGCGATGTGGCTCATGATGGCCAGGCCCAGGCCGCTGCCGGCCTGATCGCGGTCGCGTTGCAGCCGGTTGAACGGCTCGAAGGCGTGCTGCAGCCAGGCCTGGGGAATGCCGGGACCGTCGTCTTCGACGTCGATGTGGGTCCAGTCGGTGCCGTCGGCGCAACGCGTGGTGCTGCTGCACAGGTCGACGCGCCCGCCGGCGGGCGTGTAGCGCAGCGCGTTGTCGACGGCGTTGCGCAGCAGCGTGTAGATCTGTGTCGGGTCGGCCAGGATGGGCGCGCCGTCGTCGCGCTCGATGCCCAGATCGATGCCGCGCTGTTCGGCCAGTGGCAGCAGATCCTCCAGCACATGGCGCAGCACGCTGCCCGGCTCGACGCGCTGGGCAGCGCCGAAGCGCCCCGACTGCGCCCGCGCCAGGCTGAGCAGTTGCTCCACCGCGGCGCGCGTGCGCGCAAGCCCCGCGAGCATGCCGCGCAGACGCTGCCGCGCCGGCCCCGGCAATTCCACATGCTCCAGATTCTCCGCCTGCAGGGTCAGCGCGGCGATCGGCGTGCGCAATTCATGCGCGGCGTCGGCGACGAAGCGTCGCTCGCGTTCGCGCAGCGCGCCGACGCGTTCGAGCAGGCCGTTGATCGAGGCCACGAAGGGCAGCAATTCGCGCGGCACGTCGTGCATCGGCAGCGCGTCCAGGCGCAACTCGCTGCGCGCGTCGAGTTCGGCGGCCAGTCGCAGCACCGGGTACAGCGCGCGCCGCACCACCCAGGCCGCCAGCAGTGCCAGCAGCGGGATCAGCGCGAGCAACGGATACAGCGTGCGCAGCGCACTGTCGGTGGCTGCGTCGGAGCGCAGATCGGTGCGCTGCGCCGCGGCGATCGCGCCGCCCGGCGCGTCGCGCACGAACACCCGCCAGCGCTGCCCGCCGGCACGCACCACGTGCATGCCGGGAGCGAGATCCGCAGGCAGTGCCAGGCCGCGCCGCGTGCCCAGGCGTTGCACCACGACGCGCGCGTCGCGGTCGACCTCGGCGGCGCGCGCCAGCAGCGTCGCGTCGGGCAGGCGCGCGCCCGTGCCGAGCAGCGCGGCGACCTGGCGCAGTTGCGCGTCCTGCAGGCGGTTCGCCTCCAGGTAGCCCAGCACGTAGGAGACCGCGGCCGTGCTCGCCCCCACCAGGGCGACGATCAGCGTGGTCCACAGCCAAAGCCGGCGCAGCAGGGATCGGCGCGACCAGGCGCGCAGCATGCCGAGCGGGCTCATGCCGGATCCGCGCGGCCGCGCGGCGTTTCCTGCGGCGCGCGGTCGATGACCCAGCCGACCCCGCGCACGTTCTTGATCGCGGCCGCTCCCAGCTTGCGCCGAATGCTGTGGATCAGGTACTCCACGGCATTGCTCTCGACCTCCTCGTTCCAGCCGTAGATCAGGTTCTCCAGGTCGTCGCGCGACAGCACGGCGCCGGGGCGCAACAGCAACGCGTACATCAGCGCGTACTCCCGCGCCGACAGGCGCACCGTGGTGTCGCCGAAGCTGGCCTCCCGCGTCGCCGGGTCGAGGCGTACCGTTCCGGTGCTCAGCACGGCCTGCGCATGCCCCGCCTTGCGCCGCGCCACGGCGCGCAGCCGGGCCAGCAGTTCCTCGGTGGCGAAGGGCTTGATCAGGTAGTCGTCGGCGCCGAGATCGAGGCCGCGGATACGGTCGTCGACGCCGTCGCGCGCGGTGACGATGATCACCGGCAGCTGGTAGCCGGCGCGCCGCGCCGACTGCAGCACGCCGAGTCCGTCGCGGCCCGGCAGCCCGAGGTCGAGCAGCATCGCCTCGTAGGGCGTGGAGCGCATCGCCAGCAGCGCGGCCTCGCCGCTGTGCACCCAGTCCACGGCATGGGCGGCGTCGCGCAGCGCCTCGCGCAGCGCCGCGCCGAGCATCTGGTCGTCCTCAACCAGCAGGATTCTCATGCCTCGCGTCTCCCGCGTCCGCCGTCTGCGCTTCGTCGCTCAGGCGACCGCGCAACAGCGAGAACAGCGCCGGCATCACCAGCAGCACCAGCGGCAACTGTACCGTCAGCCCGGCGATGATGGCCACCGCGAGCGGCTGCTGCATGGCCGAGCCCTGGCCGATGGCCAGCGCCAGCGGCAGCAGCGTGAGAATCGCCGCGATGGTGGTCATGGCGATCGGGCGCATGCGGTTCACGCCGGCCTGCACCAGCGCGTCCTGCAAGGCCAGGCGCGGGTTCGCGCGCTGCAGTTCCTGCAATTCGCTGAAGTAGAAGATGGCGACCTCGGTGACAATGCCGACGATCATGGTCATGCCCATCATGGCCGAGATGTTCAGCTCGACGCCGGCCAGCCACAATCCGACGAACACCGCCGGCAGCGCGAGCAGCGGCATGGCCAGGATGCTCAGCGCCACGCGCAGGCGCTCGTACAGGAACAGCAGCAGCAGGAACACCAGCAGCACGGCCGCCGCCAGCACCTGCAGCAGTCCGGTGAAGGCGATGCGCTGCTGCTTGTAGAGCCCGCCCAGGCGCACGTACACCCCGGTCGGGTAGAAGCCCGGAGCGTCGATGATGCGCTTGACCGCGGCCACCGTCGAGCCGAGATCGCGCCCGCTGATGCGCGCCGTCACCGCCGCCATGCGCTTGAGGTTCTCGCGAATGACCTCGGGCTGCCCGGTCAGCAGCGAGATGCGCGCCACCTCGCCGAGGCGGAACACCTTGCCGTCGGGTGCGCGCAGCGGCAAGGCCGCGATGGACTGCGGGGTCTGGCGCAGGCCCGGCGCGTCCCACACCCGCACCGCCACCATCTTCGGGCCCTGTTCGAGCCGGGTCGCGACGCTGCCGCCGATCAGCGCGGCGAGCTGCGCCCGCACCTGCCGGGCATCGACGCCGTGCAGCGCCAGGCGCAGCGGATCGAGACGGATGTTCAAGGCGTCGCCGGCGACGCGGATGCCGCTGCGCACCTCGACGATGCCACGTACCCGGGAGATCGCCGCCGCCGTCTTGCGCGCGAGCCGGGCGAGCTGGCGCGGATCGTCGTCGAAGATCTTGATCTCGACCGGCTGCGGCACCGCGGTGAGATCGCCGATCAGATCCTGCATGAGCTGCGCCGTGTCGATGTCGATGCCCGGCACCCGGGCATGGATGCGCGCGCGCACCTGGTCCATGACCTGCCAGATCGGTTCGCGCGGCAGCGGCTTCAGGCGCACGAAGAAGTCGCCCTCGTTGGCATGCGTGATGCCGCCGCCGAGCTGCAGGCCGGTGCGCCGCGAGAAGGTCTGCACCTGCGGCGTGTCGCGCAGGATCTGCTCGATCTGCGCCAGCAGCCGATCCGTCTCGGCCAGCGAGGTGCCGGGCGGCGTCAGGTAGTCGAGCACGAAGCCGCCCTCGTCCATGCGCGGCAGGAAGCCGCTGCCCACCGCGCGGTAGGCGACTGCGCCGGCCAGCAGCAGCGGCGCCACGCCGAGCAGCAGCAGCCAAGGCCGGCGCAGCAGCAGCGGCAGCAGGCGCGCATAGGCGCGCTGCACGGCGCCCAGCCAGCGCCCGTGTTCGCGCGTGAACTCGCGTTCGATGTCGCGCGCGCCGAGCAGGCGGTCGGCGAGCAGCGGCACCGCCAGCCAGGACACGAAGAACGAGATCACCAGCGCTGCGGCCATGGTCAGCGCCAGGGCCTTGAAAAAGGCCCCGGTGATGCCGGAAAGGAAGGCCAGCGGCACGAAGATGACGACGGTCGACGCGCTGGATCCGGCGAGCGGCTGGAAGAACTCCATCGCCGCGTGCATCACCCCGCCGTGCCGGGCGGCCGGTCCGGCGCTGCCGTGCAGGCTGCGCTCGCCGAGCCGGCGCACGATGTGCTCGCTCATGACGATGGCGTCGTCGATGACCAGCCCGACGGCCGCAGCCATGCCGCCCAGGGTCATGATGTTGAAGCTCATGCCGAGCATCTTCAGCAGCACCACGGTCGCGGCCAGCACCGCGGGCACCGTGGTCATGGCGATCAGCGTGATCTTCAGGCTGCGCAGGAACAGCAGCAGCACCAGCCCGGCCAGCACGATGCCGATGAGGATGGCGTCGCGCACGCTCAGCGCCGAGGCCACGACGAGCTGGCTCTGGTCGTACCAGTTGGCCAGCCGCACGCCGCGCGGCAGGTGTGTGGAGGCGAGCAGGTGGCGCACGTCGCGCGCGATCTTCACGCTGTTGCCGCCCGGCTGCTGGTAGATGTTCAGCAGCACGGCGGGCCTGCCGTCGGCCGTCACCGTGGTCCACTGCGGCTGCGTGCCGCGCACCACCTCGGCGATGTCGCGGATGCGCACCACCCCGGTCGGCGTGGCGCGCACCACGAGGTCGCCGATCTGCGCGGCGTCGTGCAGGCGCGCATCGGCCAGCGCCAGCAGCAGCTTGTAGCGATCCTGCAGGTGCCCCAGCGCCTGCACGCCGCTGTCCGCGGACAGCGTGCGCTCGACGTCGCCCAGGCTGAGGTTCAGGGCCTGCAGCCGGGCCGGGTCGACCACCACGTGGTATTCCTCGATCTCGCCGCCCTGCACCTGCACGCGCCCGACGCCGTCGATGCCGGACAGCAGCGGACGCAATTCGAGTTCGGCGAGGTCGCGCAGGCGCACCGGCCCGAGCCGCGAGGAGGTCAGGCTGTAGGCGATGATCGGATCCACCGTCGGATCCATGCGCTTGCTGCGCAGCGTGGTGCCGGGCGGCAGCATCGGCAGCACCTGATTCGCGGCCTCGTTGACCTGCACCGCGGCCAGGCTCATGTCGCTTCCCCAATGGAACGTGACGTAGATGTCGGCCGAGCCGCGGCTGGTCTTCGAGCGCACCGTGACCACCCCGGGAACGCGCCGGATCGCCTGCTCCAGCGGTTGCGTCACCTGCAGCACCATCTGGCGCGTCGGGCGCACGCCGGCATCCACCGACACGACCACGCGCGGGAAGCTGACGTCCGGGAACAGCCCGACGGGCAGCTTGAACGCCGCCAGGATGCCGCCCACGGCGAGCAGCCCGAGCAGGAACAGCACCGAGCGGCGATGCCGCTGCAGCCAGCGCGACGCGTTCATCGGGCGCGCGCCGCGGCGGCCGGCGCAGCGCTGCGCAGCGCCATGCCGTCGCGCAATTCATAGTTGCCGACCACGACCAGCGGCTGTGCGGCCTGCAGCGGCCCGGCGACCACGCTGCGTTCGCCCGCGTCGGCGCGCACGCGCACGTCGACGCGGCGCGCGCGCCCGTGGTCGTCCTGGAACACATAGGCGCGGCCCGCGGCATCGCGCAGCACCGCCTGGCGTGGAACCACCCAGCCATGCCAGGATCGCAGCGGCAGGCGCGCCTGCACCGCCAGCCCCGGCAGCGCCCACGTCGCCGATGCCGGCAGCGCAAGGTACACGTCGACGCGCCCGCTGGCGGGATCGACGCGCGCGGCCACCTGCAGCACCGTGGCGCGTGCCTGCAGCTGCGGCTCGAACACCGGGCGCACGCGCGCGCTCATGCCGCGGCGCAGCCGCCGCGCGGCGTCCGGGGCCAGCCCGACCACCGCCTGCAGGTCGCTGCGCGGCGCCAGCCGCAGCGCGGTGGATCCGGCGGCGAGCTGCGTGCCCGGATCCACCGCCACCTGCTCGACCACGCCGTCGAAGGCCGCGCGCACCCGCTGGGACGACCGGCCCAGGCCCTGGACGCGTGCCGCGGCCAGCGCGGCGCGCGCGTCGGCGACGTTCTTGCGCGCCGCGTCGAGTTGCGCCCGCGTGGCCAGTTGTCGATGCGTCAGGTCGCGCACCCGGCGCAGTTCGGCCCGCGCGCTGCGCAGTGCCGTGCGCAGTCGCGCGGCGGTGGCGCGTCCGGCCGCGGTGCCGCCGACCACGAGCAGCGCCTGGCCGCGCCGCACCGCCTGGCCCGCCTCGACCAGCACCTGTTCGATGCGCACCGGGCGCTCGAAGCTGATCAGCAGGGTGTGTCCGGCGGCGCTGCGCACGCTGCCGACGGCGTCCACCGTGCGGGTGAGTTCGCCGCGCTGCAGCGCGGCCGTGCGCACCTGCGCCGACACCGTGGTTGCGGCGCGCGCGCCCGGCGCACCGGCAAGACCGAGCGCACCTGCCAGCAACAGCGCAGCGGCGTGCCGGCGGCGCACCCGGGGGCATGCGGTGCGTGCGCCGGGGCAGGGGGATGCGGGACGAAACATCATGAGCGTCGAGCTTGTGGAGGGATCCGGGGAAGTTGCGGCGCTGCCGCGCGGTACAGGCCCGCGCCGGTCAGCGCGTCGAGCCCGACGGCCTGTTCGGCCAGCAGCTGGCGCACGCCCTGCAGCGCCAGGCGCTGTTCGAGCAGGGCCTGGCGCTGCGCCTGCGCCTGCGGCAAGGTGATCTCGCCGCGCCGCAGCGCGGCCTGCGCGGCGCGCGCCGCGGCGCGCAGCGTGGGCAGGCCGGCTTCGAGCTGGCTGCGCTGGCGTTCCAGCTCGGCCAGCTCGCGCAGGCTGCGCGCCACGTCGGACGCCGTCTGGTCCAGGCGCAACTGGTAGGCATCGCGCAGTTCCTGCCGTGTCGCGCGCTGCACGGCCACGCGTCCGCGCGCGCCGTTGAACAGCGGCAGGCTCAGGCTGAGGCCGAAGCCGACGGTGTTGACATCGCTGGTGTCGCGGGCTCTGGTGAAGCCGATGCTGATCGACGGGAATTGCGCCAGCACCGCTTCACGCAGCGCTTGCTCCTGGCTTTCGTAGCCGGCGCGCAGCGCGAGCAGGTCGGGGCGGATGCGTGCGATATGCGCCAGCGCCGCGCGCACCTGCTGCGGGGCTTGCGCGCGAATGCGCGGCATGCCGGCGATGCGCAGCGTCGCGTCGGGGGCGAGGCCGAGCAGGGCGTGCAGCTGCGCCTGCAGCGCCACGCCGCCGCGCCGCGCGCTGTCGATGCGCTGCTGCAGCGCCTGCAGGGCGGCGAACTCGGCGTCGGCCGTGGTGCGCGGCAGATCGCCCGCGGCCACCGCCGCGCGCGTGCGGCGCAGGCGCAGCTGCTGCAGGCGCAGTTCCTCGTGCAGCAGCTGCAGGCGCTGCCGCAGCCCGGCCACGCGCACGTACAGCAATTGCGCCTGCGCCGCGGTCTGCCATTCCTGCCACAGCAGCTGCAGGTCGATGCTGCGCACGTGGGCGTGCGCCGCGGCGCGCGCCGCCGGCCGCGTGATCAGGCTGCCGAGGTCGAAGCCCAGGCCGTAGCTGTAGGCCGTGCTGCTGGCGCCGGCGCTGTGACGCGGGAAGTCGCGCGACATCGAGAACCGCGGATCGGGCAGCAGGCCGGCGGCGAAGGCCTGAGCGCGCGCGATGCCGAGGCGGTCGCGCGCCACGCGCAGCTGCGGATTGTTCAGCACCGCCAGCGCCGCCACCGCCGGCATCGGCAGCGGCTGCGCGAGGTCGATGCGCTGCGCCGCCAGGCGCGGCAGCGGGATGTCGCGCGCGTGCACCCGCAAGTCGTGCAGCGTGGGCGCCGTAGCGGGGCGCGCGGCCAGCGGTTGCGGCCGGTAGGTGGCACAGCCGCCGAGCGCCAGCAACAGTGCCGCCAGGGTCGCGCTGCGCCCGAGACGGCGTACCCGCCGTTGCTGCGCGCGCGCGCGCAGCACGAAGCGGGCAAGCGGGAGTTGCGCGGGGCGGGCGCGTGGAGTGTCTGGAGCGCAAGGCATGGCGGGATCCGGGACGGCGGACCCCAAGCCTACGACCAGGGACTTAGCCTCGACTTAGCCGGGAGGCGGCGCGGGCTCCTGCGGTCGGCGCGCGTGCAGGTAGGCCATGCGATCCACCGAGCTCATCGCGCCTTGCTCCCATTGCTCGCGCAACAGGCCCTCCAGCGCGGCGCCCTGCTCCGGTGCGCATTCCCAGTCGAGCACGTCGCGCAGGCTGGTCGCGAACGGATGCGGGGTGTGGCGCGTGAAGCTGTCCCAGTCGGGGGCCAGCGGCGGGCCCGCATCGATGTGCAGTTCCAGGTGCGGCTGTGCAAAGCCGGCCTGCATGACCCAGGCGAACAGGTCACGCTCGGAAAAATTGCAGTGCGGGCAGTCGGCGACGGCCTCGGCGGTGTCCGGGAACTGGCGCGCCCGCCAGTCGTGCAGCAGACGCAGCAGCGGGGGCAGTTCCGCCGCCTGCGGGCCGTCCAGCACCGCGCGCTCGGCGCAGCACATCAGCGCGTCGTCGCGAAAAATGGGTTCGGCCAGCGACAGCATGCCTCCCGGGCGCAGCACGCGGTGGAATTGCGTGAGCATGCGGTGCTTGTCCGGCACGTACGCCAGCGCGGAGCGCGTGCACACGGCGTCCAGGCTGGCCGCCGGAATGACGCCGAGATCGCCGTCCGCCAACCACACGAAACGGCATCGTGCATCGACGCCGGCCGCCTCGGCGCGCCGGTTGGCGCGATCCAGCAGTTCCGCCGACGTGTCGGCGAACACCACGCGCAGGTCGTCGCGCGCCTGCAGCGCGCGCAGCCCGAGCGCGCCGTCGCCGCAGCCGAAATCCAGCAGGCTCGCGCCAGGCTGCAGCTCGAGGGGTTGCAGGGCGTGGTCGATGTACTCGTCGACGCGGGCCTGGATGCGCTGCTCGAACACCGGGTCGCCGGCATTGCGGCCGTCCAGCAGCCAGTCGGCCCAGGGGTCGTCGAGCATCGCATCGTGGGGCGACAGGGTCTGGATCATCGCATGCAGTCAGTTGTCGATCGAAAGGTCCTTGACCGTCCCGCTGCCGCCGGCGGCGGCGGGCGTGAAGGTCACTTCGACCGACGCGCCGTTGTCGAAACCCGAGGGGATCGAGACCCCTGCCGGGATCGTCAGCGAGATGCCGTTGAGGGTGAAGGTCGAGGTGGCGCTGTTCCAGCCGTACACACGGCCCGAGACCTCCTGCGTGGCGCTGCCGCCGCCACTGCCGCCGCCGCCGGACCCGGCGGACGGAAGAATTTTGATGGTGTAGGCGCTCAACGCACCGTCCTGGTAGGTGCCCTCGACCTCCACCGCCATGCCCGCCGCCAGCGGAGTCGGCGTGCCGTTGACGTAGATGTAGGCGCAATTCGCGGCCACGCTGACCGCCGTGGTGTTCTGGCTGACCGGGTTGCCTTCCTGCTCCGCCTGCCATTGCAGCGTGAAGTGGCTGCTGTCGCTGACCGCGCCGATCGTGCCTTGCAGGTCCACGGTCTCACCGGTCGGCAGCGTCGACAGCACCTGTACCTGGCTGGCCGAGATCACGTTGGGGTTGCCCGGCGACACCGCGCCCTGGATCACCACGTAGGCACCGTTGCCGAGCTGGCCGGCGCTCGAGCCCGCGGGGAAACCGGCCTGCGAGGCGTCGATCGGCACTCCGCGTACCTGGAAGCTGGACGCGCTGACGTATCCGGTGATGGTGCCCCGGATGGTGAGCGTGGCCGGCGCGGCCTGGATGGACTGCGCCACCAGCGTGCCCTGGCCGTTGGCGTGGCCGCTGACCACCACGTAGTCGCCGCTTTGCAGCGCGGGCACGCTGCTCAGACCGCTGGTGTCGACGGGGATGCCCGACAGCGTGAACCCGCTGCCGCCGATGGCGTAGGCGATGCCGCCCATCTGCACGCTGCCCTGGAACGATCCGAGAGCCCGCACGCTGAGCACCCAGTTGCTGCCGTCGGTCCAGGCATGCACCAGTTCGCCGACGCCGAGGCTCGCTCCCTGCCCGCCCAGCACGCTGGTCTGCGGGCCCAGCGGGATGGTCTGGCCGGCCACGCTGACGGACTGCGTGCCCAGCGCACTGACCACTCCGGTGAGCCTGCGCACCTTGCTGGCGGGCACCTGCTCGATGAGCGAGGCCAGGATGTAGGGTTGTCCGGAGGCATCCAGGCCGAACGCGCCGTGCACCACGACCTGGCTTGCCGACGCCGCCGGCGCACTGCCGGAATCGAGTCCGGTGAGGCCGGAGTAGAAGGTCACCGGTCCGCGCGCCGGGTCGGCGTTGACGCTCACGCGCACGCCCTCCACGCTGAGGGTTCCGGTGTTCGGGTCGTAGACCGGCGGCCCCTCCAGGTCGGGCTGGATCAGCAGGGTCGTGGGTTGCAGGCCGTTGCCGGACTTCTGCAGTTGCAGGGCGACGCGCGCCCCGACTTCCACCGCCTGGGAGTTCGTCTCCGTCTCGCCGTTGCTGCCGCCCGACGAACTGTAGTAGGTGGGAGTGGCGCTGCTGAAGCTCTGGCCGTCGACGACCACGCTGCCCAGGCCGACCACGGTGCCGAGCACGATGCCGGTGCCGCCGGTGCCGACGCCGCCGCCGACCAGCGCCACGACGGCTGCGCCGCCGCCGCAGGAGCAAAGACCGAGCAGCGAGCCTGCCGCGGCCGCGATGCAGAAGGCCCGGCGCAGCGGGTCGAGCAGGGAGTTCCTCACGAGCGTTCCTTGGAGGATGAAGTTTGTCGGGTGGCGGCGCGACGCTGCCGCGTGGCGGGCGCCGCTGCTGCGGCGCCGGCGACCGAATTCCAATAGTACGCACCGAAGCGCATGCGGCCGCGCGCATCGCGTGCTTCGCGGTCGGCCTCGACGCAGCGTAGCGCCTCGGCGATCATGGCTTCGCGGCTGCGCGCCCACAGCTCGCGCGCGAGCTCGGCCAGGCGCTGCATCGACGCATCGCTGAGGCCGTCGGCGAACACGCTTTGTTCCAGGCGCGGGGTCTCGCCATGCACGTTGCATACCGCGGCCGCGGCGTGGTCGGCGAGGTTCATGCCCAGCAGCTCGAGGAGTCCGGCGAGGTCGGCGGACGGCACGAAGGCGTCGAGTTGCGGCTCGACGTACTCCACGCCCCTGCGCAGCGCCGTGCGCACCAGGCCCATGCGCGTGAGTTCCTGCAGCAATGTGAAAGCGTGCACGTCCTGCGTGACCTGGCGTGCCAGATGCTCGAACGACGGCGCCGGACCGACACGCCGGATCGCCTTGGGCCGGTGCTGGCGATCGCGATAGCCGGGCAACGCGGCCCAGCGCGCGAGCAACTGCGCGCCGGGCCCGATAGCGGGATGACTCGGCTGTTGCTGCGCGCCGCCGCGCCACTGCCGGATGTCCTTGCGGTGCACGCCGGACAGCAGGCTCAGCGCCGAGTCGGTGTCGGCGGCGTTGCTGTCCTGCAACTGGGCATGCGCCTGCTCCAGGAACACCTGCTTCAGCTCGGCCGCGGCGCGCGGATAGTCGAGCCCGGCGCGCAGCAGCAGGCGGCACAGCGGCGCCTGCACGCGTGCCCAGGCGTCGAGCACCTGCTGCGCCGATCCCGGCGACATGCTCGGGACCGGGTTGGCGGACAACGGCGTGGTGGGGCGCCCCATGATGGTGTGTGCTGAAGCTCGGTGTGCAACGTTGACACAACTCTAGCAGCAAAGATGTTGACTGGGAAGATTTCCCATTTATCATGGCCGCCATGCAACACCCGGCGTTCCGCGCCGTTTCGTGGCGCCTCCGCCACCTTCACCGAACCAGGGAGTTCACGATGCGACATTCCTCCAGGCACGGTCTCGTGCGTTTCGCCATGCTGCCGGCGGCTGCGGCGGTCGCCCTCGCGCTTGCCGGCTGCGGCGGCGGCGGCGGCGGCGGCGGCGGCGGGCCCGTCGGCACCTCGACCGCCTCCTTCGCCGGCACCGCCATCGACGCCCCGGTGGCCGGCGCCACCATCACCATCACCGCGGGCGCGCCGCTGGTGGACAACGGCACCGTCATCGGCACGGTCACCGCGAACGGGCAGGGCGGCTACAGCATCAGCGTCACGCTGCCCAGCGGCTCGGTGCCGATTTTCGCCAACGCCGCCGCGCCGAACCCGACGACCTCGGGCGCCAGCCTCGAACTCACCAGCTATCTCGGCCAGTCCGACGCGCTCAGCGCCGCCGGGGCGTTGACCACCTCGAATCTCCCGGATCTCGACATCAGCCCGGTGACGACCGCGGCGCTGGCGGTGTACGCGGCGCAGAACGGCGGCAGCTACGCGTCGCTGACCCCGGCGCTGTATGCGTCGACGCTGGCCACCGAGCGCAACGACATCCTGGCCATCGCCGCCGCCGTGAAGGCTGTGGGCGACAACCTGTGTTCGCCCGCCACCACGGTGACGTCCACCACCGACCTGGCGTTGCAGATCGCGCAGAACGCCACGCTCAGTGGCACCAACCAGCCGTCGACCACGCTGGCCACCGCGGCGGCATTCCTCGGCGGCAGCTGCTCGGCGTTGCCGACCCTGCAGGAGGCGATCCTCGCCGACTCGCGTTTCGCCCCCGAGCTCGATCTCGGCGACCTGATCGAAGCCAACGTGCAGGCCGTGATGCCGGGCACCTACGAGCTGCAGTCGGTGATCGCCGAAACCCCGGTGCCGCAGGCTGTCGTCACGTCGGCGAGCACCAGCACCTCGGGCACGACCGTGGCCCCGCCCAACCCGGCCGAGGTGCTGGTCGATCCCAGCGTGACCATCGACGCCAGCGGCAACGTGACGTCGAGCGACAACGCGAGCAACGGCAAGCCGGTGGTCAGCGGCACGCTGATGGGCAACCTGCTGAGCCTGGTCATCAACGACCCGAACGGCAACACCTACAGCCTGCGCACCAAGGTGGCCTCGCTGCCCACCGCCCTCAGCGCCGGCGGCCAGGCCTACAACGTGCAGGGTGGCGGCGTGAACATGGGCAGCGAGGCGCTGACCATGTTCTCGGCCGACCTGGTGCCGACCGGCGGCAGCACCGCCGCCGCCCCGCAATGGGATGCCTTCTGGAACAGCGCCAGCTATCCCGGCATGATGGGCAGCGAAGACAGCGGCGTGCAGGGCTGCTCCACGGTGCCCGCGGGTCTCGCGATCCAGCCGGTCACGCCGTTGTCGCTGCGTTTCGACCTCAGCGCGGTGCTGCATGGCCCTTCGATGTCCGACGACGCCTTCGACGCGCTGGGAGCCTGCGTGGCGCCGACCGCCGGCAGCCAGACCTCGTGGACCATGTGGCAGCCGTCGATGTCGAACTCCTTCGGCGAGGATCACAACGGCTGGATCTACGCGATGTCCGGCGCGACCCTGACGCAGGCGGGAAGCGCCAACGGCGTGGTCTGGAACGAAGCGTCCATGCCGACCGCCGCGCCGTACGTGATGGAGGCCGACAACGTGACCCTCACGCCGTCCACCAACCCAGCGGCGGCGATCACCGGCAACGCCTACTACGTGCTGGGCAGCCGCTCGGTGGTGCTGTCGACCACGGGCTCGGGCTCGGGCACCGCGGGCAGCGCGATCCTCAGCCTGCAGGGCCGCGTGCTGTCGCAACTGTCGGAGTCCAGCCGCAACTCCTCCGACGGCCAGCAATCGATGTCGCAAGGCGATCATTGATGCACCGCGTGCGGCGCCCTCGCCATCCGGGCCGGCGCGCCGCGGACTGCGCCATCGGCGTGGTTCGCGCGCGCAGCGCGCCCGCGCTGGCGCAGGCGCCGCAGCCGCGGGATCTGGAACAGGAACTGGGCTGCGCCCTGGCGCGCTCCCAGTTCCGCCTCGTGTACCAGCCGATCCGCGGCATGCGCGCGGCCGTGGCGCCGGCCTTCGAAGCCTTGCTGCGCTGGGATCATCCGGTGTTCGGAGCGGTAGCGCCCGACCGGTTCATCCCGCTGGCCGAGCGCAACGGCATGATCCTGGACATCGGCGACTGGGTGTTCCGCGGCGCCGCCGACGCCTGCAGGCGCCTGCGCGCCGAGTGCGGGCAAGCGGTGCGGGTGGCCGTCAACGTGTCGGCGCTGCAACTGGCGTCGCGCCCGGTGACCCGGTTGTGGCAGAGCTACCTGGAGCAGATCGGGCTGCCTCCCGACGCGCTGACCCTGGAGATCACCGAGCATGTGATGAGCCAGCAGCCGGAATTGATGCTGCAGCATGTGGCCGAACTCGGACGCGCCGGCTTTCGCTTCGCCCTCGACGATTTCGGCACCGGCTATGCCAACCTGGCGCTGCTGGCCCAGATCCCGGCGGATTGCCTCAAGCTCGACCGCTCGCTGACACGCCGCCTGCCCGACAGCAGCCGTCACCGCACCATCGCGGATTCGGTGATCAGGCTTGCGCACGACCTGTCCATGCAGGTGGTGGCGGAGGGGGTCGAGAGCCCCGCCGAGGCCTGGATCACCTCCGAGATGGGTTGCGACTTCGCGCAGGGCTACTGGTTCGGCAAGCCGGCGTCGGCCGAGCACGTCGCTCGGCATCTCGCCGCGGTGCCGGCGTAGCGTTGCAACGCGAGCGCGCCTGCGCAGGCGCGGTGCGGCTCACCAGCCCGCCGGGTAGGACCACAACTGCCCGTTGCCCGCGAAAGGCTGGTCGGGGACCCAGTGTTCCTCGTGGTACACCGCGTAGGGCGGGTGGTCGTCGCGGATGCGCTGATAGCGGATCGACACATACAGCGGGCGATCCCCCGGGGTGCTGTAGGCCGCAGACATGCTGCGCGCGAAGTTGCGCCCCTGGCCATCCACCTGCACCGGATTGACGATGCACGAGCCATGCCCCGGCGTTTCGAGCTCGGTCACGTCGTAGTCCATGCCGAAGGACGTGCCCAGCTCGGTGCGATCGTTGGCCGCGGTGCACAGCGAGATGCCGGTGAACCGGTTGCGGCCGATGATCAGCCGGGTATCGTCGTCCTGTGCTTGGCGGGTGTAGAGCTTCATGCTCTGGTAGCTGAAACCGTCGTAGGACACGCTGCGGAACCAGCCCGAACGCGAGCCCGGTGGCAGCACGTACTTGCCCCCGGCCATGTCCTGGGGATCCCAGCGGCACTGGAAAGCGTCGTTGAAGTCGACGGTCAACGGGGTCTGGCTGTCGTTGATGAATTGCATGTAGAACACCTGGACCGGCCATGGGTGGTTGAAGCTGCCGCAGGTGTACATGTCGGCCAGCGCAAGGGCCGGCCCGTGGCACAGTGCCCAGGGCGCGAGCGCGCAGATCGAGGCGATGCGCAGTGCCCCGCGAATCGGTTTCATCGCAAGCTCCTTGTCCGGCACCATGCCGCTTGGCGGTCATTCTCGCGTGGGCTCGGCGCCCTTGTCGGCGCGAGGATTTGCGACCCGGCCGGCTGTGGGTGCAGGGCGCCCGGCAGCGGGCGGCGTGACACCGGTACCATCGCGCCATGCCGACCTCCGCGCAATTCCTGGGCTTCCTGCTGGCGGCGCTGCTCATCACCGTGGCGCCCGGCCCGGACAACCTGATGGTGCTGAGCATGGGCGCATCGCGCGGGCCGCGCCAGGGCATGGCCTTCGGCCTGGGCTGCGCCAGCGGTTGCCTGAGCCACACGACCCTGGCCGTGCTCGGGGTCAGCGCGCTGATCGCCGCGACGCCGTGGGCCTTCGGGCTGTTGCGCGTGTGCGGCGGCCTGTACCTGCTGTGGCTGGGCTGGCGCGCGCTGCACAGCCGGGGCGCGCTGCACATGCGCCTGGCCGCGCCGGCCGGCAACGAGGCGCTGTCCCGGCTGTTCGTGCGCGGCGTGCTGGCCAACGCCGTGAACCCGAAGGTGGTGTTGTTCTTCCTGTCGTTCCTGCCGCAGTTCGTCGATGCCTCGCGTGGCCATGTGGCGTTGCAGATGGCCGTGCTCGGGGCCGTGTTCACGCTGCAGGCGGCTGTGCTGTTCGCGCTCATCGGGGCGTTCTCCGGCAGCATCGGCGCGCGCCTCAGGCGCGATGCACGCCTCGCGCTGTGGCTCGACCGCATCGCCGGGGGCGTGTTCGTGGCGCTCGGTCTTCGCCTGATCGCGGCCCGCTGAGGCGGCTGCGGCGCCTGCCCGATGAGCCTTGCGCGCACGACCGCCTTGCACGCAGTACCGTAACCGAAGGATTTCCGATCATGTCCAGTTTGCGTAGCCCCGCCGGCCTCCGGCGAACCCTCGCGGCCGTTGCGCTCGGCCTGTTGCTGTCGTTGTCCGTCGGCGCGTGCGGGCGCAAGGCCCTGCACTGGGACATGAGCAATGTCAGCGACGTGCTCGCCAATCTGGATCTGTTCGGCATGGTCTCGGCCGATACCGGCAAGCCGGTGCATGCGAGCGACTTCCGCGGCAAGGTGGTGGTGGCGTACTTCGGCTACACGCACTGCCCCGACGTGTGTCCGTTGACCATGTCCCACCTGGCCAGCGCGGTAGCCGATCTCGGCCCGCTCGCCGGGGACGTGCGCATCCTGTTCATCTCCGTCGATCCGGCGCGTGACACCCTGCCCATCCTGAAGGCCTACACGAAGGCGTTCAGCCCGCAGGCGGTGGGTCTGCGCGGCAGCATGTCCGACGTGATCGCGGCCACCAAGAGGTACCACGTGGCCTTCAGCTACGGCGAGAAGGATCGCTATGGCAACTACGTGGTCAACCACAGCGCGGCGATCTACGTGTTCGACAAGCATGGCAAGGGCACGCTGATCGGCTCGGACCTGACCCGTACGGAGGCGATCGCGCATGACCTGCGCCAGCTGATCGGGCAGTCCTGACGCCGCGCCGGCGGCCCGTGCAGCAGGTCGCTCAGCGTGCGATGCCTTCGTCGTGGAAGCGCACCTGGTCGCGCCCCGCGGCCTTGGCGCGGTACATGGCCTGATCGGCGCGCCGCAGGAGTTCGAAGGCGTCTCGTCCGTCGCGCGGGCACAGCGCAACGCCGATGCTGGCCGAGACCCGGACCATGGCGTCGCCCGGCAGGCGGATCGGCAGCCGCAGTCGCTCGAGCAGGCGGCGCAGCGTATGCCGCGCCAGCTCGCTGTCCGCCAGATGGGTGAGCGCGACGATGAACTCGTCGCCGCCGAGGCGCGCCACGATGTCGTTGCCGCGCACGCTCTCGAGCAGGCGTTCGGCGACCACGCGCAGCACGGTGTCGCCGGCCTCGTGGCCGTGGGCGTCGTTCACCGGCTTGAAGCCGTCGAGATCGACGAAGCAGATCGCCAGAGCGCCGTCCAGGCGTTCCCGCGTGGCCAGCTCGCGCTCGAGGAACTGCAGCAGCAGCGCTCGGTTGGGCAGGCCCGTCAGGGCGTCGTGGTAGGCCAGCGAGGTCATGCGCTGCTCGCTGCTCTTCAGCGCGGTGATGTCGAGCATCAGCCACAGCGAATCGCCTTGTTCGGACAGCGTGGCCCCGTTCATGTCGACCCAGATCGGCTCGCCGTTCTTTTTCACCAGCCGCCGCGTAGTGCGGTAGCGACCGTGCTCGGCCAGCTGTGCGTAGGCTTCACGTCCCAGCGCGGCGTGGGATTCGTCGTCCGGGTAGAGCACGCGCGCCGGCAGCCCGAGCATTTCTCCGGGGGCGTAGCCGAACATGCGCTCGAAGGCGCGGTTGACCCATGTCGCGTGGCGCTCGCGCAGTTTCACGATACCGACCACGTCGTTGTCGAGCATGGCCTGCTGTTCGCGCACCAGCTGCTCGAGCGCCTTGCGTGCGTGGTGAAGTTCGGTGACGTCGAGCATCACGGAGCGCGTGCGCACGAAGCGCCCGCCGTCGTCGCGCAGCGCGACGGCCAGGATGGACAGCTGGCGCGGCTCGCCGCGTGCATCGCGGATTTGCATCTCGTAGCGCACCAGGTCGTCGCCTTCGCGCACCCGGCGCAGGTGCTCCTCGAAGGTCTCGCGGTCGCGCGCCGGGGCGAAATCCGCCATGCTGCGCCGCCCCACCAGCTCGGCGCCAGGCAGGCCCAGCATCTCCTCGGTGCGACGGTTCACGCGCAGGAAGGTTCCGTCCGGAGCGAGGGAGTAGTAGCCGCAGGGGGCGTTGTCGTACAGGTCGCGCAGTTCGGACTCGGCCTGTCGCAGCTGCTGCTCGAGCTGCTTGCGCTGCGAAATGTCGCGGCCCATGCTCTGGATCTCGAGCAGTCGCCCGTCGCTGTCGAACAGCGCCTGGTCGATGAAATCGAACCAGTGCACCCGACCCTGGGTGTCGATCAGCCGGCAATCGAAGCGCACCTGGGGCTGGTCGTTGCCGAGCGCGCTGACCTCGCGCAGTACCTGCGGCAGGTCCTCGGCATGCACCGCGCCCTTCCATCGGCTGGATGGCCCCGACTCCACGCGGGCCCCGAGGATGCGCGTCGCGACTTCGTTGGCGAAGGTCACGGCGCCGCCGGGATCGAAGCGCAGCAGCACGTCGGTCTGCTCGCTGATGATGCCCTTGAGCCGGGCTTCCGCGAGTTCGGTGCGCCAGACCGCGTCGCGCAGCCGGCGGTTGGTGTTCTGCAGGGTGCGCATGACCAGCGTGATGACCAGCGAGCACAGCACGTACGACAGCACGCTCACGCCGGAGGTGAAGCTCGGTCTCCAGGAGTCGTACGGCGGGTAGAACATGCAGTAAGCCGTGGCGGCACTGAGCAGCAGCACCCACAGGCCGGGCCCGGTTCCGCACAGGTACAGCACCAGCACGAGTGCCGGATAGAAGGTGATGAATCCGGCGTGCCCATCGATGGGCAATACGGCGACGCGAAGCGCCAGCGCCCCGAGAAAGATCAGGGTTCCGATTCCGAATCGCGCGACAGGCGCATGCTGAGCCAGGGTCAATCGTCGCAGGGGCATGGCGTGCGTCGCGAGCTCGGGCTCGCGGCCTCACCCGCAATGTCGGCGAAGATCCGGCATCTTGTCAATCGGCGGGTGCGCACGAGCGGCGCGTTCCGATCGTTGGCCTCCGGCTGCGCCGGTTTCCCGGCGCGCGTCGACGCGCGTCGACACTCGTCGCCTTGGCGCGGCAGCGCATCCTCGCTGCCTGTGGCTGCCCGCCTGCCCGTCGCCTGCCCGACGTTTCGCGGACCACCCGGACAGCATGTCCGCGGAGCGCCCGGCGCCGCCCGGCGCCGCCCGGCGGGCGCCGGATCCTGGTGGGCCCTGCCGGGCTGGAACCGGCAATCAACGGATCATGAGCGGAATTCAGGCAGGATTTCCCGGGAACTCAGGCTCGCCTTCGCCCGCTGCGGTCCGTTGGAGTCTGTCGTATTCGTCGCGCTAGGAGCCTGGGCGGCAGAGGGAGCCGTCGCGAAATTCGTCAGGGGCGAGGACAGTTCGGGGGCAGTGAGGAGCCCATAGTGGCCACTATGGGCGACGAATCGGCGCCGGAATGGACCGCCCCTGGCGAATTGCAGCAGGCTCGCCCTCTGCCGCCCAGGCTCCTAGGCTCGGGTCAATCCGAGTGGTCACGCCGAGTCCGCACAGCTGATATCTGATACGCGACGCGTTACAATCGGCTCATGATCCGGTCGTTCCGTCATGCGGGTCTGGAGGCCTTCTACTGCACGGGTAGCAAAGCCGGCATCCAGCCGCATCATGCGCCCAGATTGCGGCTGCTGCTGACCGCCCTGGATGCTGCCAGGAGCGCGCAGGACATGGGCGCGCCGGCGTGGCGTCCGCACCCGCTGTCCGGGCGGTTGGCCGGGCATTGGTCGGTGTGGGTGAACGGCAACTGGCGCTTGACGTTCCGCTTCGATGGCGCAGGCGCCGAACTTGTCGACTACCAGGACTACCACTAGGGGAAGAAGATGAGCATGCACGACCCAGCGCACCCGGGCGAGGTTCTGCGCGAATGGCTGCCCGAGGGCATGACCGTGACGCAGGCAGCGCAAGAGTTGCACGTGGCGCGCGTGACCTTGTCCAAGGTGCTGAACGGGCAAGCCGGCATATCCGCCGTGATGGCGCGGCGGCTTGCCGTCTGGCTGGGAACCTCGCCCGACATGTGGGTGAACATGCAGGCTCAGTACGACCTGTGGCAAGCCAGCAAGGTGCGGCTTCCGAACATCAAGCCCCTGCGAAGGGCGGCCTGAGCGCCTGGCGCCGCCACCCGAGGCGGCCAGATCGGATCGTGGTGGGCAGCCTGACGGACTGCATCATCCGAGCCGCGAGCATGCTGGTGGGCCCTGCCGGGCTCGAACCGGCAACCAACGGATTATGAGTCCGCTGCTCTGACCATTGAGCTAAGGGCCCGCATGCCCGTGCGGGTCACGCGCGAAGCTTCGTAGTGTACGGGGCAGTACGGGGTCTTCGACGCGAGCGGCGCGCCAGTCGGGCGATCCCCCCACAATGCCGGCATGCAACGCCGGGCGCCGGGAGTCACGCTGATCGAATGCCTGGTTGCGCTTGCGCTGACGGCGTTGTGCCTTGCGCTGGCGATGCCGTCCTGGCAGGCCGCGTTGCGGGCGCAGCGCGTGCGTGCGGCGGCTGCGTCGCTGCATGACGCATTGCGGTCGGCGCGCCTGCACGCACTGCAGCATGGGTGCGGGGTGCGGCTGTGTCCGAGCGCCGACGGGCAGCATTGCCAGCACGCCGCGCGCTGGGAGCAGGGCTGGGTGGCGCGCGGCGACGCGGCCTGCCTGGCATCCGCCCCAGCGCTGGCGCAGGCGGCGCTTGCCGGGGTGCGCATCGACGCCTCCGGCGCACTCGCCCGCGGCGCCGGCTTCGATGCCGCCGGCTGGCCGCGCCAGCCCACCGGCGCCTGGCTGATGGGGCGCTGGCGCGTATGCCCGTGGCCGCCGACCGCGGACGCCCGGTCCGGGCGGGAACTGGTCCTGGCGGCCGGCGGGCGCCTGCGCGAGCACGAATGCGACTGCGGCGCCGCCCCGGCGCGGCCCGGGTTGCCGCGTCGAACCCTCGCGGCGTCGGTGCTCAGCGCTGGCTCAGCGTGTTGCCGACCAGCTTGGCGGTGATGTCGACGATGCGGATCATGCGCTCGTAGGGCATGCGCGTGGGGCCGATCACGCCGAGCGTGCCCACCACCCGTCCGTCGACCTCGTAGGGCGCGGTGATCACCGACAGTTCCTCGAACGGCACGACCTCGCTCTCGCCGCCGATGTAGATGCGCACTCCCTCCGAGCGATCCGAACTCTCCAGCAGGCGCAGCAGCAGCGACTTCTGCTCGAACAGGTCGAACAGGCGCCGCAGGCTGGCCAGGTCGCTGGACAGGTCGTCGATTTTCAGCAGTTGCTGCTGGCCCGAGATCACCAGCTGTTCGCTCTGCTCGGCCGCCGCCTCGCTGGCGGCGCTGACCGCGGCCTGCATCAGTGCGACGATCTCGCCGCGAAGGTTCTCGACTTCTCCGCGCAACTGCGCGGCCATCTGCTCGAAACTCAGGCCGCTGCAATGCGCGTTCAGGTAGTTCGCAGCTTCGGTGAGCTGGCTCTGCGTGTAAGGGTGGGTGGAGACGATGATGCGGTTCTGCACGTCCCCGCTGGCGTCGACCAGGATCACCAGGATGCGCTGCTCCGACAGGCGCAGGAACTCGATGTGGCGGAACGCCGCATCGCGGCGCGGGCTCATCACCACGCCGACGAAATGCGACAGGTTGGACAGCAGCCGCGCGGCGTTGACGATGACCTTTTGCGGCTCCATCGCCGACAGCTCGGAGCGAAAGCGCTGCTCGAGTTCCGCGCTGCCGTCGGCGTGGCGCGCGGTGAGCATGGTGTCGACGAACAGGCGGTAGCCGCGCGCCGTGGGAATGCGCCCGGCCGACGTGTGCGGGCTGGCGATCAGCCCCAGATCCTCCAGATCGGCCATCACGTTGCGGATGGTCGCCGCCGACAGTTCCAGGCCCGAGGCGCGCGAAAGGGTGCGCGAGCCGACGGGCTGGCCGTCGGCGATGTATCGCTCGATCAGGGTCTTGAGCAGCACGCGGGCTCGATCGTCCATGTCGCGATTTTAAAATCCTCCGAGCCGGCTTGGGCGAAATCCGGTCGCGCGCCTGCCGGGGGGATTCCTGGCGCCGCCTCCGGGCGCCACCTCCGGGCGCCGCTTGCGCGCGCCTGTGCTGTAATGCCGGGCAGGCCTGCCCGCCAACTGTTCGCGTGCGCGGCAATCGCGTCCTTCGGCGCGTGTTCTACCGCACCTCGCCCATGTCCACACCAGTCTTTCAGCACGCGGTTCTGATCGGCAAGCACCAGGCAGCCGGAGTCACGCGCACCCTGGGCGAAATCGCCGCCTGGCTCGCCGCGTGCGGCGTGGAGCCGGTGATCGAGCAGCACACGGCGCTGCAATGCGAGTTGCCGGGCTACCCCAGCGCCAGCCTGCAGCAGATCGGCGCGGCGGCGACCAGCGAATGGGTGGGCATCGTGGTCGGCGGCGACGGCACCATGCTCGGCGCGGCGCGCGAACTCGCTCCCTGGGGCGTGCCGCTGATGGGCATCAACTCCGGGCGCCTCGGGTTCATCACCGACATCGCCGAGAGCGAGTGGCGCGAGGCCCTCGGCGCCATGCTCAGGGGCCATTTCGAGCGCGAGCAGCGGGCGGTGCTCGCCGGCCAGGTGCTGCGCGACGGCACGCCGATCTACTCGGGTATCGCCATCAACGACGTGGTCGTCAATCGCAGCGGCGCCACCGGCCTGGTGGAGTTGCGCGTGGAGGTCGACGGCCGCGCCATGTACGCGCAACGCGCCGACGGCCTGATCGTGGCCACCCCGACCGGCTCCACGGCCTATGCGATGTCGGCCGGCGGCCCCATCCTGCATCCCAGCCTGCCCGGTCTGGTGCTGGTGCCGATCGCCGCGCACACCCTGTCGAATCGCCCGATCGTGCTGCCCGAGCAGGTGCGCATCGACATCGAGGTGGCGTCGCGCAGCGATGTCGGCGTGAATTTCGACATGCAGCATTTCGCCGACCTGCTGGGCGGGGACCACATCCACCTGAGCATCGCTCCGTACCGCGCGCTGTTCCTGCATCCGCCCGGCTGGAGCTATTTCTCGACCCTGCGCAAGAAGCTTCACTGGCACGAGATCCTCGGGGTCGAGGACTGACGGCCCGCGACGGGTCACGGGGTTCCAGGCATGCTGCGCCGCTTGCATATTCGCGAATTCGTGCTGGTGGACGAACTCGAACTCGAGTTCGGCCCCGGCTTCACCGCGCTCACCGGCGAGACCGGCGCCGGCAAGTCCATCCTGATCGACGCGCTCAAGCTGGCGCTGGGCGAGCGCGGCGACGCTTCGGTGCTGCTCGCCGGCGCGTCGCGCGCCGAGATCTCCGCCGAATTCGACACCCCGCCGGAACTCTTGGAGTGGCTCGACGGCCAGGGTTTCGACCCCGGCGACAGCGTGCTGCTGCGCCGCGTCATCGACGCCCAGGGACGCTCGCGCGGGTTTCTCAACGGCAGTCCGGCGACACTGGCGCAACTTCGTCAGGCGGGCAGCCTGCTGGTCGACATTCACGGCCAGCACGCCTGGCAGAGCCTGGCGCGCAGCGATGCCGCGGCCGAACTGCTCGATGCCTACGCCGGCGCGGGGGCCGAGCGCCAGGCCTGCGCGCAGGCCTGGCGTGCCTGGCGCGACGCCGACGCGCGCCTGCGCGCGGCGCGCGACGACGCCGGCCAGTTGCAGCGCGAGCGGGAAGCACTGGAGATCGAACTCGCCGAACTCGATCGCCTGGCGCCGCGCGACGACGAGTGGGAGCCGCTGAACGCCGAGCACCGCCGCCTGGCGCACGCCGCCGAGCTGATCGAGCAGTTGCAGGCGGCCGGGGCATGGCTGGACGACGACGAAACCGGCGCGCTGCGCATGCTGGCGCGGGCGCAGCAGGTGCTGCAGTCGGCGGCCGGCATCGACGCGGCGCTGCAGCCGCTGGTCGAACAGCTCGACCAGTTGCGTACCCTCGGCGCCGAACTCGGCCACGAAGTCGCCGCGCGCCTGCGCCAGGCCGATGTCGATCCGCAGCGCCTGGCCGAGGTCGACGCCCGGCTGTCGGCCTGGATGGCGCAGGCGCGACGCCACCGCATCGCGCCCGATGCGCTGCCCGCGCACTGGCAGGACGCGCGCGCGCGTCTGCAGCAATTGCAGCAGGGGGCCGACCTCGACGCCCTGGCCGCCGCCGAGCGTGCCGCCCAGGCGGCGCTGCGCGACGCGGCGCAGCGCCTGAGCCGGCGGCGTGCAGAGGCGGCCCGGCGTCTGGCCGCCGGCGTGCGCGGGCTGCTGCAGGAACTTGGCATGAAGGGCGGGGATTTCGCGGTGGACTTGCGCGCGCTGCCGCACATCCAGGCCACCGGCGCGGAGGCGGTGGAGCTGCTGGTGGCCGGGCATGCCGGCGCCGAGCTGCGCCCGCTCGGTCGCGTGGCCTCGGGCGGCGAGCTGTCGCGCATCGCGCTGGCGCTGGCCGCCACCACCGCGGCCCAGCAGACCGTCGGAACCCTGATGTTCGACGAAGTGGACGCCGGGATCGGCGGCGCCGTGGCGCACACCGTGGGTCGGCTGCTCGGCGCGCTGGGCACGGACCGCCAGGTGCTCGCCGTGACCCACCTGGCGCAGGTCGCCGCGGCGGCTTCGCAGCACCTGCAGGTCGACAAGACGAGTCGCGACGGGCAGACGCTGAGTCGCGTGACATGCCTGGACGACGCCGCCCGGGTGCGCGAGATCGCGCGCATGCTCGGCGGCGACGCGGCGTCCGAGGTGGCATTGGCGCATGCGCGGGAAATGCTCGGCGCCGCCGCGCCGGCCCCGTCGGCCAGCCCGCGCCGCGCCCGGCGCAGCGGCTGAGACGCAGCGCCCCTGCACGATGCCTGCGCCACCTGCACCACGAAGCCCGCGCCGCCGCGGGCGGCGGCAGCCGCGGGTCGGCGGTCGCGCGTAGCAAGGAGGATCGTTCCATGAATCTGCCATCGTCCACCGCGGCGCCCGCCACGCCGCACGATGCCCGCGCGCTGCGCGTGGTGCTGCTGTCCGGCGTGTCCGGCTCGGGAAAGACCATCGCGCTGAACTCGCTCGAGGACGCCGGCTACTACTGTGTCGACAACCTGCCGGTGCAACTCGTCGACGATTTGCTCGGGGTGGCGCAGCAGGCCGGCTACCGCCGGCTCGCCATCGCCATGGATGCGCGCGGCGCCGAGGGCCTGTCGTTGCTGCCCGAGCTGGTGCGCCGCCTGCGCGCGCAATGCGATCTGCATTTCATTTTTCTCGACTGTCGCAGCGAAACACTGGTCCAGCGTTTTTCGGAAACCCGGCGTGCGCACCCGCTGACGGCGCGTCGCGGGGAGCAGGCGCGCGGCATCCCGGGGCAGCCGGCGCCGGCTTCGGCGCCCGCGCTGATCGAGGCCATCGAACTCGAGCGCGAGCTGCTCGCGCCGGTGGCCGGCCTGGGCCTGCACATCGACACCAGCGGCCTGCGTCCGGCCCAGTTGCGCGCCTGGGTGCGACAGGCGGTGCAGCTGGAGGCCTCCCGCGTCACGCTGCTGTTCGAGTCCTTCGCCTTCAAGCACGGCGTGGCGCTGGATGCGGATTTCGTGTTTGACGTGCGCATGCTTCCCAACCCGCACTACGAGCCGCAACTGCGCGCGCTCACCGGGCGCGACGCCGCGGTGGCCGAGTTCCTGCGCGCGCAGCCGGACGCCATGCGCATGCTCGCGCACATCGAGGGCTTTCTCGAGACCTGGCTGCCGATGATGGCCGAGGATCAGCGCAGCTATGTGGTCGTGGCGATCGGTTGCACCGGGGGACAGCACCGTTCCGTCTTTCTGGCCGAGCAACTCGGGCGGCATTTCATGCGCAGCTACAGCGTGCTGGTGCGCCACCGTGAACTCGATGCCGTGGGTGGTTCGCACGCCACGGCCTGAGGCGAAATCCTTCGATTCTCAAACCTGCAGCAGGCGGCGCACCGGCGCCGGCAGGCCGAGGCGCAAGGCCTCGTCGGGCGCGAACCATGCGCCCTGCGCGTCGCCGTCGCCGGCGCGGCAAGCCGCGCGCACCACGACGCGCAGCGGGTGCAGCAGCAGATCCATGTGGGTGAGCAGGTGGCGCACGGGCGGCAGCGCGCGCTGCTCCAGCACCTCGCCCAGTTCCGCCGCCTGGGCCAGCGCCTGCGCGGCATCGTCGTGGCCGGGCAGGCACCACAGCCCGGGCCAGATGCCGTGCGCATCGCGGCGCTGCAACCAGACGCGGGGTGCCTGGGCGTCGGCGCTGCAGGCCCACAGCAGCACCCATTCGCGTGTGCGCCTGGCGGCTCGTGGCGTGCCGGGCTGCCGTGCCTGCGCGTCGTGCCGCGCCTCCTGCGCCGTGCGCGGGCAGTCGACCGCGAAGGGGCAGGCGGGGCAATCGGGCGTGGCGGCCCTGCACACGGTGGCGCCCAGGTCCATCAGTCCCTGCGTGTAGCCGGCCATCTGCTCCGACGCCGGCAGCAGGGATTCGGCGAGCTGCCACATCGCGCGCAGCGAGCCGGCATCACGCGTCCCGGGCAGCCCGAAGGCGCGCCCCAGCACGCGCTGCACGTTGGCGTCGAGAATCGCCTCGCGCTGCGCGAAGCAGAATGCGGCGATCGCGGCTGCCGTCGAGCGCCCGATGCCCGCCAGCTGTTCGAGTTGCTCGCGCCGCCGCGGAAAGCGGCCGCCGTGGCGTTCGCAGACCTGTCGCGCACAGGCATGCAGATGGCGCGCGCGGCGGTAGTAGCCGAGGCCGCTCCATTGCGCCAGCACATCGTCCAGCGTAGCCTGCGCCAGCGCACGCACATCGGGAAAGCGCTGCAGGAACGCGTCGTAGTAGCGCAGCACGGTGTCGACGCGAGTCTGCTGGAGCATGATCTCCGAGACCCAGACGCGATAGGGGTCGCGGCTGCGCTGCCACGGCAGGTCGTGGCGCCCGTGCTCGCGCTGCCACGCGACCAGGCGCGGCGCGAAGCTCGCGGGGTCGATGCCGGGCCCGCGCGCCACGCGGGCGTCCGCCGGCTCGATCATGCCGCGGCCGGTACCGAGCGATCCTCGGGCAGCGCGAGTTCGAAGCGGTTGCGCAACTGCTGGCGCAGTTCGCGCAGTTGCTCACCGCGCCCGCGCAGTTGTTCGATGCGCTGCGTCAGTTCGCCATCCGCCTGCGCCACCTGGTGCAGGTTGGACAGACGTCGACGCACCGAGCGCCGGCGCTCGCGCGCCTGTGCCTGCAGACTGGCCATGGCCGCGCGATTCCAGTGCTGGGCATCCGCCACGGCGCGCTCCTGGATGGCGCGCAGCCGCGCCTGCGCCGACAGCAGCACGCGGTCGGCGTAGCTGGCGTTTTGCAGCCGCAGCCACTGCACTGCGCCGGCGAACCGGAGGTAGTCCGCACGCATGGCGTCGAGATCCAGGCGCGCGCCGTCGAGCCGCAGGGCCTTGGGCAGCGGGATCGAGAACGCGAACTCCTGGTTCAGGCGCACGCAGGCGCCCGCAAGCATCGACTGGTTTTCCTCGAGCAGCGCCTCGGCGCGCTGCATGCTCGAGCCGAGTTCGTCGCAAGCCTGCGCCAGGGCCGGGTGCAGGCCGGTCTTGAGCAGGGTGGAGCGGATCTGCCGTCGCAGGTTCTCCAGGCGCTGCAACGCGGGGCCGGCATCGAGCGCTTCGTCCAGCTGCGCCATGTGGCGCGTGTTGATCGCCTGTACGGCCTGGACGAGCCCGAGCGCGGCGTCGAATTCGATGCGCTCGGCGTTCGCCCGCTGCAGCAGCGCGGCCACCGCCTGCTTGCTCTTGCCGCGCAGCGCTTCCAGTTCCATGCGCTGCTCGTCGGCCTGGCGCACGCGCGCATCGATATCGCGCTCCAGGCGCTGGCGCGTGTCGAGCAGCGTGGCGCGCCAGCTGCCGTCCAGCCACTCGCGGCGCTCCGCGTCGGCGCAGGCGCCGAGCGCCGCCTCGAGTTGCGGCAGGCCGGAGCGCTGCAGCATGGTGTCGTCGCCGTGCACCCGCGCCAGCAGCCCCTTGTGGGCGCTGAGCGCGAACACGCGCGACGGCGCGACCTGCAGCACCCGCGCCGCCGATTCGCACTGGCTGCGGATCTGCTGCTGCACCTCGGCGGCGCTGCGCAGCGGATCCCACAGCATGTCGATCTTGTTGAGCACGACAAAGCTGCGCTCGCGTCCGGCGGCGCCGATGTGATCGGTCCACAGTTGCAGGTCGCTGCGCGTGACTCCGGCATCCGCTGCGAGCAGGAACACCACCGCGGCGGCGGAGGGGATCAGCGACAGCGTCAGCTCGGGCTCGGCGCCGAGCGCGTTGAGCCCCGGCGTGTCGAGCACGCTGATGCCCTGGGCGAGCAGCGGGTGGTCGATGTTCAGCAACCCGTGGCGCCAGCGCGGGATCTCGACCAGATCCTCGGGTGCGCGCGGCGGCGCCTGGGCGCCATCCGCGTCGTCGAGATGAAAGCCCAGCTCGCGCGCCTTCGCCAGCGGCACGCGCACGGTGTCGCACAGGTGCTGCAGGGCGCGGCTCATGGCCACCGCGTCGTCGGCGGCGAAGCTGTGCTCCTGCCATTCCTGCGGACGGCCTTTCCAGTCGCTGAGCAGGCGCGCCTCGGCCCGGGTCTCGATGGGCAGCAGGCGCAGCGCGCAGGGCATCTGGGTTTCGCCGGTGATCTCCAGCGGGCACATGGTGGTGCGCCCGACCCCCGCGGGGAGCACGCGCTGGCCGCTGCGGCCGAAGAACAGGGCATTGATCAGCTCGGATTTGCCGCGCGAGAACTCGGCGACGAAGGCCAGCTGCACCTGGTCACGCTGCAGGCGGCGTTCGAGTTCGGCAAGCGCCTCCTGCCACAGCGACGGATCCAGGCCGCTGTCGCCCAGCCAGCCGCCGAGCGCGGACAGGCGCGCGAGCCGCTGGTCGCGCCAGGCACCGAAACGGCTCCAGTGGGGGGGAGGGGATGCGGACAGAGGCTGTTGGGTCATGGCGGCGAACACAGGGCAGGATCTCGCACGACGCATAGCGTAACCCTTTGTAGCCGCGACCGGCCCGATGCGTCGTGCCGCGATGCGCTAACGCGTCTGGCAGTTGCGGCAGAAATAAGTGCTGCGTTGCCCCTGCACCACATGCGCCAGCGGCGCGGCGCAATGCCTGCAGGGCTGTCCGCCGCGCCCGTAGACCCGCGCCTGGAGCTGGAAATGCCCGTGGGCGCCGTCGCTGGAGCAGAAGTCGCGCAGCGTGCTGCCGCCGGCTCGCAGCGCCTGCTCGAGGGTCTCGCGCAGCGCCTCGGCCAGGCGCGCGCAGCGCGCTCGGGAAATGCGGCAGCCGGGAGTACGCGGATCGATGCCCGCCAGGAACAGCGCCTCGCAGGCGTAGATGTTCCCGATGCCGGCGACCACCGACTGATCGAGCAGCAGCAGTTTCACCGCGACGCGGCGCGGGTGCAGCGCGCGCCACAGGCATTCGCCGTCGAACCCGGGAAGCAGCGGCTCGGGGCCGAGCCGCTGCAGCAGCGGGTGCGGCGGCTGCGCGTGCCCGTGCCAGATCACGGCTCCGAAGCGTCGCGGGTCGTGCAGGCGCAGTTCACCGCGGTCGGTGAACAGCCGGAAGTGTTCATGCGGCCCGGGCGCAGCTGCACTGGCGTCGCCTGCGCCATGCCAGCGCAGCGAGCCGGACATTCCCAGGTGCACGATCAGCTGCCCGCGTTGCAGCCCCATCAGCAGGTACTTGCCGCGTCGGTCCAGGCTGTCGATGCGCTGCCCGGCGAGTTCGTCGGGCGCGCAGCGCAGCGGCCAGCGCAGCGCCTTGCCGAGGCTTGCGCCTCGGATGCGGCTGCCCAGCAGGGGCTGCAGCAGGGCGCGCCGGGTGACTTCGACTTCGGGCAGTTCGGGCATGCACGCATTGTGCGCCCGTCGCCTGCCGGCGCGCCGCCAGGACACGCCCCTCGAACATGCACGGGCAAGCCATGGCTGCTAAAAATGTAACCAATGGTAATGCAAAGGCGAGCACGGCAAGGCCGTGCAGGCGCAACGCCGGCGCGACCGCGCCGACGCGTGCCCGGTTCCCGGCGGCTTCGCGCAGCCTGCGCCGGTGGCCCGCCCGCCCTTTTCGGTCGCACTACGGAGGAATGCTCGATGTTCGCTGGATTTCGCAGGGGCCGCGCGCGCATCGCGGTGGTGTTCGCCGCCATGCTGGCGTGGAGCAAGGGGGCCGCCGGCTCGCTGCTGCTCGTGATCTCGCCGCTGATCAGCTCGGTCATGTCGGCGCTGGGTCCGGTGCTGGTCAATTCGGTCGTGTACTCGGTTCTGGGAGCCGTCGCGATCGCCGTCGTCTCCACCGCCGCGAGCCTGCTGCAGCAGGCCGTGCAGAGCCGCTCATCCGGCGACTACGCGCCGGCCGCGGCGGGTGCCGCGGGCGTGCAGCGCAGGCCGGTGCTCGAGCAGCCCGGTCGCGGGCGGCGACCGGCGCCGCAGGACAGTGCGGGCGATGCGCGTGGCGACCCGCGGCGCAATTCCATCTTTGCGCTCGGTCCGCCCGGCAACGCCGGCGAAGGCGCCTCGCGCATGCCCGGCGACGCGCACGATGCCCAGGCCGACCAGCACGACGATCCGCCGGCGCAGCCGGGCGCGCCGCGCCTGATGCTGCGCCTGAACGACAACGTCGACTTCCGCAGCTTGCGCTACACGCTGGAGTACCAGCCGGACGCGGCCGATGCGCTGGACACCCCGTATTACCTGCACCACGCGCGTTTCGACGGGCAGCAGCTCGAGCTCGTGCAGTCGCAGCAGATCCAGGGCGACCCGACGGCCTGGGGCTGGCGCGCCGGCGAGCACCCGCGCCTGTGCGAGGCCGATCTGCGTCTCGATCGCCGGCAGCCGCGCTGCCAGGGCGTGATGCGCGTGGCCGCGGCGCGAGCGCGCACGCTGCGCACTTCGTCGACCCCCGTGCACTTCTACGCCACGCCGCAGCCGATCCAGGGTCCCGACGACGAGCCCGGCTCCGTGGAGGGCCTTCGCGACACCTTGCACGCGAGCCGCGATCTGGATCTGAAGGAGGCCTTCTTCGCCGCCTTCTCCGACGACGGCATCGGCGGCAGCGCCGTGTACATGGTGGCGCGCGATCCACGCCAGCCAGGCGCCTGGACCAAGACCCCGTTGCGGGGGCACGGCACCGGCGTGCCGCTGCTCGGCCTGCCGATGCGTCCGTTGCTCAACCTGGAGTTGTCGCGGGACGCCTCCCGCCTGTACCTGTCGTCGATGCGGGAGTTGTCCGAGTGGACGGGTTCACCGCAAAACCATGCACGGGTGCTGCTCACGCTGCGCGACGACTCGAGGCTGGGAGACATCGCGGTGCTGGACCGCGGGGTTTGCGTGCTGCAGCGCTGGTCGACGCAGCCGGCCGCATTCCGCTGCCTGACCCAGGGTGCCAGCCAATGGGATGAGCTGACGCAGATCCCGTTGCAGCCGCGGCCGCGTGCCAACTCGATCATCGGGCTCCCCGCCTTCCTGACGCTGCGGCTGCGGCTGGCGGCGAATGGCAACAGCCTGCTCATTGCCAATATGCAGTGGCGGGAGACCGGCGAGATGCGTGCGTTCTGGGTACCCGATGTGTCCGTCGCGCCGGCGCTGCTGCACGCCGTAAGCCTGGCGCGCTCCGAGTACCAGCCGGGTCGGCAGGTGTTCGGCGTGCTGCCGGTGTCCGGCCCCGGCGACGCCGTCCAGCACTTCGTGATGCACGGTGTGTTTCCCGGCAAGAAGCATGTGTTCCAGCCTGTCACGCTGATCCGCGATGGCCGCAATCAGCCAGGGGCGCCCGATGTCTCGCCGGGTGCCAGCTTCGGCGCGCATGCCGGGAGCTCCGATTACCCGGAGCTACGTGCCGTGGCCTGGACTCGCCCGGGCGCCGGCGCGGTGCGCATCTTCAGTTCGGGGCCGTCGCTCATGTCCACCCACTACGGGCTGCGCCAGCGCAAGCAGTTGCTGCATGCCGAGATCGAATGGCCGCGCGGCTGGCGCGATCACCTCGGGCTGAACCTGCTGCGTCACGATGACGGCACGCGCACCCTGGTCACGGGCGGGCATCTGCAGACCGTCGGCAACTGGTGGGTCGGGCTGATGCTGCGCCACGTGCCGGGGTTCATGGCGCCGCCCGGCGAAGCCCAGGCCCTCGATTTCAGTCCGGAGTTGCGCAGGCTGCAGGGCCGCAACCCGCAGTCGTTCATCGCCGAGCACGTGACGTCCAATGCGCTGCTGCTGTCACCGGCGCCAGCGTCCGGCGGTGGCGTGTGAGCCGCCGGCCTCTGTCCCCTGCATCGTTCCGAGGAGCCAGTGCCATGGGTTCAGGCTTGCGCAGGCTCGGACGGCTCGCGCCCGCCGTGATCGCGCTTGTCATCCTGAGGTTCAAGGCGCTTGCCGCCGGGGTGCTCGCACCGGTCGCCGGCATGGTTCCGGCGGCGCTTCCGGCGCTGACGTCGACCCTCGCGCGCTCGCTGTTGCAAGGCACGATCCAGGCTGCCGTGGGCGTGCTCGGCGTGGTCGTCGTCGTTGCAGGGGTCGGCTGGCTGGTGGTCCGCACACTTCCTGGCGCGCCGTCGCTCGCGCCGCCGCCGATCGTCGCGCGTCCGGGTCACGAAGCCTCGCGCATCCAGCCGCACGGTGCGCGAGGGGCGCAAAACAACGTCTTCGCTCTGGGGCCGCTGAACAGGGCGGGCGCGGCCGGCCAGCAGGCCGGCCAGAGCACGCTCGGGCCGGCGCAGCCGCGGATCCGGCAGCCGCTGCAGCCGGCGCAGCAGGAGCCGCCGGGCACGCCGGCGCGCCTGGCGCTGGACCTCGGGATCAACATCGATTTCCGGCACCTGCGCTACACCGTCACCTACGTGCCGGCCATGCCGGTGGACAGCGGCGCTCCGCGCTACCTGCACCACGGACGGGTGGATCCCGCGGAGCTGGAGATCGTGCCGGCCCGGCAGATCACGGACCATCCCGAGGACTATGGCTGGAGCGACGGGCCGCCGCGGCTGTGCACGCGCGGGCTGCGCCTCGATGCCGAGCATCCGATCTGTTTCGGAGTGGTCCGCGTGGCGATGCAGCGTACCGCTATGCGCACCACCACGAGCCCGCTGGACTTCTTTGCCACGCGCGTGGCGACGCTGGGCCTGCCGCACGAGGATGCGATGGTGGAAGGCAGCCGGTCGACGCTGCGCGCGCGACGTGTGCTGGCGCTGAAGGAGGCGCTTTTTGTCAGTTTCGCGAGCCTGACCGAGTCCGGAAGCGCGCTGTTCATGCTCGCGCGGCAGCCGGACGACCCGTCAGCGTGGCGCCCGACCTACCTGCGCGGCTTCGGCGACGGCAGGGGCCTGAGCCTGCCCGGCGAGCAGGTCGACGAGTTGCAGCTGTCGCGCGACCGCACCCGGCTGTACCTGGGCACACGGTTCAGCGTGTACGAATGGACCGGCACTCCCCGTGCCAGGCCGCGCATTCTGCTGGACGCGCACACCCCGCACCTGCTCGCGGGCATGGCGGTGCTCGACCGCCGCGTGTGCGTGGTCCAGCAGAACGGACATCGCGCGGCCGCGCTGCGCTGTCGCAGCCAGGGCTCGAGCCAGTGGGACGAGCCGGCGCCGATCCCGCACACGGTGGACGCGATGCCCTTCAACATGAGCATGCCCTTCGTGCTGGCGGCCCACGGCAACAGCCTGCTGATCACCAACCGACAGGGGTTCAACATGTTCGACCTTCCCGCATCGTGGATTCCCGATGCGTCGGAGCCCTCGCCGCGCATGCATGCCCTCACCCTGGAGCGCAGCGCGCGAAGTCCCGGGCGCGCGGTGAACGGCGTCGTCGCGTTGTCGGGTGCGGGCGATGCCCCGGCGCACTATCTGGTGTTCGGACAGTTTCCTTCGCCACGCCGGCCCTTCGCGCACCTTGCGTTGTTCCAGCAGTCGACGCCGCACGGGCCGCGCGCCGAGGTCGCGTCGGGCGCCGTTTTCGGCGAGATCTCGGCCCAGGAGCCGGCCCCCAGGCATGTCGCGATCTGGCGGCGCCCGGGCGGCGGCGTGGTGCGTATCTTCAGCAGCGGCATGTCGATCACCTCGACCTTCCATGCGCTGAACCCGAGCCGGCAGCTGCGCCGCCAGCATCTGCGCTGGTCGCCGACCTGGCGCGACCACAACGCCTTCAGCCTGCTCGACAACGACGACGGCTCCAGAACCCTGGTTGCCGGAGGGCGCGAGCTCTCCGGGGGGGGACGGCTGGGCCTGCTGATCCAGCGCATTCCCGGTTTCATGGCCATGCCCGAAGCGGGCCACTTGATCCCGTTCGATCAAGCCCTCGAACAGCTGGATGCCGTGCAGGAGCCCAGCGCCTTCTGCGTCGAGCATGTCACGCCCAACGCCTTGGTGCTGGCCCCGCACGATGCCTAGTCCAGGGTCGCACCGACAGGAGAAAACCGACATGCCGATTCCGCCGTGCCACCTTCGCCGCGGCTGCGCACCGAGCGTCGCCGGCGAGCGCCAGGACGGACTGGCGTTTGCGCGGGTGGGGCTGCACAGCTTGCGCGGTCGCGACGAGCGCAGCGGCGCGCGAGCCCGCGCCGGCATGTCGCTGCCCATCGCTTGCGCCCCCATCGCTTCCGCGCCCATCGTTCCCGCTCCCATCGTTCCCGCTCCCCATCGTTTTCCCGCACCTCGCATCGTGCCCGGCCGCCGATGCGGCCAGGCGCAGCACCAGTCCAGGAGTCCCGCATGTCCAAGCGTCCACCCCGATCGTCCGTGTGCCGCGTGGTCGCGCTCGCGGGCCTCGTGTCGTCGATACGGAGCGCCGTCGGCGGCGTGCTCACGGCCGGCCTGCCGCTGCTGGCCGGCCTTGTGCCCGCGTCGATCTGCGCGGGCGTTGGCCTCGCCGTGGTGCTGGTCGGCGCCCTCGTGCTGACGCTCACCCAGCGCGTCCCGGCGCCGTGGCCGGCGCCAGCGCCGGAGGTCGAGTCGCCGATGCTGCCCCACAAGGACTCGGCCACGCGGCCGGGGGGCGAGGAGATGAGCGTGTTCGGCGGCGCTCCGTTGGATCCGAAGCACGTGTCGACCGCGGACGCCGGCCAGCAGCAGTACTGGACGCCGGAAGACGCGAAGGCGGGCGTCGGCGACGACGATCCGCAGGTCGAGCCGGGCGTGCGGGGTCTCAACCTGGAGTTCCTCGACAACCTGGACATGCGAAGGCTGCGCTTTCGCCTGAGCTACCGCCCGAAGGATCGCGAGCCCGGCGTGGGCTATTACCTGTACCCCGCGCGGCTCGATCCGACGCAGCTCGAATGGGTCCCGGCGCAGCAGGTCGGCGCCTATCCCTCGGCCTATGGCTGGCCAGCGGGAGCGCAGCCGCGCCTGTGCCAGCCCGGGCTGCTGCTGGATGCGCAGCGGCCGTCCTGCGAGGGGGTGCTGCGCGTGGCCGCGCAGCGCACCGGCAAGCACACCACCTCGACCGCGCTGAGCTTCTACGCGGCCACGCAGCGGCCCGGCGGGCTGCCAGGCGAGGTCGATGCCATCGCCCAGCGTCCGGGCACGCTGCGCGCGCGCCGCAGCCTGGCGCTGAAGGAGGTGTTTTTCGTCGCCTTCTCCAGCCTGGGCTTCGTCGGCAGTGCGCTGTACATGGTGCAGCGCGATCCGCTGTTTCCCGGGGCCTGGATCAAGAGTTACCTGCGCGCCCAGGGCACGGGGCAGGCCCTGAGCCTGCCCTGGCAGCGCCTCGATCACATGGAGTTGTCGCGCGACGGCTCGCGCCTGTATCTGTCGACGCCGCGCCGCGTGTTCGAATGGCTGGGCGACACCGGCACGCCCCCGCGCCTGCTGCTCCAGGCGGCCGGCGGGTACTGGCTCAGCGGCCTCGACACCATCGACCATCGCGTGTGCGTGGTCGAGGGCAACGGTCGCTTCTCGGCCGCGCTGCGCTGCAGTTCCCAGAATTCCTCCCGATGGGATCCGCCCCGTCTCATTCCCCACAGCGTGCAGGGGGCCGCGCCGCACCTGTTCGAGCCCTACAGCATCGCGGCCTCCGGGAACAGCCTGCTGATCGTCGACCAGCAATGGCGGGTCACCGGGGCCTTGCCTGCGGTCTGGGTGCCCGATGCCACGCTGCCACTGCCCTCCATGCACGAACTCACGCTGGCCCAGGCCGAGCAGCATCCCGGACGCGCGATCCTGGGTGCGATCGCAGTCTCCCCGCGCGGACAGTCCCCGCAGCAATTCGTGCTGCATGGATTCTTCTCCGGATCGGCCACTTCCCTCGCGGTGGTCCAGGTGTTTCCAGGCGGGCCGGCGGGCGGCCCGCGCGAGGTGCGGGTGGGGCAAGGCTTCAGCCCTCGCGAGAGCCTGGTCCGGGCGGTGGAGACAAGCCACGTGTGGGCGCTCGCCGGGACGGATCAGATCCGCCTGTTCAGCGCCGCTCCTGACATCGTGTCGGACCACTACGACCGCCGGCGCGGCCGAGCGCTGTCGCATGCCGCGCTGGACTTTCCCTCCGCCTGGGACAGGCACGGTGCGTTCAACCTGCTCGAGCACGACGACGGCTCGCGCACCCTGGTGGCCGGGGGCGCGCTGCGGCAGGGCGTCGAGCCCGTTCGCGTCGGCTTGCTGCTGCAAGCCCTGCCGAGTTTCACCGGCCTGCCTCGAGGGCTTTCGTACGTCATCGACTTCGGGCACGACCTTGCGCAGTTGCCACCCGGTCCGACGGCCGAGTATTTCGTCCAGTACGTGACCCGCAATGCGCTGTTGCTGACGCCTTGCCACCCACGGCCCTCGCCATCCGTCTGACGACAGGCCGGTCACGGGCACGTGCAGCAGCTCGCAGGCGGGCACGACGCCGGAGTTCTCACCCCATCCAGGAGGAATCCACCATGTTCGCATTGCTGTCCCTTTGGGTACGCGGCCGTGTGGCTTCGGTACTGGCGCTTGCGCCGATGCTGATGAAGATCCCGCCGCCCGTGCTGCAGCCGATGCTGGCGCAGGCGCTGCAGTACGCGACGGCGGGGGCCATCGGCGCGATGCTGCTCACCGGCGCCGCGATGCTCGCGGGCAGGGTGCTGGAGCAGGTGCGCAGCCGCGACGCGCCGCGTGTTCCCACGCCTGAGGTGCGCAGCGTGCCGATGCACGGCGGATCCAGGGATCCCGGCAAGCCGACGCAGCATGCCAGCGCCACCTTGATGCCGGGCGGCCAGCAGGTCAGCGGCGGCGACGCCAGCCTGCCGGACGATGCGCTGGCGCACAAGCCGGGGCCCTTGCAGCCTTCCCGTGACGACACGTCGACGCAGCAAGCGGGGCCGCGCCTGGAACTGCGCTTCGGAGACAACGTCGATCTGCGGCAGCTGCGTTTTCAGCTCACCTACCGCCCCGGCTTCGGCCAGCAGGGGCATGCGCCCTATTACCTGCATCACGTGCACATCGACCAGGCCCAGGTCGCGATGGTCGCGCCGCTGCGCATCGCCTATGGGGTTGCGCCCTACCACGCGCAGCAGGGCGAGGCGGCGCGCGCCTGTGCCATCGGCATGCGTCTGGACGATGCGAGCCCGTCGTGCCGGGGAGTCGTCCGTGTTTCGGCGCAGCGAACCGGCACCGGCATCTCGTCGACGCGTCTGGCCTTCTATGCCGCCACCACCAGGCCGCAGGCCCTGCCGGGCGAGGACGCCTGGGTCGAGCAGCAGCCGACAACCCTGCGCGCGCGTCGCCGTCTGCACCTGAGGGAGGGATTCTTTGTCAGCTTCGAGAACCTTTCCGCGAACGGTAGCGCGGTCTACATGGTTGCGCGCGACGCCGAGCAGCCCGCGCAGTGGCGCACGATCCCGCTGCGGGGCAGGACTGGCCCCGGACACGGCCCGCTGCCGTCCCTGCCGATGCACGGCGTCACCTTCCTTCAGTTGGCGCGCGACGGCAGCCGCCTGTACCTGGGCTCGAGCCGAGATCTGCAGGAATGGACCGGCACGCCGTCGGCGAAGCCGCGCGTGCTGACCGCGTTGTTCGAACCCGGTCTGCTGACGGCGGCTGCGGTGATCGACCACCACGTGTGCGTCATCGAACAGCGCGTGCTCGAACCCGAACCCCTGTTGCGATGCCTTGCCCAGGGGGCTGCATTCTGGGGACCGGAGCTGGCACTGCCCAGAGACGGGCCCGGCTGGCCGCAGCCCCCCCGCAGCCGCGCCTTTGTCATGCTTGCGCACGGCAACGGCCTGTTGCTGATCGACCGCCAGCGCGGGCAGACGGGGGCCTTGCCGGCGATCTGGGTGCCCGACGCGTCGCTGGTGCAGCCGCGCTTGCAGGAGCTCACGCTGGCGTCCAGCGAATACGTTCCGGGCCGCGACCTGTTCGGTGCGCTGTCGCTTTCAAGGCCTGGCAGTGAGGAACTGCAGCTGTTGCTGTACGGGCGCTTTCCGTCCCTTGCCCACGTGTTCCGGCCGGTGACGCTGCTGCCGCGGCCCGGTGCGGGCCTGCTGCGGCCCGTGGTGTCGACCGGGGACAGCTTTGGCGAACGCAGCGGGGCCTGGCCCGAGTGGCGTGCCGTGGCATGGAGCATCCCGGAATCCGGGGTCGCGCGCATCTTCAGTCGTGGGCTGAGGACCGTCTCCACCCACTATGCGATGAAGAACCGCAGGCAGCTGCGCCACAACACGCTGTCCTGGCCGCAGGGCTGGCGGGATCACTCGGCGCTGAACCTGCTCCGGCATGACGACGGATCGCGAACACTGGTGACGGGAGGCCGGCAGGAGTCCCCGGGCGCCGAATGGGTCGGCCTGATGCTGCGTCCGGTGCACAGCCTGATGGCCGATCCCGGCGAGCCACAGGCCATCGCCTTCGACGATGCACTTGCCGCACTCGGGCTGTCGCTGCTGCCGAGTTCGTACTACGTGCGTCACGTCACCGACAACACCCTGGTGCTGTCTGCAGCTCGCGTGCGGGCCCGCGATTACGCGAGCGTGAACTGAGTGCTCCCGGCCCTTTCGTTGCGGTCAGTGGCCTGGCGTGGCGCGTCGACCCCAACCCGGCGGTGGGCGCCGCATGAACCTTGGAGTTGTACATGTTGAACCGACGCTTTCGCGGTTTGCGCTCGGGCCTTGCCGCCCTTGCCGCCTTGGCGAGCTGGAAGACCAGGGCGACTGTCACGGGGGTGCTGGTTCCGGCGCTGCCGGGACTCAGCCCCCTGCTGCCTCAGGCGCTGCTCATGGGCGCCAGTGCACTCGTGCTGGTGCTGGCCTGCTTTGTCTGGACGCTGCTGCGCCCGGACCCCGGCGTGCAGGGCGCCACCGGGCCCGGGGGCCGGCAGCTCGAACGGCCGGATCCGCCCGGAGGTGAGGCAACGCGTTCCGTCAAGGAAGTGGAAATGAGCGTGTTCCACATCAGCAAGGGCCCGCCGCCCCTGCCATCCGCGGGCACGGCAAAGCAGCAGATCGCGCTGCCCAAGCCCGGGCATCCGCAGAATGCCGAAGCGGACGATGCGCCGGCGAAGCAGGGTGTACGGGGTCTCGATCTCGAGTTTCTCGACAACCTGGACTTCCACCACCTGCGCCTGCGTCTGAGCTATCGCGGCGATGCGGGAGAGTCGGCGCAAGTGCGCTATTACCTGCACCACGCGCGGCTCGACGCGGAGCAGGTCGAGTGGGTGCCGGCGCAGCAGATCGAGGCGCAACCCGCCGCCTACGGCTGGCCTGGTGGGGCGGCCGAACGCCTGTGCCAGCGCGGCCTGCGCCTGGATGCGCAGCAGCCATCGTGCGTGGGCGTGGTGCGCGTGGCGGCGCAGCGCAGCAGCCGGCATGGCGCGTCGACGCCGCTGAGCTTCTACGCCAGCACCACGCAGCCGAACGGCCTGGCCGGCGAGGACGCATTCGTCGAGCATCTGCCGGGCACGCTGCGCGCGCGCCGCGGCCTGGCGATCAAGGAGGTGTTCTTCGTCAGCTTCGCGAGCCTGGGCTTCGTCGGCAGTGCGCTGTACATGGTGCAGCGTGATGCGCAGAACCCTGATCTCTGGACCAGGACCTATCTGCACGGCTTCGGCAACGGCGAGACCCTGACCCTGCCCATGCAGCGACTCGAGCACATGCAACTGTCGCGCGACGGCTCGCGCCTGTACCTGTCCACTCCGCACCGCGTGTTCGAGTGGACGGGCGGGGCCGAGACGCCGCCGATGCTGCGCCTGCAGGTCGGCGGTGGAAATTGGCTGGGCCCGATGGCCATGATCGACGGGCGGGTGTGCATGCTCGAGGGCACCGGGAATATCTCGGCGGCGCTTCGCTGCAGCAACCAGGGATCCGACCAGTGGGATCCGCCGCAGGTCCTTCCGCTACCGGTGCGGGAATTCCCGGAATACCTGATGGAGCCTTATGCCATGGCCGCCTTGGGCAACAGCCTGCTGATCGTGGACCAGCAGTGGCGCAGTCTGCGGCCTCTGCTCGGGGCCTGGGTGCCCGACGCGTCCCTGCCATGGCCCGCGATGCACGTAGTCGGGCTGCTGCCGCGTGACGCGAACCCGGGCCGGGTGGTGCTGGGAGTGCTCGGAGTGTCGCCGCGCGCGAAGCTGCCGCAGCAGTTTGTGCTGCACGGCTATTTTTCAGGCTCGCGTGATGCGCTGCAGGTCGCCAGCCTATACCCGGGCGTGGCCTCCGGGATGGTGCCGCCGCGGGTGGACGTCGGACCGAGCTTCAGCGCCGGGCGCAGCATCCAGCAGTCGGCGCTGCTGGTGCTGTCCTGGTACTCGCCGCGGGCCGAGCAGGTGCGCATCTTCAGTGCCGACCATGGCCTCACGTCCGACTACTACGACCTGCGGCGTGCGAGGGCCGTATCGCATACCGCCTACGACGCGCCGCAAGGCTGGCATGACCATGGCGCGGCTGCGCTGCTGGAGGCCGACGATGGCTCGAGAACCCTCGCGCTGGGTGGCAGTCACGATGCGGGAGGTTCTCTGCGCGCGGGCGTGCTGATGCGTCACGTGCCGCATTTCGCGGCAGCCCCCGGGGCAGCGCGGATCCTGTACTTCGACCAGCAACTGGCGCAGTTGCTGCCCGGACCGACGGCGATCTACTACGTCGAGCATCTCAGTCGGAACACGCTGTTGCTGGCTCCGCGCCATCCGCGCGCCGCGCCCGACTGAGGTCGGCGCGCCGAGGGCGGCGCCTGCGACAGATGCGCGGCGACAGGTGGGCGGCGACAGGCGGGCGGCGACAGGCGGGCGATACCACCGAAGCGATGCGGGCGACATCGAAGTGAGCGGCAGCACGACACTAAACATCACAATAAATTGATATGGCGATATGCTGGCGCGACATGCGTTGCTGCGGTGGCGAGGCGGGGTCATGGGCTGTCGCAGCCCCGGGTTTCCGGCGCTTCGGTCTTGGAGGATTGCGGTATGGCTGGCTATTGCTTTCGGCGCCTGTGCAGGTGGGGGCGTCGTGCGACAGGGCTCGGGGGGCTTGCGGGCGCGAACAGCGCTGCCGCTGCCGGGGGTGGCAAGCTGATCTCCGTCGGGTATGCGTTCTACAGTGCGCTGACCGTGATGTTCCTGGTGGGCGTGGTGCTGGTGCACGAGATCCTGGAGATCTTCGGAGTTCTCGGCCCCGTCGCGTCGGGCCCGCGCTCCGACACGGCGACGGCCTCGATCCCGTCCAGGCGCCAGGAATGGCGCCATCCCTCGACAGGCTGGCCAGTGCCGTCGCGGCGCGATCCCGGCGTGCTCCAGGGTGACCTGGCCTCGCCTTTCCGGGAGCCGCAGCTGCGCCTTCCCGAGCCGGATACGCGGCAGCCGGGGGCGTCACGCCCGGGGAGCCTGGAGCTGCGCCTGGGGGGCAACCTCGGCTTGCGCGCGTTGCGCTACACCCTGCACTACCAGCCGGCGCGTGCCGACGACGCGGTCAAGTTGGCCAAGCTCGAGACCGATCCACAGCGCATCGTTCCGGTGCACGCCATGGAAATCGGCGCCGACCCGCAGCGCTATCGCAAGCTGCGGGACCCGGATCTGCCGTTGTGCACCTTCGGCCTGACCCTCAGCGCCCAGCAGCCGGCCTGCGCAGGGGTGCTGCGCCTGGCCGACAAGCTCGAGCCGATGCCGTCGAGCACCAGCAAGCTGCGCATGCAAGCCGAATTGCTCCACCCCCGTGCGGGGCAGTCGGAACTGATCGAGGCGCAGGCGACGGCACGCCTGCGCAATGTGTTCTACGTGTCGATCTCCGGCCCGCCCAGGTTCGGTTCGGCAGTGTTCGAGCTCGAGCAGGACCCGAAGCGACCCGAGGTCTACTTCAAGCGTCCGTTGCTGCTCTGGGGCTGCGTGGGCGGGGAGCCGCGCTCGACGCAGTGTCTGCGTCACCTCGAGGTCGCGCGCGACGGCGAGCGCCTGTACGTCGCCTCGCAGGAAGCCATGCTGGCGTGGCATGGTGACTTCACCCAGCACGAGGAATTCTTTCGCGTGTTTCCCGGCCTGCAGCTGATGGATCTGAGCCTGCTGGATCATGGCGTGTGCGTGCTCGAGGGCGACAATTCCTCGGAGCGTCCGCGCGGCATGGTGTTCTGCCGCGGCGATCACGCGTCCGGCTGGAACGACGGCCACCCGCTGTATCCCTTGCATCCCATCGCCCACCTTGCCGGACTCGGCGACAGCCTGCTGGTGATCGAAGGCCTGTTCAACGAGTCGCGCCCGCTCTACGCGGCGCTGATGCGCGACGCGCTGCACAAGGACGCCTCCTTGCGCAGATTCATGGTCGGCTCGGGCATGGTCCCCGAGCAGCACCGCCGCAGCGTGCTGGGGGTGTTGCCGCTGACCGACGCGCGCGGCGGCAGCGATTACCTGCTGTGGGGGCGCTTCGACCAAGCCGGCTATGGGCTGCTGCCGCTTCGGGTGCTGGCCAAGTCATTCTCCGACCAGGTGCCTGCGGCAGGATTGCAGAGCCCGGCCTTCGCGCCGCTTCACGTCGACGCGCCGCTGGCCGCCAGCGCGGTCGAGGCGTGGACCCATACGTCGGGAACCATGGCCCGGGCGTTCATGCTGGTCGATGGAAAGCTGTACTCGACGGACTACAACCTGCTGCAGCGCAAGGCCGGCTCGCAGCGCGCGATCGAGCTTGCGCAGGGCCTGCGGGCCACGAATCGGCTGCGCCTGCTGGACCTCGCGCCCGCACACAAGATGCTGGCCGTGGCGGCGCGCGCCGCCCCCTTGGGGTCGCTGCGTCTGCTGATGGTGAGCATGCCCGGAGTCAGCGCGCAGCCGAAGCTTGCGTACAGCATCGACTTCGAGCAGGAATGCGAGGCGCTGAACATGGTCTGCCGCTACGCCAGCGTACAGGCCATTTCCGGCACCGCGATGGTGCTGTCAGGGCCCGAGCGCGAGGTGCCGCTGCCGATGCCGCCGCAGCTCTGAGCCGGCGTGTGCGATATCGCATCGACGCGCGCGCTTGCCAGCCCGCTCGCAAGGCGCGCGGCCACGCGCCGCGGCGGGGGCCGGTGCGTCGGCCACTACACTGGAGACATTGACGCACCGCACCCGATTTCCTCCCATGCGCGCAGTCGTTCTCGTCGCTTTGTCGTTGTCGGCCATGCTGGGCGTGGCTGCCCGAGGGGCGTCCCCCGGCGTCGACAGATCCGACGCGGTGGCCGTGCTGAGCCATGTCCAGCCGTCGCGCCGCGCGCGCGACGATGCCGAACAGCAGGCACGCTGGTGCTACTCGACTCTCACCGGGGAGATCGCGGCGCGCACCGGGCATCCCGAGGTGGCCTATGCGGAGTTGCTGCGCGCTGCCCGGGACATGCACTCCGAGCCGCTGTTCGAGCGCGCGGTGCATGTCGCGTTGGCCGCCCAGCGCCCGCACCAGGCGCTTGCCGCGGTCGATGCCTGGCGCGAACTGCAGCCTGAATCACTGCGCGCGCAGGCCTGGCGCGTGCAGCTGCTGCTGGGACTCGGGCGTGACACCGAGGCGGCGGCCGCGATCGGCCGTCTGCTGGCCATGACCCCGGCGCCGCAACGTCCGCAGACCATTCTCGTGCTGGGGGGCGTTTTCGAGGGCATGCACGACGTTGCACGTGCGCTGGCGCTGGCGCGGCACAGCCTCGCACCCTACGCCGCCTTGCCGCAGTCGCAGGTGGTGATCGCCAACCTGCAGATCCTTTCCGGCGAAGCCAGCGCCGGCGTGGCGCGCGCGGCGCGCGCACTGCAGGCCGATGCCTCGCTGCGTCCGGCAGCCATGCTGGTGCTGCAGCACTACACGGTCGATCCCCCGCGCGCGGACCGGCTGCTCGCGGGATACTTCAAGGCGCATCCCGACGATGACTCGCTGCGCATGCTGTGGGTGGACGCCGCGGCTGGGCAGCAGCGCGCGAGCGTGGCGCTGCGCGCATGCCGGGCGCTGGCGCGACGTCAGCCGCGCCTGCCGCAGGTCTGGCTTACGCTCGGCTCGCTGCAGCAGCAGCTCGGCCGGCCGCGCCAGGCGGAGCAGGCTCTGCTGCGTTTTCTGCGGCTGGTGAGACCCGACGATCCGTCGCTGCAGGATCTGCTCCACGACACTGCGCGCCCGGCCGGCGCGGCTTCGCAGGCCGCATCCGCCGCAGCCCCGCCGGCGTCGTCGGCGTCGTCGTCGGCGCGAGCCTCCGGCGGCGCCGCGGCCGGCAACCAGGGTCACGCGCTCACGCAGCGCATTTCGGACGCCGACCTGGCGCGCGTCTACCTCGCGCTGTCGGATGTCGCGCTGGCCCAGGGCGACGCGCCGCGCGCGGCGGAGTGGCTGCAACGCATCCCGGCGGGACAGCGCGACGGCGCGGCCGTGGCGCTGCAGCGCGCGCGGGTGCTGGTCGCGCAGGGCAGGGTGCGCGACGGCGTGGCCCTGGTGCAGGCGTTGCCCCGCGGCAGCGGCGGCGAGCGTCGGCAGCGGCTGCTGGCGCTCGCCGAGCTGCTGCAGGATATCCACGAGCCCCGGCGCGCCTACGCCGCGCTGGCCTCGGGCATGCACGCCTGGGGCCACCAGGCGGACTACGCCTATGAAACGGCGATGGCCGCGGCGCAGGCCGGGCGCACCTCGCGCATGGACGAGATCCTGCAGCGCATCGTGCGCGAGCATGCCGACTACCAGCCGGCGCTCAACGCGCTGGGCTACAGCCTGGCCGACCAGGGCCGTGAACTGCGTCGGGCGCGCGCGCTGATCCGGCGCGCGCTGCGCCTGAGCCCCGGCAATCCGTTCGTGATGGACAGCCTGGGCTGGGTGGAATTCCGCCTCGGCAATCCAGTGCTGGCGCAGCAGCTGCTGGAGCAGGCCTACGACGGGCGCGCCGACCCGGAGATCGCGGCCCACCTCGCGCAGGTGCTGTGGCGCCGCGGCCAGCGCCAGCGCGCCACCGAGCTGCTGCACCGAGCGTGGCTGGCAGCGCCGCGGGATGCCGGCGTGCTCGGCGCCATGCACCGGCTGGGCCTGAGCTTCTGATGCGCAATCTGCGCGGGATGCGCCCCCGCCTGCTGCGCGCATGCGTCGCGGCAGGGCTTGCCGTGCTGCTCGGCGCCTGCGCCACGCGACCGCCGCTGCGCGGCGTGCATGGTGCCTGCGCGCTCGACTACCGCGGGCGCATTTCGGTGGTCGAGCAGGGGCCGCGGGCGCACGACCTGTACGGCTCCTTCGCGTTGCGCCTGGACGGCGACGGCGGACGCCTGGAGCTCGCGTCGCCGCTCGGCCAGGTGCTGATGCGCGCAAGCTGGAACGCCGACGCCGCCAGCGTCGACGACGGCCGCACGCGGCGCAGCTTCCCGTCGTTCGAGGATATGACCCAGGTCATGCTCGGTGTGCGCTTGCCGCGAACGGCGTTGCGCGACTGGTTGCGCGGCCGCCCGGCGGCCGCGCTGCCCTGGCGCGCACTGTCGCAGGGGGGGTTCGAGCAGCTCGGCTGGCAGGTGCACCTGCGCCGGCGCGCCGGCGTGCCGTACATCCTGCGCCTGCAGCGTCGTCAGGGCGACGACCTGCAGCGGCTGAGCCTGGTCATCGACACCCCGGCGGCGGCGTCGCCGGACGCGCCCTGCATGACGGTGTCCCGCGCGCTCGCGGGGGCCGCCGCGAGCGCGCCATGAGCGCGCGGCCGCCGGCGCTGCGCGCGCTGCTGGGCGTTCCGGCGCCGGCCAAGCTGAACTGGTTCCTGCATGTGCTGGGCCGCCGCGACGACGGCCTGCACGCGTTGCAGAGCGTGTTCCAGTTCATCGACTGGTGCGACGAGATCGATTTCGAGCTGCGTGACCATCCCGCGGTGTCGCGCGAGGGCGCTGACGGGCTGCCGGACGACGATCTGTGCCTGCGCGCGGCGCGCGCACTGCAACAGCATGCGAACTGTCGGTTCGGCGTGCACATGCGCGTGCGCAAGCGCATTCCGGTGCAGGCAGGTCTCGGCGGGGGCAGCTCGGACGCCGCCAGCGTGCTGCTCGCGCTGAATCGGCTCTGGGGCCTCGGGCTGCGCCGTGCGCAGTTGCAGGAACTCGGCGCTCGTCTCGGCGCCGACGTGCCGGTGTTCGTGTTCGGCGAGGCCGCCTTCGCCGAAGGCGCGGGAGAGCGCCTGCGAGCCCTGCACCTGCCGCAGTGGCGCGCGGTGGTGGCATGGCCCGGCGCCGGCTTGTCCACGGCACAGGTTTTTGCTCACGATTCCTTGACAAGGAATACGCCGGCTCGCACAATGGAGGGCTTTTGCGGGTACCTCAAAAGGGAACTCGCGCAGGACGCTGCGGCATTCGGTGCACGGCAGGCGGATGCGGGTGAGGCCAACGCAGGTCAGGCGAACGCAGGGCAGGCGAACGCAGGGCAGGCCGCGCAGCGCATGCGCAGGGTGCTGGCCTTCGGAGCCAACGATCTGCAGCCGGTGGCGGCGCGCCTGCTGCCGCAGCTCGGCGCGTTGGAGCGGTGGCTGGAAGCCTGTTGCGGGCCGGGTGCGGCGCGCATGAGCGGTTCGGGGTCGGCGATGTTCGCTCCGTGGCCGCATGCCGACGACGATGTGCTGCCGAATGCGCCGTCGCAGTGGGCGGTTCGGGTCTGCCGTACGCTGCGCAGGCATCCGCTGGCGCATTGGGTGGCGGATTGACAGTGGCGGATGGAGAGTAGCGGTTCGAGAGCCGCGATTCGAGGCGTGCGCCCGTGCGTACGCCATGTGGTCGGGCAGTGACGCAGGCGTCGCGGCGTTTCGGAAACCGCGCGAGATTGCGTAGAATTTGCAAGGTGTCGCGACACATTGCGGATGGCAGCGTCATCCGAGGGTCGCGGCCCCCGTAAGCCCCGTGAGCGATCGCGGGGGTGCGTCGAGATGTTGGGGAGTCGCCAAGTTGGTTAAGGCACCGGATTTTGATTCCGGCATTCGAGGGTTCGAATCCTTCCTCCCCAGCCCCCTGAGGGCCTGACCGACTCGCAGCGGCCGGTCGCGCTGCGACACGGCGCCCGGCCGTACGCGCGGTCTCGATGTCTTTCGCAGCGCCAGTAGCAGCTTTCATCATGACATCCCACGCGGCCGATTTCGTCGTCTTCACCGGAAACGCCAACCCGGCGCTGGCGCAGCAGGTGGTCGAGCAACTCGGCATCGGCATGGGCCAGGCCTTCGTCGGGCGGTTTTCCGACGGCGAGGTGACGGTCGAGATCCAGCAGAACGTGCGCGCGCGGGAGGTGTTCATCCTGCAGTCGACCTGCGCGCCGACCAACGACAACCTGATGGAACTGCTGGTGATGGCCGATGCGCTGAAGCGCGCCTCGGCCGGGCGCATCACCGCGGTCATTCCCTATTACGGCTACGCGCGCCAGGATCGGCGCCCGCGTTCGAGCCGGGTGCCGATCACCGCGAAGGTGGTGGCCAACATGCTGCAGGCGGTGGGTATCGCGCGCGTGGTCACCATGGATCTGCATGCCGACCAGATCCAGGGTTTCTTCGACATCCCGGTGGACAACATCTACGCGTCGCCGATCCTGCTGGGCGACCTGCGCGAGAAAAACGACGACGACCTGATCGTCGTGTCGCCGGACATCGGCGGCGTGGTGCGCGCGCGCGCGCTGGCCAAGCTGATGGACTGCGACCTGGCGATCATCGACAAGCGGCGCCCGAAGCCGAACGTGTCGGAAGTGATGAACGTGATCGGCGAGATCGACGGTCGCAACTGCATCATCATGGACGACATGGTCGATACCGCGGGCACGCTGGTGAAGGCCGCCGAGGTGCTCAAGGAGCGCGGCGCGCGCAGCGTGGTCGCCTACTGTACCCATCCGGTGTTCTCGGGTCCGGCGATCGAGCGCATCAACGCCAGCGACCTCGATGAGGTGGTGGTCACCAACACCATTCCGCTGCGCGACGCGGCGCTGAACAGCCGCAAGGTGCGCCAGCTGTCGGCTGCGCCGCTGATCGCGCAGACCATGATGCGCATCGCGCAGGGCGGCTCGGTGCTGCAATTGTTCAACGAACAGGAGACCCTGTTCTGAGTGTTTCGCCGCGGCCGCCCGGCCGTGGCTTTCCAGGTGCCGTGCTGGTCGCGAGCCCGGCGCCTTCACCCCGGGGTCGCAGGCCCCTTTCCAGGAGTCGACATGAAAGTCGTCGCATTTGAACGTCAGGCGCAAGGTACCGGTGCGAGCCGCCGCATGCGCCGTGCCGGCAAGGTACCCGGCATCGTCTACGGTGGCGAGCAGCCGCCGCAGCTGATCGAACTCGATCACAACGCGCTGTTCCACGCCCTGAAGAAAGAACAGTTCCATTCGTCGGTGCTCGACCTGACGGTGGGCGAGCAGCAGAGCAAGGTGCTGCTGAAGGCCTTCCAGGTGCATCCCTTCAAGGTCCACCAGGTGCTTCACGTGGATTTCCTGCGCATCGCCGCGGATCGCAAGATCTCGATGAAGGTGCCACTGCACTTCAAGGGTGCCGAGGAGTCCCCGGCGGTCAAACTGGACGGCGCGATGATCAGCCACGTGGCCAGCGAACTCGAGATCTCCTGCCTGCCGAACGACTTGCCGGAATTCCTCGAGGTCGACCTCAGCAAGCTGCGCAAGGGGCAGTCGCTGCATGTCAGCGATCTGGCGCTGCCGGCCGGCCTGACCGTGGTCACCCACGGTGCCGAGAACCCGGTGATCGCCACGGTGCTGAGCCTGGGCGCCGGCGAGGCCGCAGCCGGTGGCGAGGAAGCCGCCGGCGAAGCCTCGGCCTGAACCCCGGCATCCGCGCCACAGACACCGCCCTCCGGGGCGGTGTTTGCATTGCGGCGCGGCGTCGACCTGCCGCGTCGGGATGCGGCGCCCGGCGCGGGCTACTCGGCCGGTACCACACGCGGGCGACGGTCCTCGCCCACCGCGACGTAGGTCAGCGTGGCCTCGGTGACGCGGAACACCTGGGTGTCGGGAATGCCGCGCTCGGCGTAGACCTCGACGTCCACGGTGATCGACGTGCGCCCGATGCGCACCACCTTCGCGTACAGCGACAGCAGATCGCCGACCAGCACCGGATGCTTGAACACGAACTGGTTCACGGCCACGGTGGCCACGCGGCCCTTGGCGCGACGCGCCGCGACGATGCCTCCGGCGATGTCCACCTGCGCCATGATCCAGCCGCCGAAGATGTCTCCGTGCATGTTGACATCGGAGGGCATCGGGTGGATGCGCAGGATGGGCTCGGGATGGGTCGGAAGGCTTTGCGGGGAATCCACGATACGGGTTTTGTCCGGGAATGCCCGAGCAGGAACCGGGCCGAAGCTCAATAATGTATCAATCGCCGACGCGCGTCGCCTAACAGCCTGCTGACGCGCTCCCGGCAAGCCTCATTATCCCTTTGTTTCATGCGACACCACGCCAGTTCCGCGCCGCCGCCAGCGTCGGCGCAGCCATCTCCGCCAGGAGCGCGCTGGGCCGCCGTGCGCCACCTTGTGCCGTATCTGTGGCACTACCGCGTGCGCGTGGTCGGCGCGCTGCTCCTGCTGGTGGCGGCCAAGCTCGCCAACGTCGGCGTGCCCATCGTGCTCAAGCACATCGTCGACGACCTGCAGTTGCGCCCCGGGGACCCGCGCGCCGTGCTGGTCGTTCCGGTGGCGCTGCTGCTGGCCTACGGAGCGCTGCGCATCTCGGTTTCGCTGTTCACCGAATTGCGCGAAGTCGTGTTTTCGCGCGTCACCCAGGGGGCGGTTCGGCGTATCGCGCTGCAGGTGTTCGAGCACCTGTTCTCGCTGTCGCTGCACTACCACCTGCAGCGCCAGACCGGCGGCATGTCGCGCGACATCGAGCGCGGCACCCGCAGCATCTCGAGCCTGGTCTCTTACACGCTGTACAGCATCCTGCCCACCCTGGTGGAAATGGGCCTGGTCATAGGCATTCTGGTGGTGCGCTACGACTGGTGGTTCGCCGGCGTGGCGCTGGCCGCGCTGGTGCTCTACATCGGCTTCACGGTGGTCGTCACCGAGTGGCGCACCGGCCTGCGGCGCACCATGAACGAGCAGGATTCGCGTGCCAACCAGCGCGCCGTGGATGCGCTGCTGAACTACGAGACGGTGAAGATGTTCGGCAACGAGGCTTACGAGGCGCAGCGCTACGACGAGAACCTGCAGCGCTGGATGCATGCCGCGGTGCGCTCGCAGAATTCCCTGTCCGTGCTGAACCTGGGCCAGAGCGTGATCATCGCCGGCGCCGTGACCCTGCTCGTCTGGCGTGCCACGGTCGGCGTGGTCGACGGCCGCATGAGCCTCGGCGACCTGGTGCTGGTGAACGCCTTCATGATCCAGTTGTACGCCCCGCTGGGCTTTCTCGGCGTGGTGTACCGCGAGCTGCGCCAGGCCCTGACCGACATCGAGCGCATGTTCACCATCCTGCGGCAGGAACGCGAGGTGGCCGACATCGCGCAGGCTCCGGCGTTGCGGGTGCGCGGCGGGGCCGTGCGTTTCGAGCAGGTGCACTTCGCCTACCAGCCCGGGCACGAGGTGCTCAAGGGGCTGAGTTTCGAGATTCCGGCGGGCAGCACCGTGGCGGTGGTCGGTCCCTCCGGCGCCGGCAAGTCGACGCTGTCGCGCCTGCTGTTCCGCTTCTACGACCCGCAGTCCGGGCGCATCCTGATCGACGACCAGGACATCGCACGCGTCAGCCAATCGAGCCTGCGCGCCGCCCTCGGCCTGGTGCCGCAGGATACGGTGCTGTTCAACGACACCATCGCCTACAACATTGCCTACGGCCGGCCCGACGCGACGCCCGCGCAGATCGGACGCGCCTTGCGCGCGGCGCAACTCGAGGCGCTGATCCAGCGCCAGCCGCTGGGCGACCAGACCCAGGTCGGCGAACGAGGACTGAAGCTGTCCGGCGGCGAGAAGCAGCGCGTGGCGATTGCACGGGCCCTGCTCAAGGAGCCTGCGCTGCTGATCTTCGACGAGGCCACGTCGCAACTCGACTCGGCCAACGAGCGCGCCATCCAGGCCGAGATCCGCGAGGCGGCGCGCCAGCGCACCACGCTGATCATCGCGCATCGCCTGTCCACGGTGGTCGACGCGGACCAGATCCTGGTGCTGGCCGATGGACGCGTCCAGGAGCGCGGCACCCATGCCGAACTGCTCGCCGCGGGCGGACTGTACGCGCGCATGTGGGAACTGCAGCGCCAGGGCGACGATGCCGACCCGCCGCTGCCGGAACTGGCGCGCGTGGCCTGAGGCCGCGCCGTCGCCCGCTACCATCACCGGCATGCAAGATACGCCGCAGACCCTGAGCATCACGCGTCCCGACGACTGGCACCTGCACCTGCGCGACGGCGACGCGCTGGCCAGCACCGTGCCGTGGAGCGCCGCGCAGTTCGCGCGCGCCATCGTCATGCCCAACCTGAAGCCCCCGGTGGTCGACACCGCGCAGGCGCTGGCCTATCGCGAGCGGGTGCTGGCGGCGCGTCCCGCCGGAGCCGATTTCCAGCCGCTGATGACCCTGTACCTGACGGATCGCACGCCGCCGCAGGAAATCGCACGGGCGCGCGCCAGCGGCGCGGTGTTCGCGGTCAAGCTGTACCCGGCCGGCGCCACCACCAACTCCGACAGCGGGGTCACCGACCTGCGGCGCGTGCACGGCGTGCTCGAGGCCATGCAGCGCGAGGGCATGCCGTTGCTGGTGCATGGCGAGGTGACGGATCCGGAGGTCGACGTGTTCGATCGCGAGGCGGTGTTCATCGAGCGCCACCTGCAGGCGCTGCGGCGCGAGTTTCCGGCGCTGAAAATCGTGCTCGAGCACATCACCACCTCCGATGCGGTGGATTTCGTGCTGGCGCACGACGCGCGCGATGCGCGCGGCGCGCCGCTGCTGGCCGCCACCATCACCGCGCACCACCTGCTGCACAGCCGCAACGCCATGTTCCGCGGCGGCTTGCGTCCGCATTACTACTGCCTGCCGGTGCTCAAGCGCGATTCCCACCGCGTGCGCCTGATGCAGGCGGCGGGCAGCGGCGACCCGCGCTTTTTCCTCGGAACCGATTCGGCTCCGCACGCACGCGGCGCCAAGGAGGCGGATTGCGGCTGCGCGGGCTGCTTCAGCGCCCTGCACGCCGTGGAGTTGTACGCGCAGGCCTTCGAGCAGGCGGGCTGCCTGCCGCGCCTCGAAGCGTTCGCCAGCCATTTCGGCGCCGACTTCTACGGCCTGCCGCGCAACGCCGGGCGCCTGCAATTGCGCCGCCAGGACTGGACCGTTCCCGATAGCATCGAGTACCTGGACACCTGCATCGTGCCGGTCGATGCCGGCGCCACGCTGCACTGGCGCGTGGCGTCCGCCACCCGGGCATAATGCGCGGTGGCGAAGCAGGCCGGGCAGTCGCGCCGCGCAAGCGGTGAGGAAGGTCCGGACTCCGCAGGGCAGGGTGACGGCTAACGGCCGTGCGCGGCGACGCGACGAACAGGGCCACAGAGACGAGTATGCGCGGCGCAAGCCGCGCGGACGTGAAACGCGGCAACCTCCACCCGGAGCAACACCAAATAGGCAGGCGAGGGCGCCGCAAGGCGCCGGGAGCGCGGCCCGCGCGAGCCTGCGGGTAGGTGGCATCGAGCCGTGGCGGTAACGCGCGGCCCAGAGGAATGACTGCCACGCCGGGAAACCGGCGCACAGAATCCGGCCTACAGGCTTGCTTCGCCCTCTATTTCCGAAATGCGCGCGGCCGCGGGCCTCGATCCAGGCTCAGCGCGCGCCACGCCGGCGTGCCAGCCAGCGGCCGAACAGGGCGCCGAGCACGCACAGCAGCGCCGAACTCAGCATGTAGACCAGAGCCAGCGCCAGGTGGCCGCCGTGCAGCAGGTCGCGCGCTTCCAGCGAGAAGGTCGAGAACGTCGTGTAGGCGCCGAGCCCGCCGGTGAGCATGCCGGTGCGCAGTTCGCTGCTCAGGTTGCCGCGCTCCAGCGTGAAGGTGAACAGGAAGCCCATCAGCAGCGAGCCGGCGACGTTTATCGAAAGGGTGGCGAACGGAAACGCCGTGCCCAGGGCCAGCGGCACGAGTTCCGACTGACCGTAACGCGCGAAGGCGCCGAGTATGGCGAACAGCCCGAGGTAGAAGTACGTCACCGATGGATCCAGCACAGGAGAGGTGCGCGCCGTCCGCATGGCGCCTGAGCGTGCGCAAAGTCTAGCAGTGCGCAAATCGTCGTCTGGACGCGGTTTCCCCGGAGATGCAGGCGCCCGCAGTCGGGGTCGTGGCGTCAAACCGTTACTTGCAACACGGGCTTCAAGTCCTTATTTCAAGTGGGTTTTTTTCTGTATATCTGTGCAAATCAACAGTATGTGAATTCTCGCTAAGTCATTGTTTGATAAGAGAAATTCGCTGAGCGGTATTGACTGGTTCCAGTTTGCCCCATACAGTGCAGCCAGGTGCAGAAAAGTGGGTGAAAGTGCAGCGCTCGCAACCCGCACCTGGCCAAATCGGAGCGGAATCGGAGAAGCACGTGTTCATCGGCATATCGGCGCTGACGCTGGACGGCAAGGGTCGCATGACCGTGCCTGCGCGTCACCGCGACATGCTGCTGGCACAGGCCGCCGGCCGTCTCACGCTGACCAAGAGCCCGGAAGGCTGCCTGCTCATGTTCGGCGACCAGCAATGGCAGGAATTCCGCGCCAAGATCGCCGCGCTGCCGATGTCGGCGCAGGGCTGGAAGCGCATCTACCTGGGACACGCCACCGAGACCGAGATCGACGCCAGCGGGCGCGTGCTGATTTCCCCCGAGTTGCGTGCGGCGGCGCACATCGAGCGCGAGATCGATCTCATCGGCATGGGCTCGCATTTCGAGGTCTGGGATCGCGCCACGCATCAGGCGCGCGAGGCCGCGGTGATCGAGGCCGGGATGCCCGACGCCGTGCGCGACATCGTGGTGTGAAGGTGCCCGCCGATGCCCCACGCCCCCTCCCGCGCTGCAGACGCGCTGCAGCATCGCTCGGTGTTGCTGCAGCAGGCCGTCGACTGGCTGGTCACCGACCCCCGCGGCACCTATCTGGACGCCACCTTCGGGCGCGGCGGACATACCCGCGAGTTGCTGTCGCGCCTGGCGCCCGGGGCGCGTGTCGTGGCGCTGGATCGCGATCCCCAGGCGATCGAGCATGGCAGCGCGTTGGCGCAGCGCGAATCGCGGCTGACCCTGGTGCACTCGGCCTTCTCGCGCTGGGGCGAGGTGCTGGATCAGCTCGGCCTCGCCGAGGTGCAGGGCGTGTTGCTGGATCTGGGCGTCTCGTCGCCGCAGCTCGACGACATGCAGCGCGGATTCAGTTTCCGTGGCGACGCCGCGCTGGACATGCGCATGGACACCACGCGCGGCGTCACCGCGGCGCAATTTCTGGGCGAGGCCGACGTCAATGAAATCACAAGGGTATTGCGTGACTATGGGGACGAACGGGCTGCTTTCACGATTGCAAAGGCGATTGTGGCTTGCCGCGAACGGGGTCAGCCCGTCACCCGTACGGCCGAGCTTGCCGCCCTTGTTGCGCAAGCGGTGCGCAGCCGCGAGCCGGGGCAGGATCCCGCCACACGGACCTTTCAGGCTCTTCGGATTCACGTCAATGCCGAACTCGCGGAACTCGAGGCGGCGCTTGCGCAGGTGATCGGGCGACTGGCCGCCGGGGGCCGCCTCGTGGTCATCAGCTTCCATTCCCTGGAAGACCGCATGGTCAAGCAATTCCTGCAGAGCCATGCGCGCGCGCCGGCGCTGACACCCCAGCAGCGTCGGCTGCCGCTGGCGCCGCCGCCGTTCATCCCCGAGCTGCGCCTGCTCGCGCGCGTACGCGCGAGCTCCGAGGAGGTGCGGGACAACCCGCGCAGCCGCTCGGCCGTGATGCGCGTGGCCGAGCGCCTGGGGCCGGCCGAGCACGGCGGAGCCGCTGCATGATTCGCACCAACCTGCTGCTGCTGGCGCTGACCGTGGCGTGCGCGATGAGCCTGGTGCGCGCGCAGTACGAGGCGCGGCGCAGCTTCGCCGCGCTGGACGCCGCACAGGTGCGTGCCGCCCAGCTCGAACTCGACCAGGACCGCCTGCAGGTCGAGGTGCGCGCGCTGTCCATCCCGTCGCGCATCGACGATCTGGCGCGCTCGCGCCTGGGCATGGTCGCGGTGACGCCGGCGCGCAGCGACTACGTGAGCGCGTCCAGGCTGCCCGACCTGCCGCTGAACATCCCGACGCGCTGAGCCGACCGCCATGAGAACCGCCTCGCGTCCGTTTGCGATTCCGGCCCGCCGCCGCAACAGCCACCTGCTGCACCTGCGTCTGCCGCCGGGGCGAGCCTGGCTGGTGAAGGGCCTGCTGTACGCCGCGTTCCTGGCGCTGGGCGGGCGTGCGCTGTGGATCCAGGGCATCACCACCGGCTTCTACCAGCGCCAGGGCGACATGCGTTTCGTCCGCACGCTGGAACTGCCGGCGATGCGCGGGCGCATTCTCGATCGACACGGCAACATCCTGGCGTCGAGCATTCCGGTGAAGACCATCTGGGCCGATCCGCAGACGCTGCAGGCGGATCCGCGACAGGTCGCGGCGCTGGCCTCGATCCTGGGCCTGAATGCGCAGGAACTGCAGCACCGCTTCGCGATGGATCGCCAGTTCGTCTACGTCAAGCGCCAGGTGCCGATCGACACCGCGCGCAAGGTCCGGGCGTTGCACATCAAGGGCGTCTACATGTCGCCCAGCTATCGGCGCTTCTACACCGAGGGTGCGGCGGCGGCGCAGCTACTGGGCTTCACCGACATCGACAACCAGGGAAGGGGCGGCCTCGAGCTGGAGTACCAGCGCGAACTGGCCGGGCATCCGGGCACGCGCAAGGTCATGCGCGACCGTCTGGGCAACGTCATCGAGGACGTCGAGGGCGGCACGCCGCCGGTGAACGGCCTGGACGTGCAACTGTCCCTCGACAGCAAGATCCAGGACCTGGCCTTCCAGGCCCTCAAGCAGGCGGTGCAGGGCAGCCACGCCCGCAACGGCAGCGCCGTGGTCATCGACGCCAGCAACGGACAGGTGCTGGCGCTGGCCAACTACCCGAGCTTCGACCCGAACCGGCGCGGGCATGACAGCGTGGCGGACATGCGCAACTACGCCATGACCGACATCTACGAACCGGGCTCGGTGATCAAGCCGTTTACCATCGCGGCCGCGCTGCAGGACGGCGTGGTCACCATGCACAGCACCTTCCATACCGCGCCCGGCTGCATGCTCATGTACGGCAACCGCATCTGCGACGATTCCGACAACGGCCTGATCGCGCTGCCGCAGGTGATCCAGTACTCGAGCAACGTGGCCACCGGCCAGATCGTCATGCGCATGAAGCCCGAGGAGCAATGGGACATGTACACCGCGGTCGGCTTCGGTCAGCGTCCGCAGGCGCAATTCCCCGGGGCTTCCAGCGGGCGCCTGCGGCCGTGGCGGCGCTGGCGGCCGATCGACGCGGTGACCCAGGGTTTCGGGTACGGGCTTTCGGTGTCCACATTCCAGCTGGCGCACGCCTACCTGCTGTTCGCCGACAACGGCATGATCCGTCCCGCCACGCTGCTCAAGGGGCCGCCGACTCCCGAGGTGCGCGTGATCTCGCCGCGCGTCGCCGCCGACGTGCGCTCCATGCTGGGCCTGGTGACCACGGCCAAGGGCACGGCGCGGCGCGCGGAGATTCCCGGGTATTCCACCGGGGGCAAGACCGGCACCGCCTACATCTGGCACGACGGCGCGTACGACAAGCACATGTTCCGCGCCCAGTTCGTCGGCATGGCGCCGCTCGAGCATCCGCGCCTGGTGATGGCGGTCTCGGTGGATCGGCCCGAGGGGCAGCGCCACTTCGGCGGCCAGATCGCGGCGCCGGTGTTCTCCGAGGTCATCGGCCAGGCGCTGCGCATTCTCGGCGTGCCGCCGGATCTGCCGGTGCGCCCCGACGTGCCGCCGGCCGCCGCCGCGGCGCAGCCTGGAGCGGGCGCATGAGCAGCACGCCGCGCGTGTTCGAGGCCAGCGGCGAGCTGCTGCACGCGCTGCGCGCGCTGGCGCCGGCGCAGGCCGCGCTGCGCAGCGACTCGCGTGCGGTGCGCGCCGGCGACGTGTTCGTGGCCTGGCCCGGTGCCGGCAGCGATGCGCGACGCCATGTCGCCGACGCGCTGGCGCGCGGCGCCTGCGCCGCGGTGGTCGAGCACGAGGGCGCGCACGCCCTTGCGCTGCCGCCGCAGGCCCTGCATGTGCGCGGCCTGAAGGCGCTCGTCGGGGAGCTCGCCGACGCCTGGTTCGCGCATCCGTCGCGGCGCATGCAGGTGCTCGCGGTCACCGGCACCAACGGCAAGACCTCGGTGGCGCTGTGGACCGCACAGGCGCTGCGCGCGGCCGGCCATCCCTGCGGAGTCATCGGCACCCTCGGCGCCGGCATGCCCGGCGCGCTGCGCGCCACCGGCCTGACCACCCCCGACCCGGTGCGCCTGCACGCCGAGCTCGCCGGCATGCTGGACGCCGGGGTGCGTCACTGCGCGATCGAGGCCTCGTCGATCGGCCTGGAGGAGCAGCGTCTCGCCGGGCTGCGCCTGCACGCGGCGGCGTTCAGCAATCTCAGCCAGGACCACCTGGACTACCACGGCAGCATGCAGGCCTACGCCGCGGCCAAGCGGCGGCTGTTCGACTGGCCGCAGCTGCAGGCCGCGGTGCTCAACGTCGACGACGCCTTCGGCGCCGGGCTCGCCGTGCACTGCCGGCAACGCGGCGTGCGCACGCTGCGGGTTTCGCGCGCCATCCACGCCGCTGCCGAATGGCAGGCGCAGGATGCGCAGGACGCCGATGCCGGCATGCGCCTGGAGCTTGCGCGCGCCGGCATGCGACGCAGCGTGGAGCTGCCGCTGCTGGGCGGCTTCAACGCGTCCAACGTGCTGCTGGTCTGCGGGCTGCTGGAGGCCTGCGGCGTGGCGCCCGACGCGGTGCCCGCGGCGCTCGCCGCAATCCAGGCCGCGCCCGGGCGCATGCAGCCGCTGGGTGGGCACGGCGCGCCGCTGGTGGTGGTCGACTATGCACATACGCCGGATGCGCTGGCGCAGGCGTTGCAGGCGCTGCGCGGCGTGGCCCGGCGTCGCGGCGGGCGCCTGTGGTGCCTGTTCGGCGCCGGCGGCGATCGCGATCGCTCCAAGCGCGCGCCGATGATGGCCGCCGCCGAGGGTTGCGCCGACCGCGTCGTGCTGACCAGTGACAACCCGCGCAGCGAGGCGCCGCAGGACATTCTCGACCAGTTGCTCGCCGGTGCCGTGGCGCCGGCCCAGGTGCTGGTGCTCAGCGACCGGGCGCAGGCCATTGCGCAAAGCGTGGCGCACGCGGCGGCCGCCGACGTGCTGCTGTGCGCCGGCAAGGGCCACGAGGCCACGCAGGAGCTGCGCGGCCGGCGCAGCGCCTTTCACGATGTGTTCCACGTGCGTGCCGCGCTGGCCGCGCGCGGCGCCGGCTGGTTTTCGCTGCGCGAGGCCGCCGACTGGAGCGACGCGCAGCTGTGCGGCGACGGGCGGCGCGCGCTGCAGGGCGTGAGCACCGACACCCGGCGCATCGGCCGCGGCGACCTGTTCGTCGCGCTGCGCGGAGAACACCATGACGCGCATGCCTTTTTCGCGCAGGCGGTGGCCGCCGGCGCTGCCGCGGTGCTCGGCGAGCGCGGCGTGCGCGAGTGCGCAGCCGACGGCCTGCAGGTGGCCGACAGCCGGATCGCGCTGGGCGCGCTGGCGCGCGCCTGGCGGCGCCAGCAGCCGGCCATGCCGCTGATCGCGGTGACGGGAAGCAACGGCAAGACCACGGTCACGCAGATGCTCGCGGCGATTCTGGCCGCCTGGCACGGCGAGCCTGCGCGGCTGGCCACGCAGGGCAACTACAACAACGACGTGGGCGTGCCTCTGACCCTGCTGCGCCTGCGTCCGCAGCACCAGGCGGCGGTGATCGAGATGGGCATGAACCATCCCGGCGAGATCGCCCGCCTGGCGCGCATCGCCGAGCCCGATGTCGGCCTTGTCAACAACGCGCAGCGCGAGCACCTCGAATTCATGCGCGATGTCGACAGCGTGGCACAGGAGAACGCCCAGGTGCTGTGCGCGCTGCCCGAACACGGCGTGGCGGTGTTTCCGGCCGATGACGCGTACGCCGGGCTGTGGGCGCAGTGCGCCGCGTCGCGTCGCCTGTTGCGTTTCGCGTTGCGCGATCACGACGCGCCGGGTCAGTCGCCGCAGGCCGAGCTCGAGGGCTGGCTGGTCCGGGCCGCGCCCGCCGACGAGCGCATGCCCCTGGTGCTGCGCGCCGCCGCCGGACAGGCCCTGGTGCGCCTGCGCCTGCTCGGCCGCCACAACGCCCACAACGCGCTGGCCGCGGCGGCCGCGGCGCTGGCCGCCGGAGCTCCGCTGGCGGCGGTGGTGCAGGGCCTCGAGGCGTTCGAGCCGGTGCGCGGGCGCATGCAGCGCGAGCTGCTGCGGCGCGCCGATGGTCGCGAACTGCTGCTCGTCGACGACACCTACAACGCCAATCCGGATTCCGTGCGCGCCGCCATCGACGCGCTCGCCGCGCTGCCCGGGCGCCGCGTGCTCGTGCTCGGCGACATGGGGGAGGTGGGCGAGCAGGGGCCGCGGTTCCACGCCGAGGCCGGGCTGCAGGCCGCGCAGCGCGGCCTGCAGGGTCTGTGGACGGTGGGACTGGCGGCGCGCGCCGCGGCCGACGCGGCGCGCGCCGCGGGCCTCGCGGCGCGTCATGCCGACAGCGTCGAGCAGCTCGATGTCGATGCCCTGGTCGCCGAGGCGGCCGACGCGGTGCTGGTCAAGGGATCGCGATTCATGCGCATGGAACGCGTGGTCGAGGCGCTGCGCGGGCGCTGGACGCGCCGCGACGCAGCGGACCAGGACACCGGCGCGGGGAGGCCCGAACATGCTTCATAGCCTAGCACTCTGGCTGATGCAGAGTTCCCCGGATCTGCGTTTTTTCCGGGTGTTCAACTACATCACTTTCCGCGCCGTGATGAGCACGCTGACCTCGCTGCTCATCGGTCTGGCCGCCGGCCCCGCGCTGATCCGCAAGCTCACCGCGATGAAGGTCGGCCAGGCCGTGCGTCGCGACGGACCGCAGACCCACCTGATCAAGACCGGCACCCCGACCATGGGCGGGGTGCTGATCCTGCTCGCCATCACCGCGTCGTCGCTGCTCTGGATGGATCTCTCCAACCGTTTCGTCTGGCTGGTGCTGCTGGTGACGCTCGGCTTCGGAGCCATCGGCTGGGTCGACGACTACCGCAAGGTCGTGCACCGCGACCCGAACGGCATGCGCTCGCGCGAAAAGTATTTCTGGCAATCGGTGATCGGCCTGCTCGCCGCCTTCTACCTCGCATTCGCCGTGTCGGGCAGCGGCAACGCGCAGGTCTGGGATCTGTTCCTGGCGTGGTTGCGCAGCGGGCTCACGATGCCCCTGCCGCCGGCGGCCGACCTGATCGTGCCGTTTTTCAAGACCGTCAGCTACCCGCTGGGCATCACCGGTTTCATCGTGCTGACCTATCTGGTCATCGTCGGCTCCAGCAACGCGGTCAACCTCACCGACGGCGCCGACGGCCTGGCCATCATGCCCACGGTGATGGTCGGCGGCTCGCTCGGCGTGTTCGCCTATGTCAGCGGCAATGCCGTGTTCTCGCGCTACCTGCTGTTCCCGTACATCGCCGGCAGCGGCGAGCTGCTCATCTTCATCGGCTCGATGGTCGGCGCCGGGCTCGCCTTCCTGTGGTTCAACGCCTACCCGGCACAGGTGTTCATGGGAGATGTAGGCGCGCTCGCTCTGGGCGCCGCGCTCGGTACCATCGCGGTGATCGTGCGCCAGGAGATCGTGCTGTTCATCATGGGTGGAGTGTTCGTGGCCGAGACCGTGTCGGTGATGATCCAGGTCACCTATTTCAAGTACACCAAGCACAAATACGGCCAGGGCCGGCGCATTTTCAAGATGGCTCCGCTGCACCACCACTTCGAGCAGCTCGGGGTGAAGGAGTCGCAGGTGGTGATCCGCTTCTGGATCGTCAGCATGATGCTGTGCCTGGCCGGTCTGGCCAGCCTGAAGTTGCGCTGAGGCCCGCCATGCTGCGCGACAGGAACGTTCTGGTGCTGGGGCTCGGGATCTCCGGGCGCGCCATGCTGCGCTGGTGCGCCGCGCGCGGCGCGCGCGTGCGCGCCGCCGACAGCCGCGCGCAGGTGTCCGGCCTCGACGCGCTGCGCGCCGAACTGCCGCAGCTGCAGGCCGTGCTCGGCGCGCACGCCGGCGAGCTGGCGCAACTGGAGGGCGTCGACCTGGTGTGCGTCAGCCCCGGCATCGCCCCGCAGGATCCCGCATTCGGCGCCCTGCTGGGCGCGGCGCGGGCGCGCGGCATCGAGCGCTGCGGCGAACTCGCGCTGTTCGCGGCGGCGTTGCGCGAACTCGGCGATGCGCAGGGCTACGCTCCCGCCGTGCTCGGCGTCACCGGCACCAACGGCAAGACCACGGTGACCCGGCTCACCGCGCTGCTGCTGCAGGCCGCGGGGGTCGATGCGGTGGCCGCCGGCAACATCGGCCCGGCGATGCTCGACGTGCTGGCGCAGCGCCGGCACGAGCAGCGCCTGCCGCAGGCCTGGGTGCTCGAATTGTCGAGTTTCCAGCTGCATGGCGTCGAAGCATTCGCCGCCACCGCGGCCAGCGTGCTCAACGTCACCCAGGATCACCTCGATTGGCACGGCAGCCTGCAGGCCTACGCCGACGACAAGGCACGCATCTTCGGCCCCCAGCCATGGAACCTGCCCGGCGTGCCGGGGCTCATGCTGCTCAACCGCGACGATGCGCGGGTCATGGCCATGCGCCGCGACGCGCGGCGCGTGCAGAGTTTCGGGCTGGATGCGCCGCGCCGCGAGGGCGAGTGGGGTGTGGTGCGCGAGCATGGCATGGACTGGCTGGCGCGTGCCTGCGTCGACGACGACGCACCGCGCAAGCCGGTGCGCCGGGCCCGCGCGGCGCGCCCGGCGGACGAGCCCGAGGTGCGCCTGCAACTGCTCATGCCGGCCGACGCGCTGCGCATCCAGGGGCGCCACAACCAGGCCAACGCGCTGGCGGCGCTGGCGCTGGCCAGTTCGGCCGGCGCCGCGCTCGCGCCGATGCTGCATGCGTTGCGCCAGTACCGCGGCGAGCCGCACCGCATGCAGAGCCTGGGCGTGCTCGACGGCGTGGAATGGATCGAGGACAGCAAGGGCACGAATGTCGGCGCCACCGTCGCGGCGCTGTCGGGCATGCAGCGTCCGGTGCTGCTGATCGCCGGCGGCGACGGCAAGGGCCAGGATTTCGCGCCGCTGGCGGAGGTCGCCGCGCGCCATGTGCGCCACGCCCTGCTCATCGGCCGCGACGCGCCGGCCCTGGAACAGGCGCTGCACGTCGCCTGCGCCTGCGAGCGCGCGGCCGACCTGCCGGCAGCGGTGCGGCGGGCCGCCGCGCTGGCGCGCAGCGGCGAGGTCGTGCTGCTGTCGCCCGCCTGCGCCAGCCTCGACATGTTCCGCGACTACAAGCAGCGCGCCGAGGTGTTCGCGCAGGCGCTGTCCGAAGTCGCCGCCGAGCGCGGCGTGTCGCTGGAGGCCGGCGCATGAACTGGTCGCGTCTGCTGCGTCGCTCGGGTGCCGCGCCGTCTCCCATGCCCATGCCGGTGCGCGTGGGGTACGTCGGGCCGAGCGCCTCGCGCATGCTCGAGTACGACCAGCATCTGCTGTGGGTGATCGTGCTGCTGCTGGCCTTCGGCCTCGTCATGGTGTACTCGGCCACGGTGGCGATTCCCGAGGATCCGCATTTCGCGAACTGGAGCCAGTTCCACTTTTTCTGGCGCGACATGGCGGCCATCGCGCTGGGGCTGGTCGTCGGCTGGGTGGCCTTCCAGTTTCCGATGAGCTTCTGGCAACGCTGGGCGCCGCAGTTGTTCCTGCTGTCGTTGTGCGGGCTGTTCGCCGTGCTCATCCCCCTGGTCGGCAAGGGGGTCAACGGCTCGCGACGCTGGATTCCGCTCGGCGTGCTGAACTTTCAGCCGTCGGAACTGGTCAAGCTGACCATCGTGCTGTACGCCGCCGACTTCATCGTGCGCAAGCAGGAAGTCAAGCAGCTGTTCACCAAGGCCTTCGCCCCGATGGCCGGCGCGCTGGCGGTGATCGGCCTGCTGCTGCTGGCCGAGCCGGACATGGGCGCCTTCCTGGTCATCGCGTCGGTGGCGATGGTCATCCTGTTCCTCGGAGGGGTCAACGGACGCATGTTCGCGGCCCTCACAGTGGTCGTGATCGGCGCCTTCGTGCTCATGATCGTGCTTTCGCCGTGGCGGCGGGATCGCATCTTCGCCTATCTGAACCCCTGGTCGCAGAGCAACAGCCAGGGCAGCGGGTACCAGCTGGCGCACGCGCTGATCGCGGTCGGGCGCGGTCACTGGTTCGGCGTCGGTCTCGGCGGCAGCGTGGAAAAGCTGCATTACCTGCCCGAGCCGCAGACGGACTTCCTGCTCGCCATCATCGGCGAGGAACTCGGCTTCGCCGGGGTCATCGTGCTCATCGCGGTGTTCGCGTGGCTGACCAAGCGGGCCTTTGACATCGGGCGCCAGGCGCTGGCCGCGGATCGCATGTTCTCGGCCCTCGTGGCGCAGGGCGTGGGGGTGCTGATCGGCGGCCAGGCCTTTATCAACATCGGGGTCAATCTCGGCCTGCTGCCGACCAAGGGCCTGACCCTGCCGCTGCTCAGCTACGGCGGCTCGGCGACCCTGATCTCGCTGACCGCGCTGGCGCTGCTGCTGCGCGTCGACTACGAGAACCGGGTGCTCATGCGCGGAGGTCACGTCTGATGCGGCGACGCGCGCTGATCATGGCCGGCGGCACGGGCGGCCACATCTTCCCCGGCCTGGCCGTCGGCGAGGGGCTGCGCGCCGCCGGCTGGGACGTCGCCTGGATGGGCGCGCCGGGCGGCATGGAGTCGCGCCTGGTGCCGGCGCAGGGCTATCGCATGTGCTGGGTCGACTTCGGCGGCGTGCGCGGCAAGGGTGCCCTGCGCTGGCTGCGCCTGCCGCCGCGGCTGCTGCGCGCGCTGCTGCAGGCCGCGCGCGCGCTGCGCCGCGAGCGGCCGCGCGTCGTGCTCGGCATGGGCGGCTACATCAGCATGCCGGGCGGACTGCTGGCGCGCCTGTTCGGCGCGCGGCTGGTGCTGCACGAGCAGAACGCCGTGGCCGGCCTCAGCAATCGCCTGCTGGCGCGCCTGGCCGCGCGCGTGCTGAGCGGTTTCCCGCAGGCCCTGCCGGGCGCCGAATGGGTCGGCAACCCGGTGCGCCGCGCGATCCGGGAGCTCGCCGAGCCCGGTGCGCGCTATGCCGGGCGCGCCGGCGTACTGCGCCTGCTGGTCGTCGGCGGCAGTCTGGGGGCGCAGGCCCTCAACCAGCTGCTGCCGCGCGCGCTGGCGTGCATCGCGCCGGAGCTGCGGCCGCAGGTGGTGCACCAGAGCGGGCGCCAGCAGCTGCAGGCGCTGCGCGATGCCTATGCCGCGGCGGGCGTCGAGGCCGACTGCCGCGAGTTCATCGACGACATGGCCGGCGCCTACGCCGAGGCCGACCTCGTGGTGTGTCGCGCCGGCGCGTCGACCGTCACGGAGGTGGCCTGCGCGGGGGTCGCCGCATTGTTCGTTCCTTTTCCGTTCGCGGTCGATGACCATCAGACCGCGAATGCCCGCTATCTGGCCGATGCCGGCGCCGCGTTGCTGACGCAGCAGCGCGAACTCGACCCGGCGCGCCTGGCCGCGCAGCTGCAGGGCCTGCAGCGCGCGCAACTGCGGGACATGGCCTGCAAGGCGCGGGCCCTGGCGCGCAGCGATGCCGTGGAACGCATCGTCGCGGTGTGCGAAGCCCTCGGCGGCACGACATGAAACACGCTATCCACCATATCCATTTCGTGGGCATCGGCGGCGCCGGCATGAGCGGCATCGCCGAGGTGCTGCTCAATCTTGGCTACCGCATCAGCGGCAGCGACCTCGGCGACAACGCCGCCGTGCGTCACCTGCGCGCGGCCGGCGCGCAGGTGGCCATCGGCCACGACGCCGCGCACGTGGCCGGCGCCGACGCGGTGGTCGTGTCGACCGCGGTGGGCGCCGACAACCCGGAGGTGCGCGCCGCCCGCGCGCGCCACATCCCGGTGGTTCCGCGCGCCGTGATGCTGGCCGAGCTGATGCGCCTGCGGCACGGCATCGCGATCGCCGGCACGCACGGCAAGACCACCACCACGAGCCTGGTCGCCAGCGTGCTCGCCGAGGGCGGGCTCGACCCGACTTTCGTCATCGGCGGACGCCTGAACAGCGCCGGCACGCACGCCAAGCTTGGCGGAGGCGAGTACATCGTGGTCGAGGCCGACGAATCGGATGCGTCGTTTCTCAACCTGCTGCCGGTGATGGCGGTGGTCACCAACATCGACGCCGATCACATGGACACCTACGGGCACGACATGGCCCGTCTGCGCCAGGCCTTCGTCGAGTTCATCGGCCGGCTGCCCTTCTACGGCGCGGCCATCCTGTGCATCGACGACCCCGGCGTGCGCGCCATCGTGCCGCTGCTGTCCAAGCCGGTGACGCCCTACGGCCTCGACGAGGGCGCGCAGGTGCGCGCGGTGGACGTGCGCACCAGCGGCACCGGCATGGAGTTCACGGTGCTGCGGCACAACGGCGTGGTGCTGCCGCCGCTGCAGGTACGCCTGAACCTGCCCGGGTTGCACAACGTGCGCAATGCGTTGGCGGCGGTGGCGGTGGCCGCCGAACTCGGCGTGGACGACGCCGCGGTCTGCAAGGCGCTGGCCGAGTTCCGTGGCGTCGGCCGGCGCTTCCAGCGCTGGGGCGAGATCGCCAGCGTCGACGGCGGGCGCTTCACGCTGATCGACGACTACGGGCACCATCCGGTGGAGATGGCGGCGACCCTGGCCGCGGCGCGCGGCGCGTTTCCCGGGCGGCGCATCGTGCTGGCCTTCCAGCCGCATCGCTACACGCGCACGCGCGATCTGTTCGAGGACTTCGTCAGCGTGCTGGGCAGTGCCGATGCCGTGCTGCTGACCGAGGTGTACGCGGCCGGCGAGGCGCCCATCGTGGCCGCCGATGCGCGCAGCCTGGCGCGCGCGCTGCGCGTGGCCGGACGCACCGAGCCGCTGTTCGTGGAAGATGTGCAGGCGCTGCCGCAGGCGATCCTGGACTTCGCCCGCGACGGCGACGTGGTGCTGTGCATGGGCGCCGGCTCGATCGGCGGCGTCGCCGCGCAGCTCACGGCGCGTAGCGCGCTGCGGGACGAGGAGCGGCAGGCATGAGCGCGGCGGCCACGAGCATGCCGCACGCCGCGCGCGATTTCGGGCGCGTCGCCGTGCTGCTGGGCGGACGCTCGGCCGAGCGCGAGGTCTCGCTGATGTCCGGGCGCGGCGTGCTGCAGGCGCTGCAGGCCCGTGGCGTCGACGCCTTCGGCTTCGATCCCGCCGAACGCCCGCTGCAGCAGTTGCTCGAGCTCGGCGCGCAGCGCGTGTTCATCACGCTGCACGGGCGCTTCGGCGAGGACGGCACGGTGCAGGGAGCGCTCGAACTGCTCGGCCTTCCCTACACCGGCTCCGGCGTGCTGGCCTCGGCGCTTGCCATCGACAAGCACATGACCAAGCGCCTGTGGAGCTGCGAGGCCCTGTCGACACCGGCCTGGCGCCTGGTCGGCAGCGCGCGCGAGGCGCACGAGGCCGCGCTGGCGCTGGGTCTGCCGCTGATCTTCAAGGCCAGTCACGAAGGGTCCACGCTGGGCCTGGCGCGCGCCGACAGCATCTCCCAGGTCGACGCCGCCTACGCCGAAGCCGCGCGTTTCGACGCCGCGGTGCTGGCCGAGCAGTTCATCGACGGCGACGAAGTCACCTGCGCCGTGCTCGGCGAGGGCATGCAGGCCTGCGCGCTGCCGCTGGTGCGCATCCAGGCGCCCGGCGGCAACTACGACTTCCAGCACAAGTACTACAGCGACGACACACGCTACCTGTGCCCGGCGCAGCTGCCGCCGGGCGAGGAGCCGGCGATCGCCGAGCTCGTGCTCGCCAGCTATCGCGCGCTGGGTTGCCGGGGCTGGGCGCGCGCCGACGTCATGATCCGCGCCAGCGACCGCAGGCCCTTCCTGCTGGAGATGAACACCAGCCCCGGCATGACCGGGCACTCGCTGGTGCCGATGGCGGCGCGCGCCGCGGGCATCGACTACGAAGAGCTGTGTCTGCGCGTGCTGGCCTCGGCACGCCTGGATCACCAGCCGGGGGCCGCGGCATGAGCGCCATGCTGCGCCAGGATCTGCCGCTGGACGTCCGGCTGATGAATTTCACCAGCCGGGCGCTGCTCTGGCTGTTCGCGCTCGGTGCGCTCGCGTCGGTCGGCAACTGGCTGCTGCAGCGCCCCTGGTGGGCGATCCGCAGCGTGCGCGTCGTCGGCGCGATGCATCACATCACCCCGGCCTCGCTGCGCAACGACGCGCTTCCGCGCGTGCAGGGCAACTGGTTCACCGTGAACCTGGGTACGGTGCAGCAGGCCTTCGAGCAGGTGCCGTGGGTGCGCAAGGCGGTGGTGCAGCGCGTCTGGCCGCTGTCGCTGCTCGTGCATCTGCAGGAGCAGCGGCCGCTGGCGATCTGGCTGGATGCCGCCGGCCATCCGGCGAGCCTGGTGGACATGCACGGCCTGGCCTTCGACGCCAACCTCGGGGAAGTGCTGGATCTGGGCTTGCCGCGCTTTTTCGGCCCGCCGGGCACGCAGGCGCGCGTGACCGATACCTATCGACAGGTGCGGCAGGCGCTGGCGCCGCTGCACCTGCACATCGTCGCGTTCGGCCTCGGCTCGCAGGGCGACTGGCGGCTGCAGGCGGCAGGCGGGCCGAGCCTGGATCTCGGCTCCGACGACGACGCGCAGGCCTTCGCCGAGCGCCTGCGCAGGTTCGTGCTGCTGGCGCCGGCCGTGCAGGCGCGCTACGGCCGCGCCATCGCGTCGGCCGACCTGCGCTACGGCAATGGATTCGCGGTACGGCTGGTGGCCCCGGCCAGGGACGCCTCGGGTGAGGCGCATGCCGCGACGGCGGCGCAACGACGCACAAGCAGGAAATCCAAGTCGGGGGAGGCTCGGTAAATGGCGAAGGAGTACAAGGATCTGGTGGTCGGCCTGGACATCGGCACGTCGAAGGTCTCGGCGCTTGTCGGCGAGATCCTGCCGGGGCAGGATCAGGCCGCGGGCACGCTGAAGATCGTCGGCATGGGACAGGCGGGCACCGCCGGCATGCGACGCGGCGTGGTGGTCGACATCGAGGCGCTGGTGCAGTCGATCCAGGCGGCGCTGAAGGAGGCCGAGTTGATGGCCGACTGCCGCATCACCCGCGTCATCACCGGCATCACCGGCAGCCATATCCGCGGACAGAACTCCGAGGGCATGGTGGCCATCAAGGACCGCGAGGTCACGCCCAACGACGTGGTGCGCGTGATCGAGACCGCGAAGGCGGTGAACATCCCGGCCGACCAGCGCCTGCTGCTGGTGGAGCCGCAGGAGTTCATCATCGACGGCCAGGAGGTGCGCCAGCCCGTGGGCATGAGCGGCATACGCCTGGAGACCAAGGTGCACATCGTCACCGGTGCGCAGACGGCCGCGGAAAACGTGGTCAAGTGCGTGCGCCGCTGCGGCCTCGAGGTCGACGCGCTGGTGCTGCACCCGCTGGCGTCGAGCCATGCCGTGCTGACCCCCGACGAGAAGGAACTCGGCGTGGTGCTGGTGGACGTCGGCGCCGGGGTCACCGACGTGGCGATCTATACCGGCGGCTCGATCCGGCATACCGCGATCATCCCGATCGCCGGCGAGCTCATCACCAGCGACATCGCGATGGCGCTGCGCACGCCGACCAAGGACGCCGAGGACATCAAGATCGAGCACGGCGTGGCCAAGCAGCTGCTCGCCGGCGTCGACGAGCGACTCGAGGTTCCCGGACTCGGCGACCGCGGTCCGCGCATGCTGTCGCGCCAGGCGCTGGCCGGCGTCATCGAGCCACGCGTCGAGGAAATCTTCTCCCTCGTGCAGCAGGTGGTGCGCGACTCGGGCTACGAGGAGCTGCTGTCGTCGGGAGTCGTGCTCACCGGCGGCGCTTCGCTCATGCCCGGCATGGTCGAGCTGGGCGAGGACATTTTCCTCAAGCCGGTGCGCCTGGGGCTGCCGCAATACAGCGGGCCGTTGGCGGACATGGCGCGCAGCCCGCGCAATTCCACCGCCATGGGGCTGCTGCTGGAGGCGCTGACCCAGCGTCAGCGCGGCGCGCGCGCCGGCGGCGGCAAGACGAGCAGCGCCGGGGGCTTGTTCACGCGCGTGCGCGACTGGTTCGCAGGCAATTTCTGAGCATGACACGAGCATGCGGTTTCACGGGGGCCCGTCGCTTGCGGCGGGCAGATCACGGCAGGCAGGTGCAGTACTTTTCTCGAACCACGACGGAGGTGCATCATGGGATTTGAAATGATCGAGGACGTGAGCGACACGGCATTCAACAACGGGACCAACATCAAGGTCATCGGTGTCGGCGGGGGCGGCGGAAACGCCGTCGAGCACATGATCGCCAGCGGCGTCAAGGGCGTGGAATTCATCTGCGCCAACACCGACGCGCAGGCGCTCAAGGGTTCGAGCTCGCACCGTTTCATCCAGCTCGGACGCACCGGGCTGGGCGCCGGCGGCAAGCCGCAGGTCGGGCGCGACGCCGCCGAGCAGGCGCAGTCGCAGATCCGCGAGACCCTGTCGGGCGCGCACATGCTGTTCATCACCGCCGGCATGGGCGGCGGCACCGGCACCGGCGCCGCGCCGGTGGTGGCGCGCATCGCGCGCGAGATGGGCATCCTGACGGTGGCCGTGGTGACCAAGCCCTTCGAATTCGAGGGCAGCAAGCGCCTGGGCAACGCCGAGAACGGGCTGGAGGAACTCGAGAAGAACGTCGACTCGCTGATCGTCGTGCTCAACGAGAAACTGCTCGAGGTGTACGGCGACGACATCTCGCAGAAGGAGGCCTTCGCGAAGGCCAACGACGTGCTCAAGAACGCCACCGGGGGCATCGCCGAGATCATCAACGTGCCGGGCATGATCAACGCCGACTTCGAGGACGTGAAGACGGTCATGGGCGAGCCGGGCAAGGCCATGATGGGCACCGCCGTGGCCAGCGGCGCCGACCGCGCGCGCCTCGCGGCGGAGCAGGCGGTGGTGTGCCCGCTGCTCGACGGCGTCGACCTGTCCGGGGCGAAGGGCGTGCTGGTGAACATCACCGCCGACGATTCGCTCAAGCTGAGCGAGACGCGCGAGGCGATGAACGCCATCCGCGCCTATGCGTCGCCCGAGGCGCAAATCATCTTCGGCACCGTCAACGACCCGAGCATGGGCGATTCGCTGCGCGTGACCGTGCTGGCCACCGGGCTGTCGCGTGCGCAGGCGACGAAGGCGGCGCCCACGCTGACCGTGCTGCGCACCGGCACCGACGCCGCACCCCTCACCATGGGCGCGGCCCTGGGCAGCGCCAGCGCGGTGGAGACCAGCCAGATCCCGGCGATCTGGCGCAATCCGCGCGGCGGTGCGCCGTCGGCGCATGTCAGCGCGCTGATGCAGGGCGGCATGGAGGAAATGGAAATCCCGGCCTTCCTGCGCAAGCAGGCCGACTGAGGCAGCGCTGCGGCCGCTGCGGCGGCCGCATGCGGCATGACCGTCGTGTCCGCGGCAGCGGGCGCCGCCGTGCAGGGTTTCCCCGTGACCCTGCCGGTGGCGGCGTCCGCACCGCTCGCGCCGTGCGTCGGCGGATCGTCCGGCGCACGGCCGCGCGCTGGAGCCCGGCTCCAGCTACAATTGAAAATGCCAATTGCATGGCATAGATCGATTGACAAAACAAGATTCCAGGGAGTTCCCCATGCTCGCCCAGCGCTCGATACGCTCCGCCACCCGTGCCGTGGGCGTGGGCCTGCACAGCAGCGAACGCGTGGAACTCAGCCTGCTGCCGGCGCCGCCCGACAGCGGCATCGTGATGCGGCGCGTCGACCTGCCGCAGCCGGTGAGCATCCCCCTCACCCCGCAGTCGGTGGTGGACACGCGCATGGCCACCACGGTGGGACATGGCGACGCCAAGATCCACACCGTCGAGCATCTGTTGTCGGCCTGTTGCGGCCTCGGGGTCGACAATCTGGTGATCGAGGTCGACGCCGAGGAAATCCCCATCCTCGATGGATCGGCCTCGTCCTTTGTCTATCTGCTGCAATCCGCCGGCATCGAGGAGCAGCCCGCTCCGCGGCGCTTCCTGCGTGTGCGCAAGCCCGTCGAGGTGCGCGTGCAGGAGCGTGACGGCGAGAAGTGGGCGCGGCTGGAGCCGCACGACGGCTTTCGCCTGGACTTCGCCATCGAGTTCGCCCACCCGGCGATCGATCGCACCGCGCAGGACTACCGCTTCGAGTTCTCGATGCCGGAATACGTGCGGGAGATCGCGCGTGCGCGCACCTTCGGCTTCATGCGCGATGTCGACGCGCTGCGCGAGATCGGCCTGGCGCAGGGCGGCAGTCTGGAAAACGCCATCGTCATGGACGAATCGCGGATTCTCAACCAGGGCGGCCTGCGTTTCGACGCCGAGTTCGTCAAGCACAAGATGCTCGATGCCATCGGCGATCTCTATGTCATCGGGCACCCGATCCTCGGCGCGTACAGCGCCTACCGCAGCGGCCACGCCCTCAACAACGCGCTGCTGCGCGCGCTGAGCAGCGATGCGGAGGCCTTCGAGATGGTGGTGTTCGACGACGAGCGGCGCGCGCCGCGGGGCTTTCGTGCCCCGGTGCGCAGCCTGTACTGAACTTCAGTCGACGCCCGTCCTGCGGCGCTCGCGCATGGCGCGCAGGCGTTCGCGCACCGCCGCCGGGGCCGGCTCGTGGCGCACCGGCGCGCTCGCCGCCTGGCTCGCCTGCGGCATCAGCACCCGCACCTGGATGCGCGTCAGCGGCCAGCCCTCCTGTTGCAGGCGGCGCAGCAGCAGCGGCAGGTACAGCTTGAGCTTGGCCGCCACCGCCGGGGAGCTGGCGTTCAGCGTCCAGGCCCCGTCGACATAGCGCCCGGGCAGCACCGCGGCGGCGAGTTCGCCGGGCAGCGCGGCGCCCAGCAGCTGGCCCATGCGCCGCGAGCCGAGCGCCTGCTCTTGCAGGCCGAGCAGGCTCGGCGTGCGTTGCAGCCACTGGCGCAGCGTGGCGGAGCCGCGCGCGCCGCCGGCGGCCGGGCGTCGCGCGCCGCTGCGCGGCGCGGCGGGGGCTGCCGCATGGCCGCCGGGATCGGCGGGGCGGGACGCGTCGGCGCGCGACGGGTGACGGGGGGTGGAGCGCATGCGCGAGGCGGTCGGAAAAGGCGGCGGCCGCCGCGCACGGCGGCGGCCGCCGCCCGTATTGTCGCGCAGTGCGCCCAGCCCATGTGCGGTTCGTCAGGGTGACTAGAATGACGATTTCGCGCGAAGGCTTCCGGGGCCCGTGCCCCCGGCGTGGGGCGCACGCCGCCTTGCGCGGCCGCACTCCACCAGACCCATGCCCGCCACCTTCCTCACCCGCCTGTTCGGCAGCCGCAACGAACGCCTGCTTCGCCAGTACCGGCGCAACGTGCAGCGCATCAACGCGCTGGAGCCGCAGTTCGAGGCCCTCAGCGACGAGCAGTTGCGCGCCAAGACGGTGGAATTCCGCGAGCGCGTCGCGGCCGGCACCAGCCTCGACGAAATCCTCTGCGAGGCCTTCGCGGTGGTGCGCGAGGGCGGCAAGCGCGCGCTCAGGATGCGCCATTTCGACGTCCAGCTGATGGGCGGCATGGCGCTGCACGGCGGCAAGATCGCCGAGATGCGCACCGGCGAGGGCAAGACCCTGGTGGGTACGCTGGCGGTGTACCTGAACGCGCTCGCCGGCAAGGGCGTGCACGTGGTCACGGTCAACGACTACCTGGCGCAGCGCGACGCCGAATGGATGAGCCGCCTGTACAACTTCCTCGGGCTCAGCGTGGGCATCAACCTGCCGAACCTTTCGCGCGAGGACAAGCAGGCGGCCTATGCGGCCGACGTGACCTACGGCACCAACAACGAGTACGGCTTCGATTACCTGCGCGACAACATGGTGTTCGAGCCCGCCGAGCGCGTGCAGCGCGGCCTGAACTACGCGCTGATCGACGAGGTCGATTCCATTCTCATCGACGAGGCCCGCACCCCGCTGATCATCTCGGGGCAGGCCGAGGACAACACCGAGCTGTACCTCAAGCTCAACGGCGTGGTGCCGCTGCTCGAGCGCCAGATCGGCGAGGAAGACCCGATCACCGGCCAGGGCGTGGAGAAGCCGGGGGACTTCACCGTCGACGAGAAGAGCCACCAGGTCTATCTGACCGAGTCGGGCCACGAGAAGGCCGAGCGCATCCTCGGCGAGATGGGCCTGATCCCGCCGGGCAGCACGCTGTACGACGCCTCCAACATCGCGCTGGTGCACCACCTGTACGCGGCGCTGCGCGCGCACAGCCTGTACCACCGCGATCAGCATTACGTGGTGCAGAACGGCGAGATCGTCATCGTCGACGAATTCACCGGGCGCATCATGGCCGGGCGGCGCTGGTCGGAAGGCCTGCACCAGGCGGTCGAGGCCAAGGAAGGCGTGCAGGTGCAGAGCGAGAACCAGACCCTGGCGTCGATCACCTTCCAGAACTATTTCCGCATGTACGCCAAGCTGGCGGGCATGACGGGAACCGCCGATACCGAGGCCTACGAGTTCCAGGAGATCTACAACCTGGAAACCGTGGTCATCCCGACCAACCGGCCGAGCCAGCGCAAGGATCACCAGGACAAGGTCTACAAGACCGCCGCCGAGCGCGACCGTGCGGTGGTCGAGGACATCAAGGACTGCAACGCGCGCGGCCAACCGGTGCTCGTCGGCACCGGCTCGATCGAGTCCAGCGAGCACCTGTCGCAGCTGCTGAGCCGCGAGAAGCTGTCGCACCAGGTGCTCAACGCGAAGCAGCACGCGCGCGAAGCCGAGATCGTCGCCCAGGCCGGGCGCCCCGGCATGATCACCATCGCCACCAACATGGCGGGCCGCGGAACCGACATCGTGCTCGGCGGCAACGTCGAGAAGCAATGCGAGTTCATCACCGCCGACGCCGGCCTCGACGACCAGGAGAAGCAGCGCCGCATCGACGCGCTGCGCGCGCAATGGCAGTCGCTGCATGACCAGGCCATCGCGCAGGGGGGCCTGCACATCGTCGGCACCGAGCGCAGCGAATCGCGGCGCGTGGACAACCAGCTGCGCGGGCGCTCGGGGCGCCAGGGCGATCCGGGCTCGTCGCGCTTCTACCTGTCGCTCGACGATCCGCTGATGCGCATCTTCGCCGGCGATCGCGTGCGCTCGATCATGGATCGCCTGAAGATGCCGGAAGGCGAGGCCATCGAGGCGGGCATGGTGACGCGGGCGATCGAATCCGCGCAGCGCAAGGTCGAGGGACGCAACTTCGACATCCGCAAGCAGCTGCTCGAATACGACGATGTCGCCAACGAACAGCGCAAGATTCTGTACCAGCAGCGCAATGCCATCCTCGACAGCCAGGACGTGGGCGTACAGGTGGCCGACCTGCGCAGCGGCAGCGTGGCCGACCTGGTGCATACCTACGTGCCCGAGCAGAGCATGGAGGAGCAGTGGGACGTGCCCGGCCTGGAACGCGCGATCCGCGAGGAGCTGCAGATCGAACTGCCGCTGAAGGCCTGGATCGACGCCGACCAGACCGTGACCGACGAACATGTGCTGGAACACGTGCTCGAGCAGGTCAACCGGCATTACGCGCAGAAGGTCGAGCTGGTCGGCGCCGAGAATTTCGCCGGCTTCGAGCGCATGGTGCTGCTGCAGTCGCTGGATCAGCACTGGCGCGAGCACTTGGCCGCGCTCGACTACCTGCGCCAGGGCATCCATCTGCGCGGCTATGCGCAGATGCAGCCCAAGCAGGAATACAAGCGCGAGGCCTTCGAGCTGTTCGGGCAGATGCTCGACGGCGTGAAGAACGACGTCACGCGCACGCTGATGACCGTGCAGGTGCAGACCCAGGAAGAGGCGCAGAGCGCGGCCGAGAGCATCGAGCAGCGGGCTGCGGCGTTGCACAACCTGGCGTTCCAGCACCCCGAGGCCTTCAGCGCCATGCAGGGCCCCGCAGATGCGGCGGCGGGCGCCGAGGCCGCCATCGCGCTGGCCGCGGCGCCGGGCGCCGGCCTGCGCGGTACGCCGGACGGGTTGCCGAAGGTCGGCCGCAACGACCCCTGCCCGTGCGGCAGCGGCAAGAAGTACAAGCACTGCCACGGCAGGCTTTCCTGAACGCAGCCCCGGCGCTGCAAGCTGCTCATCGAGGGAGACACGACATGGCCGTGAATCTGCAGCCCCCCGCGGCGTCGGCGCTGCACGCGGTGCCCGGCGTGCGCATCGGCATCGCCGCCGCCGGCATCCGCAAGGCAGGGCGAGCCGACCTCACGGTGTTCGCCCTCGATGCCGGCACGCAGGTCGCCGGCGTGTTCACGCGCAATCGCTTCTGCGCCGCGCCGGTGCAGGTGTGCCGCGATCACCTGGGGCCGCGGCGCAGCGCCGAGATGCGCGCGCTGGTCGTCAACACCGGCTGCGCCAACGCCGGCACCGGCGAGCCGGGCCTGGCCGCGGCGCGTGCCACCTGCGAGCAGCTGGGCGGCCTGCTCGGCGTGCCGGCGCGCCAGGTGCTGCCGTTTTCCACCGGCGTGATCCTCGAGCCACTGCCGCTGGATCGCCTGCAGGCGGGGCTGCCGCTGGCGCTCGCCGGTCTGCGCGCGGATGCCTGGGCCGACGCCGCCGCCGCCATCATGACCACCGACACGGTGCCGAAGGCCGCCAGCGAGCGCATCGAACTCGACGGCGTGGCCGTGCACGTCACCGGCATCGCCAAGGGCGCGGGCATGATCCGTCCGGACATGGCCACGATGCTGGGCTTTCTCGCCACCGACGCGGCGGTCGCTCCGGACCTGCTGGCGCGCATGGTGCGCGAGGTCGCCGACGCCTCCTTCAATTGCGTCACCGTCGACGGCGACACGTCGACCAACGACTCGCTGGTGATCGCCGCCACCGGGCGCAGCGGGGCTGCCATGCTGCGCGACGCGCAGGCGCCGCAGGCCCTTGCGCTGCGCGACGCGCTGGTGCGCGTGGCGCAGCGCCTGGCGCAGGCCATCGTGCGCGACGGCGAGGGGGCGACCAAGTTCATCACCATCCGCGTCGAGTCGGCGGCCAGCGTCGCCGAGGCGCGTCGCGTGGGCTACGCGGTGGCGCATTCGCCGCTGGTCAAGACGGCCTTCTTCGCCAGCGACCCGAACCTCGGGCGCATTCTCGCCGCCGTCGGCTACGCCGGCATCGACGATCTCGAGGTCGACGGCGTCGACCTGTACCTCGACGACGTGCATGTGGCCAGTCGCGGCGGCCGCCATCCCGACTACCGCGAGGCCGACGGCCAGCGCGTGATGGCGCAGTCCGAGATCCTGGTGCGCATCGTGCTCGGGCGCGGTGCCAGCACGGCCACCGTCTGGACCTGCGACCTGTCGCACGATTACGTGTCGATCAACGCCGACTACCGGAGCTGAGCATGGGCCGCGACACGACGCCCGGCATCGCCGACGGTGGGGCGGAACTGGGCACGCGCCTGCTCGCGCTGCTGGAGCAGGCCGAGCGCGTGCTGGAGCGCCTGGAGCGCGTTGCCGACCCGCGTCCGGCGCCGCCCGACTGGCAGGCGGCGCCGGCCTTTCGCTGGCGCCGCCGTGGCGCGCGCTGCTGGCTGCAGCCGGTGCCGCAACCCGCGGTGATGCGCTTCGACGACCTGCAGGGCATCGACGAGCAGAAGGCTCGGCTCGAGCGCAACACGCGCCAGTTCGTCGCCGGCCGGCCCGCCAACAACGTGCTGCTGACCGGCGCCCGCGGCACCGGCAAGAGCTCGCTGGTGAGGGCCTGCCTGCATGCCTTCGCGGCGAAGGGCCTGCGTCTGGTCGAGATGGACAAGGCCGACCTCGTCGACCTGCCGGAGCTGGTCGACATGGTGCGCGGGCGCGGCGAGCGCTTCATCGTGTTCTCCGACGACCTCTCCTTCGATCAGGGCGAGCCGGGCTACAAGGCGCTGAAGTCGGTGCTCGACGGCTCCGTCGCCGGCACCGCGGACAACGTGCTGATCTACGCCACCTCGAACCGGCGTCACCTGCTGCCCGAGTACATGCACGAGAACCTGCAGGCCACGCACGACGAGAGCGGCGAGGTGCACCCGGGAGAGGGCACCGAGGAAAAGGTGTCGTTGTCGGATCGCTTCGGGCTCTGGCTGAGCTTCTATCCGTTCGACCAGGAGCACTACCTGCGCATCGCCGAGCACTGGCTGCAGTCGTTCGGGCTGAGCGCGCAGCAGGCGCGTGCCGCGCACGCCGACGCGCTGCTGTGGGCGCTGGAGCGGGGTTCGCGGTCCGGGCGCATCGCCTGGCAGTTCGCGCGCGACTACTGCGGGCGCAGGCGCAGGGTGCCCGGGCGATGAGCCGACAGCCGCAGGCGCGCAGTCCGCTGGCGGTGGCGGTGGGCGTGCTGCTGCGCGACGACGGCAGCTTCCTGCTCGCCGATCGCCCGGCGGGCAAGCCCTACGCCGGGTACTGGGAGTTCCCGGGCGGCAAGATCGAACCCGGCGAGACGCTCGAGCAGGCCCTGCGCCGCGAGTTGCGCGAGGAACTCGGCATCGACATCGAGCAGCCCGAGTTCTGGCGCTCGTGCACCGTCGACTATCCGCATGCGCGGGTGGATCTGCAGTTCTGCAAGGTGCGCCGCTGGCGCGGCACTCCGCGTTCCTGCGAGGGCCAGCAGTTCGCCTGGCAGGATCTGCCGGTGCAGGTGCATCCGGTGCTGCCGGGAACCCTCCCGGTGCTGCGCTGGCTGGCCGAAGAACGCGGCCACGCCGGGCCCACGCATCGCGACTGAGCCACCGCCCGGCGGCTCGCTGCCCGCGCCGCGCCCGTGCCGTGTCTCAGTGGCGCGGGGCGACGCCGGGCGGCGCCGGCACTTCGGGCAACTCGTCGTCCGCCTCCGGCGGGCGGGCGGCCACCCGGTAGCTTTCACTCGACCAGGCGCCGAGATCTCCGTTCTTGCAGCGCTCGGAGCAGAACGGCCGCCACGGGTTGGACGCCGCGAACGGCGTCGTCGCGCCGCAGCCGGGGCAGGCGACGAGGCGCACGCCTTGCGCGCTCGCGGGGCGGTTCACGGGCATAGCGCCAGCTCGAACTGCACGTCGGCAGACACCGGCCTGAGCTTCCAGTCGTTGTCGGGGCGCATGTAGCGCACCGAGACCATCAGCCGGTGTCCGGTGATCTCGGGGACGACCCCGAGCGTGCCGTCCACGCGCAGGCGCAGCAGCTGGTAGGTGCGCCCACCCAGGTTCTGCTGAAAGGAGCCTGCCTGCGCCACGCTCTTGTGGGGTACCCCGCCGTCGCGCAGCAGGCGCAGCAGCAGTTCGACGCTCATCGCCAGCGGTCCGAACGCGTCCATCCAGCGCATCAGGTCCTCGCGCCGCTGTTCCTCCGGCAGATGCTGCCAGGCGTAGTAGGCCGGCAGGTCGAACTCGCAGGTGCCGCCGGGAATGCCCGCGCGGCTGCGAATGGACATCAGCCATTCGTTGTCGAGCAGGGCCTGGCCGGGCTTGCCCAGATGCTGGCTCAGGCCCTGGTAGGCCGCCTCGATCTCGGCGAGCACCTGCTCCAGCGTGAGCTCGGCCACCGCCGGATTGCCGCGGAACGAGAGGTATTGCTGGCGCTGGCGCTCGAGGTCCTTGAGCATCTCGCCCTTGAGATCCTGGCGCGACGCGACCTCGATGACCTCGAACATCGACAGCAGGGCGTGGTGATGATCGAACGGGTGGCCCCGTTGCATCAGGAATGCGTTGCGCCGGAACAGGTATTCGAGCCTGAGCAGGGTGCGAACTCGCTCATTCAGCGGATATTCGTACAGGATCACGGGCCGGAGGCGGGTTGTGGCGCGGCAGAAGCCGCGGCGGGGTGGCGCCGCGGCTGACACGCGAAGCATAGTGCCAGATATCGCGAGCTTCGCACCCTGGACGGGCATGGGCGCATGCAGCGTCGCAACCGCACATGCACGAGGGAACTCGCAGCCTGCCGCGCATTGTCATGCATGTTCGAGCGGATTTCAAATTCCGTGCGACGCCTGCACGGCTCGGCGATGCAGGCGCAGCGCCTGTTCGCGCAGGTTCTGCAGTTCCGCGGAGTTGTCGATCACCTCGTCGGCGGCGGCCAGGCGTTGCGCACGCGTGGCCTGTGCCCGCATGATGTCCCGTACCTGCTCGCGGGACAGCCCCGAGCGCTGCATGACGCGCTGCTCCTGCTGTTCCGGGGCGCAGTCGACCACGACGATGCGATCCACGAGTCCGCGCCAGCGTGCCAGCGACTCGACCAGCAGCGGCACCACCAGCACGACGTAGACGCCGGGCCGCTCGGCGGCGAGCTGGCGCAGGCGTTGCCCGATCAGCGGATGCAGCACAGCCTCGAGGCGCGCGCGCTGCGCGGGGTCGGCGAAAACCGCGTCGCGCATGCGCGCGCGATCGAGGGCGCCCCGGGCGTCGATCATGGCGTCGCCGAAGGCCGCGCGCAGCGCGTCGATGGCCGCGCCTCCCGGAGCCGTCAGCTCATGCGCCACGACATCGGCGTCGATCACCGCCGCGCCCCATTGCTCCAGCATGGACGCGAGTGCCGACTTGCCCGAGCCGATGCCGCCGGTGACGCCGATGCAAAGGCGCCGTCGTGCCGCGGCGGGCGCCTCAGCCACCGCCGCCGAGCACCCAGCCGATGAGACGCTGCGGCCCGAGGAACAGGCACAGCAGCCCTGCCGTGGCGAGGAATGGGCCGAACGGAATGGGGCGGCCGCGCTGCAGCACGCCGCTGCGCTGCAACACGATGCCGAGCACCGCACCGCAGATCGCCGACATCAGGATGATCGGCAGCAGCGCCATGGCGCCGAACCATGCGCCGAGCATGGCGAACAGCTTGAAGTCGCCGAATCCCATGCCTTCCTTGCCGGTGAGCAGGCGAAAGGCCTGGTACACGCACCACAGGCTGCCGTAGCCGACGGCCGCCCCGAGCACGGCCTGGGGCAGGAAGTCCGGGTGCAGCCAGGCGTGCAGCAGAAGGCCCAGCCAGAGCAGGGGCAGCGTGATGCCATCGGGCAGCAGCGTGGTGTCGAGGTCGATGAGCGCCAGTGCCAGCAGTCCCCACGCCAGCAGCACCAGCCCCAGGCTCCAGGCCGTGAGTCCGTGCTGCGCCACGAGCAGCGCGGCGAGCCCGGCGCTGGCGATCTCCACCAGCGGGTAGCGTACCGAGATGCGCGTGCCGCATGCCGAGCAGCGCGCGCGCAGCAGCAGCCAGCTCAGCACGGGAATGTTCTCCCACCAGCTGATGCCGTGTCCGCAGGCCCCGCAACGCGAACGCGGGCGCACCAGGTTGAAGGGCTCGGCGGGTTCTTCGGCCAGATCCAGCGTGGCCAGCGCGTCGCTGCGCCAGCCGCGCTCCATCATCACGGGCAGGCGCAGGATCAGCACGTTGAGAAACGAGCCCACGAGCAGGCCGAACAGGGCGGCCACGGCCACTGCCATGCCGCCGACCGGCAGCGCAACTGCCGGCATGCTCAGCCCACCACCTTGCCGAGGTTGAAGATGGGCAGGTACATGGCCACGACGAGGCCGCCGATCAGGATACCCAGGATGACGATGATGATCGGCTCGAGCAGGCTCGAAAGCGCCTTGACCAGCTCGTCCACCTCGGCCTCGTAGATGTCGGCGACCTTGCCCAGCATCGAGTCGAGCGAACCCGATTCCTCGCCGATCGAGGCCATCTGCAGCACCAGCGGCGGGAACACCCGGCTGCTCTGCATCGACAGCGTCAGGCTGGTGCCGGTGGCGACCTCCTGCTGGATCTTCTCGGTGGCGCGTTGATACACGATGTTGCCGGACGAGCCGGCCACCGAGTCCAGCGCCTCGACCAGCGGCACGCCGGCGCCGAACATGGTCGACAGCGTGCGCGTCCAGCGAGCCAGCGCTCCCTTGAGCACCAGCTGTCCGAACACCGGCAGGCGCAGCAGCGCCCGGTCCACCAGTTCCTGCACGCGCGGCGAGCGCTTCCAGGACTGGAACGCGAAGTAGCCGCCGATCACCAGCACGCCCAGCATCACGTACCAGTAGTGCACGAAAAAGTCCGACAGCGCGATCACCACCAGCGTGGGTCCGGGCAGCTGGGCGCCGAATTGCGCGAACACGCCCTTGAAGGTCGGCACCACGAACAGCATGATGATGGTGACGACGATCATCGCGACGATCATCACCGCGATCGGGTACGTCAGCGCCGACTTGATCTTGCCCTTGATGGCGAGGGTCTTTTCCTGGTAGGTGGCCAGGCGGTCCAGGATGAGCTCGAGCATCCCGGCCTCCTCGCCGGCTTCGACCAGGTTGCAGTAAAGGTGGTCGAAATACTTCGGATACCTGCGAAAGGCCGCCGACAGGCTCGTGCCGGTCTCCACGTCGCCGCGGATGTCGGTGACCAGGCGTGCCATCGACGGGTTCGGGTGGCTGCGCGCCACGATGTCGAAGGACTGCAGCAGCGGCACCCCGGCGCGAAGCATCGTGGCCATCTGGCGCGTGAAGGTCGTCAGGTCCTTGGACTTGATCGAGCGCTTGCCGCCGACCTTGCGCTTGCGCAGCTTGGTGACCAGGATCCCCTGGCGACGCAGCGAGGCGTTGACGATGTTCTCGCTGCCCGCGCGCATCTCGCCCCGCTGCAGGCGTCCCTGTCGGTCCTTGCCTTCCCAGACGTACAGGAATTCCTTGGCGCTGCGCACCGTGGCCGTGGTCATCGATGGGCCCTCCCGCGATTCATCGCATCATTCATTGGTCACCGCCAGCACCTCCTCGAGAGAGGTCAGACCCAGGCGCACCTTGACGAGGCCGGACTCGCGCAGCGTGCGCACGCCCTCGGCACGCGCCTGGCGGGCGATGTCCAGCGCCGTTCCGTGGTCGAGGATGATGCGCTGGATTTCCTCGCTGATCGGCATCGCCTGGTAGATGCCCACGCGACCCTTGTAGCCGCTGCCGCCGCAGGCGCTGCACTTGCCCGGCTTGTAGGGCTTCCACGAGCCGTCGATGTCGGCCTCGGTGAAGCCGGCCTCGAGCAGGGCCGGCGTCGGAATGTCGACCGGGCTCTTGCATTGCTGACAGAGCTTGCGGGCCAGGCGCTGCGCGGTGATCAGGATCACGCTGGACGCGATGTTGAACGCCGGCACGCCCATGTTCATCAGGCGAGTCAGCGTGGTCGGCGCGTCGTTGGTGTGCAGCGTGGAGAACACCATGTGCCCGGTCTGCGCCGCCTTGATCGCGATGTCGGCGGTTTCCAGGTCGCGGATCTCGCCGACCATGATGACGTCGGGATCCTGGCGCAGGAAGGCGCGCAGTGCGGTGGCGAAGTTCAGCCCCGCCTTCTCGTTGACATTGACCTGGTTGATTCCCGGCACGTTGATTTCCGCCGGATCTTCGGCCGTCGAGATGTTCACGCCGGGTTCGTTCAGCAGGTTCAGGTACGCGTACAGCGACACCGTCTTGCCGCTTCCCGTAGGGCCGGTGACCAGCACCATGCCGTACGGGCGCCGTATGGCGTGCAGCACGCGTTCCTTTTCCTCGGGCTCGTAGCCCAGGCTGTCGACGCCCATCTTGGCCATCGAGGAATCCAGGATACGGATCACGATCTTCTCGCCGTACAGCGTGGGCAAGGTGCTGACGCGGAAGTCGATGGAGCGGTCGGGCCCGAAGCGCAGTTTCATGCGCCCGTCCTGCGGCACGCGGCGCTCGGCGATGTCCAGGCGCGAGATCACCTTGATGCGCGACGCCAGCTTTTCCTTGATCGCCACCGGCGGCTGGGCGATCTCCCGCAACTCGCCGTCGACGCGGAAGCGGATCCGGTAGAAATTCTCGAAGGGCTCGAAATGTAGGTCCGACGCGCGCATATTGACTGCGTCCACCAGCATCTTCTGCAGGAAGCGCACCACCGGCGCGTCATCGACGTCGGCCGCGAGTTCCTTTTCGGCCGCGGCGTCGCCGGTACCGTCGTCGAGGTCGGCGAGGTCGAAGTCGTCGCCGGCCAGCGCGGCGAGCTGCGCGCTCGCGCTTTGCGTGTTCTGGCCGATCCAGCGCTCGAGCTTGTCGTACTCGACGACCACCAGGTCGACGGCCGATTGCGACTGGAACTTGATCTTGTCCTCGGCCTCGTGATTCGCCGGGTCGGCTGTCGCGACGATCAGCTTGTTGCCCCGCTTGATCAGGGGCAGCACCTTGTAGGCCTTGATGATCTGCGCGTCGATCAGGCCGCCCGGCACGCGCGCGGCGTCGAAGGCGTCGAGGTCCAGCAGCGGCAGCGCGAAGGTGCGGCTGATCCAGTTGGCCAGGTCGGCGGCGCTCATGCCGCCGCCGCCGATCAGCTCACTGATGAAGCTCGCCCGGTTCTCCAGGGCGCGCTTCTGGATCTGCTCGGCGCTGGCCCGCGCCAGGTGGCCGGATTGCACCAGCGCGTTCGCCAGCCCCGAGAGCTGCACGGGCGAGCGACTGCTGGCGGACGAGGCTTGCAGGACGGTGGACATGGGGCGTGGCAGGCGACCTTCGAATGATGCGGGTTGACGGCTGCGTTGTAAATGCGGACGCCTCCCGGGCGGGCCGACTGCCCACATTATGTATCAGGATCGGCAAAACTCCCGCTGCAGCGGTGCACGAACGCATTGCGCGACACCCCGACGCCGCGTTGCGGCTCAGGGTTGCGCCATCTCCAGGTCGTCCTGCACGGCCTGCGCTCCGGCGCGCGCGCAGGCCTCGTCGATCAGGCCGGACGGCGCGCCGCTGACGCCGATGGCGCCGAGCAGGCTGCCGGCGGCCTGGATCGGCACCGCCCCGGCATCGAACAGCAACCCGGGGACATGCGCCAGGCCGCTCGCGCCCTGCGTGCGCAGGCGTGAGGTCGGCAGGTCGAAGGACGCCGCGGTGTAGGCCTTGCGCCGGCTCACGCGCAAGCTGAGCGGGGGCGCCAGCACGTCGCGCAGCATCACCTGCGGCTGGCCGTCGCGCGTGACCACGCTGACCCCGACCTGCAGGCCCCTGGCGCGACAGTCGTCGAGCGCCGCGCGCGCCGCCTTCAGCGCCGTGTCCAGGCTGAGGCGACGCACGTTGACGGCGGGCGGCTGCGCGGCCTGCGCCGTGCTCGCCATGCACCACGCCAGCCCGGTCGCCAGCGCCAGCGCGGCGACCGTCGTGCGCAGGCTCACCGCTCGCTCCAGAGCTTTCCGCCGGTGGCCCAGTGCGTGCGCGCGACCTCGTGCAGGATGATGTCGACCGCGTCGGGGGCGCACTGCAGCGTGTTCACGACGGCCTGCGTGATCGCTTCCACCAGCTGTTTTTTCAATTCCGGGCTGCGGCCCTCGAACATCTCGACATGGATGGACGGCATGCCATCTCCTCCAGAACGGGTGGGCGCGCGGGCTGCGCCTGCGCCCGATTATCGGCGGCGCGCGTCGCCGGCGGCAACCCGGCGACGCGCCATGAAAAAGCCGCCCCGTGGGCGGCCTGGCGCAAGCGCGCGGGCGGGCGGCGCGCCGCCTCAGGGGCGCGGATCGCGCGCCATGTCCGGCTCGTACAGCGGGGTCTTCAGGCTGGCCACGTAGGCCGCGATGTCGTGCAGATCCTGGGTGTTGAAGCGCGCCACCATGCCGGCCATGATCGCGTTGTCGCGACCGTACAGCGGGGTCTGGTGCTTGGCCTGGTACTGCTGCAGCGCGTGGAACAGGTAGGACTCGGGCTGGCCGGCGATGATCGGGTAGGTCGGCGCCAGCGGCTTGTCCAGTCCGGCGCCGTGGCAGGCGATGCACCCGCCCTCCTTGACCAGTTCGGCTCCTTTTTGCACATCGGCGGCATGCGCGGCGCTCAGGCCGGCAAGGGCGGCTGCCACGCCGAGCAGGGACAGTCGAGCGAGCTTGTGGTTCATGGGATGGATCCTCACTGGGCCTTCGGCGTCGAGTAGTAGGCCGCGATGTCGGCGATTTCCTGGTCGGTCAGGGAACTCGCGATGGCGCGCATGGTCTGGTTGCGTCGTGCCCCGCTGCGGTACTCCTTCAGGGCCTGCTCGATGTACCCGGCCGACTGGCCGTTGAGCATCGGCACCTCGTAGACCTCGGGGAACGCAATGCGGTAGCCGGTGGAGTTGTGACAACCCTCACACATGAACACGTCATGCTCTCCGGCGGCGGCGTTGCCCTTGATGGTCTGGGCCTGGGCACCGGCGGCGAGCAGCAGCGTGACGGCAAAGATCAGCTTTTTCATCGCGGGCTAGTCTCGGTTATGGATGGACGGAACGGGTCCCGGAGCCGACCACGAGCCAGCGCACAGGCCCGAAACGCCCCACAGGGGAACCAAAGGATGACGATTATAGGGAGCCGCCCGAGGCGTCGGAACTCGCGGATGCTCCCGGTTACCTCGCATCGCATCGCACGTTGACGGCGCGCAGCGAGTGCGTGGCGCAATCATGCGCACCGGGTGCCGGCGCCGCGGCGCGTCGCCGGCTGCGCCAAAGCTGCAAGAATGCGCGCTGCGGCATGCCGCGTCCGCGCCACGGCGGGCGTGTCGCGCAGCCGCCGCAATCCCCCTCATCACCGTCCTCGGAGTCCGCATGCATTCGACCTTCTACCTGCTGGCCATGGCGGCCCTGCAGGGTGTGACCGAGTTGTTCCCGATTTCCAGCCTCGGCCACAGCATCCTGGTGCCGGCGCTCGCGCACTGGCCGCTGGACCGCGAGGCCGATTGGTTCCTGCCCTTCGTGGTGGTGCTGCATCTCGGCACCGCGGCGGCCTTGCTGTTGTATTTTCGCCGCGACTGGATCGAATTGATCGGTGGCTGGCTGCGCGCGCGCGGCGGCGCCGGCAACGAGCAGGCGCGCACGCTGTGGCTGCTCGTGGTGGGCAGCGTGCCCGCCGGCTTGCTCGGCCTGTTGCTGGCGCACCGGATCCGCGACCTGTTCGGCGGCTTCGCGTTCGCCGCCGTCGCGCTGATGATCAACGGCGTGCTGCTGATCGCCGGCGATCGCCTGAAGAACCGCCGTGCCGCAACCGATCTCGGGCGCCTCGGCTACGTCCGCGCGCTGTTCGTCGGGGCGGCCCAGGCGCTGGCGCTGATCCCGGGCTTTTCGCGCTCCGGCGCGACCCTGGTCGCCGGGCTGGGCGTGGGCCTCGACTACGAGGCCGCGGCGCGCCTGTCGTTCCTGCTGGCCACGCCGATCATCGCCGCCGCCGGGTTGCTCGAGGTGCCCAAGCTGCTGCATGCGCAACTGCCGCATGGCATGCTGGGCGCGGTGCTCGCGGCGGGGCTGCTGTCGGGCATCTGCGCCTGGCTGTCGACCTGGTTCCTGATGCGCTGGTTCCGCGGCCACGAAATCCGTGCGCTGCGCCCGTTCGGCGTGTACTGCCTGGCGTTCGGCGCGCTGGCGTTGCTGCTGCACCGCTGAGCCGTCGCCGGCGTCGCGGCGCCGGCTCAAGCGCCGCGCAGCAGCGCGCGCAGCAGCGGCAGCTGGCGCCGGCTCACCGGCAGCCGCTCGGCGACGCCGCGCAGGCGCAGCTGCCAGCCGCTGCCCTCGGCGCTTTCCTGCTCGGCAGCGTCGGCGGCAGGCGTCGCGCGCTCCAGTCCGACGATGGCATGGCGCGCCACCAGCACGCTGCGATGAGCGCGCACGAAGGCCTCGCCGAAGCGCTGTTCGAGTTCGCCCAGCGCGAGATCGCTGAGATGACTGCGCAATGCGGTACGCACCACGGTGTACTTGTCCTGCGCGCGGAAATACAGCACGTCGGACAGCGCCACGCGCAGCAGCACGCCGCGTTCGGCGATCGGCAGCGTCGGCGCGCCGGCTCCGGCCTGCGCCGCGCCGGCCGCGCCGCGCCGCTGCTGCACCCGCGACAGCGCCTGTTGCAGGCGCTCGGCGCGCACGGGCTTGGTCAGGTAGTCGTAGGCGCCGTGCTCGAACGCCTGCAGCGCGTGCTCCTCGTGCGCGGTCACGAACACCACGGCGGCACCGGCCGGCAGCCCTGCCGCCAGTTGCAGCCCGCTGTCGCCGGGCATCTCGATGTCCAGCAGCACCACGTCGTAGCTCTGGCGCCGCAGGCATGCGCGCGCGGCGTCGGCGTCGCAGGCCTCGTCGATGCAACGCACCCGCGGCGCCTCGAGCGCCTCGAGCAGGCGCCGCAGGCGGCGCCGCGCCAGGGCTTCATCATCCACCAGCAGGATGTTCATAGCGGCAGGCGCACGCGCACGCGCCAGCGCGGAACGTCGGCGCCTGCCTCCGGGCCGTGGCGCATTTCGGCTTCCAGGTCGTAGAGCAGGCGCAGGCGCTGCGAGATGTTGGCCAGCGCCACTCCGGTGCCGCTGATGCTCGCGCCATGAGGGCGCGGCTGGTAATCGTTGCCGACCTCGATGTCCAGATGCGATCCGTGCCTGCCGATGCGCACGTCGATGCCGCACGGCCGCGAACTCGACTCGACGCCGTGACGCACGGCGTTCTCCAGCAACGGCTGCAGCGTCAGCGCCGGCATGGGCAACTGCAGGCACGCGGGCTCGACCTCCCAGCGCACCCGCATGCGGGGGCCGAAGCGCACCTCCTCGATGTCGAGGTAGCGGCGCGCGAGATCCACCTCGTCCTGCACATTGCTGACATGCCCGGCGCGCCCGACGCTGGCGCGGAACAGGCAGGCGAGGTCGTCCAGAACCTGTTCGGCGCGCGCCGGTTGCTCGTGCACCAGGGCGCTCGCCGCGTTCAGCGCGTTGTACAGAAAGTGCGGGCGAATGCGCGCCTGCAGTTCGTCCAGGCGCGCCCGCATGTGCGCCGGATCGAGGGCCTGCGCACGCAGGCGCTGGTGCTGCAGCAGCAGCCCCGCCAGCGCGGCGCCGAGCGCGGCGCTGCGCCAGTCGGCGGTGGCGATCGCGGCGCCGGGCAGCAGCAGCGCCACGCTCGTCTGCGCCAGCCACAACGCCAGCGCGCCGCCGAGCACCGCGGCGAGCATCTGCAGCCGCCCGTCGCGCCACAGCCCCGAGGCGCCGCACAGCAGCAAAAGCCACAGCGCAAGCGCGGGCTGCGCGATGCCGAGGTCGTGCAGCAGCGACGGCAGCCAGTCGCTGGCCCGCTCGCCGGAGCCGAGGCCGAGCAGCAGGGCGGCGAGGTTGCCCAGCGCGAGTGCGCGCAGGACGGCGCCGGGGCTGCACAGATCCAGCGCGGCAAACCGCGCCGGGCGATCCGCGACGCGCGGCATCAATACAATCCCCTGCTGGCGCGGCCCGCGAGGTCGCACACCCTGTTCCGCTCTCCGTTCATGCCGTTTCCATGAGTTCATCCCTCGACCGCAAGAGCCAGGCCTGGTCGGCGCTATTTTCCGAGCCGGTCGACGCGCTGGTGCAACGCTACACGGCCTCGGTCGGTTTTGACAAGAGACTGGCCCGTTTCGACATCCTGGGCTCGCTGGCGCATGCGCGCATGCTGCGGGCGTGCGGGGTCATCGCGGCGTCGGATCTGCAGGACATCGAGCGCGGCATGGCCCAGGTCCAGCAGGAAATCGAGCAGGGGCGCTTCGACTGGAAGCTCGAACTCGAGGACGTGCACCTGAACATCGAGGCGCGCCTGACCCAGCTCGTCGGGGATGCCGGCAAGCGACTGCACACCGGGCGCAGCCGCAACGACCAGGTCGCCACCGACATCCGGCTGTGGCTGCGCGACGCCGTGGATCGCATCCAGGCGGCCTTGCGTGACCTGCGCGGCAGCCTGGTCGACCTGGCCGAGCGCCATGCCGAGACCATCATGCCGGGTTTCACGCATCTGCAGGTGGCGCAGCCGGTGACCTTCGGTCATCACCTGCTGGCCTATGTGGAGATGTTCGGACGCGATGCCGAGCGCCTGGTCGATGCGCGCCGCCGAATCAACCGCCTGCCGCTGGGCGCGGCGGCGCTGGCCGGCACCAGCTTTGCGCTGGATCGCGAGATGGTGGCACGCGAACTGGGCTTCGAGCAGGTGTGCCGCAATTCCCTGGACGCGGTCAGCGACCGCGACTTCGCCATCGAGTTCTGCTCCGCCGCGGCGTTGATCATGGTGCATGTGTCGCGCCTGAGCGAAGAGCTCGTGCTGTGGATGAGTCAGTCCTTCGGTTTCATCAGGCTGCCAGACCGCTATTGCACCGGCTCGAGCATCATGCCGCAGAAAAAGAACCCCGACGTTCCCGAGCTGGCGCGCGGCAAGTCGGCGCGTGTGATCGGGCACCTCAGCGCACTGCTGGTGCTGATGAAGGGCCAGCCGCTGGCCTACAACAAGGACAACCAGGAAGACAAGGAGCCGCTGTTCGATGCGGCCGACACCGTGTTCGACACCCTGACGCTGTTCGCCGACATGATGGCCGGAGTCGAGGTCGACGCCGAGGCCATGCAGCGCAGCGCGCTGCGCGGGTACGCCACGGCCACCGACCTGGCCGATTACCTGGTGAAAAAGGGTCTGCCGTTCCGCGACGCGCACGAGGCGGTGGCGCTGGCGGTGCGCGAGTGCGTGCGCAGCGGACGCGGCCTGGGCGATCTCGGCCTGGACGAGCTGCAGCGCCTGCATCCGGCGGTGCAGGCCGACGTGACCGAGGTGCTCGGCCTGGCCGGTTCGGTGGCGTCGCGCGACCTGATCGGCGGCACCGCGCCGGCGCAGGTTCGCGCGCAGGTGCAGCGCCTGCGCGCCGAGTTGCGCGCACAGGACCCCGCGTGACGCATCCGCCGCTTGCGCGGCGGATGCGAGTTCAAGTCCTCGGCAGGGTCACTCCGCGCTGGCCCTGGTATTTGCCGCCGCGATCGCGGTAGCTCGTCTCGCAGACCTCGTCGCTTTCGAAGAACAGTACCTGCGCGCAACCCTCGCCGGCGTAGATCTTCGCCGGCAGCGGCGTCGTGTTGCTGAATTCCAGCGTCACGTAGCCTTCCCATTCGGGCTCGAACGGCGTGACGTTGACGATGATCCCGCAGCGCGCATACGTGCTCTTGCCCAGGCAGATGGTCAGCACATTGCGCGGGATGCGGAAGTACTCGACGGTTCTCGCCAGCGCGAAACTGTTCGGGGGGATGATGCACACCTCCGACTCGATGTCGACGAAGCTGCGCGGATCGAAGTTCTTCGGATCCACCACCGTGCTGTGCACGTTGGTGAACACCTTGAATTCGCCTGCGCAGCGGATGTCGTAGCCATAGCTGCTGGTGCCGTAGCTGACGATGCGATGCCCGTCGGCCGCATGGCGCACCTGCGACGGTTCGAAGGGCTCGATCATGCCGTGTTCCTGCGCCATGCGCCGGATCCAGCGGTCGGACTTGATGCTCATGCTGGTGCTCGAGTTGTGGCGGGTGCCGCGACACCCGGCCGGGTTAGCCTGGGCGCGATTGTGCCTGCGCCAGCAACTGTTCGATGCGCGCGCACACCTGCTCGACGGGCAGTTCCACGGCCACCTGCTTGCGCCGCGATGTCTCGCCGCGCAGCAGTTGCACGGCGCTGCGCGCGCAACCGAGTTGCCCGGCCAGCCAGGCGCGCAGCGCCTCGTTGGCGCGGCCTTCGAGTGCGGGCGCCGCCAGGCGCACGCGCAGCAGCCCGTCATGCAGACCGGCGAGCTCGGTGCGCCGTGCCGCCGGCTGCACCGTCAGCAGCAGCACGACGCCGCCCGCGCGTTGCTGCAGCCAGCGGGGCGGGTTCGGGCACGCCATACGCAAAAAACCCGGGCCGAGGCCCGGGCTTCGTGGGTTTCCGGGATCAGGGGCGATCGCCGGTCGGGAAGGGCCAGGCTGCCGCCGGGCTCAGCGTGGTCTTCGCCGCGTGCGAGGGTGCGGCTGCCTTCTTGGCGGCGGCTTTCTTCACCGCGGCCTTTTTCGCAGGCGCCTCTTTCGCCGCAGGCTTGCTGGCGGCCGGCTTTTTCTCTGCCGGCTTCTTGGCCGCGACGGCCTTCTTGGCGACGACCTTCTTCGCCGGGGCCTTCTTGGCGGCGACCTTTTTCACCGCGGCCTTCTTCGCCGGTGCGGCCTTCTTGGCGGCGACCTTTTTCACCGCCGCCTTCTTCGCCGGTGCGGCCTTCTTGGCGACGACCTTCTTCGCGGGTGCCTTCTTCGCGGCGACCTTCTTCACCGCGGCCTTTTTCGCCGGTGCTGCCTTCTTGGCGACGACCTTCTTCGCCGCAGCCGCCTTCTTCACCGCGGCCGTTTTCGCCGGGGCCTTCTTCGCCGCGGCTTTTTTCGCCGCGGGCTTCTTGGTTGCAGTTGCCATGTCGATTCTCCTAGTTCACGTGTTTTAGAGGTTCAACCTCACCGGTCGCGTCCAAAGCTCCTCATGGCCCCGCCTCCCGGCGGTCTCCGATACGGGACATTTGCAAAGGCGCCGATGGGCAAAACTCCGGCCGTGTTAGCGCTGACGCGGCTGGAGCCATTCCCGCCGGGCCTCGAGGCCCGCGCGGCGAATGTCGGGTGACCGTCCGCGGCCTGCCGGCGCAGTGCGCGACAGGGCGGGCGGCTCGCGGCCGGCGTCGCGCCGGCTGCGCCGCAGTCCGTGCGACGGCACACGCGGGTGCGGCCGGAAGGACGGGGCGATGCGAGGCGCGAAGGGCGGCGAAACATCAATCAGGTGTTCCTGGAAGACCAACACGCGCCGGCAGGCGGCACGGCGTGGGCGGGCGCACGACCCGGGAAGAGGCGCGGCAACTCATTCCCAGGACAGGGCTCCGCCCGATTGGTATTCGATGACCCGGGTCTCGAAGAAATTCCGTTCCTTTTTCAGGTCGATCATTTCACTCATCCACGGGAAGGGATTTTCCTCGTTGGGAAACATCGGGTCGAGCCCGATCTGCTGCGCGCGTCGGTTGGCGATGAATCGCAGGTAGCCCTTGAACATCGACGCATTCAGTCCCAGCACGCCGCGCGGCATGGTGTCCTCGGCGTACGCATACTCCAGTTCGACCGCGCGCCGGAACAGCGCGGTGATCTCTTCCTTGAACTCGCGGGTCCACAGATGCGGGTTCTCGAGCTTGATCTGGTTCACCAGGTCGATGCCGAAATTGCAGTGCATCGACTCGTCGCGCAGGATGTACTGGTACTGCTCGGCCGCACCGGTCATCTTGTTCTGGCGGCCCATCGCCAGGATCTGCGTGAATCCCACGTAGAAGAACAGACCTTCCATCAGGCAGGCGAACACGATGATCGAGCGCAGCAGCTCCTGGTCGTTGCGCTCGCTACCGCCGAACATCGAGGTGCGGAAGTCCGGGTTGGTCAGCGTGTCGATGAACGGGATCAGGAATTCATCCTTGTCGCGGATCGACGAGACCTCGTGGTAGGCATTGAAGATCTCGCCTTCGTCCAGCCCCAGCGACTCGACGATGTACTGGTAGGCATGGGTGTGGATGGCCTCCTCGAAGGCCTGGCGCAACAGGAACTGCCGGCACTCGGGGTTGGTGATGTGGCGGTACGTGCCGAGCACGATGTTGTTCGCCGCCAGCGAATCCGCGGTGACGAAAAAGCCGAGATTGCGTTTGACGATCCGTCGCTCGTCGTCGCTGAGGCCGTGGGGATCCTTCCACAGCGCGATGTCGCGCGACATGTTCACTTCCTGCGGCATCCAGTGATTGGCGCACGAGGAGAGGTACTTGTCCCATGCCCACTTGTACTTGAAGGGTACGAGCTGGTTGACGTCGGCGCGGCAGTTGATGATGCGCTTTTCCTCGGCGCTGACGCGCGCACTCGACGCAGCGCGCTGGCTGTAGCCTTCTTCGGCCGGAGGCTTCGCGGCCGGTTGCGCGACGCTCGCGGCGTGGCGTGCTTCGGTGCCTGGCACCGTCGTCGCGAGCAGGGGCGAAACGTCCGGCATGCGGCCCGTGGCGGGTCCGCTGGGGGTGGCGGTGGAGTCGTCCCAATGCAGCATGTCTTTGCCTTCGTTCAATTATCAGGTGTTCATGACAAAGCATCAACACGATAGGGTGTCACGCAATCCAAACCAATCGCTTGCACACATTCGTTTGATGCCAAAATCCAACGACAACTCGCGTGGCATGCCGCGCCGCGATGCGCAGCCGGGGCATGCCGCGCGACATCACTGACAGGCCTCGCAGCCCGGATCGTCGATGGCGCAGAACTTGATGTCGCTGCCGGCGCTCGGCGGCAGCGGCGCATCCGACATCTCCGCCTTCGCCGGCGCCTCGGCCTGCGGCACCGCGTTCAGGCGCCCGGTGCGCACCGTCGACTTCTCGGCGTGCGTGGCGCTGGTCGTGCGCAGGTAGTAGGTGGTCTTCAGGCCGCGCAGCCAGGCCAGCTTGTAGGTCTCGTCGAGCTTCTTGCCGGAGGCGCCCGCCATGTAGATGTTCAGCGATTGCGCCTGGTCGATCCACTTGCTGCGGCGCGCCGCGGCCTCGATGATCCATGCCGGATCGACCTCGAAGGCCGTCGCGTACAGCGCCTTCAGATCGTCGGGGATGCGATCGATGGGTTGCACGCTGCCGTCGAAGTATTTCAGGTCGGCGACCATCACCTGGTCCCACAGCCCGCGCGCCTTCAGGTCGCGCACCAGGTACTGGTTGACCACGGTGAACTCGCCGGACAGGTTGGACTTGACGTACAGGTTCTGGAAGGTCGGCTCGATGCAGGCGTCGACGCCGATGATGTTGGAGATCGTTGCGGTCGGGGCGATGGCCACGCAGTTCGAGTTGCGCATGCCGTGCGCGCGCACGCGCTCACGCAGGGCTTCCCAGTCCAGGCTCGTGGAGTCGTCGACCTCGACGTAGCCGCCGCGCTGCTCCGACAGCAGCGCCAGCGTGTCGTGCGGCAGGATGCCGCGATCCCACAGCGAGCCGGTGTAGCTGCTGTAGCGCCCGCGCTCGGCGGCCAGTTCGGTCGAGGCCCAGTACGCCTGGTAGCACACCGCTTCCATCGAGCGATCGGCGAACTCGACCGCCTGCTGCGAGCCGTAGGCGATGCGCGCCAGGTGCAGGCAATCCTGGAAGCCCATGATGCCGAGCCCGACCGGACGATGCCGCAGGTTGGAGTTGCGCGCCTTGCCGACGGCGTAGTAGTTGATGTCGATGACGTTGTCGAGCATGCGCATGGCCGTCGACACCGTGCGCCTGAGCTTGTCGTGGTCCAGGCCCCACACGCCCCGCTCGTCCTGCCGCAGGTGGGCCACCAGATTGACCGATCCGAGGTTGCACACGGCGATCTCGCTGCCGCTGGTGTTCAGCGTGATCTCGGTGCACAGGTTGCTCGAATGCACCACGCCGGCATGCTGCTGCGGGCTGCGCACGTTGCAGGCATCCTTGAAGGTGATCCAGGGATGGCCGGTCTCGAACAGCATGGTCAGCATCTTTCGCCACAGCTGGGTCGCCGGGATGGTCTTGTGCAGTTTGAGATCGCCCTCGGCGGCGCGCCGTTCGTAGCGCAGGTACGCCTGCTCGAAGTCCTTGCCGAAGCGATCGTGCAGGTCCGGCACGTCCGACGGCGAGAACAGCGTCCAGTCGCCGCCCTCCATCACGCGCTTCATGAACAGATCCGGAATCCAGTTGGCGGTGTTCATGTCGTGGGTGCGGCGCCGGTCGTCACCGGTGTTCTTGCGCAGTTCCAGGAACTCCTCGATGTCCAGGTGCCAGGCCTCCAGGTAGGCGCACACCGCGCCCTTGCGCTTGCCGCCCTGGTTGACCGCCACCGCGGTGTCGTTGACCACCTTGAGGAACGGCACCACCCCTTGCGACTTGCCGTTGGTGCCCTTGATGTGGCTGCCCAGCGCACGCACCTGGGTCCAGTCGTTGCCCAGCCCGCCCGCGAACTTGGACAGCAGCGCGTTTTCCTTGATGGCCTCGTAGATGCCGTCCAGGTCGTCGGCGACCGTGGTCAGGTAACAGCTCGACAACTGCGAACGCCGCGTTCCCGCGTTGAACAGCGTGGGCGTGCTGGCCATGAAGTCGAAGCGCGACAGCACCTCGTAGAACTCGATGGCGCGCGCCTCGCGGTCGATCTCGCCCAGCGACAGACCCATGGCCACGCGCATGAAGAAGGCCTGCGGCAGCTCGATGCGCCGGCCGTCCTTGTTGTGGCGGGTATCGGCGCGATGCGTGAGAAAGTAGCGGTCGTACAGGGTCTGCAACCCCAGGTAGTCGAATTCCAGGTCGCGCTCCGGCTTCAGCGCCGCTCCCAGGCGCGCCAGATCGAACTGGGCGAGGCGCTCGTCGAGCAGTTCCAGTTCGATGCCCTCGCGCACGAAGCTGGCGAAGTATTCCGGGTAGCGCGCGGTCATCTGCGCCTGCGTGGCCTCCTCGCCGAGCACGTCGCGGCGAATCGTGTGCAGCAGCAGGCGCGCCGTCGCCTTCGAGTAGCCGGGGTCGCTCTCGATCAGGGTGCGCGCGGCGAGAATCGCCGCCTTGTACACCTCGTTCATCGGCACCCCGTCGTACAGGTTGCGCTGGGTCTCCGTCAGGATCGGGTCGGGGCGCACGTCGTCGCCGAGATCGGCGCAGGCCGAGCGGATCAGTTGCTGCAGCGCGCCCAGGTCCAGCGCACGGCGCACGCCGTCGTCGGTGACGTGCAGCGCCTGCTGCTGCGGAGCCGCTTCCTGGCGGCTGCGCGCACGTTCCTGCGCGCGGCGCTCGCGATACAGCACGTAGGCGCGCGCCACCTCGTGGTGGCCGGCCCGCATCAGCGCCAGTTCGGCGTGATCCTGGATGTCCTCGATGTGGAAGGTTCCGCCGCCGGGCCGGCTGCGCAGCAGCGTGCGCAACACCGCCTGCGTGAGCTGCTCGACCTGCTCGCGCATGCTGGCCGAGGCCGCGCTCGAGCCTCCCTGCACGGCGAGAAAGGCCTTGGTCAGCGCGACCTGGATTTTCGCCGGTTCGAACGCTACCACCGCGCCGTTGCGCCGGATGATTTTGTAGTCGCTGTAGGCCTGCTGCGCCGCCGGCTGCTCGCCGATGCGCGGCGCATGCGCGACGCTGCGGTTCTCGATCTCGGGGGTGCTCAGATTCACGCGCTGTCTCCTGGAAAACGCTGCGCGCGGGCGCCGGGGGCGCACGCCGCATGGGTGCAAGTCGCCGCTCGCGCGCGCGGGCCGGCGGGTGTCGCCCGGCGCGCGCGGCCCCTGCGGGGTCGGCGCACCGGTGTCTGTGGGTTCGAAGCCTTCGCGGCGCATCCCGGAGGGCGCTGCGGGTCGGCGTTCAAGCCACTATATCTAGCGTCGGGGCAGGGCGCAATACCCCATAGATAGCGCATGAGCGCAAAGCCGGCTGGGCACAGGCTGGGCACAGGCTGTGCACAGGTTCATCCACAGCCGGTCGCGCGCGGCAAGGCTCCCGCGCGCCGTCGCGCGCCGCGTCTGCGCGCTCGCCGTGCAGTCGTCCGGCGTCGTCGCGGCTGTTGCGCCCGGGGTACGTCGGCGCAACGCGGGTTCAGTCGAAAGGCGGCAGGCCGCCGGCTGGCAGGCCGCTGGCGCGGCGCACGAAATTCCAGTCGAAGTGCGGGCCGGGATCGGTCTTGCGCCCGGGCGCGATGTCGCTGTGCCCGGCGACGGCGCGCACCGGGTAGGCTTCCAGCAGGGCGCCCAGCAGCGCCGACAGGGTTTCGTACTGCGGCGGCGCGTAGGCGCGCGTATCGCAACCCTCGAGCTCGATGCCCACGCTGAAGTCGTTGCAGCGTTCCCGGCCCTTGAAACGCGACACCCCGGCGTGCCAGGCACGCTGGTCGCAGGACACGTATTGCAGGAGTTCGCCGTCGCGGCGCACGAAAAAGTGCGCCGATACGCGCACCCCGCGCAGCGCCGCGAGATCGGCATGTGCGCCGTGGTCGAGCCTGCCCATGAACAGGGCGTCGACATGCTCGGTGCCGAACTCCCCGGCGGGCAGCGAAATGCCGTGCAGCACCACCAGTTCCACGCGCGCGTGCGCCGGACGCGCATCGCAGTGCGGCGACGCGCGCCGCAGGGCATGGCGGTACCAGCCCGCGTCGAACAGCGCGGCGGGGAACTCAGGCGGCATCGTCGAGGTGCAGGCGTTGCAGGCGCCACTGCAACTGGCGCGGGTCGAGCCCCAGGCGTCGCGCCGCCGCATCGCGATCCAGCGCGCTGTCGCGCAGGGCCTGCAGCAGCAGTTCGCGTTCCACGGCATCGAGGTAGGCGGCGAGGCGCGCCGTGTCGTCGCCGCCCTCGGCTGCTGCGTCGCCGGCGGCCGCCACGCCGGGGTGGCCCGGGTCAGCGCCGCGCGGCGTCGCGGCATCGGCCGGCGCCGGTGCCGCCGCTGGCGCTGCCGCCGGCTCGGGAACCGCCTCCAGGTCGTCCGCGCCGATCAGGTCGCTGCTCGCCATGGTCGCGGCGCGTTGCAGCAGGTTCTCGAGTTCGCGCACGTTGCCGGCGAAGCCGAAGCGGCGCAGGCGCTGCAGCGCCTCGGGCTGCAGGCGCAGGCCCGGACGCTCGTGATCGCGGCGGATGCGCCCCAGCAGCGCCTCGGCCAGCAGCGGCAGGTCGTCCAGGCGTTCGCGCAACGGCGGCATGGTCAGCGCGATGACGTTCAGGCGGTAATAGAGATCCTGGCGGAACGTGCCGTCCGACACGCAGCGCTGCAGATCGCGGTGCGTGGCGCTGACCAGGCGCACGTCGACCGCGCTCTCGGCAGTCTCGCCGATGGCGCGGATCTTGCGCTCCTGCACCGCGCGCAGCAGCTTGGCCTGCATCGACAGGGGCAGTTCGCCGATCTCGTCCAGGAACAGCGTGCCGCCGGTGGCGGCCGCGAAAAATCCCTCGTGGGCGCTGGTCGCGCCGGTGAACGCGCCCTTGCGGTAGCCGAAGAACTCGGCCTCCAGCAGGTGTTCGGGAATGGCGCTGCAGTTGACGGCGACGAACGGGCCGCCGGCGCGGTTGCTGAGTTCGTGCAAGGCACGGGCCGCCAGTTCCTTGCCGGTGCCCGACTCGCCCTGGATGAGTACCGGCGCCATGCCGCGCGCGCAGCGTTGCAGGGTCTGCTTGATCGCCTGCATCGGCACCGACTCTCCGACCAGCGCACGCAAGGCCGCGGGCGCGTGCGCGGGCGTGGGCGCGGCATCCATGCGCTGGCCCAGCGCCGAGCGCACGACCTGGCGCAGTTGCGACAGTTCCACCGGCTTGGTCAGGTAATCGAAGGCGCCCATCTTGAGGGCCTGCACGGCGCTGGCCGCGCTGCCGTAGGCGGTCACCACGATGATGCGTTCGGCGCGTCTGCGTGCCTGCGCCCACGCCAGGATGTCGTTGCCCTCGCCGTCGGGCAGGCGCATGTCGACGATCGCCACTTCGTAGTCATGCTGCGCCATGCGCTCCAGCGCCTGCGCGACGCTGCCGGCCTCGTCGGCCTGCCAGCCCTCGCGCAGCAGCGTGAGCATGTAGAGTTCGCGCAGGTCGGGCTCGTCATCGACGACGAGCAGGCGCATCGGGGCTGGCGTATCGGACATCGCGGCGGGTTCGGGGCGCGGGCGCTTTCAGGCGGATCCGGGAGCCGGTGCGGCATTCGGCAGGTCGCTCGGGCGGGTTTCGTCGGGTTGGGTGACCACGCCGATCACGAATTCCCCGTAGGCCTGCCCGCGCTGGACCACGCGGTAGAACAGGCGCGTGCCGTAGCGCGAGCACAGTTCCTGGCAAATATAGAGCCCGAGGCCGGTGCCGCGGCTGTCGGTGGTGAAAAAAGGCTCGAAGATCTGGGTGCGCAGCCCCGGCGCCACCACCGGCCCGTCGTTCGCCACGGCGAGCTCGCGCACATGCTGCTGGCCGCGCAGCGCGATGCGTATGGCGCCCGGCTGCTGGCTGGCGAAGCGTTGTGCATTGCCCAGCAGGTTGAGCACGACGCGGCGCAGTTGCTGGGGGTCGAATTCCATCCAGGCCTGCGCATCGGCGATGTCCAGTTCTATGCGCCCGGGAGCCGCCGCGTCGTATTCGGCGACCAGCTCGCGCAGCAATTGCGCGGGCTGCAGGCGCAGCGGGGTGCGCGTGCCGGCGCGCCCGAGATCGAGCACATCCTCGACGATGCGGTTCAGCCGGTCGACGTTCTGGGCGATGAGTTCGGACATGCGCTTGCGCTGCGACTCGCTCAGCCCATGCTCCGAGGCCAGTTCGTTGGCATGCGCGATGGCGCCCAGCGGGTTGCGGATCTCGTGCGCCAGCGCCGCCACCAGCCGCCCCAGCGCCGCCAGCTTGTCCTGCTGGATCTGGTTGCCGATGTCGCGCATGTCCTGCACGAACACCACGTACGCCGGCCCTCCCGGCAGATGCTGCAGGCGCTGGATGCGCGCCTGCAGGCGAACGCCGTCGATGCTCTCGAACTGCATCGGCGCGCTGCCGCGCATGCCGCCGAGATGCGCCCGCAGGGCCGCTCCCAGTACCGCCAGCTCGGGGCAGCGCAGATCCCACGCGCCGGCGGCAAGCTCATCGGGCGTGCCGGCCATGCCGAGCAGCTCGGCCGCCGCCGGGTTGGCCGCCTCGATGCGCAGGCGCGCGTCCAGCACGAGCACGCCGTCCGGGTGGTCGTGCAGCACATGCCGATTGATGGCCAGTTGCCGGCTGGCGCGGATCTCGCTGCTGCGCGCGCGCTGTTCCTGGCGTACCAGGCGCTGCGAGAGTTGCCAGGCGAGCAGGCCCATGGCGAAATACGCGGCGCCGACGAAACCCGACGACACCAGTTGCAGCTCTCCGCCGATCGCCCAGCCACCGAGCCCGGCCAGCGCCTGCGCGAGCAGCAACAGGCTGACCGCGGCCGCGGTGGCCAGCGTGAAGCGCAGCGTGCCCCAGACGCCCGCGGCGAGCACCGGCAGCGTGTAGCTCAGCACGAGTTCGCGCCCGGTACTGCCCGTCGCCAGCCATTGCAGCAGCGTGAAGGCGAGCAGGTCGATGAGCACCGCCGAGAGCACCTGCCAGGCGAAGCCTCGCGCGGTGCTGCGCAGGCTGATCAACCACTGCAGCAGCACCAGCGTGACGTACAGGCTGGCCACCACGATGCCGGCATGGCCGCTGCCACCGCCCAGCAGGTTGAGCACGAACCAGCCGAGCAGGATGCTGCCCATGAGCAGGCGCGCCGCACCCAGCACGCGAAACGAGCGCGTGCGCTCGGGCGACGGCGCACTGCCCGAGATCATGCGCTCGGGCCACGACAGCAGGGCGTGCGCGGGGTCGCGCTCGAAGGCGAAGCCGCTGTCCGGCGCGCCGACGTCGCGCTCAGCCCTGCCGGGCATGCTCGGCACAGCAGTAGGGATGTTGCTGCGCATCCCAGACGCAGCGGCTGGCCGGCACGTGCACCCCGCAGCGCGTGCAGGCGTGCATCGGCTCGGGCGCGCGCAGGCGCCGTGCCTGCGCGGCCTGCGACGCAACCGCGTGGCGCGCGGCCCGCTGCTTCTTGTGCAACATCAGGCCGACGATGACCACGACGAAAAGCAGGAGGTATTTCATCGATGAAGGATGACCTGGAGCACGAAGCGCGAACCCACGTAGCTCAGCAGCAGCAGCGCCGAGCCGGAGAACAGCCAGCGCAGCGCGCGCCGGCCGCGCCAGCCCAGCACGTGGCGTCCCAGCAGCAGCACGGCGAACAGCAACCACGACGCGACCCCGAACACGGTCTGGTGGTTGAACTCGAAGGGCTTGCCGAACAGGCGCGCGCTGAACAGCACGGCGAACACCAGCGATGCGCTGAGCAGCAAAAAGCCGAGCGCGGCGAGGCGGTAGGTGAGTTTCTCCAGGGTCAGCAGCGGCAGCGCGGGGCCGAGGCCGGCAAGCCCCGGGCGCCGCTGGTGCAGCGCGCGTTCCGCCGACCACAGCATCACCCCGTGCAGCACCGCCGCGCCGATCATGCCGTAGGCGGCGATTCCCAGCGCCCAGTGCAGGGAGAACAGCACCCCGGCGCCGGCCGGCGCGACCCGGTACGGAGGAAAGAACCATGTCAGTAGAAGGGACACGGCGGCCAGCAGGCAGATCCAGGAGCGCAATCCCTGCAGCGGGTAATAGAGGCTCTCCGCCCAATACACCGCGGCGACCAGCCAGAAGGTCAGGGACAATGCCGGGGCGAAGCCGAAATCGGCTTCGTGCATGCCTTCGAGCACCAGCGCGAAGGTGCCGGCGTGCGCCAGCCACGCCAGCAGCATGGCCAGGGCCGAGAGTTGCCCGCGCCCAGCCGGCGGCACCGTGGGCCCGGCAGACGCCGCCCGCGGACGGCCGATGAAGGCTGTCAACAGGTACAGTGTGAACGCCAGGCCGTTGACTAAAATCCACATGTTTGAAGTTTACCCGAGCGGTCCGGCCGCACCGCGAGCGTGCGCCGTCGCCCTCGCCGCCGACGCGCCGTCGAGGCCCAAGATCCAGGACACCCCGAATCCATGCTGAACAATCTCACGCAGCGTCTGTCGCAGGTCGTGAAGACCATGCGGGGCCAGGCTCGCATCACCGAGGCCAACGTCGCGGATATGTTGCGCGAGGTTCGCCTTGCGCTGCTCGAGGCCGACGTCGCGCTTCCGGTGGTGCGCGAGTTCACGCAGCATGTCAAGGAACGCGCGCTCGGCCAGGAGGTGGTGGGTTCGCTCAGCCCGGGGCAGGCGCTGGTCGGCGTGGTGCACAAGGAACTCGCCGCGCTGATGGGGCGCGGCCAGGGCGCGCTGAACCTCGCCGTGCAACCCCCGGCGGTGGTGCTGATGGCGGGCCTGCAGGGCGCGGGCAAGACCACGACCACGGCCAAGCTGGCGCGCTGGCTGGTCGAGCGCCAGAAGAAGAGGGTGCTCACGGTGTCGGCCGACGTCTACCGTCCGGCGGCCATCGAGCAGTTGCGCAGCGTGACCGCGCAGGCGGGGGCCGAGTTCCTGGAGTCGTCGCCGCAGGAAAAGCCCCTGGACATCGCGCGTCGCGCGCTGGCCTACGCGCGCGCCCATCACGTCGAGGTACTGCTGGTCGACACCGCCGGGCGCCTGGCGGTGGACGAGCAGATGATGCGCGAGATCCGCGAGCTGCACCAGGCGCTCGACCCGGTCGAGACCCTGTTCGTGGTCGATGCGATGCAGGGCCAGGATGCGCTGACCACGGCGCGTGCCTTCCATGACGCGCTGCCGCTGACCGGCATCGTGCTGACCAAGCTCGACGGCGACGCCCGGGGCGGCGCCGCGCTGTCGGTGCATCACGTCACCGGCGCGCCGATCAAGTTCGCCGGCGTGTCCGAGAAGATCGACGGGCTGGAAGCCTTCGACGCGCAGCGCATGGCCGACCGCATTCTCGGCATGGGCGACGTGCTGGCGCTTGTCGAGCAGGCGCAACGCAGCGTCGACCTGCAGGCGGCCGAGCAACTCGCGCGCAAGGTCAAGTCGGGCGAGCAGTTCGATCTCGACGACTTTCTGATGCAACTGCAGCAGATGAACAAGATGGGCGGCCTGCAGGGCATGCTCGACAAGCTGCCGGCCGAGATGCAGGCGCGCGCGGGCCAGGCCGACATGGACAAGGCGGCGCGCGACGTGCGGCGCATGCAGGGCATCATCTGTTCGATGACGCCGGCCGAGCGGCGCAAGCCGGACCTGATCAAGGCCTCGCGCAAGCGTCGCATCGCCGCCGGCGCCGGCGTCGCGGTGCAGGAGGTCAACCGCCTGCTCGGCCAGTTCGAGCAGATGCGCGACATGATGAAAAAGATGAAGGGCGCGAAGATGTTCAAGATGATGCAGCGCATGGGCGGCGCCGGGCTGTTGCGGCGCTGACGCCGCGGCGCCGCTGCGCCGTCAGCCGCGCTTGCGCACGGCGGCGGCGAGCAGCGGCGCATGGACCTGCCAGCGGCGCTGCGCGGCGAGCACCGCGTCGGGATAGCCCGGCTGCCCGAGCGAGCCGTTGTAGCGGCCCAGCGCGTTGAACAGGTTGCCGTGTTCCTCGTTCAGGTAATGGCGCAGGATCACGCAGCCGTAGCGCAGGTTCACCCGCATGCGGAACAGCGCCAGCTTGTCCCCGTTGCCGATCTGGCGGGTCCAGAACGGCATCACCTGCATCAGGCCCATGGCGCCCGCCGGCGAGATGGCGTACTTGTCGAAGCCGCTTTCGACCTGGATCAGGCCGAGCACCAAGGTCGGTTGCAGGCCGGCCCGCGTGGCCTCGTACCACACCGTGCGCAGCAGTGCGCGTCGCGCCGCGACATCGGGGATGCGTCGGCGCAGACGCGACGACTCGGTGGCCAGCCACAGCACGTAGTCGACCAGACGGCGTGGATCGTGGAACTGGGGCGTCGGCGCAGCGTCGTCGGCGATCTGCGCGGCGAGCGCCAGGCGCACCGCGTCCGACAAGGCTTCCTCGCGTTGTGCGCCGGCGTGCGCGGCCGGCGGCAGCAGCAACGCCGCGACGAGCAGCAGCCCGAGCAGCGCGCGTGGCCATGCGCGGGCGGCCGGCGCGCCGCGGCGCATCGGCGCCGCGGCGATCGCCCCCATGCTCGGCGCCATGGCCTCGGGTTCGCGCCGCCGCGGCTCAGCGCCGCGCGCGTCGACGCAGCAGCGGCAGAACCTCGCTGCGCGGCACCGCGCTGGGCTCGCTGTCGCGCCGGTGCCGGTATTCGAGGGTCTGCGCGGCGAGGCCGCGATCGGACACGACCAGTCGGTGCGGCACGCCGATGAGTTCCCAGTCGGCGAACATGGCCCCGGGGCGCAGTCCGCGGTCATCGAGCACGGCATCGAAGCCGGCGCCCAGCAGTTCGTCGAGCAGCGCCTCGGCGGCGTCGCGCACGGCCGGGTTGCGATCCATGCCGATGGGACACACCGCCACCTCGAACGGTGCCAGAGCATCGGGCCAGATCATGCCGCGATCGTCGTGGTTCTGCTCGATGCAGGCGCCGAGGATGCGTGTGATGCCGATGCCGTAGCAGCCCATCTCGAGCGGCCGCGGCTTGCCCGCCTCGTCGATGTAGCTGGCCTGCATCGACTCCGAGTACTTGGTGCCGAGGTAGAACACATGTCCGACCTCGATGCCGCGGCACATCGCCAGCCTGCCGCGCCCGTCGGGGCTTGGATCACCCTCGACCACGTTGCGGATGTCCGCCACCTCAGGCTCGGGCAGGTCGCGTCCCCAGTTCACGCCGGTGTAGTGGAAGTCCGGGACGTTCGCGCCGACCACGAAATCGTGCATGTGCGCCACCGTGCGGTCGGCGATCACGCGCAGTGCGCGCCGCGTGCCGATGGGCCCGATGAAGCCGGGACGGCAGCCGAACCACTCGACGATCTCCGCCTCGCTGGCCATGCGGGCCTGCGCCATGCCGGCGAGCTTGGCCACCTTCACCTGGTTGACCGCGTGGTCCCCGCGCACGAGCAGCAGCACCAGTTGTGCGCCGGCCTCGCCGTCGACCGCCAGCACCACCGACTTGACCGTGGCCTGCAGCGCGATGCCGAGTTGCTCGGCGACGTCTTCGCACTTCGCCGCGCCCGGCGTCGGCGTCTGCTGCAGCGGCTTGCCCGGCGCGGCGCGCTGCGCGAGCAGCGGCAGCGCCTCGGCCATCTCGACGTTGGCCGCGTAATCCGATTCAGGACAGTAGGCGATGGCATCCTCGCCGGTGTCGGCGATGACATGGAACTCGTGGCTCAGCGAGCCTCCGATGGCCCCGGAGTCGGCGGAAACGGCGCGGAACTCGAAACCGAACCGTTCGAAGATGCGCCGGTAGGCCTGGTACATGGTTTCGTAGCTGCGTTGCGCGCCTTCGCGATCACGGTCGAAGGAGTAGGCATCCTTCATGGTGAATTCGCGCGCGCGCATGACTCCGAAACGGGGCCGACGCTCGTCGCGGAACTTGGTCTGGATGTGAAAGAAGTTGACCGGAAGCTGGCGCCACGAACGCAGCTCACCGCGCGCGATGTCGGTGACCACTTCCTCGGATGTGGGCTGCACGACGAAGTCCCGGCCGTGGCGATCCTGCACGCGCAGCAGTTCCGGTCCGAATTTGTCCCAGCGCCCGGTCTCCTGCCAGAGTTCCGCCGGCTGGATCACCGGCATGAGCAACTCCACCGCGCCGGCGCGGTGCATCTCCTCGCGCACGATGGCCTCCACCTTGCGCAGGCTGCGCAGACCCAGCGGCATGTAGGTGTACAGCCCCGCGGCGAGCTTGCGGATCATGCCGGCGCGCAGCATCAGCGCCTGACTGGCGACCTCGGCATCGGCGGGCGCCTCCTTCTGGGTGGAAATGAAAAAGCGGGAAGCTCGCATGAGGTCGTCGTTTGTGGAGGGAGTGCAGGCGCGCAAAAGCGCGCGAAGCGACGGCGCGCGGGCTCCGGCGTGCTGTCGTCGGGCGTTGCGCGCGGCCTATAATCCTTTCATATTCTAAAAGAACGGGGGCTCTGGCCATGTTGGACCGAGAGGGTTACCGTCCCAACGTCGGCATCATCCTGCTCAACCCCAGGAACCAGGTGTTCTGGGGCAAGCGCATCAGCGGGCATGCATGGCAGTTCCCGCAAGGCGGCATCCATGTCGGCGAGACGCCGGAGCAGGCGATGTACCGCGAGTTGTTCGAGGAGGTCGGCCTCAAGCCGTGCCACGTGCATGTGCTGGGCCGCACGCGAAACTGGTTGCGCTACGAGGTGCCGGCGCAGTACCTGCGCCGCGATCACCGCGGCGTATACAAGGGGCAGAAGCAGATCTGGTTTCTGCTGCGCCTGACCGGGCGTGACAGCGACGTGTGCCTGCGCGCCACCGACCACCCCGAGTTCGACGCCTGGCGCTGGAACGACTACTGGGTGGAACTCGACAGCGTGATCGAGTTCAAGCGCGCGGTGTACCAGCAGGCGCTGAGCGAGTTGTCGCACCTGCTGCCGCGCCAGGAGCCGCGTACCCGCTACCTGCGCGCGCATGTGCGCCACCAGCACCAGCATCACCAGCACGAACAGCAGCACCAGCCGGCGGCGGCAGCGCTGCACACCGAGGCCGCCCCGGAATGAAGGCGCGGCGACGGGAGTTGCCGCGACGCATCGCGGCGTGGGGCATCGCGGCGGCTCTGGCGGGCTGCACCGCGCTCGTCGCGGCGCAGCCGCGCATCGCGGGCCTGCCGAGCCCGGCAGCGCCCGGGTCCGCCGGGTTGCGACTGCCGGCCGCGCCGCCGGCCGCCGGCGCCGACCTGCTGCGCGTGCCGATGCCGGCGGGTTCGAACCTGCGCTTCATGGTCGACGCCGGCAGTGTCGTCGTCGAACCGCGCGGCGTGGTGCGCTACACGCTGGTGGTGCAAAGCCCGTCGGGATTTCGCAACGTGTCGTACGAGGGGCTCGACTGCGCCGGCGACAGCTGGCACACATACGCGACCTGGAGCCAGGCCGAGTCGCGCTGGGTGCTCGCCCACGCCCGCGCCTGGCGCTCGATCGACCTGCAGTCGAACACGGAAGTGCACGCGGTGCTGGAGCGCGACTATTGGTGCAGCGGCCCGGCCACGCTGGGCGACGCGGCCAGGCTGGTGCGTCGACTGCGACGCGGCATCGGGCACGGCGCGGCGCGCTACCCCGATTCCTACTGAGGAACCCCCAGGGCCGGGCTGCGCCCAGCCCGCCCCCCAGGGGGGTCAAGCCATCTTGGGGCGGCCCGGCGATGGGTTGAGAGGAACCCCCAGGGCCGGGCTGCGCCCAGCCCGCCCCCCAGGGGGGCAAGCCATCTTGGGGCGGCCCGGCGATGGCTTGAGGAGAGCCCCCAGGGCCGGGCTGCGCCCAGCCCGCCCCCCAGGGGGGCAAGCCATCTTGGGGCGGCCCGGCGATGGCTTGAGCGCCGCGTCGAAGTCCCGGCACTCAGGCGGGAGCCTGGCGCAGCACCATGTTGTCGCGGTGGATCAGTTCGGGCTGTTCGATGAAGCCCAGGATGGCCTCGATCTGCGAGGTCGGCGCGCGCCGGATCAGGCGCGCCTCGGCCGCCGCATAGTTGCTCAGCCCGCGCGCGATCTCGACGCCGTCCGGGTCGAGCACCGCGATCACGTCGCCGCGCTCGAATTCCCCGCCGACCTCGGTGACCCCCACCGGCAGCAGGCTGGCGCCGCCTTCGCGCAGGCGCCGCGCCGCCCCGGCGTCGACGGTCACGCGGCCGAGCACCTTCAGATGGTCGGCCATCCATTGCTTGCGGGCGGCCAGTTTGCCGCTTCCGGCGCGCAGGCAACTGCCTATCGCGTCGCCGGCGGCGAGGCGCAAGAGCACGTCGGGCTCGCGCCCGCTGGCGATGATCGTGTGCGCGCCGCTTTGCGCTGCACGGCGCGCCGCCAGCACCTTGGTCAGCATGCCGCCCTTGCCGATCGCGCTGCCCGCGCCTCCGGCCATGGCCACCAGCGCCGGGTCGTCGGCGCGGGCCTCGCGGATCAGGTGGGCCTGCGGATCCTTGCGCGGATCGGCCGAGAACAGGCCTTGCTGGTCGGTGAGGATGATCAGCGCATCGGCTTCCACGAGGTTGGTCACCAGCGCACCCAGCGTGTCGTTGTCGCCGACCTTGATCTCGTCGGTCACCACGGTGTCGTTCTCGTTGATCACCGGCACCACCCGCAAGCCCATGAGGGTCAGCAGCGCGCTGCGCGCGTTCAGGTAGCGGCGCCGGTTGGCGAGGTCGGCGTGGGTCAGCAGGATCTGCGCGCAATGCCGGCCGCGTGCCGTGAACGCGCTCTCGTAGGCCTGTGCCAGGCCCATCTGGCCGACGGCCGCCGCGGCCTGCAATTCCGGGATCTCGCTCGGCCGGCGGGGCCAGCCCAGGCGCTTCATGCCCTCGGCGATGGCTCCGCTGGACACCAGCACCACGTCCTTGCCCAGCTCATGCAGCCCGGCGATCTGCTCGGCCCAGCGCGCCACGGCAGCGTGGTCGATGCCGCGCCCCTCGTCGGTGACCAGGCTGGATCCCACCTTGACCACCAGGCGCCGCGCCGGCGCGATCACGGAGTTCGGGCTCGCGCCGTCCGCGCTGCGCGCGCTCGTCGCGGCTTCGGCGCGCTCCGCGGGGCGATGGTCTTCAGGATGCGTCGGAGGGGTCATGGGCGGCGAAACGAGGGTCGCGCGCATCGACGGCTGCCGCGTCGGCGGGCGCGCGTTCGCGCAGGGCCTGGTCGATGTCGCGCAGCAGCGGCTCGAGGCCTTCGCGAGCCAGCGCCGAGATCGCGTACACCGGGCCCTTGTGGCGCAAGCGGCGACGGATGTCGGCCACGCGCCCGGCGCGCTCGCCCGGCTCCAGCATGTCGAGCTTGTTGAGTACCAGCCAGCGCGGCCTGGCGGCCAGTTCCGGATCGTATTTCTTCAGTTCGGCGACCACGCTGCGCGCATCGCGCACCGGGTCGGCATCGGGGTCGAACGGGGCCACGTCCACCAGGTGCAGCAGCAGACGCGTGCGCTGCAGGTGGCGCAGGAACTGGTGCCCGAGCCCGGCGCCCTCGGCGGCGCCGGCGATCAGCCCCGGGATGTCCGCCACCACGAAACTGCGGCCCTCGGCCACGCGCACCACGCCGAGGTGCGGATGCAGTGTCGTGAAAGGGTAGTCCGCGATCTTCGGGCGCGCATTCGAGACCGCCGCGATGAAGGTGCTCTTGCCCGCGTTGGGCAGGCCCAGCAGGCCGACGTCCGCGAGCACCTTCAGTTCGAGCCGCAGACGGTGCTGCTCTCCGGGTTGGCCGGGCGTGCTCTGCCGCGGCGCCCGGTTGGTGCTGGACTTGAAGCGCAGGTTGCCCAGGCCGCCCTGGCCGCCGCGCGCCAGCACCGCGCGCTGGCCCGGCGTCGCCAGGTCGGCCAGCAACTCGCCGCTGTCCGCGTCGTGCACCAGCGTGCCCACCGGCACGCGCAGCAGAAGGTCGTCGCCGGCCGCGCCGAACTGGTCGGAGCCGCGACCGTGTTCGCCGTTGCGCGCGCGAAACAGGCGCTGGTAGCGAAAGTCGATCAGCGTGTTCAGGTTCGGGTCGGCTTCCACGCAGACGTGGCCGCCCCGACCGCCGTCGCCGCCATCGGGGCCACCGAAGGGAATGAATTTCTCACGACGGAACGACATGCAGCCGTTGCCGCCGTTGCCGGCAAACACCTCGATATGCGCTTCGTCGACGAATTTCACGGAACCAAGCGCTCAGGGCGTGCCGCTGGAATTGCAGGGGGGGGCGGCGCCGGCCGCCGTCGGGCGGGCCGGCGTCGCTCGGGCTCAGGCCTGTGCAGGCAGCGGAGCGACGATGACGTACTGGCGATCGAACGCGCCCTTGCGCGCGAACTCGACCTTGCCGTCGACCAGCGCGAACAGCGTGTGATCCTTGCCCACGCCGACGTTGCTGCCCGGGTGGAAGCGGGTGCCGCGTTGACGCACGATGATCGATCCGGCGGCCACGGTCTGGCCGCCGAACACCTTCACGCCGAGTCGTTTGGCCTCGGAGTCACGGCCGTTGCGCGTGGAGCCGCCGCCTTTTTTCTGTGCCATGTCGTTCGCTCCTCAAGCAGCGATGCTTTCGATGTGCAGTTCGGTGAAATTCTGCCGGTGGCCCTGGCGCTTCTGATAGTGCTTGCGGCGGCGCATCTTGAAGATGTGCACCTTCTCGCCACGCCCGTGCGCCAGAACCTTGGCCTTCACCGTGGCGCCCGCGAGCAGCGGGGCCCCGAGCCGGGCGTCCGCGCCGTCGAAAACGGCGAGCACCTGGTCGAGCACGATGTCCTGGCCAACGTCTGCGGCAATCTGTTCTACCTTGATCTTGTCGCCGGCAGCGACCTTGTACTGCTTGCCGCCGGTTTTTATGACCGCATACATAGGGGACTCCTGGAAAATGGATCGCTCGCCTGCGTCCCGCGCGGGGCACAGGCGGGCCTTGCGAACGCCGGCAGCCTTGCGCTGGTGCGAGCACCCGATTGACTGTGCGCACGATCGGCTGTGGGCACGGGCCGTGGGCACGATTTCTCGCGCCCAACTGCCGCCGCCCAACTGCCGCCTCATCTGCCGCCTTATCTGCCAGCTCTCGTGCGCGGTGCGCGCTTTCCCGGGCACGATGTCTCTCCGGCCCGGTTTCTCGCGCCCGCTATCGGGGCTCGCCTCGCAGCCGCCAAGGGCTTGCACGACGAACCCCTCATCGTAGCAGACGTCGCGCAGGCATACCACGGCTGTGCGCGCGCTGTCGCGTTCGTGCTCCCGGGCGTGGCGCGCTCATTAGAATCTGCGGGCCGTCGTTTCCGTCCATCCTCGTTGCTACGTGACCTCCTCGATCTCGAACATACTCGCCCCCATTGCCCAGGACATGCAGCAGGTGGACGCGTCGATCCGGCGTGCACTGGCGTCCGAGGTGCCCCTGATCAGCGCCATCGGCAGCTACATCGTCGGGGCCGGAGGCAAGCGGTTGCGCCCGGCGCTGCTGCTGCTGCTGGCGCGGGCCCACGGCTACGACGGCGCCGACCTGCACGACCTGGCCGCGGTGGTCGAGATGATCCACACCGCCACGCTGCTGCACGACGACGTGGTCGACGAGTCGCAGTTGCGTCGGGGGCGCCAGACCAGCAACGCGACCTACGGCAATGCCGCCAGCGTGCTGTCGGGCGATTTTCTGTACTCGCGCTCCTTCCAGATGATGGTCGCCGCGGGCAAGCTTCGCATCCTGCGCATCCTCGCCGACGCGACCAACGTGATCGCCGAGGGTGAGGTGCAGCAGCTGATGAACATGCACGACCCGCAGATCGGCATCGAGCAGTACATGCGGGTGATCCACGACAAGACAGCCGCGCTGTTCGAGGCCTCGGCGCGCATCGGCGCCGTGCTCGCGGGCTGCTCGGCCGACGCCGAGGAGCAGGCGGCGACCTATGGTCGTTCGGTCGGCATGGCGTTCCAGTTGATCGACGATGCCCTGGACTACAACGGCAATGCCGAGCAGATGGGCAAGAATGTCGGAGACGATCTGCGCGAAGGAAAGCCCACGCTGCCGTTGATCCTGGCCATGCAGCGCGTCGACGGGGAGCAGCGCGCCCTGATCGAGCAGGCGATCCGCGACGGCAACGCCGAGCGCCTGCCGCAGATCCTGCAGGTGGTGCAGGCCTGCGGTGCGATCGACGAGGTGCATGCGGTGGCACGTGCCGAGTTGCAGCAGGCGCTGGGCGTGGCGCGGGCACTGCCCGAGGGGCCGCATCGCCGGTCGTTGATCGAGTTGTGCGAGTACAGCCTGCGGCGCGATGCCTGAGCCTGTCGCTCGGACCCGCGCGCAGAACTACAGAACTAGCTTGCTCGAGTGGTCTTTGCTACACTAGCAGGCTTGCCTAATGACGCGCTTTTTCGAAAACCCGCTGCGGCTGCCAAGTCCGGTCGGGCGAATCACGAAAGACATGCAGGTGGCGGAGCGCTGCAGGTCCGGCATCATGGACGGGCAGGCGTGATTGCCAGTTTCATGGCAGTTCAGGGCAGTTTCAGATTCGGGGTGTAGCTTAGCCTGGTAGAGCGCTACGTTCGGGACGTAGAGGCCGGAGGTTCGAATCCTCTCACCCCGACCAGGAATGCAGGAAAAGGGCTCGGTCTTCGCGGACCGAGCCCTTTTTGCTGCTTCCTCACCATCGACGGCCCCCGGATCGTGACCCGGCGCATGGCCGCAAGGGCTCCCTTGCCGCGCCCGAGCTGTCGTCAGGCGACCACTTCGATTCCGCGTTTGCGCACCAGGTGCAGCAGTTTGAGGGCGGTGCCCGTGGGTTTCTTCTGGCCGATTTCCCACTTCTGCACCGTCGAGAGACTGGTGTTCAGCAGACGGGCAAAGACGGCCTGACTGACCCGCGTTGTCTCTCGGATCTGTTTGATCTGCTCGGGCTGCAACGGCTCGACCGGCGGCAGACAGAGCTGGTCGAATTCACGCAGCGTGACTTGATCCATCACGCCCGCCTTGTGCAGACCCTTGGCCGTGTCATGCACGGCTGCAAGGATCGGAGACTTGGTCTTACGCATCGCATTCCACCTCAATCAGTTCACCGGCACTCTGTGCTTTACCGAGCGCCTGCGGCGTGAGTGACAACAGGTACGCTGCCAACTTCTTCAAGGCCTCGGTTTCGTCCTTGTCGATGTTGCTGCGCGCGTTCTTTGGGAAGCCGAACACGAACACCCAGCGGCTGCCCTTGTTGGTGGCGACCAGCGTGCGATAGCCGCCACTCTTCCCTTGCCCGGGCCGCCCGATCCGCTTCTTGACCAGCCCACCGCCGAGGTCTGCATCAACCAAGCCGCGCGCCATTTCGTGCACCGCGGCGCAAAGACTGGACGTGACCAATCCTTCTTTGCACGCCCAGCGGTCGAACCACCGGGTCTTGTAAACCGCCATGCCCGTCTCCTTGATCCTTGAAATATAGCACCGCGTGCTATGATTCGCAAGTGGCATGTTCCGGCGTGGCCGCCCTGCGCGTGACGGGTCCTCGCAGATCCGGGAGGTGGGATTGTCCCCAAATCTGTCCCAAAAATTCGCGAGCGCGGCGCAAGGCCAACAAAGGCGGCCTGTGGCACATGGATTCGGGACGCAGAGGCCGGAGGTTCGAATCCTCTCACCCCGACCAGAAATCCAGGGAAAGGGCTCGGTCTTCACGGACCGGGCCCTTTTTGCTGCGTCGTCGCCACCGACGGTCCCGAGGGATCTTATGACGAAGTGGTGCCATTAGTGGTACCATGCTTACCGTGGGTGATACCCGGAAGATTCTGGAAAAGATGCGGCGCGAGCCGGCCAATGTCCGATTCGCCGACCTCTACCGGGTGCGCGCGGAGCGGTTCGGGGAGCCGCGTATCAACATTCAATCGGACAAGGGCAAAGCCAAGGTGTACCAGGTGCGTCAGGTGCTTCTTGCGATGGACAAGCTGGAGGGCATGCAACATGGACGTCGATCATTACACCTATCGCGTCACTTGGTCGCCGGAAGACGGAGAGCACGTTGGTCTGTGCGCCGAGTTTCCCTCGCTGTCCCGGTTGGCCTCGAGCCCCGACGCCGCCTTGAAGGGGGTTCGACGCCTGGTCGCGCAGGCCGTGGAAGACATGCGCGCTGAGGGAGAGGAAATTCCCGTGCCTCTGGCCGAGAAGCACTACAGCGGCGAGTTCCGGGTCAGGATTCCCCCCGCTGTGCACCGCGCCCTGGCCATGCAAGCGGCCGAGCAAGGTGTCAGCCTGAATCGCCTGGCCAGCGCGAAGCTCGCGGCTTGACCATCGGGGACCTGAGCACTCGCCCGCAGGATCATGGCCGGCAGGGGGCGAGCCTGCTGCAATTCGCCAGGGGCGGTCCATTCCGGCGCCGATTCGTCGCCCATAGTGGCGATCAGCCCACCGTCCGCCTTGATGTCTCGACGGCGCAGCAACAGTGAGGCCTGCATGTCGGCAATCACGACAACATGAATTCATGCTGTCAATGGCCCCCTGGCGTCGAGGGCTGTTGCAGGGTCATCCTGCCTCGGCAGGGCGCGAGGATTCGTCCCGAAATTTGCCCCAAAAATTCACGATCGCGGCGCCGGGCCAGCAGATGCCTGCTTTGACACCTGGATTCGGGAGGCGCCGAGCGAAAACGCAACTGCCTCGACGGCAGCTGGCGGTGGCGGCCGATGATCCGAAAAACGTGTTTTCCCCATGCAAGCGCGACGTGAGGGGGTGCATGGGCCCCGTCGGCTCGCAGGCGTCGCGCTCGCTCGCGGCGCCAAGGGGTTTGCGACAGCGCCGGCATGGATGCGCCCGGCCGTCGCGCCCGGACCGCAGGCGACTGCTGCCGAGGCCCGCAGTCGCCGCTACCCGACCACGGAAGCTTCCCGACCACGGAAAAACCGGATTCCGTGATGGACTTCACGACATCCCGCGCGGATCGAGGCAGCAGCCGATGGAAGCGCGCGCGGCGGCGAATAGATTGGCGGCAGGTTGATCCATGGCTGCGCGTGGCCCGTCGGTTGGCACAGTGCGCAGCCACGATCGGGACATCCGGGCCACCGCAGCCGGACGCCAATCAGAGGGCTTTGGACGTGAAAATCATTGCTGGAATCTTCGTGGCGACGCTGCTGCTTGCGGGCACGGCGCATGCCCAGCTCGGGCAGGTGCTGACGCCTTCGGCCATGCCGGGAACGGCGCAATCGTTCAGGCAGGTCGATGCGGCCTGGACCTCGCTGGCATCGACCCAGGCCGACGGGGTGGTCGTCACGCAGTACGTGAACGCGCAGGACGTGGTGTTCGCCATATCGTGGGACGGCCCCATCAAGCCGGATCTGCGGCAACTGCTGGGCTCGTATTTCCGGGTGGACGCGACGCTCAATCCGATCGGCAACGTGTCTGAGCAGGCGTCGGGGGATCTCGTGGTCGTCTCGCGCGGATCCATGCCCCATTTCCAGGGCCATGCCTACCTGGCGTCGGATATGCCCGCCGGATTCACGTTCCCCTGAAGAGCAGAACATGAAAAAACATCTCTGCGTTGTCGCCATGGCCTGCCTGAGCCTCGCGCTGTCCGCCTGTGGCGGAGGCGGTGGCGGTGCAGCACCCGGCAGCGCCAGCGCCCACAGCGCCGTGAGCCCGACCACCGCAAGCGGCGCGAACCCCGTCGATTCCGGGGTCGCGGGCTCGAGCGTCGCCAACCAGGTCGTGCTGACTGCCGGGGGCCAGACCTACGACACGTTCAATCGCGCCTACGTGTCGGTCACCTTGTGCGTACCCGGAACGACGACATGCCAGACCATTCCGGATGTCGTGGTGGATACGGGCTCCACGGGACTGCGCATCTTCGCCAGCGCACTGTCCCCGGCCATGCTGTCCGGCCTGCCGGAAGAGATGAGCCAGGGCGTGCCGGTCAACGAGTGCGCGATGTTCGCCGGCGGCAACATGTGGGGCACCGTGCGAACGGCCGACGTCGCCATGGCCGGCGAGCAGGCGGCCGCGACGCCCATCCAGGTGGTCCAGGACGGTGTCGCGCCGGTTGCGCCGGCCTGTGCGTCGGCGGCCGGCAGCTTCGGCATGATCTCGGCTCCGCGAGGCTCCAGCGGCCTCGGTGGCAACGGCCTCATCGGCCTCGACGCGTTGATGCAGGACTGCGGATCCTATTGCGCGGCCGGGCCCACGCCCTACTACTACGCGGGTGCTGGCGAAGTCGCCGTCGCGCTGGCGCAGCAGGTGACCAATCCCGTGACTCGGTTCAGTCAGGACAACAACGGCGTGTTGCTGACCTTGCCGGCGATTCCCGCCGCAGGGGCGGTATCCGTGACGGGAACCATGACCTTCGGTGTCGATACCCAGCCGGACAATACCCTGGGCGCGTTGGGCCTCGCCCAGTACGCGGCGTCCGGAGCCGGCCTTTCGGCGAGCTATGGTTCATCGGGTGCGAGCATGAGCGCCATTTTCGACAGCGGTTCCCCGATGTACTACTTCGAGGACGCGAGCCTGCCGATCTGCTCGGGCTCGCAACTCACGACCTCGATGTATTGCCCGTCCGCGGCGACCACGCTGCACGCCAGTATCAGCGGCAGCAACGGAACCACCGCAACCATCGATTTCTCCGTCGACAATGCGAGCAACTTGTTGTTCCAGAGCCCGACGAACTATGCGTACGATGACCTCGCGCAAGCCTCCGGGTCGACTCCGGCGCTGAGCGGGTTTCTGGACATGGGGCTCCCGTTCTTCTTCGGCCGCAGCGTGGGTGTCGTGTTCCAGGGCATGCCGACCTACGAGGGAACGGGTCCCGCGATCGTGTTCTGACGGCCGGACGCCGCGCCACCCGCGTCGACGTCCATGACGTCCCCGGCGGGGCGGCCGCGGCTGCCGCCGCCGCGCCGTCCGTCGCAGTTTCCTTGCGCCTCGCGCGGTCTTGCGGCCGGGCCTAGGATCGGCCGATCCCGCGCCTGCCCGCACCCTG
>JAKAZQ010000001.1:29792-74897 GCA_021815805.1 Pseudomonadota bacterium | reverse complement strand
CTGCCCGCACCCTGACTGCCCGCGCAGTGCGCGGGCGGCGTCCGACGGGCCCAGGCTCGATGGGCTCATGCTCCATGCCCGCTCGCCGTGCCGCCCTTTGTGCGCTGTTCCTGGGTGCCTGTCACCTGCCGGCCTGCCGGAACGCGCCAACCCCGACAGGACTCGGGATGGCGGAGCATGTTGCACCCCGGGGCTTCGTGCATCCGTTCTGTCTGGCGCAGGCGCAGACCCTCCTGTCCGGCGTTCAGCCCGCGCCGGTTGCGCTGCATGCCTGCAACCGCGCCAACGCGCGGTACCCGGTAGGCGTGCGTGCGGGCCTCGGGCTGGTCGCCCGCAGCGATGATCCCGACGACGACCAGGCCTCGATCCCGCGCTTTTACGCCTATCGCATCGTAGGGCGCCTCGCCGACGGGCGCGAAATCGCGTGGAGCCTGGCCAACCATGGCGGCAGCAGCGACTTCAGCGATCTGCTGCTCATGCGCCGCCTGCCTGCCGGCGGCGGCGAAACCATGTTGCGCGCGACGCCGTTGATCCACGGCGGCGACCGCTGTGCCGGAGGGCTGGTGTCGGTCCGGCTCGACGCCGGCAGCCTGCTGGTGGTGCGCCGCGCCACGCCGGCAGGCCTGATGCGCGCGGCCGGCCTCGGCATTGCGCTGCGCGCACGACTGCCCGATGGCGTCAGGTGTTGCGTCGCGGAACTGAGCTATCGCGTGGCCATGGCGCCTCGCATCACGCCCCGCCTGGTGAGCGCCAGGTTGCTGCCGGGCGCCGGGCGCGCACCCGCGGGGCAGCGTGCCGATGCCGCATGGGGCTGCCTGTCTCGGGCGCTCGACGCGGCCGGCGACGGTGCCGTGCTGGATGCTCACGCGCTGACGCGCATGGGACAGCAGGTGCGAAGCTGCCTGGCCGGTGTCGCCGCGCCCTGACGCAAGCCGGCATGGCGCCGGCTCCGAAGCCCCGGCGCGTGCCGGCCGAGGCATGCCGGCGCCGCGTGCGTGGGGTCATGGCGCGCTGTCCTGGCTGATACGGATGCGCGGCCGCCAGTGATCCCCGCGCCCGCGATCGTCCACGTCGACCCGGCAGGCGCCTTGCTCGGCGACCCGGTGGTGCTTGTCGCCGCCGATAAAGGGATTGTCGAAATGTTCGGTGAATTGGCAGGTCGTGCTGCGCAGATCCGGCGCCAGCACCAGGCAGTACAGGTCGGCCTCGGCGCCGGTTCCAATGCCGTTGCTTTCGAGGTGGGCGGTCGCCCTGGCGCCGAAGGCCCCGGTGGTGGCCGGAAAGTCACCGTGGTCGCGCCGCGCCCATTCGCACACCAGAGGGCCCGCGCCGGGCCATGACGCGCGTTCGATGGTGACGTCGATGCTGCGGCGCGCTGCCGGCGCGGCGCGCCGTACCTCGGGGGCCGCTGCGCCGAGCATCGTGCCGAGCTGCCCCGCGGCCTGTGCGCCGAGGCCGCCAAGGGCTCCGACATAGTGCCGCACGGCCTGCGCGCAGTCCAGCGGGCGCGCGCCGAGTTCGGGATCGTTCCACAGCATGCCCGCACCCTGCGCCTGGAACAGCGGCGGCGGGTTGTGCGTGGTGTCGGCAGCGGTCGCGGCCAGGTCGGGCAGGCGCCGGGTCAACTGGCGCAGGGTCTCGGCGATGCAGGCGTGCGCATCGCGACGGTCGCGGCGCCGGTACGCCGCGTGGATGCTGTCGACGGCGAACTGCAGCGCCGCGACGGCGCGTTCCATGTTGGGGTCGTTGTCGCGCAGCGGCAGGAAGTTGTCGCCGAATGCATGCCAGCGCCCGGCGTCGCGGCCTGTCACCACGATACCCTGCGCGTTGTCGCGATCGTGCATGGTCTTCACCAGCACGCCCGACAGCAGCAGGGAACTCCAGCCGGTGAACCCGTAGTGCGCCAGTTGCGGCGCGCAATAGGCATTGATGGCGCGCTTGTCGGTGCGGATATGCCCCGCGGCGAAGGCATCGCTGCCGAAGTGCCCGGCGTAGGCCGCGAGCACGTAGGCGAAGCGCAGGTCCTGGGCGTCGCGTGCGTGTAGGGCCTGCTCGAGGGCCATCTTGACACCCAGCAGGAACGCGGTCTGTGCCGCCTGGTGGAAGTGGTCGTTGCTGCGCGCGGCCAGTTCGAGGTACTGGCCGAGATAGTCGCGCAGGTGCAGCAGGTCGCCGGCGCCCAGCACGCAGGCGTCGGCGCCGGTGGCCAGCATGAATGCGCAGTCGTCGGCCGGCGTGTAGGCCAGCGGACGGTTGCCGGCGCGGGCCTCGCGCAGGCGTTGGCGCAGCCCGCGCTCCAGCTCGCGCACGCGCGCGAGATAGGCGGCGTGACCCCGGTAGGCGAAGCTCAGCAGGTTGCGCCGCATGTTGACCCGCGCCGTCGCCTCGGCGGCCTGCGGTCGCGCGGCGAGCATGTCGAACGGCGTGTCGCCGGCGATTTGCGCGTAGGCCACGCCGAAGTAGTCGGCGCCGAGGTACAGCAGGTCGGCATAGCTGAGGGCGATCGTGCCGTGGTCGGGAGTCTCGACGTCGAGCAGCATCGCGCGGTCGCCGCGCCGGCGGGATCCGTCGGGCATGCTCAGGAACACGCGTGCGCCGAGGAACTCGTGCTCGGGGGATGCGAAATGCCGCAGTGCCGGGCTGGTGGCGGACGCCGCGGGCGCGGCCGTCGCGAGGCTCCACGTCGCGCCGAGGATCAGCGTGCGGGCAAGGCGTGAGCAGGCGCGAGGCATCGACGTGGGCCTTCGTGGTGCAGCTTCATGGTGCAGCTTCGTGGTGCAGTCGCGGTGGCACGAGGCGCGATGCCACCGCGTCACCCCTTGGACGGGCCTGCGCGCGCTTGGTTCCCGGGCGACGCCGGCGTCGCATCGCGCAGGCGCCCGGCATGCCCAGGCGTGGCATGCGGGCAAGGCCCACGCACCAGCCGTCGACGCCGCCGCTGCGGCATCATCGCCGGGCATGCACTGGCTGCATCTGCTGTTCGCCGTGGCCTGCGAGATCGTGGCCACCGCCAGCCTCAAGGCGAGTCGCGAGTTCAGCCGCTGGATGCCCAGCGTGCTGGTCGTGCTCGGCAGTCTGGGCTCGGGGTTCTTCCTCGCCCTCGCGCTGCGCCGCATTCCTCTCGGGCTGGCCTACGCGCTGTGGTGCGGCGTCGGCATTCTCGCCATCACCGCGGTGGGCCGGCTGCTCTACGGCCAGCGCCTCGACGCCGCGGCCTGGGCCGGCATTGCGCTGATCGTGTCCGGCGTGCTGGTGATCCAGTTGTGCTCGCGCAGCATCCGCGAATAGCGTGCGCGGCGGCCGGGCTTTGAACTGCTCGGTAAATACTTGCACGCAATTGCGAATTGCGAATTGCGAATTGCGAATTGCCCGCGCGTTCATGGACGATTCGGGCATGTCCCGCACGGCTCTGGCGCGCGCCGCAAGGTGCGCGTGAAACCGCCCTCGACGAAGCAGGAAGTCAGCTTCGATGATGTTTGCGCATGATCGAGCAAGCCTGACGGAACGGTTCAGTCGCTCGTGGCGGCGCGACGCACGCAATCGACGTAGGCCTCGCCGTCGGGCGGCAGGCCGCTGCGCTGGGAGGTCCACAGCATCTGGCCCAGGCACTCCATGATCGCGTGGTGGGCCTCGTGCTCGCCGCGGCGCGCGCTCAGCAGCCGGCATGCCTGGCGGATGCCGGGCGGCTGGTCGATGGATACCTGCTCGCTGATCGACAGGTGCATCGACAGGTGCAGGAACGGGTTGCTGCGCTGCGCCTCCACCGCATAGTCGCGCTGCAGCGCGTCGGGCGCCTGCAGATCCTCGTGGTATTCGGGATGTTGCTCCATCCACTGCACCGCCACCGTCTCCAGCGGCGTGAGCACGCCGCCGGCGCGCCGGCGCCAGGCATCGATGAAGAACTGGCGGACCTGATCCTTGCTCGGGTTGAACAGCATGTGCGGAGTATCCCATTCGACGCCGCAGCCGGCGCGCACCCGGCATTGTGCCGCGCAGGCCGGGCTGCCGGAGCCGCGCAGTACGACTTGTGGGGCAGCGGCGGGGCGCCTCGACAGGCTGTCGAACCACCCCCTGGGTATTTCAACGGCCTGCTAAGCTTGCCTCCGGATGCCGCCAGCGAGCGCGGCGGGGAGAACGTCATGCCGGTTCTGGTGGTCGCCAATCCCAAGGGCGGTGCGGGCAAGTCGACGCTGGCCACGCAGATCGCCGGCTACTGGGCCAGTCGCGGCCACAAGGTGATGCTGGGCGACGCCGACCGCCAGCAGTCGTCGCGCCTGTGGCTGTCGCTGCGCGGCCCGGCGCTGCCGCCGATCACCGGCTGGAAGATCGGTCCGGACGCCGTCGCCCGCGTACCCGAGGGTGTCACGCATGCGGTGATCGATACCCCGGCCGGACTGCACGGCAGGCGTTTCGACGAGCTGCTGCGCGCCGCCGACCGGCTGCTCGTGCCGGTACAGGCGTCCGTGTTCGACATCTACGCCGCACAGGAGTTTCTCGACCGCGTGGCCGGCGAACGAAAGCTGCAGGGCTTGCGCATGGGGCTGGTCGGCATGCGCGTGGACGAGCGCACGCGCGCCGCCGAGCAATTGCGCGAGTTCCTGCAACGCCAGGCCGTGCCGCTGCTGGGCATGCTGCGCCCGACCACGAACTACGCCCACATGGCCGCGCAGGGCCTCAGCCTGTGGGACCTGCACCCGCCGCAGGTCGAACGCGACCTGCAGCAGTGGAAGGGCATCACGGACTGGCTCGACCGCGGCTGACGGCGCGGCGCAGCGGCCTTAGGCGGCGAGGCGCGGCGCCGGCGTGGCCAGATCCTGCAGACCGCTGCGGTGGATGCGGAACAGGCGCGGGCCCACGTGCTCGAGCAGGCCGTCGCGCTCGAATTGCGCGATCACTCGGCTGGCGGTTTCCAGCGCGACGCCGAGCATCGCGCCGAGGTCGCTGCGCTTGGGCAGCACGATGGTGTCGTTGAGTTCGGGCTCCGCCAGGCGCAGCAGCAGGCGCGCCATGCGCGACGGGATCGTGCCCGAGCCCAGCAGCAGCGCCCACTCGTCGGTTTCGCGCAGCGCGCGATGCCAGCGCTCCAGAAACTCCTGGCGCAGGTTGGGCACGTGTTCCTCCAGGCGCCGGATCACCTCCACCGGAATGCGGCACACGCGCACCGCTCCGATGGCCGAGGCCTGGTGCATGTAGGGCTGGTGGATGAACGACTCGAGCCCGATCAGATCGCCACGACGCGCCACGCGCGTGATGCGTCGCGTGCCGTCGGGCAGCACGCGCTCGAGTTTCACAAAGCCGGTTTTCACCGTGTACAGGTACTGGCCGTGCTGGCCCTCGGCGAACAGGTTCTGCCCGGAGGCGAACTGCATGTCGTCGATGATCTGGTGGATCTCCTGGAAGTCGTCGACGCTCAGCGCGCCGAACAGCGCAATGCGCCGCACGCCGCAGTTGCGGCAGTCGGCGGCGCCTCGCCAGGCCCCGAGCAGGTCCTCGCGCGGTATGCCGCGGTCCGGGCACGCCGACGGGGAAGCACGGAACAGGTTCCCGTCGGTATCCGGACGCGTTCCGGAAAGTGTCGAAAAATCAACCCTCTGTTCCATTTTCATCCCCTGGTTTGCGCTGTCGCAATATTAGCGTTTGCTGATATAGCATTGTCAAGACCCACGGGTGGCTTCGAATACTGGTGAAAACCCGCTCCACCACGGCGGCCTACACTGCAGAATTGCCAACCCCGTTTGATCCCGTGTCCATGAACGCTCCGAGCCTGCAGTCCGTCGCCGCGCACGATGCGCGCAATGCTCTCGACGAGGACGTCGGCGAAGGCGACCTCACCGCCAGCCTGATCGACGCCGCGGCGCGCGCCGAGGCGCGCGTGCTGGTGCGCGAGCCGGCCATCGTCTGCGGCCGCCCCTGGGTCGAGGCGGTGCTGCGCCAGCTCGATGCCTCGGCGCGCATCGAGTGGCAGGTTCCCGAGGGGGCGCGGGTGCAGGCCGGCGATGTCGTGCTGCGGGTGCATGCCGGGGCGCGGACCCTGCTGACGGCCGAGCGCAGCATGCTCAATTTTCTGCAACTCCTGTCGGGCGTGGCGACCAAGACGGCGCAGTACGTGCAGGCGGTGCAGGGCACGCGCGCGCGCATCGTGGACACCCGCAAGACCATCCCGGGACTGCGTATCGCGCAGAAATACGCGGTCCGCGTCGGTGGCGGCCACAACCATCGCATGGGTCTGTACGACGGCATTCTCATCAAGGAAAACCACATCGCGGCCGCCGGCGGCGTGGCCGCCGCGTTGCAGCGGGCGCAGGCCATCGCGCCGCCGGATGTGTTCGTGCAGGTCGAGGTGGAGACCCTGGAGCAGCTGCAGCAGGCGCTCGACTCCGGCGCGCGCATGGTGCTGCTCGACAACATGGACCTGCCGCGCCTGCGCGAAGCGGTGCGCATCAACGCCGGGCGCGCCGAACTGGAGGTGTCGGGTGGCGTCGATCTCGACAGCGTGGCGGCCCTTGCGCACACCGGAGTCGACCGCATCTCCGTGGGCAAGCTGACCAAGGATGTCAGCGCCACCGATTATTCCATGCGCTTTGCCGGAGTCTGAGCATGTCCGCGAACACCATTTCCATCGACGTCGAGAGCCCCGTGTGCGGTACCCGCGAGGCCTGGGCGAAGGTCCCCGAGGATCCGGCGCCCGCCGAGCGCGAACGTCTGCTGGCGCAGTGCCGCAGCCTGCTGGCCGAGCGCGACGCCGTGCTGGTGGCGCACTATTACGTGCATCCCGACCTGCAGGATCTCGCGCTGCAGACCGGCGGCACGGTCGCCGACTCCCTCGAAATGGCGCGCTTCGGCGCTTCGCACCCGGCTTCCACGCTGGTCGTCGCCGGCGTGCGTTTCATGGGCGAGACGGCGAAGATGCTGTCACCGGCCAAGCGCGTGCTGATGCCCGATCTGGACGCCACCTGCTCGCTCGATCTCGGTTGCCCGGCGCCCGAGTTCGCGGCCTGGTGCGACGAGCATGCGGATCGCACGGTGGTGGTGTACGCCAACACCAGCGCGGCCGTGAAGGCGCGCGCCGACTGGGTCGTGACCTCGAGCTGCGCGCTCGACATCGTCGCCGACCTGCATCGCCAGGGACGTCGACTGCTGTGGGCGCCGGATCGCCATCTCGGCGCCTATGTGCAACGCGAGACCGGCGCCGACATGCTGCTGTGGCAGGGGGCGTGCATCGTGCACGACGAGTTCAAGGCGCTCGAGCTGGAGCTGCTGCGCGAGCAGTACCCCGGTGCCATGGTGCTGGTTCATCCGGAGAGCCCGGCCGGCGTCATCGCGCTGGCCGACGTGGTCGGCTCGACCGCGCAGATGCTCAAGGCGGCGCGCGAGGCCGACGTCGGCACCTTCATCGTCGCCACCGACACCGGGATGTTCCACGCGCTGCAGCGGCACAACCCGGGCAAGCGTTTCATCGCCGCGCCCACCGCCGGCAACGGCGCGACCTGCAAGAGTTGCGCGCATTGTCCGTGGATGGCCATGAACGGACTGCGCAGCCTGCAGCAGGTGCTGCTCGGCGGCGGCGGCGAGATCGAGCTGGATGCGCAGCTCGCGGCGCGCGCCTGCGTGCCGGTGCAGCGCATGCTCGACTTCACCGCGCGCCACCGCCCGGCGCAGGCGCCCGGCTCGATCGTCCCCGGCCTCGGCGCGGCCTGAGCCTCAGGAGCGGCGCAGCGCGCCGCGCTGCGGATCCAGCGCATCCAGCAGATCGCGCTCGAGCGGCGCCGGCTCGCCCTCGACAAGGCCGGCGATGCATTGCGCGCCGAGCGCCGACAGCAGCAGCCCGCGCGATCCCATGCCTGCGCTGACGTACAGGCCTTGGTCTTCCGGGGTCGCCGCGCCGCTCCAGCGTCCGATCAGCGGCCAGCGATCGCCGGCGACGGCGCGCTCGCCGCGCACACGGCGTGCCTCGGCCGGCGGGCGCGACGGCCAGGGCGCCGCGGCACCGGAGGCGGTGCACCAGGCGCGCAGCCCGGCGCCGACATGTTCCCAGGCCTGCTCGGCGGACAGCCCTGGTTGCTCGGGATGCTCGTAGGTTGCGCCGACGAATAGCCAGCGCCGGTACGGGTCGAGCCCGCAACCTGCTGCCGCCGCCGCCGACAGCGGCAGTGCGTAGGTGCCGGCCATGACACCGCCGCGCAGCGCCTGCAGCCCGCAGATCGAGTCCGCCGGGACGATGAACCCCTGGCCCACCTGGGCGCGCAGGCGCGGCACGCCGTGCGCCGCCGCCAGGCCGCTGTCGCGCAGCAGGCGCACGGCGTCGAGCGCGTTCGCCAGCACGCATAGCGGGGCCTGCGCCAGCACCTGCCGGCCTTGGTCAAGGGCCAGCCAGCATCGGCTCGCGGGGTCGCGCCGCAGCGCCTGCACGGCGGCCGGCGCGTGCAGCGTGATGCGCGGGTGTCGCAGCCAGGCACGGCAAAGCGCTGCCGCCGCCACCGCACCGCCGGCCGTCCACCACGCCCGCGGCGCGCCGGCGGTGCCCGCGGCGCACGCCGCCGCCGCGGCATCCAGTGCGTGCAGCCACTGCGGCGGCCACGCCGCGGCCTGGGCATCGAGAGCGGCGCGGCGCGGCAGCTCGGCCGACATCAGGACCCCCCGCGTGTCGAACAGTCCGACCTCGTCGAGGCCGGCCAGCGCGGCGCGCAGCCAGCCGAGCGCGGCGCGCGTCAGGCGCGCCAGGCGCTCCTCGGCATGCGCCGGGCGCAGGTGGGCGAGTCCGGCGGGCAGCGCCGATGCTCCGGCCGCGGCGCCCTGCGCATCCAGCACCTGCACCTGCCAGCCGCGCAGCGCCAGCGCGTGGGCGCAGGCCGCGCCGGCGAGTCCGGCGCCGATCACCAGTGCGCTGGCCGGCTGCGGCCGCGCCGGGCGCGCACGCGAATCCGCCGGCACGCGGGCCAGGCGTGCCTGCAGGCGCTGCGCCTTGCCACCGAAACCGGGCCGCTTGTCCACCTCGAAGCCGGCGTCGCGCAGCCCGTCGCAGACCGCGCGCGCCACGCTGTAGCTGGCCACCCGCACGTCCGGGCGGCAGCAGCGGGCGACCTCCAGCAGCAGCTCGCGGCTCCACATCTGCGGGTTGCGCGCCGGAGCGAAGCCGTCCAGATACACCGCGTCGGCGCCGAGCTCGAGCTGCGCCAGCATCTGCGCGGCATCGCCGAACACCAACAGCAGGCGCACGCGGCCGTGGTCGAGGCTGAGCGCGTGCACGCCGCGCATCGCCGGTGGCCAGTGCGCCGCGAGCTGGCGCGCGAGCTCGATCAGCGAGTCGTCCACGCACTCGCGCAGCAGCGTCTCGGCATCCAGCGGATGCAGTTCCAGGGCCACGTAATGCAGCATGTCCGGGCGCCGTGGGTCGGCCCGCCAGGCCTGCCATGTGGCGAGAAAATTGGTGCCCAGCCCGAACCCGGTCTCGAGCACCACGAACTGGCGCCGGCCGCTCCATGCCGACGGCTGCTCGAGCAGCCCGCTGCCCTGCAGGAACACCGCACGCGCCTGTGCCAGCGCGCCGGCCCGGCTGGCGTAGACATCGCCGTAGCGCGCGCTGAACGGCTGTCCCTGCGGCGTGTGCTGCAACGCTTCGGGCCGCGGCTGCAGCGGCGGCGGCCCCATGGTCTCGGGCTTGCTGGTCATGGCGCTGTCCGCACGGGCTCAGCCGGCGGCCGGCTCGGCGCCGGGTCTTGCGCCATAGCGTCCGCCATCCGTGAGGATCACGTCGAGCAGGCGATCGTGCGCCAGCGGCTGCAGATCTTCGATGCGGCAGGGTTCGAAGGCCAGGCCGACCGTGCGCACCTGCGGCCGGTGCTCCAGGTAGCGGTCGTAGTAGCCGCCGCCGTACCCCAGGCGCAGACCGTCGCGGGTGAAGCCGAGGCAGGGCACGAGCAGCAGGTCGGGCTCCAGCGCCTGGCCCGCGACCGCCGGCTCGGCGATGCCGTAGGCGCCCGTGCGCAGCGCCTCGCCTGGACGCCAGGCGTGAAAGCGCATGCCGTGGCTGGCGCGGTGCACCACCGGCAGCGCCACGCGCCAGGGCCAGCCCAGTTCCTCGCCGGTGCGCAGCAGCACGCGCAATACATCGTATTCATCGCGGCTTGCGCAGTACGCGCCTATGCATGCCGCCGGTGATTGCCGCAACTCCCGCGCGAGTGCGTGATCCAGCGCAAGCTCGCGTTGCGGACGCTGCGCAAGCGTCTCGCGCAGCTGGCGCAGGATCTGGCGCAACTGCGTGCGTGTCTGCCCCGCGGCGAGCAGCGGCAGCGGTGTCGAAAAAACCTGGGTCACGCTAAGCTTGGGGTTATGAATTCCGTGGATGCGCGAGCCCGTATTGTGCCGACACTGGCGCGCCTGCTCGCGCTTTCGCGCGCAGGCGCAGAGACCCGTCGGGCGCTCGGCGTGGCCGCGCTGCTGCTGCTGCTGCTCGGCGGGCTGCCCGGCGCACGCGCGGCGGTCTCGGCAGCGGCGTCGCCTCGCGCTGCCTCGGTGCCCATGCTGCCCGCCGCTGCCGTGGCGCCGAGCACGCCTGCGGCGTCGCGAGCGGGCGCCGTGTCGCGGCCGCTGCCGGCGCTGCCGCCGCTGCGGCTCGACGCGGCGTCGGCGCAGCTCGTGCGCCAGGCCTGGCAGGGTTTCCAGCGTGGCGACGCGGCGCCGGCGGTCGCCGCGCTGCCGGCGCTGCACGGCAGCCCGCTCGAGGACTGGGTGGCCTACTGGGCGCTGGCGCCGCGCCTGCGCCAGGCCACGCCCGCGGATTTCGAGTCCTTCGCCCGACACTGGCCCGGAACGCTGCCGCTGCTGCGCCTGCGCGCGCAGTGGCTGGCCGAACTCGGCCGGCGCCAGGACTGGCCGGACTTTCTCGCGGTATACGCCGGGTACGACGGCGACGACGCGCAGCTGCAATGCCTGGACGCCCAGGCGCGCTTCGAGACCACCGGCGTCGACACCAGCGCGCGCGTGCTGGCGCTGTGGCCGCGCGCGGCCGGTGGCGGCGCCGGCTGCAACAGCGCGGCGCGAAGCCTGCTGGCCGCCGGACACATCGACCAGCAGGCGCTGTGGCAGCGCATGTACGGCTTTTTCGCGGCTGGCGAGGTGCATGCCGCACTCGCCTTCACGCGCTGGCTGATGCCCGATGCCCGCCGCCTGGTGCACGCAGCCGCCGACGATCCGCTGCACCTGGTGCTGTCGGCGCCGCCGACAGCCGGCACGGTGTACCGTCGCGCGCTGGTGCTGGCGCTGCTGCGCATGGCACGCCAGGATCCGCAGCAGACCATGCGCCTGCTCGATGCGCGGCTGCGCAGCGTGCCCGCCGCGCAACGCGGTCGCATCGCCTGGCTTGCCGCACGCAGCGCATCCGCGCAGCTGCTGCCCGGTGCGGCCGGCATGTTCCGGCGCGCCGGGCGCATCGCCCCGGGCTGGCAGCCCGACGCGGACGACTGGAAGTGGTGTCTGCGCGCGGCGCTGCGGGCAGGTGACTGGAGCCTGGTGCAGCGCGCCGCGATGCGCCTGCAGCGTGCCGGAGGCGACGCCGCCGAGGCCACGTACTGGAGCGCCGTGGCGGCGAGCCGCACCGGGCATCCGCGGCGCGCGCGCGAGCTGTGGCGCAGCATCGCCGAGCCCTGGAACTACTACGGGCAACTGGCGACCGAGGCGCTCGGGCGCAAGGTGCGCATTCCGGCGACGCTTCCGGCGCCGGCACCGCGCTCGCAGGTGCTGCAGCAGGCCCTGCGCCCCGGCGTGCGTCAGGCGCTGCTGCTGTATGGGGTCGACGCCTACGCGCCCGCGGCCGCGCAATGGGTGGCGGCGATCCACGGCATCGACGACCAGCAGTTGCACGCGGCGGCGCAACTGGCGTGCCAGCACCAGGCCTGGCTGCTGTGCATCAGCGCCAGCGACCGCATGAAGCACGCGGTGGACTGGAAACAGCGCTACGTGATGCCCTTCCGGCATGCTGTGGACGAGGCCTCGCGCGACACCGGCGTGAGCTCGCCGTTCATCTACGGCATCATGCGCCAGGAGTCGGGCTTCGCGTCGGGCATCCAGTCGTGGGCCGGCGCCAGCGGGCTGATGCAGCTGATGCCCGGCACCGCGCGCTGGGTGGCGCGCAAGATCGGACTCGCCGCCTTCCGCAGCGACGACGTGACCCAGGTGCGTACCAACATCGCACTCGGTTCGGCCTATCTGGGCATGCTGCTGCAGCGCTTCGACGGCTCGCAGGCGATGGCCGCCGCCGGCTACAACGCCGGCCCGGCGCGCCCGGCGCGCTGGCGCGGCATGCCGCTGCCGGTGGCCGACGAGCTCGACGGGGCGATCTTCGCCGAAAGCATCCCGATCGACCAGACCAGAAATTACGTCAAGCAGGTGCTGTCCAACGCCACGGTGTACGCGGCCCTGCTCGGGACATCCAGGCGATCCCTAAAATCGCGGCTGGCGCTGGCGCAGCCGCAGCAGATTTCGCAGGCGCAGGCGATGCCCTGAGTCGCCGGCGAGGCCGCGCGGCGGCGAGGCTCCGGCAGCGGTGCGCCGCGCAAGCCGGGGCGGCGCGCAGCGCCGTCGCCGCCGCGTGTTTTCCTGAGAGCGAGACCCATGCAAAACATTGTCGTATTCGGCGGTTCGGGGTTCATCGGCTCGCAGCTCGTCAGCCGCCTGAGCAGCGCCGGCTGCCGCGTGCTGGTGCCGACGCGCCGGCGCGAGCGGGCCAAGCATCTGCTGCCGCTGCCCACCGTGGACGTGGTGCAGATCGACACCTTCGACAACGCCACGCTGCGCCGCCTGGTGGACGGGCGCGATGCCGTGGTCAACCTGGTGGGCATCCTGCACGGCCGTCGCGGCACGCCGTACGGGGCGGACTTCGCGCGCGCGCACGTGCGCCTGCCGCAGAACCTGGCGGCGGCCTGCGCCGACTGCGGAGTGCGGCGCATGCTGCACATGAGCGCGCTGGGCGCCGACAGCCAGGGCCCGTCGATGTACCTGCGGTCCAAGGGCGACGGCGAGGCGGCGGTGCGCGACGCCGAGGCCGGGCTGCAATGGACCATCATGCGTCCCTCGGTGGTGTTCGGCGAACAGGATCATCTGCTGAACCTGTTCGCCAGCCTGCAGCGCCGCCTTCCGCTGCTGCTGCTGGGCGGCGCGCAGCAGCGCTTCGCACCGGTATACGTGGGTGACCTCGCACAGGCCATGACGCAGGCCCTGATCGGCCGCCATGCGCGTGCCAGCATCGGGCGCATCTACGAACTGGGCGGTCCGCGCACCTATGCGCTGCGCGAACTGGTGCAACTGGCGGCGCGACTGGCCGGCGTACGCCAGCGCCCGGTGCTCGGCCTGCCGCACGCCGCGGCGGGCCTGCTGGCCGGCCTCATGGAACTGGCGCCGGGGCAGCCGCTGATGAGCCGGGACAATCTCGAGTCCATGCGCGTGCCCAGCGTGCCGGGCGGCGGCATGCCCGGTTTCGCCGCCGAACTCGGCGTGGCGCAGCCGGCGAGCATCGAGGCCGTCGCGCCGGAGTGGCTGCGGCATCTGGGCCCGCAATCCGAGTTCGACCGCCTGCGCGCGCAGGCCGGGCGCTGAGCCCTCCGACCCGTTGCGCCGCCAGCCCTGCGGGCGCTGGCGCGGCGGCCTTTTTTCAGCTTTTCGCGGATTCATCGACATGCTCAATGCGGCCCAGGAGCGCGCCGTGGCCCACCTCGGCGGTCCCTGTCTGGTCATCGCCGGCGCGGGCAGCGGCAAGACGCGCGTGATCACCCACAAGATCGCACGCCTGTTGCGCGCCGGCTATGCCCCCGCCGAGATCGCGGCCATCACCTTCACGAACAAGGCGGCAGCCGAGATGCGCGAGCGCGCGCGCGATCTGCTGGACGACCGCAAGGCGGCGCAGCAACTGGTCATCTCCACCTTCCACGCGCTCGGCGTGCGCATCCTGCGCGAGGACGGCGAGACCCTCGGCTTGCGCACCCAGTTCTCGATTCTCGACAGCGACGACGTGGCGTCGCTGCTGCGCGAGGCCGGCGGCACCACCGAGATCAAGCAGGCGCGCGCCTGGCAATGGCGCATCAGCCAGTGGAAGGCTGCGTTGCTGCAGCCGCAGCAGGCGGCGGCGCAGGCGCGCGACCCCGAGGACGTGCAGGCGGCGAAGGTCTGGCTGCGCTACCAGGAGGCGCTGAGCGCCTACCAGGCGGTGGACTTCGACGACCTGATGGTGCTGCCGCTGCGTCTGCTGCAGCAGCATGACGAGGTGCGCGCACGCTGGAACCGGCGCCTGCGCTACATCCTCGTCGACGAATACCAGGACACCAGCGACGCGCAGTACCAGTTGCTGCGCCTGCTCGTCGGCGAGAACTCCCGCTTCACCGCGGTCGGCGACGACGACCAGAGCATCTACGGCTGGCGCGGAGCCACCCTGGACAACCTGAAGCGCCTGCCCGAGGACTACCCGGACCTGGAGATCATCAAGCTGGAGCAGAACTACCGCTCCACCAACGCCATCCTGCGCGCCGCCAACGCGGTGATCGCCTCCAATCCCAAGCTCTATCCCAAGCGCCTGTGGAGCGAGCACGGCGAAGGCGACCCGGTGGAGGTGCGCGAGGCCGACACCGACGAGGACGAGGCCGAACGCATCGTCGCGCGCCTGCAGGCGCTGCGTGGCGGGCGCGGCTGCAAATGGGCCGATGTCGCCGTGCTGTACCGCGCCAATCATCAGTCGCGGCCCATCGAGCAGGCGCTGCGCCGCGCCAACATCCCGTATGCGGTCAGCGGCGGGCAGAGTTTTTTCGAGCGCTCCGAGATCAAGGACGTCTGCGCCTACCTGCGCCTGCTCGCCAACCCGGATGACGACCCCGCGTTCCTGCGCGCGGTGACCACGCCGCGCCGCGGCGTCGGCGCGGCCACGCTGAAAAGCCTGGGCGCCTTCGCCGCGCAGTGGAAGGTGTCGATGTTCGAGGCGCTGTTCCGCGATGCCCTGACGGCCGCCGTCGGCGCGCGCCACGCCGACGGGCTGCGCGAGTTCGCGCGTCTGATGCACGACATCGACTGGCGCGAGCGCACCGAGCCTGCCGGGGAACTGCTGCGCAGTCTGCTCACCGCGATCGGCTTCGAGGCGCATCTGCGCGACAGCGCCGACAACGAGCGCGAGGCCACGCAGCGCTGGGGCAACGTGAACGACTTCTGCGACTGGATCGCGCGCAAGGCGGAGGAGGACGGCGTGGGGCTCAAGCGCATCGCCCAGACCGTGGCGCTGATCACGCAGCTGGCCGAGCGCGGCACGCAGCAGGATGTCGTGACCCTGTCGACCCTGCACGCGGCCAAGGGCCTGGAGTGGCCGCACGTCTGGCTCGCCGGCTGCGACGAGGGCGTGCTGCCGCTGTACACCGACGACCGCCCGCTCAGCGACAGCGGTCTGGAAGAGGAACGGCGCCTGATGTACGTGGGTGTGACGCGGGCGCGCCAGACCCTGACCATCAGCCACTGCCGCAAGCGCCGCGCCGGCGGGCGCGGCGCGCGTGTCTACGAGCCGAGCCGCTTTGTCGCGGAATTGCGCGCCGAGCTGCCGAAGACCGACAACAAGGCGCAGGCGCTGGCGCGCCTGCAGGCCATGCGCAAGCGCCTGAGCGCGGTGGCACAGGAACAGCCCGAGGCCCTCGACTGAGGCCGCGCCGCCGCGGCGGCGCGCCTCAGGCGCCGTCGCCGGCGTGCCCGGGTTGGCTCAGCAACCAGCGGTACAGGTCGCGGCGGTCGCCGCCGCCCATTTCCGCGGCCAGCGCGCAGGCGCGCGAGGCCGGCAGCTCCTGCGCCAGGCGCAGCGCCCACCGGCAGGCCTGCTCGGGCAGTTCCGCGCCTGCCGCCGGCAGCGCCTGCGCGGCGAGGATCAGCACGAACTCGCCCTGCGCATGCCGTGGGTCGGCCCGCAGCCATTGCAGCAACTGCCCGGCGCAGCCCTCGATCACCTGCTCGAACTGCTTGGTCAGCTCCTTGGCCAGCACCAGCCGGCGCTGCGGCGCCAGCTGCTGCAGCGCGCGCAGGCTGGCGTCGATGCGGTGAGGCGTCTCGAAGCACACCGCGGCGCGACGCGCGCCCAGCAACTCGCGGTAGAAGGTCTCGCGCCGGCCCGACGTCGACGGCACATAGCCGGCGAACACGAAGCCGTCGTCGAGCTCCAGCCCGCTGGCGCTGAGCGCGGTGGTCACGGCGCTGGGCCCGGGCAGCGCGAGCACGGCGTACCCGGCGCCGCGCGCGGCGCGCGCCAGCAGCGCGCCGGGATCGCGGATGGCCGGCGTGCCGGCGTCGCTGACGAAGGCCACGCTGCGTCCGCCGGCCAGGTGCCCGAGCACGGCCTGGGCGGCCGCCTGTTCGCGGTGGCGGTCGGCGCGCAGCAACGGCAGCGACAGCCCCCAGGCGTGCAGCAGGCGCTGCGCCGCGCGTGTGTCCTCGGCGGCGACGACATCGCAGCGCTGCAGCAGCGCCAGCGTGCGCAGGCCGACGTCGGCCAGGTTGCCGATCGGCGTGGCGACCATGAGCAGGCAGGGCGAGGGGATTTGCTGGCCGGCACACAATGCGCGGGCGGCGGCCTGCGCCGCGCGCATCGGATCGGCGATGGCGCCCGGCTCGGCTGCGTCGGCTTGGGGAGATTGGGGCATCGCGAGCTGTCAGGGGCGAGTGGGCGAGTGTGCGAGTGTGCGAGTGTGCGAGTGTGCGAGCAAGCGGGATGAAACAACCAGGTGACGCGGCCGGTGGCGAGGCGGGTGGCCTGGCGCGTGGCGGAGAAGGCTCGTGAAGCGCGATCCCGCGGCAGGCCGCGCGGGCGCCATGCAGACCCTGCGCCAGTGGCTCGGGGCGCGCGGCGAGAACCTCGCCTGCCGCGAGCTGCGGCGCCACGGGCTGCGCGTGCTGCGCCGCAATTATCGCGTGCGCGGCGGCGAGATCGACCTGGTCGCGCGCGATGGCGAGGTGCTGGTGTTCGTCGAGGTGCGCGTGCGCAGCCACGCGGCCTGGGGCGGCGCCGCCGCCAGCGTGGATCGCGCCAAGCGGGCGCGCCTCCTGCATGCGGCACGCTGCTTTCTCGGCGCCGACGCGGACGGCCTCGGGGACGTGCCGTGTCGTTTCGACGTCGTCGCCATCGACGGCGCACGGGTGCGCTGGATCCGCGACGCCTTCGACAGCGACGGATAGCCGCGCCCGGCGCGAGGCTGTCGTCCGGATTCCGCGGGAATCGTGGAAGAATGTCGGCTGCAATGGGGCCCGAGCCATGCTTGAACAACGTATCCGAGAACAATTCGAACAAAGCGCGCGCCTGAAACTGCAGGCGGTCGAACTGCTGGCCACGCCGTTGGCGCAAGCCGTCGCCTGCGTCGCCAACGCGCTCAGCAACGGCGGCAAGATCCTCGCCTGCGGCAACGGCGGCTCGGCGGCCGATGCGCAGCATTTCGCCGCCGAACTCGTCGGCCGGTTCGAGCGCGAGCGTCCGGAACTGGCGGCGCTGGCGCTCACCACCGACAGCTCCATCCTGACCGCGGTGGGCAACGATTACGGTTTCGAGCAGGTGTTCGCGCGCCAGGTGCGCGCGCTGGGGCAACCGGGCGACGTGCTGCTGGCGATTTCGACCAGCGGCAGTTCGCCCAACGTGATCGAGGCCGTGCGAGCGGCCCAGGAGCGCGACATGCAGATCGTCGCGCTGAGCGGCAAGGGGGGAGGCAGGCTGAGCGCCTTGCTCAGCGACGTCGACGTGCACCTGTGCGTGCCGAGCGATCACACCGCACGCATCCAGGAAGTGCATCTGCTGATGCTGCACTGCATCTGCGACGGCGTCGACTGGACCTTGATGGGCAACCCGGAGGAATCGACATGACGCAATCCAACCCTCGGCATCCGCCGACCCGGCGCCACGGCGGCGTGGCAGCGCGACGCGCCGGCCTGCTGCTGGTCAGCGTGCTGGCGGCCACCCAGTTGCAGGGCTGTTTCGTGCTCGGCGCCGCGGCCGTCGGCGGCACGGCACTCGTGGCCACCGACCGCCGCACCGCCGGCTCGCAACTGGAGGACCAGAACATCCAGCTCACCGCGTCGGGGCGCATCAGCGACCTGCTCGGCGGGCGCGGCAGCGTCAGCGTAGACAGCTACAACCAGCAGGTGCTGCTGACCGGCCAGGTGCCCAGCGCCGCCGATCGCCAGCAGGCGCAGAACATCGTGGCGGCGCTGCCCAACGTGAGGTCGGTGGCCAACGAACTGGTCATCGGGCCCGCCGAGACGCTCGACCAGCAGGCCCGCGACACCTACCTCACGTCCAAGGTGCGCGCCGCGTTCATCGCCGACGCCAGGCTGTATTCGCAGGCCTTCCAGATCACCACGTCGCAGGGCGTGGTGTACCTGCAGGGGCTGGTCACGCAGGCCGAGGCGCAGGAGGCGAGTTCGGTGGCGGCCGGGGTGTCGGGTGTGCAAAAGGTCGTGACGCTGTTCAGTATCATCTCGCCCCAGACACTGCAAACCCAATACAAGAACACCGCGCAGACCCCGGTGGTTCCGCCCGGCTCGGCGCCCGCCGCGAGCCCGCGGCCCTGATCCGGCCCGGCGCGCCGGCGCGGCCGGCGCCGCGGGGTGGCGGCGGCAACACAGGATTTTTCCCAAGAAGAGGTCCCACTCCGATGAGCCTGCTCCAAGTCAACGCCGGCAAGAGTCTGCCGGACGATTTTCACGCCGTGATCGAGATCCCGGCCGGCGCCCCGCCCGTCAAGTATGAAGTCGACAAGGCCAGCGGCGCGCTGTTCGTGGATCGCTTCATGGCCACCGCGATGCACTACCCGTGCAACTACGGCTACATCCCCGAGACCCTGTCCGAGGACGGCGACCCGGTGGACGTGCTGGTGGTCACGCCGATTCCGCTGGTGCACGGCTGCGTCGTGCGCTGCCGTCCGGTGGGCGTGCTGAACATGACCGACGAGGCCGGACCCGACGCCAAGCTGATCGCGGTTCCGGTGGACAAGCTGCTGCCGCTGTATCGCAATGTCCGCGGCCCCGACGACCTGCCGCCGGAACTGCTGCGCCAGGTCGAGCATTTCTTCAACCACTACAAGGATCTCGAATCCGGCAAGTGGGTGAAGACCGAGGGCTGGGCGGGCGTCGATGCGGCGCGCGCCGAGATCACCGCCAGCGCCAAGCGCTACGCCGAGGTGGCGCGCTCCTGAACGCGGCGCCACGGCCCGCAGCGACGCCGGCGCAGCGCCCGCTCACGCGATGATGCGCCAGCGCGCTCCGGGCCAGGCCGGCAGCCCTGCGCCGCAGGCCGAGCCCACGCTCGAGATGGTCGAGCAGGGGGGAGGCGCCGGCATGCTGCTGGCGGCTGCCGCGCTGCTGGGCATGCTGCTGAGCAACAGCCCCTGGCGCGCCGGCTGGGAGGCGCTGCTGCACGTCGAATGGGGCGTGTCGCTCGGGCCGCTGCATCTGGCCGAGAGCAACCTGAACTGGATCAACGACGCGCTGATGGCGTTGTTCTTCCTGCAGGTGGGCATCGAGATCAAGCGCGAGTGGCTGTTCGGCGCGCTGTCCGACATGCGCGCGCGCATCATGCCGCTGGCCGCCGCCCTCGGCGGCATGGCGCTGCCGGCGCTGGTGTACGCCGGCATCAACCTGACGCATCCACGCCTGCTGTCCGGATGGGCCGTGCCGGCGGCGACCGACATCGCCTTCGCGCTGGGCCTCATGACCCTGTTCGCGCGCGGCCTGCCGGCGCGCGCGCGCGTATTCCTGACCGCCGTGGCCGTGCTCGACGACCTCGGCGCGGTGCTCATCATCGCGGCGTTCTACACCGCGCAGCTGTCGGGCGCGATGCTCGGCGCGGCGGTCGCCGTGCTGCTGCTGATGGCCCTGCTGCGCGCCTTCGGCGTGGCTCGTGCGTGGCCGTTCCTGCTGCTCGGCGTGGTGCTCTGGTGGTGCGTGCTGCACTCCGGCGTGCATGCCACGGTGGCCGGCGTGCTCACCGGAGTGCTGCTGCCGCAACATCGCGACGGCGGCGCCGGCGAGCGCGTCGAGCACGCGCTGGCGCCGTTCGTGTCCTGGGGCATCCTGCCGCTGTTCGCGCTGGCCAACGCCGGCATCGCCTTGCAGGGCTCGCTGGGCGAACTGCTGCGCAGCCCGGTCACCTGGGGCGTCGCGCTGGGCCTGCTGCTGGGCAAGCCGCTGGGCGTGCTGAGCGGCGTGTTCGTCGCCGCGCGCGCCTCGGGCGGCCTGCCCGCGGGCTATACGTGGCGCCTGATGCTGCCGCTCGCCGCATTTTGCGGCATCGGTTTCACGATGTCGCTGTTCATCGCCGGGCTGGCCTTTGCGCACGCCGACGCCGCGTTCGACGCGGCCCGCCTGGGCGTGCTGCTCGGAACCCTGCTGGCGCTGGGTGTGGCGACGCTGCTCGCGGCACGTCTGTATCCCCCGCGGCGGCGCCGCCGCGGCGCCTGACCGCGCCATGCGCAGGCGGTTCCCAGGCGCCGGCGCGAGGCCTATACTGGCCGCTGCTTGTCGGAGTGCCGGGCGCGTGCCGGCTGAGATCGCCAGCGGCGAAATCCGTAGAACCTGATCGGGGTCATTCCCGCGTAGGAAACCAAGTCGCCACCCCGCGCTTCGGCAGGCCCCACCACTCCAGGAGGCCTTGTCATGTCCGAAGTCCGTCGCAGCGTCGATCCGGCGCGTCTGTCCGGCCGCATCACCCGCAGCCCGTTCCCCGGTTCCCGCAAGGTCTATCTGGACGAGGTGCGTGGCGTGCCGGTGCCGTGGCGCGAGATCGCGTTGTCGGAAACCCTGCTCGAGACCACGCCCGGGGTCACGCAGTTGCAGAAGAACGCGCCGCTGCGCGTGTACGACACGTCTGGGCCGTACACCGACCCGCAGCGGCCCATCGACGTGCGAGCCGGCCTGCCGGCGCTGCGCGGGTCGTGGCTGGATGCGCGCGACGATCTCGAGCGCCTGGACGGGCCGAGCAGCGCCTACGGGCGCGCCCGCCAGCAGGACCCCGAGACCGCCGCGCTGCGCTTCGCGGCGCCGCCGCAGCCGCGCCGGGCACGAGCAGGCGCCAATGCCAGCCAGATGCACCTGGCGCGCCGCGGCATCATCACTCCGGAAATGGAGTTCATCGCACGGCGCGAGAACCTGCAGCGCGCGCAGCTGCCCGAGGCGCTGGCGCAGAACGGCGGACAGCATCGCGGCTCGTGGTTCGCGGCGCAGCGCGAGATCGACGCCGAGTTCGTGCGCAGCGAAGTGGCCGCCGGCCGCGCGGTGATCCCGGCGAACATCAACCATCCGGAAATCGAGCCCATGATCATCGGGCGCAATTTCCTCACCAAGGTGAACGCGAACATCGGCAACTCGGCGGTGACCTCGGACATCGAGGACGAGGTCGACAAGATGGTCTGGGCCATCCGCTGGGGTGCCGACACCGTGATGGACCTGTCCACCGGCAAGCATATCCACGAGACGCGCGAGTGGATCGTGCGCAACAGCCCGGTGCCCATCGGCACCGTGCCCATCTACCAGGCGCTGGAGAAGGTCGGCGGGGTCGCCGAGGACCTGAGCTGGGAGCTGTTCCGCGACACCCTGATCGAACAGGCCGAGCAGGGCGTCGACTACTTCACCATCCATGCCGGCGTGCTGCTGCGCTACGTGCCGCTGACCGCCGGACGCGTCACGGGCATCGTGTCGCGCGGCGGCTCGATCATGGCCAAGTGGTGCCTGGCGCACCATCGCGAGAACTTCCTGTACACCCATTTCGAGCAGATCTGCGAGATCATGAAGGCCTACGACGTCACCTTCTCGCTCGGTGACGGACTGCGCCCGGGATCCATCGCCGACGCCAACGACGAAGCCCAGTTCAGCGAACTGCGTACGCTGGGCGAGCTCACGCAGATCGCCTGGAAACACGACGTGCAGGTGATGATCGAGGGCCCCGGGCACGTGCCGCTGCACATGGTCGCGGTGAACGTCGAGGAGGAGCTCAAGCACTGCTACGAAGCCCCCTTCTACACGCTGGGGCCGCTGACCACCGACATCGCGCCGGGCTACGACCACATCACCAGCGCCATCGGCGCGGCCAACATCGGCTGGGCCGGCACCGCGATGCTTTGCTACGTCACGCCCAAGGAACACCTCGGGCTGCCGGATCGCGAGGACGTCAAGCAGGGCCTGATCGCCTACCGCATTTCGGCCCATGCCTCCGACCTCGCCAAGGGCTATCCCGGCGCGCAGCTCTGGGACAACGCGATCTCGCGCGCGCGTTTCGAATTCCGCTGGGAGGACCAGTTCCGTCTCGCGCTGGATCCGGACACCGCGCGCGCGTTCCACGATGCGACCCTGCCCAAGCAGGCGGCCAAGACGGCGCATTTCTGCTCCATGTGCGGGCCGAAGTTCTGTTCGATGAAGATCAGCCAGGACATCCGCAGCGCGGCGGCGGCCGATGCCGCGCGCGGCGGCGCCACCGATGCCGCCGCGTTGCGCGAGGAACTGGCGCGCAAGGCCGCGCAGTTCCGCGAATCGGGTGGGGAAATCTACCAATGAGCCTGCCGCATGTGGGGATTGCCGGCGCCGGTCTGGCGGGGCGGCTGCTGGCGTGGCGCCTGCTGCGCCGCGGCGTGCGCGTGAGCCTGTTCGACGCCGGCGCACGCGACGACCGCGGCAGCGCCGGGCCGACGGCGGCGGCGATGCTGTCACCGACCGCCGAACTGGCCGCGGCCGATGCGCATATCCACGAACTCGGCATGCGCTCGCTCGGCCTGTGGGCGCACTGGCTGCGCGCGCTGCAGGCGCAGACCGGGATCGACGTGTACTTCCGGCGCGAGGGCACGCTGGTCGTGGCGCATGCCCCCGACCGCGGCGCGCTGGCCCATTACACGGGGTTGCTGCGCGCGCACCTGCCGCCGCACGAGGTGGCGGGCTCGCTGCGCGCGCTCGATGCCGCGGGCATCGCGCAGCTCGAGCCGCTGCTCGAAGGCCGCTTCGCCGACGGCGTGTTCCTGCCGCAGGAAGGCCAGCTCGCCAACGATCAGCTCTACGCCGCGCTGGCCTGTGCGCTCGACGACGGCCTGCGGGCGTGCGCCGGCGTCTGGCATGAACACTGTCCGATAGACTCGCTGCAGGGCCGTGCGCTGCTGGCGCGGGATGGCGCGCGCCACGAGTTCGATGTCGCGGTGGACTGCCGCGGCGTCGGCGCGCGCGGCGACATCGACGGCCTGCATGGGGTGCGCGGCGAGGTGCTCACGGTGCACGCGCCGTGGCTGAGCCTGCGCCGGCCGGTGCGCCTGATCCATCCCCGCTACGCGCTGTACGTGGCGCCGCGTCCGGGCGGCAGATTCATCGTCGGTGCCACCGAGCTCGACAGCGAGGACGACGGACCGATCACGCTGCGTTCGAGCCTCGAACTGGGCAGCGCGCTGTACAGCCTGCACCCGGAGTTCGGCGAGGCACGCGTGGTGCGGCTGGCCGCGGCGCTGCGCCCGGCGCTGCCCGACCGCGCGCCGATCGCGGCGCTGGACGGCGGCGGAACCTGGCGCGTCAACGGCCTGTTCCGGCATGGCTACCTGATCGCTCCGGCGGTGGTCGCGGCGGCCGAACGCGGCATCGCCGACAGTCTCGGCCTGCCGCGGGCGCTCGACGAGGAGCTGGCGCATGCCGCCTGACAGCGTCGCCCCCGCGCTGGCCCTGCGGGTCAACGGCGAGGCGCTGCAAAGCCGCGCCGCGACCCTCGCCGAACTGCTGGTCGAGCGCGGGCTGGACGGCGCGCAGGGCGGCTTCGCCTGTGCGCTGAATGGATGCTTCGTGCCGCGCGCGCGCTGGGCCTCGCAGCCCCTGGCCGGCGGCGACAGCGTGGAGATCGTCGCCCCCGTGGTCGGGGGCTGACAGCCGCATTCGCAGGGAGTTGCGATGGATACCGAGATCACCGCCGCGGCAGCGGCTCCTGCCGCGCAGCCGGCGCCGCCGCGCCGCGCCGGCGTGGCGGCGGCTTCGCCGCCGCACGCCGCGGCCAAGCCGGCCGCCGACACCTGGAGCGTCGGCGGCGTGCAGTTGCGCTCGCGCCTGCTGCTCGGCACGTCGCGCTACCCGAGTCCGCAGGTGCTGGCGCAGGCGGCGGCCGCGTCGGCGGCCGAGGTGTTCACCGTCGGCTTGCGCCGGCTGCAGCCGGAGAGCGGCGGTGGACAGGCGTTCTGGCAACGCATTCGCGGGCTGGGCGGGCACCTGTTGCCGAACACCGCGGGCTGCCACGACGCGCAGCAGGCGGTCAACCTGGCGCGCATGGCGCGCGAGTTGTTCGAGACGCCGTGGATCAAGCTCGAGGTCATCGGCGACGACTACACGCTGCAGCCCGATCCGCTGGGCACGCTGGAGGCGGCGCGCACGCTGGCCGCCGAGGGTTTCTCGGTGTTCGCGTACACCACCGACGATCTGGTGCTGGCCCGACGCCTGCTCGATGCCGGCGTGGCCGCGGTGATGCCGTGGGCGGCGCCGATCGGCTCGGGGCGCGGCCCGCAGAATCTGCAGGCGCTGCGCACCCTGCGCGAACGCCTGCCGGATGCGGTGCTGATCTGCGACGCCGGACTGGGTCGGCCGTCGCATGCCGCGCAGGTGCTGGAGATCGGCTTCGACGCCGTGCTGCTGAACACCGCGGTGGCGGAGGCGGCCGATCCGGTGCGCATGGCCGCCGCGTTCGCCGCCGCGGTCGCGGCAGGGCGCGACGCCTGGCTCGCCGGCATCATGCCGGAGCGCGACATCGCGCAGGCCTCCACGCCCACCGTCGGCATGCCGTTCTGGCACGAAGCGCGATGAATCGGCCGGCGCCGCTGCTGAGCATCGCCGGGCACGACCCGACGGCCGGCGCCGGGCTCACCACCGACCTCGCGGTATGGCAGGCCATGGGCCTGCACGGTACCAGCGTGTGCACCGCGTGGACCGTGCAGGACGGGCAGGGCGTGCGCGACGTGCAGCCGGCGTCGCCGCAGTTCCTGCGCGAGGCGCTGCGTGCGGCCGGCGGCGGCGCGCCGCCGGGCGCGGTGAAGCTGGGCATGCTCGGCAGCGAGGCCGTGGCGGCCGAGGTCGCGGAGTTCTGTGAGGCCTGCAGCGCGCCGGTGGTGTGGGACACGGTGCTGGCGGCGGCGGCCGGCGGGCGTTCGCTGGCCGCGCTGTCGCCGCACACGCTGCAGCGCCTGGCGCGCGCGAGCAGCGTGATCACCCCCAACCGGGTCGAGGCGGCGCAACTGCTCGGCGTGGCGGCGTGGCAGGCGTCGGGCGCGCCGCCCGCCGAGTGGCTGCGCGCGATGCGTGAACAGTGGCTGCGCCACGGGCGCACCCGGGCGGTGGTGCTGAAGGGAGGCCATGCCCAGGGCGCGCACAGCGTGGACTGGCTGGTCACACGCGACGCCCTGCATGCACTCGCGGTGCCGCGGCTGCCCGACGGCGACGGCGGACGCGTGCACGGCACGGGCTGCGTCTATGCCGCGGCGCTGGCCGGCATGCTGGCGCAGGGCGCCGGCCTGGAGCAGGCGGCGGTGGAGGCGCAGTGGCGCACCCACGCGGCGATCGCGCAGGCATGGCGGGGCGCCGGCGGGCGCGCCATGGCGCATGCCGCAGCCGGGCTCGACAGCGGCAGCCTGCCGGCATGGTGCGAGGCCGCGCCGGCGCCGGCCGACGCGCAACCGTTTCCGGCGCTGCCGCGCGCCCCCGGGCTGTACCCCGTGCTGCCCGACGCCGACTGGGTGCTGCGCCTGCTCGAGCTGGGGGTCGACACCCTGCAGTTGCGCCTCAAGCAGGTGGCGGGCGCCGAGTTGCGCGCGCAGCTGCGCGTCGCGGTGGACGCGGCGCGTGCACGCGGCGCCCAGTTGTTCATCAACGATCACTGGCGCGAAGCCCTCGATGCCGGGGCCTTTGGCGTGCACCTGGGGCAGGACGACCTGCCCGGCGCCGACCTGACGGCGCTGCGCGGCGCCGGCACGCGCCTGGGCGTCAGCACCCATGACCTGCACGAACTGGCGCGCGCGCACGCGCTGCGTCCGAGCTATATCGCGCTCGGTCCGGTCTGGCCGACGACGCTGAAGGTCATGTCGCACGGCCCGCTCGGCCTGGCGCGCCTGCGCGACTGGACCGCGCGCTGCAAGCCGCGCTACAGCGTGGTGGCCATCGGCGGCATCAGCCTGCAGCGCATCGCGCCGGTCATGGACTGCGCAGTCGACGGCGTCGCCATGGTCGGCGCGCTGGTCGGCGCGACCGACCTGCCGCAGGCGCTGCGGCAGGCGCAGGACAGCGTCGATGGCGCGCTGCGCTGGCGTCGCGGCCTGCTCGCACCGAGCGCGTGAATTCGCGGCCTGGCGGGCGCTTTGCCGCACGCGCCCGGCAGCCTTGCGCGCAGCGTGCACAATGCGCGTCATGGCACGCCAGGCACGACTTTGCCTCCCCGGTCAGGCGCATCTGGTGCTGCAGCCCGCTTGCAGCGCCGTGTTCCTCGAGCCCGCGGATTACCAGGACTACCTCCAGCGGCTGGGATCCACCGCTGCGCGTTGCCATGTGCAGGTGCATGGCTACGCGCTGCTGCCCGAGGCCGTGTGGCTGTTGCTCACGCCGGACGATTGCGCCGGGTTGTCCTCGCTGATGCAGACCCTGGCGCGCTGTGCGAGCCGGCGCCGCGGCCTCGGCGCGGGCTTGTGGCGCGGGCGCTATCGCAGTGCGTTGCTGCAGCAGTCGTCCTGGCTGCTGCCCGCGTTGTGCGCGCTGGACCAGGCGGCCCAGCTCGGCGGCGTCAGCGTCGATGCCGCGTCGTGGCCCTGGAGCAGCCTGGCGCATCACACCGGGCGTCAATCCTGTGCGTGGCTGCGCGAGGTGCCGCCGTACTGGGATCTCGGCAACACACCCTATGCGCGCGAGGCGGCGTACGCAGCGCTGCTCGCCGCCGATGTCGCGGCGCGTCACTGGCCGCAATTGCAGCGTGCCGTGCAGTCCTCGGGCGCGCTGGGCGACGACGCCTACATCGACTGGGCCGAGCAGCAGCTCGGGCGCCCGCTGCGTCCGCGCCGGCGTGGGCGGCCGCGTGCCGGCCGGGAAGACCTCTAAACTGTCCCTATTTACGATGGAACTTGCGCTCCCGACCTGAAAATAAGGGACAGAACGAGGCAACAATCCTTGCCGACGCTGTTGCGTTGCAGTACAGTGCCCGCTCCCCTCATTGTTTTGTCGCGGAGCACAGCATGCAGCAGCCCGAGCAATCCGAAATCCAGGCCCTGGCCCGGCATGGCCTCTACGACCCGGCGCGCGAGCACGACGCCTGCGGTGTCGGCTTCGTCGCCCACATCAAGGGGAACAAGTCGCATGACATCGTGCGCAACGGGTTGCTCATCCTGAAAAACCTCGACCATCGCGGCGCGGTCGGCGCCGACAAGCTGATGGGCGACGGCGCCGGGATCCTGCTGCAGATTCCCGACGCCTTCTATCGCGCGGAAATGGCGGCCCACGGGGTCGAACTGCCGCCGCCCGGCGAATACGGGGTGGGCATGATCTTCCTGCCGCGCGAGTCGGCGTCCCGCCTGGCCTGCGAGCAGGAGATCGAGCGCGCGGTGCGCGCCGAGGGGCAGCAGGTGCTGGGCTGGCGCGACGTGCCGGTGGACCGCGACATGCCGATGTCGCCGGCGGTGCGCGCCAAGGAGCCGGTCATCCGCCAGATCTTCATCGGGCGCGGGCCCGACGTGATGGTCACCGACGCGCTGGAGCGCAAGCTGTTCGTCATCCGCCGCGTCGCCAGCCACGCCATCCAGCGCCTCAACCTGCGTCACGGGCGCGAGTATTTCGTGCCGTCGATGTCGGCGCGCACGGTGGTCTACAAGGGCCTGCTGCTGGCCGACCAGGTGGGCCAGTACTACCGCGACCTGCAGGACGCGCGCGTGGTCTCGGCGCTGGCGCTGGTGCACCAGCGCTTTTCCACGAACACCTTCCCCGAATGGCCGCTGGCGCACCCCTACCGCATGGTCGCGCACAACGGCGAGATCAACACGGTCAAGGGCAACTACAACTGGATGCGCGCGCGCGAGGGCGGCGTCAGCTCGCCGGTGCTGGGCGACGACCTGCGCAAGCTGTGGCCGCTGATCTACGCCGGGCAGAGCGACACCGCCAGTTTCGACAACTGCCTGGAACTGCTGGTGATGGCCGGCTACCCGCTGTCCCATGCCATGATGATGATGATCCCGGAGGCGTGGGAGCAGCACGCGCTGATGGACGAGCGCCGTCGCGCCTTCTACGAGTACCACGCCGCGATGATGGAGCCGTGGGACGGCCCGGCCGCGATCGCCTTCACCGACGGGCGCCAGATCGGCGCCACGCTCGACCGCAACGGCCTGCGTCCGGCGCGCTACGTGGTGACCGCCGACGACCTCGTGATCATGGCCTCCGAGGCCGGCGTGCTGCCGGTGCCGGAAAGCCACATCGTGAAAAAGTGGCGCCTGCAGCCGGGCAAGATGTTCCTCATCGACATGGAGGCCGGACGCATCGTCGACGACAAGGAACTCAAGGACCAGCTGTCGGCGACGCGCCCGTATCGCCAGTGGATCGAGAACCTGCGCATCCGCATCGACGACATCGAGCATGTCGGCGAGGACAAGCCGAGCGCGCTGTCGCTGCTGGATCGCCAGCAGGCCTTCGGCTACACCCAGGAGGACCTGAAATTCCTGCTGGCGCCGATGGCCCGCAGCGCCGAGGAGGCGGTGGGCTCGATGGGCAACGACGCCGCGCTGGCGGTGCTGTCGGATCGCCCGAAGGTGCTCTACAACTACTTCAAGCAGCTGTTCGCGCAGGTCACCAATCCGCCGATCGACTCGATCCGCGAGAACATGGTGATGTCCCTGGTGTCGTTCATCGGCCCGCGCCCGAACCTGCTGGACATCAACCAGGTCAACCCGCCGATGCGCCTGGAAGTCAGCCAGCCGGTGCTCGACTTCGACGACATGGCCAAGCTGCGCAGCATCGCCGCGCACACCGGCGGCAAGTTCCGCAGCTACGAAATCGACATCTGCTATCCGGTGGCGTGGGGGCACGAAGGCATCGAGGCGCGCCTGGCGTCGATCTGCGCCGAAGCGGTGGATGCGCTGCGCAGCGGGCACAACATCCTGATCGTCACCGACCGCGGGCTCAGCGCCGAGCGCGTGGCGATCCCGGCGCTGCTCGCCACCAGCGCGGTGCACCAGCACCTGATCCAGCTCGGCCTGCGCACGCAGACCGGCCTGGTCGTGGAAACCGGCAGTGCGCGCGAGACCCACCACATGGCGGTGCTCGCCGGCTACGGCGCGGAGGCGGTGCACCCCTACCTGGCGCTGGACACCATCGCCGAGCTGGCGCGCGAGCTGCCGGGCGAACTGGGCGCGGAAAAGGCGATCCAGAACTACATCAAGGCGGTCGGCAAGGGCCTGCTCAAGGTCATGTCCAAGATGGGCATCTCCACCTACATGAGCTATTGCGGCGCGCAGATCTTCGAGGCCGTCGGCCTGTCGTCGGACCTCGTGGGCAAGTACTTCACCGGCACGTCGACCCAGGTCGGCGGCATCGGCGTGTTCGAGGTGGCGCAGGAGGCGCTGCGCCTGCACCGCGACGCCTTCGGCGGCAACCCGGTGCTGGCCAACATGCTCGACGCCGGCGGCGAGTACGCCTGGCGCACGCGCGGCGAGCAGCACATGTGGACGCCCGACGCGATCGCCAAGCTGCAGCATTCCACGCGCTCCAACAACTACCAGACCTACAAGGAATACGCGCAGATCATCAACGACCAGTCGCGGCGCATGCTCACGCTGCGCGGGCTGTTCGAGTTCCGCGTCGACCCGTCCCGCGCGATCCCGCTGGACGAGGTCGAGCCGGCGAGCGAGATCGTCAAGCGCTTCGCCACCGGCGCGATGTCCCTGGGCTCGATCTCCACCGAGGCGCACGCCACGCTGGCGGTGGCGATGAACCGCATCGGCGGCAAGAGCAACACCGGCGAGGGCGGCGAGGACCCGTTGCGCTATCGCCAGGAAATGCGTTCCGGCGACGCCGGCATCGGCGACGGCGCGACCCTCGGCAGCGTGCTGGGCGAGCAGCGCGTGGTGAGTGACATTCCGCTCAAGGCCGGCGACTCGCTGCGCTCGCGCATCAAGCAGGTGGCGTCCGGGCGCTTCGGCGTCACCGCCGAGTACCTGTCCAGCGCCGACCAGATCCAGATCAAGATGGCGCAGGGCGCGAAGCCCGGTGAAGGCGGCCAGCTGCCCGGCGGCAAGGTTTCCGAATACATCGGCATGCTGCGCTATTCGGTGCCGGGCGTGGGCCTGATCTCGCCGCCGCCGCACCATGACATCTACTCCATCGAGGATCTGGCGCAGCTGATCCACGACCTGAAGAACGTCAATGCGCGCGCGTCGATCAGCGTCAAGCTGGTGTCGGAGTCGGGCGTCGGCACGGTGGCGGCGGGCGTGGCCAAGGCCAAGGCCGACCACGTGGTCATCGCCGGGCACGACGGCGGCACCGGCGCGTCGCCGCTGTCGAGCATCAAGCATGCCGGCTCGCCGTGGGAGATCGGCCTCGCCGAGACGCAGCAGACCCTGGTGCTGAACCGCCTGCGCGGGCGCATTCGCGTGCAGGTCGACGGCCAGATCAAGACCGGGCGCGACGTGGTGATCGGCGCCTTGCTGGGCGCCGACGAATTCGGCTTCGCCACCGCGCCGCTGGTGGTCGAGGGCTGCATCATGATGCGCAAGTGCCATCTCAACACCTGCCCGGTCGGCGTCGCCACCCAGGATCCGGAACTGCGCCGGCGTTTCCAGGGCAAGCCCGAGCACGTGGTCAACTACTTCTTTTTCGTGGCCGAGGAAGTGCGCTCGATCATGGCGCAGCTCGGCGTGCGCCGCTTCGACGATCTCATCGGCCGCGCCGACCTGCTCGACACGCGCGCCGGCATCGATCACTGGAAGGCGCAGGGCCTGGATTTCTCGCGCGTGTTCCACCGCCCGGTGCTCGGCGCCGACGTCGCGGTGCGCCAGGTCGAAGAGCAGGATCACGGCCTGCACAAGGCGCTGGACCATACCCTGATCGAGCGCGCGCGCCCGGCCCTGGAGCGTGGCGAGAGCGTGCAGTTCATCCAGAACGTGCGCAACGTGCATCGCACGGTGGGCGCGATGCTGTCGGGCGAGGTGGCGCGCCGCTATGGCCACGACGGGCTGCCCGACGACACCATCCACATCCAGATGGAGGGCACCGGCGGCCAGAGCTACGGCGCCTTCCTGGCCCAAGGCATCACGCTGTACCTGATCGGCGACGCCAACGACTACACCGGCAAGGGGCTGTCGGGCGGGCGCATCGCCGTGCGCCCGAGCATCGAGTTCCGCGGCGAAGCACCCAACAACATCATTGTCGGCAACACGGTGCTGTACGGCGCGATCGCCGGCGAGGCGTTTTTCTGCGGTGTCGCCGGCGAGCGCTTCGCGGTGCGCAACTCGGGTGCCGTGACGGTGGTCGAGGGCACCGGCGACCACGGCTGCGAGTACATGACGGGCGGCACCGTGGTCGTGCTCGGCGAGACCGGGCGCAACTTCGCCGCCGGCATGAGCGGCGGCGTGGCCTACGTGTACGACCCGGACGGGCTGTTCGCGAAGCGTTGCAACACGTCGATGGTGGCGCTCGAGCGCGTGCTGCCGGACGCCGAGCAGCGCGCCACCATGGCCGAGACCCTGTGGCATCGCGGACGCACCGACGACGAGCAGCTGCGCGCGCTGCTGCGTGATCACCATCGCTGGACCGGCAGCCTGCGGGCGCGCCAGTTGCTGGACAACTGGGAGGCCTCGCGCGGCCGTTTCGTGAAGGTGTTTCCGCACGAGTACAAGCGCGCGCTGGGAGAGATCGGCGCACGCCGCGAGGCCGCTTCGGCGACGCAGCGGGCGGCCGAGTCGGCGCAGGCGACCACCAAGTGAGAACCTCCTGCGGGCCGAGCCGCGGCCGGCCCGCACCGCCTAGAGCATCGAAGGAAACGACATGGGAAAGATCACCGGCTTCATGGAATTCGAGCGCCAGCAGGAGGCCTACGACGCCCCCGTGGCGCGCCTGAAGAACTGGAAGGAGTTCGTGCACCAGTTGCCCGACGACAAGGCCAAGCTGCAGTCCGGGCGTTGCATGGATTGCGGGATTCCGTTTTGCAACAACGGCTGCCCGGTCAACAACATCATCCCGGATTTCAACGATCTGGTCTGGCGCGGCGAGTGGCGCGAGGCTCTCGACGTGCTGCATTCGACCAACAACTTTCCGGAGTTCACCGGGCGCATCTGCCCGGCGCCGTGCGAGTCCGCGTGCACGCTGGGCATCAACGCCGACGCGGTGGGCATCAAGTCCATCGAGCACGCGATCATCGACAAGGGCTGGGACATGGGCTGGGTGCAGCCGCAGCCCGCGGTGCATCGCAGCGGCAAGCGCGTCGCGGTGGTCGGCTCCGGGCCGGCCGGGCTGGCGGCGGCCCAGCAGCTGGCGCGCGCCGGGCATGACGTCACGGTGTTCGAGAAGAACGACCGCATCGGCGGCTTGCTGCGCTACGGCATCCCCGACTTCAAGCTGGACAAGGCGCATATCGACCGGCGCCTGGAGCAGTTGCGCGCCGAGGGCGTGCGTTTCGAGCCGTCCACGCTGATCGGCGACATGCCCGCGCAAGGGGCCGGGGCCAGCGTGACCAACCTGTCGCAGCAACGGCGCAGCCCGCAGCAGCTGCTGCAGGAGTTCGACGCCGTGCTGCTGTGCGGTGGCTCGGAGCATCCGCGCGACCTGCCGGTGCCGGGGCGCGAACTGGACGGAGTCCATTTCGCGATGGAATTCCTGCCCCAGCAGAACCGCGTGAACGCCGGCGACAAGGTCAAGGCCCAGATCCACGCCGCCGGGAAACACGTGGTGGTCATCGGCGGCGGCGACACCGGCAGCGACTGCGTGGGCACCAGCAATCGCCACGGCGCCGCCAGCGTCACCCAGTTCGAGGTGATGCCGCAACCGCCGGAACAGGAGAACAAGCCCCTGGTCTGGCCGTACTGGCCGATCAAGCTGCGCACGTCGAGCAGCCACGAGGAGGGTTGCTCGCGCGACTGGGCCGTGGCGACCAAGGCCTTCGTGCCCGGCACCGGCAAGGACAAGGGCAGGGTCCGGCAGGTGCAGGCCTGTCGCGTGGAGTGGAAGGACGGCCGCATGCAGGAGATCCCGGGCAGCGAGTTCATGCTGCAGGCCGACCTCGTGCTGCTGGCGATGGGCTTCGTGCATCCGCTGGCGTCGGTGCTCGACGCCTTCGGCGTGGAGCGCGACGCCCGCGGCAATGCGCGCGCCGGCACCGAGGACGCGGGCGGCTACGCGACCAACGTGTCCAAGGTGTTCGCGGCCGGCGACATGCGCCGCGGGCAGAGCCTGGTGGTGTGGGCGATCCGCGAGGGCCGCCAGGCCGCGCGCGAGGTCGATCGCTTTCTCATGGGCGCGACCGAACTGCCGCGCTGAAGCCGGCGCGCCGCGGCCGCTGCAGCGGCACGGCCGGGCCGCGTGCCTGCCGGGGGTGCAGGCGCGGCAGCGGCTGCGCTGGCACGAACGGGCATTTGTCGGGCGCGAAGCGGGTCATCGTCGCGCCGCTGCACAACAGCCAGTCCTCGCTCTGACTGGCGCGCATCCAGCCGGGTTGCGTCGGCCGCAGCACCCTGAAGCGGCCGCGCAGCACCGGGTGGTGGATGCTGCGCGAGTGATCGGGGCTGTAATGGCACAGCACATGCCCGGTATCTTCGGGCGCGTCGGGTAACCACTGCAGTTCGTCCAGCGGGGTGCAGGTTCCGCTGTCGAAATGCTCGGCTTCCCAGAGGTCGGCGGGGTAGCTGTCGGCGCTCGTGGCCGGGCAGAGCATCGGCTCGGCGCCGGCGGCTGCTGCCAGCAGCGTGCCGGCCAGCGCGCGGGCAACGGTGTCGACAAGGGTGCGGGCAAGGGACATGCGACGTGAACCTCCTTTGCGCAATGGAGCCGGTGTTTGCGCGAAGGTTCCCGCGCGGGCGGCTGTATCGCAAGGTTCCTGCCTATACTGCGGATCTCTCGTCAGCATCGGTCCCGCCGTCCCGCAGCGCATGCAGCATCTCGCAGATCTTCGCAAGGATTACGCGCGAGCCGAACTCGACGAAGCGCACGCCGACGCCGACCCGCTGAAGCAGTTCGAGCGCTGGCTGGGCGAGGCGGTGTCGGCGCAGTTGCCCGAGCCGAACGCCATGACCCTGGCCACGGTGGGTGCCGACGGCCGGCCGTCGACCCGCGTCGTGCTGATCAAGGGCGTCGATGCGCGTGGGCTGGTCTGGTACACCAATTACCACAGCCGCAAGGGGCGTGAACTCGAGGCCTGCGGCTTCGCCGCGCTGCAATTCCACTGGGTCGAACTCGAGCGCGTGGTGCGCATCGAGGGGCGCGTCGAAAAGACCAGCGCCGAGGAGTCGGACGCCTACTTCGCGAGTCGGCCGCTGGCCTCGCGCATCGGCGCCTGGGCGTCGGAGCAGAGCACGCCGATCGCCGACCGCGCCGTGCTGGTGCGGCGTGCCGCTTCGTACGGACTCCAGTTCGGCGTGCATCCGCCACGCCCCCCGCACTGGGGCGGCTTCCGCCTCGTTCCCGATGCCTGGGAATTCTGGCAAGGCAGGCCGTCGCGTCTGCACGACCGCCTGCGCTACCTTCGCGACGGCGACGCGCACTGGGTCCGATCCAGGCTGGCGCCTTGAGGCGCACGCCTGCCCGGCCCGGGTCGGCAGTGCCACAATGTCCTTGCAGCGAATGTTCACGGAGACACGCAACATGACAGCGAATCATCACCCGGTCTCGACGGCGCGCCGCACGCTGCTGGCGGGCATCGTGGCCGGCGCACTGGTCCCGGCCGGCGCGGCACGCGCGGCGTCGACACCGGCCGCGCAAGCCCTGCTGGCCGCGATGGGCCAGGCGACGACCATCCGCCAGGGTGACGGCAAGCGCCGGCTGTACGTGTTCTTCGACCCGAACTGCCCGTACTGCCACCACCTGTACCTGAAGCTGCTGCCGCTGCTCGGCCCGCAGGATCTCCAGGTGCACTGGGTGGTGCTCGGCATGCTCACGCTGAGCAGCGAGCCCAAGGCGGCGGCGATCCTGCAGGCGCCGGATCGCCTGAAGGCCTTCGAGACCAACGAGCACGACTACGACTTCGCCGCCAACGGCCAACCCGGCGGCGGCATCCTGCCGGCGAAGACCATCCTGCCGCAGACGCGCCGCCTGTTGCAGCGCAACCTGGACATCTATCGCAGTCAGAAGCTGTTCGGCGTGCCGGTGCTCGTATGGCAGCGTCGCGACGGCGGCGCCGGCATGTACGTCGGCGTGCCCTCGGCGCAGCGCCTGAAGGGCCTGCTCGACGAACTCGCCTGAACCGGCGGCGCCGCGGCGCGCGTGTCCTGCGCGTGCTGCAGGCCAGGCTCTTGCGAAGGCGAGGCGCAAAGAAGAAGGCCGCGCGCCATGGAAGGCGACGCGGCCCGTTGGACCGCGGTACCCGGGTCGGATGCCGGATACCGCACCCGGCACTGAGTGTCGGGCTTGGCTTGCCAGATCCGGGCCGGGCCCGGATCTCATGTCGGAGCGGCTGCACCGCCCTGACGGTTCCCAATCTATGCCTGTGCGGCGCCAGCGTCAAGGGGTGCGGCAGGAGCCATCCCGGCGACAGGGACGCAGGCGCGCGAGGGACTTCAAGGCAGGCTCACGCTCAGCCGCGCGCTCGGCTGGCAGCCGGCGTCGCGCGCGACTTCGGGCGCGGCGATGAACTGGCGCAGCGCCGGCACGCCGAGCCCGTTCAACGCGTCGCGCAGCGCCACCGCGCGCCGCATGGCCAGCGCCAGCAGGTGATCCTGGCCGCCGGGGATGGCGCGCAGCAGCAGCCGCTGCATGGTGTCCGGCGGCACGCCGCGCGCCAGGCCCAGGGCGTTGCGCGGCTTGTCGGGAAGCGCCGTGTTGCGATACAGCGCCGCCAGCGCCTGGGCGCGTGCGTCCGCCGGAACCCGGCGGTCATGGGCATGGGCATAGGCCTCGGCGCGCGGCAGGTCGCTGCGCCACTGCGCCAGCAACTGGCGCTCCAGCACGGCTTGGCGATACGCCGCGGTCTCGTCGACGCAGGCATGCCCGGTGATGGTCACGACCAGTCGCGGCTTGGCCTGCAGCAGGCGTGCGATATCCCGCAGGCGCGGCATGTCCGCGCCGCCGGGGTGCGCCGAGCCGGCGGCGAAAGGCACGACGTCCAGCTGCGGCGGCGGCTTGCCGCCCTGGAACATGTGGCCCATGAGGGAGAACGGTGCGGTCACCGCGCGCAGCAGCAGCTTGGCCACCGCCTCGCCGATCACCGAGCCGAGGCTGAACTCCGGATCGTGCAACGAGCCGGAGATCGGGATGTCCAGGTGGATGTTGCCGTTGCGGTCCTTCAGCAGATCCACCGCCAGCAGCAGCGGCAGCCGGGTCGCGGTCGGGCTGGGTACGTGCGCCCCGAAGGTGAGCTGGCGCAGCACCAGCCGGTTGTCCGCCTGCAGCCGGCCGCCGGCATCGATGTCGTAGTGCACGTTCATGGACAGCAGCCCGCGCTCGATGCCGTAGCCCGCATAGCGCCGGGAGTAGGGGGTCAGCGGCGCCAGCTGCAGATCGTCCACGCGCGCCCGCAGATCGAGTTGCGGCGGGCTGAGCAGCGGATTCGCCTTGCCTGCCAGCGCCACCGCCGCCGTGCCCTCGGCCACCGCGCGCAGGTCGACGTCGGCCTGCGTCGGCGAGTCGGACGCGAAGCTGCCGATGCTGCCGTGCACGTCGGTCAGGCTGGTCGAGTAATTCGGCTGCACGAAGTGGTCGGTCCAGTTGACGCGGCCATGATCGAGCACGATGCCGCCGATGCGCACGCGCAGCGTCCGTCGCGGCGTCGCGCGCGGCGCCGGGCCGGACGCCGCGGGCGGCTTCGCAGGGGCTGCCGGACGCAGCACCTGCAGCACGTTCAGGCGTGCATGGCGGCTCAGGCTCAGACGCGCGCGGAAGTCGTGCAGCACCACCTGAGCGATATCCAGGCGCGGGCGCGCCTGCGGGTCGATGCGCAGGTGCAGGCGCTGCAGGCGCAGCGCCTGCCAGGCCAGCAGGTCGGCGTCGGGCTGCACGGTGTCGACGGCGAGGTCGGTGACGGCGGCGTCGCCGTCGAAGCCCAGTTGCAGTCCGCGCCGGCCGGCTCGCACGTCGAGACGTCCGTCGGCGCTGCCGCGCGCGCGCAGCACGCGGGCGTTCCAGCGCGGCAGGTAATCGGCCGCCACCTGGGCGGGCAGGTCGCGCGCCACCACTTGCGCGCGCACGCGCCACGGCGCCGCCGCCACGCTGCCGCGCAGGCGCAGCGTGCCGCCCTGCGCGCCGGCGTGCGCGGCCGCCCCCGTCTGTGGCGCAGGCGCCTGCCGGGCGTCGCGCAGCCGCGCCTGGATGCTGAAGCCGGCCGGCTTGCGCAGGGGCCAGTCGAAGCCGTGCAGCTCGGCGTCGATGGCGCTGGCCGCCAGCACCACCGCCTGCCGGGGATAGGTGTCGGCCAGGTAGGCGCTGCCGTCGCGCACGCGCACCGCGCCGAGCTGCAGGCTCCAGGGCGGCGGCGCGGCTCGCGAAGCGCCATGGCGCGGCGGCTCGGCTGTCGACGCACCATGGTGCGCCGGCAGCAGCCCGGCCGGCAGCCAGTCGCCCACCGACCAGCGGCCGCTGGAATCGCGCGCCAGCGAGACCAGGGGCTTGAGCACCTCGAGCCGGCCGACCTGCACGCGGTGGGCCGCCAGGTCGACGCCGAGGTCATGCAGTTGCACGCCGGCCGCGCGCAGCCCGGCGCCGCGGCCGCTGGCCGGCTGCTCGATGTCGAGCTCGGCCGCGCGCAGGCCGGGCGCTGCGCCGCCAGGGGTCCAGTGCAGGCTGGCGTTGCGCAGCACGATCTGCCGCGCGCGCGGACCCGCGCCGCCGGCCGCCGCCCAGTCGAAGCCGCTCCAGCGGGCCAGCGGCAGATCCACGCGCAGCAGGTGGGCCTGCCACAGCACATCCAGGTTCGCCTGCAGCGTGCCACCGGGCAACGCCGCGCCATGCAGCCATGGCGCGGCGTACGCACGCGCCAGGTCCGCCCGCAGTCCCTGGATGCGCAGCTGCAGCGCATCGCGCGCGCTGGCCAGCGTGCCCTGCGCAAGCAGCTGCAGGCCCTTCGGACCGAGCAGTTGCAGCCGTGCCTGCACCGGCGCGCGCAGCGGCCACTGCCCGGGGCCTGCCTGCAGTTGCGGCATCGAGAACTGCCAGTCGAGCGCCGGCTGCAGCGTGGCGTCGTGCCAGTGGGCCTGCGCATCCTGTACCTGCAGCCCGGCCCATTGCACATGCCAGACGGCTGCGCTGCCGGCAGGCGCGGTCGATGCGCCGGGCGGCGCGCCGGTTGCGCCGGTTGCGCCGGTCGTGCCGGGCGTGCCGGGCGTGCCGGACGTGCCGGACGTGCCGGACGCGGCCTTCTTGGCCTTCGTGGCGCGCCATTGTGCGCGATCCAGCGTGGCTCGCACGCCGTCGATGCGCAGCGTGCCGAGGTCCACTTCGTGGCGCAGCGGAAGCACGGATCGCAGGCCGAGATCGGCTTGTCGCAACTCGACGAACGGCTGCCCGGCATGGCGCAGCTGCAGCCCCCGCAAGCGCACGTCTCCGCTCAGCCGCGGGCCGGTGGCGTCGCCCGCTGTCCAGTCCAGCTGCAGCTTCGTGGCCAGCGTGCCGGAGTGCAGGCGCACCGCCCAGGAGGCCGGTTGCAGCGCACGCCACGCGCCGAGCGCCAGATCCTGCAGGTGCAGGCTGGCGCGCAACGAACGCTGCGGCCCCAGCAGATGCCCGTCCACGCGCAACTGCAGCGGCGCGCCATCGAGCAGCGCATGCGCCTGGGCGTGCAGTGCGCCGTCCGCCCCCGACAGCGTCGACAGCCGGGTCAGGCGCAGGCCCAGATGCGCCAGCCGGCTGCGCACGCCGCTGGCGCGGTCTTCGTACAGCACGCTGCCGTCGCGCAGTTCGAGCACGTCCAGCGCGAAGGCCACCGGCGCGGCGCCGGGCGTCGCCGGACGGCGGGCCAGACGCCGCAGCAGGTCGTCGATGTCGAGGCGCCCGGTGGCGTCACGCACCAGGCGTAGCTGCAGGCCCTGCAGCAGCAGCTCACCCACGCGCGGGTGCAGACCCCACAGGCTGCTCCAGTCCAGGCGCAGCACGCCGTGGCGCAGAAGCAGCGCGTCGGGCTGCGCGCCCGACCCGCTCCCCGACGGTGCGCCGGCCTCGCGTACGCGCAGGTCGTCGATCTGCAGACGCAGGCGCAGCGGGTTGAAGGAGATCGGCCCGACCTGCACCACGCGTCCGAGTTGCTGCTGCCCGATGCGCGGGATCTCGCGTCGCAGCCAGTGCGGCACCGTCCAGGGCGAGCTGGCCGCGAGCGCAAGCGCGAGCGCCACCAGCGCCAGCAAAAGGCGCAGGCTCCAGCGCAGGCCGGTACGTGCCATCGGGTGCATGATTTCCGAATTATGGGCAAATGCCACGTTGTTGTGATGGCTTCATGCCGCGATCAGCCGCGCGCCGCCGTCACAACGCGGACGTCGCGGCGCGTCCGGCCGGCCACAACTGCTGCACCAGGTGTTCCGCGCGCTGCCGCACCTGCGCGTCGGGCACGATGGCGCGTCCCCACTCACGGCTGGTCTCGCCCGGCCATTTGTGCGTGGCATCGAGGCCCATTTTCCCGCCGAGCCCGGCTTGCGGCGATGCGAAATCGAGATAGTCGATGGGCGTCGAGTCGATCAGCGTGGTGTCGCGCACCGGGTCCATGCGGGTCGTGATGGCCCAGATCACGTCGCGCCAATCCCGGATATTGACATCGTCATCGGTGACGATGATGAATTTTGTGTACAGAAACTGGCGCAGGAAACTCCACAGTCCCATCATCACGCGCTTTCCGTGCCCGGCGTACTGCTTGCGCATCGACACCACGGCGAGCCGGTAGGAGCAGCCCTCGGGCGGCAGATAGACGTCGGTGATCTCGGGGAACTGCTGACGCAGCAGGGGTACGAACACCTCGCCCAGCGCCGCACCGAGAACGGCCGGCTCGTCCGGCGGCTTGCCGGTGTAGGTGGAGTGATACAGCGCCTGCTCGCGCTGCGTCACGCAACTCACCTCGAACACCGGAAACCATTCCTGTTCGTTGTAGTAGCCGGTGTGGTCGCCGAACGGCCCCTCCAGCGCGTGCAGCCAGCCATCGATCTCGCGCAGTTCGACGCCATGCTCGCTGGTGCCGCGAAAGCCCTTTTCGGCCGGCGGGATGTGGCCCTCGAGCACGATCTCGGCATGCGCCGGAACCTGCAGCGCAAGCTCCAGGCAATCGGCGAGTTCGGTGCGTGCGCCGCGCAGCAGGCCGGCGAACTGGTATTCGGACAGGCTGTCCGGAACCGGCGTGACTGCGCCGAGGATGGTCGCGGGGTCGGCGCCGAGGGCCACCGCGATGGGAAACGGCCGGCCCGGGTGCATGGCTGCGTGGTCGCGAAAATCCAGGGCGCCGCCGCGATGCGAAAGCCAGCGCATGATCAGGCGATTGCGCCCGATCCGTTGCTGGCGGTAGATGCCCAGGTTCTGGCGCGGCTTGCGCGGTCCGCGCGTCACCACCAGGCCCCAGGTGAGCAGGGGCGCGGCGTCGCCGGGCCAGCAGGTCTGCAGGGGCAGTGCGTCGAGGTCGACCTGCGTGCCGCGCAGGCATTTCTGCTGGCACGGCGGGCGTCGCAGCGTGCTCGGGCGCATGTCCCAGACAGCGCGCACCAGACGCAGCAACTCTCCGGCGTCGCCGAGCCGGCGCGGCGGTTCCGGCTGGCGCAGCGCCGCCAGCACCTCGCCGATGCGCCGCAACTCGCTGCTGTCGGCGGCGCCCATGGCCAGGGCGACGCGTCGCGTGGTGCCGAACAGGTTGCCGAGCACGGGCATGTCGTGGCCGGTGGGGCGGCGAAACAGCAAGGCCGGGCCCCCGCGCTGCAGCATGGCATCGCATACCGCGGTCATCTCGAGCTTCGGGTCGACCGGCTGCTCGACATCGACGAGGTCGTCCTGCCCGCGGAGAAAATCCAGGAAATCCCTGAGGTCGCGGTATCGCATAGATCCAGAAGTTTGGTTCATTGGACGATTGTGAGTTGACAGGATATAAGCAGGCCTTAAAATAGCGCCCGTTCACGCACGCTTGCACGCATCCTGCAAGGCTTGGGAGCAGGAATGCGCGGCCCCGCGGGGCCCGCCATGCGTTGCGCGTGGATTGAAATCGACCCGGAACCGTCCCGGCCCCGAGCCCGGACACGACACGCCTGTCGCATCCTAGGCCAGGCGGCTGCGCCTCGATGCGCGGGTTCCGGATCTGTGCCGGGTCGCCGGCCCGCTTGCGCCGTTCTACGGCGACGCGTCGGCGCAAACCGCATCGACACAGGAGAAGACGATGTCGCAAGACTCGCAAGTCCAGCTTCCCGCCTGGCGCAGCGTGTGCGCGGAGGCCCTGCAGTGGGCCCACAACACGCTGATGATGGTCGGTTTTTTTGTCGTGGCGGCGGGCGCCTACCTTTATGTGCACCCGCAGACCGTGTTCTCGCTGGAGCACGGGGCCATGCAGTGGGCCGCCGCGCGCAAGGTCGCCATGCAGGACCTGGCATCGTTCGGCCGGCAGGCCACCGCGAACACCACGGGCGTCAGCGACGCGCGTGCCGTGGTGGAGCTGGAACCGCAGGCGATGCCCGCGCTCAGTCCTGCGCAGCGCGCGGTCGCCGAATGGCTGGCGCGGCGCTACAGCATCGCGCCGCTGGCGATGCGCGAGCTGGTCGCCGCGGCATGGGCCGCAGGACAGCGCGAGCACCTCGATCCGACCCTCATCCTCGCGGTGATGGCGGTCGAATCGTCGTTCAACCCCTATGCGCACAGCGCGGTGGGTGCGACCGGGCTCATGCAGGTCATGCCCGAGGTGCACCGTGCCAAGTTCGCGCCCTATGGCGGCCCGCGTGCCAGCCTGGATCCGCTGACCAACGTGCGCGTGGGCGCGCTGGTGCTGCGCGACGCCATCGACCGCGGGGGGTCGCTGCAGGCCGGGCTGCGCATGTACGTGGGCGCGGCGTCGAGCAGCGATTCCGGCGGCTACGCGTCGAAGGTGCTGAGCGAGCAGGCGAAGCTGCGGCAGATCATGGCTTCGGCGCATGCGCCGGCCGGCCATGGCGCGCCGCAGGTGCAGACGGCGAGCAGCGCGCAGGTGGCGACGTCGGCCAATACCTGAGCCGGCGCGCGGGCGGCGCGCCGGCGCGGCCTCGGGTACCATGACGCGGTTGCGCGACTGGCGATCAGGTTCGGCCACGCACGCGGCCCGTGGGCGCGCGCGGATCCGGCCCGAGGTGGAGCAACCACCGGGAAGCGCAGCCCTCTTGCCGCCGTTCGCCTGGGCTCCATGCCGCAGGATCGCCTCTTGCAACGGGGCGATCCCCCCGTCGGCGCCGCATCGACGCCGACGCTTCCGTCATCCGGGATAACCTTCATGTTCGACCGCTCCATCGCCATCGCTCAGGCCGACCCCGAGCTGTGGGCCGCCATCCAGAACGAGAACCGCCGCCAGCACGACCACCTGGAGCTGATCGCCTCCGAGAACTACGCTTCTCCGGCGGTGATGCAGGCGCAGGGAACCCAGCTCACCAACAAGTACGCCGAGGGGTATCCGGGGCGTCGCTACTACGGCGGCTGCGAATACGTCGATGTGGCCGAAAGCCTGGCCATCGACCGGGTCAAGCGCCTGTTCGGCGCCGATGCCGCCAACGTGCAGCCGCACTCGGGCGCGCAGGCCAACGAGGCGGTGTTCCTGGCGTTCCTGAACCCCGGCGACACCATCATGGGCCTGAGCCTTGCCGAGGGCGGGCACCTGACCCACGGCATGCCCCTGAACATCAGCGGCAAGTGGTTCAAGGTGGTGCCCTACGGGCTCGACGCCGAGGAGCGCATCGACTACGAGCAGATGCGCCGCCTGGCGCTGGAGCATCGGCCCAAGCTGTTGATCGCCGGCGCGTCGGCCTACAGCCTGCACATCGATTTCGAGCGCTGCGCCGCCATCGCACGCGAGGTCGGGGCTCGCTTCATGGTCGACATGGCGCACTACGCCGGGCTCGTCGCCGCCGGCGTCTACCCGAACCCGGTGCCGCACGCGGATGTCGTCACGTCGACCACCCACAAGACCCTGCGCGGACCGCGCGGAGGCATCATCCTGATGAAGTCGGAGCACGAGAAGGCGATCAACTCCGCGATCTTCCCGGGCCTGCAGGGCGGTCCGCTGATGCACGTGATCGCGGCCAAGGCGGTGGCCTTCCAGGAGGCCCTGTCGCCGGCGTTCAAGGTCTATCAGCAGCGCGTGGTGGCGAATGCGCAGGCCATGGCGCGTGCGTTGCAGGAGCGCGGCCTGCGCATCGTCTCCGGCGGCACGCAAAGCCACCTGATGCTGGTCGACCTGCGCGCCAAGGACATCACCGGCAAGGAAGCGGAGGCGCGCCTGGGCCAGGCGCATATCACGGTGAACAAGAACGCGATTCCCAACGACCCGCAAAAACCCATGGTCACCTCGGGAATCCGTGTCGGCACGCCGGCCATGACCACGCGCGGCTTCGGCGAGGCCGAGGTCGTGCGCACCGCGCACCTGATCGCCGACGTGCTGGACGCGCCGCAGGACGAGGCCGTGCTGCAGCGCGTGCGCGCGCAGGTGCGTGAACTGGCAGACGCCTTCCCGGTGTACTCGCCCGAGTCCTGAGGCACGCCGTGCGTGCCGGGCGTCTTCGGACGCCGTGCGTGCCGGGCGTCTTCGGACGCCGTGCGTGCCGGGCGTCTTCGGACGCCGCGCGTGCCGGGCGTCTTCGGACGCCGTGCGTGCCGGGCGTCTTCGGACGCCGTGCACACCGGGCGTCTTCGGACGCCGTGCACGCCGGGAGCCCCCCCGGCGTGCAGCGGCCGCGCCGCCGGTTCAGTGGCGCGTGTCCGGGCCGAAGCCCTGCGGGTTCGACTGCTGCCAGCGCCAGGCGTCGGCGCAGATGGTGTCGAGGTCGCGCACCGCCTTCCACTGCAGCAGTTCGTGCGCGGCCGTCGCGTCGGCCCAGCACTCGGCGATGTCGCCGTCGCGGCGCTCGACAATCTCGTAGTCCACGCGTCGACCGCTGTTGCGCTCGAACGCGCGCACCATCTGCAGCACGGAGACACCCTGGCCGGTACCGAGATTGACGGTGAACATGCCGTCATGGGACAGCAGGTGCCGCAGCGCCGCGACATGGCCTTCCGCCAGGTCCATGACATGGATGTAATCGCGCACCCCGGTGCCGTCGGTGGTCGGCCAGTCGCCGCCGAACACACGCAGGCGCTGCAGCCGGCCGACCGCGACCTGGGTGATGTAGGGCATGAGGTTGTTCGGCACTCCGCGCGGATCCTCGCCGATCAGCCCACTGGGGTGCGCCCCCACCGGGTTGAAGTAGCGCAGGCGCGCGAGCCGCCAGCGCGCGTCCGCGCGGTGCAGGTCGCCCAGGATGTCCTCGATCATCAGCTTGCTGCGGCCGTAGGGGTTGGTCGCGCTGCGCGGGAAATGCTCGCGGATGGGCACCGACGCCGGGTCGCCGTAGACCGTGGCCGACGACGAGAAGATCAGATTTCGCAACCCGGCCCGCTGCATGGCCTGCAACAGGCACGAGGTGCCGACCACGTTGTTGTCGTAGTAGGACAGCGGCTGCTGCACGGACTCACCCACCGCCTTGAGCCCGGCGAAATGGATCACCGCCTGCGGCTGGTGCTCGCCGAGCACGCGGTCGAGCAGCGCGGCGTCGCGCACGTCGCCTTCGATCAGGTTCGGTCGGGTGCCGCAGATGCGTTCGACGCGGGCCAGGGATTCGGCACTGCTGTTGCAGAGGTTGTCCAGCACCAGCGGGCTGTAGCCGGCTTCGACGAGGGCCACGCAGGTATGCGAGCCGATGTATCCGGCGCCGCCGGTGACGAGAATGGGTCGGTTCATGGATCGGTAGTCGGGGAAGCGGCGCACACGCCAGCGCT
>JAKAZQ010000001.1:0-29692 GCA_021815805.1 Pseudomonadota bacterium | reverse complement strand
CCCGGAGCGCTGGCGCGAAGACAACAAAAAGGCCGGTGCGCTACGCGGACCGGCCTGCGGGAAATCTGGTGGGGGCACAAGGATTCGAACCTTGGACCTACTGATTAAGAGTCAGCTGCTCTACCAACTGAGCTATACCCCCGAAAGCTCGCCATCATAACGCAAACAAGTCGTGTTGACCACAAGCGTGGCGCGCGTTCGTGGCGTGATCGCGCCACGAACGCGCCGCGTCACGCGTCTTACGACCCGATCCAGCTGCGAACCGCGCCGACGTCGACATGCACGAAGTTCGAACGCGGGTAGAAGCCCACGCCGCCGCGCCGCAGCGCCCACGCCAGGTCGCGCAGCCGCCGCAGCTCGCAGCCCGGCAGGCGGATGTCCGCGGCCATGCCGCGCATGTGCAGGCTGGCGCGGGCCACGCCATGGCTGCGTGCGCGCAGCGCGGCATTGGTGGCCGCCGAGCGGTAGCCGCTGATCAACTGGATCGGGCGCGTGGCGCCGAGACCCTCGCGCACGGCATGCAGCAGATCGAGCAGGCCGACGTCGATCGGCTGCACCTCGCCGTTGCGGAAGTCGCGCAGCAGGTGAGCGATATCGTGCAGCGGCTGCTCGAGATAGCGCCCCTGCTCCCAATACAGGGTGTGCAGGGATTCGCCGGTGTGCAGGTTGTGGAACGCCAGGCTGCGGGTCGCCGGCTCGCCGCGCCGCAGCGCCGGCATCGCGCGGGCGCTGGCCGGCACGGCGCCGGCCAGCACGGCGGCGGCGGCGGCGCCGAGCAGGCGCCGCCGCGCGGTACAGGTGGCAGCGAAGGCGGTGGGCATGCCGAGGGCGAGGGCTCCGGGGTGTGCCGGGGTGTGCGAGTGGGCAGCGACGGGGCAGCGACGGGGCAGCAGCGCATGCTACGTCGTGGCGGACATCCCTCTGGGCGGTGCGGCCGCTGCGGCACTGCGGGCCGCGGCTTCAGCGGGGCCCGGCTTGCGCGGCTTGCGGGACGGCAGGCGGCGCCGACACCAACTCGGCCAGCCCGACGCGACGCGCCAGGATCGCGCGCGCGCGGCCAGTCGATGCGCTGCAGCAGGTCATGGCGCAGCGCCAGCCGGCGCAGGGCTTGCAGGCTGCGACCCGGGTGGTCGCGGCGATACGGATCGGGGTCGGCTTCGAGCCAGAGACTGCCGTCGGCCAGTTGCGCCAGCAGCCATGTCCGGTACACGATGCGCGCCTGCGCACCGACGCGCAATGCCTGCAGGGTCGCGCCGGCCTGCTCATCCTCGAGGCGCACGCAGCCGTGGGTGCCAAAGCTGTAGATGCTGGACGCTGCGTTGGTGCCGTGGATGCCGTAGCCGGGCACGCTCAGCCCGATCCAGGCATGTCCCAACGGGTTGTCAGAGCCGCTCGGGATATCGCGTGGCGCCGGCGCGCCGTCGCGCTGCATTTCCCGGCGGATGGACTGCGGAACGTGCCACACCGGGTCGCGCTGGCGCTGCACGACGCGGAACACCCCGAGCGGTGTCGGGCGGTCGCGGCGTCCGACAGCGGCGGGGTAGGCGGCCGCGAGGCTGCCGTCACGCCACAGGAACAGCATGCGCTGGGGTACGTTGACGAGCACGCTGTCGCCGGCCCACGGGCATGGCACGACGTGGCGGTTGTCGATCTTCAGGCAACGCCCCGGGCGCAGCACCGAGCCCGCCAGCATGGCGTTGTCGCGCAGCAGGCGCGACAACGGCTCGCCCTGGCGCGCCGCGATCGACAGCAGGGTGTCGCCGCGCACCACGCAATGCCGGGACGTGCCGCCGACCAGCCGGTGCGACAGCTCGGGCGCGGCGCCAGACACCGGCGGCGCCGCGTGGGCCGTCGCGCAGGCAGCCGTGCAGGCGGCAGCGCGGACCCGCGCGGCGACGCCGCCGCGCGTCACCCGGTCTGGCACCTGCGCGATGGCGCGCGGTTCAGCCCGCGGCATCGGGGTGCGCCGGCGGCAGCGGCAGTTCGCGCCGCATGCGTTCGCGAATCTGCCCGATGCGCGCCGCCTCGCCTGCGATCTGCGCCAGGCGTGCCTGGACCGGGTCACCGGCGGCGCGCCCGACGCCGGACAACGGCGGCGCCGTGCCGGCGTCTGCCCGCAACGCGACCAGCACCAGTTCGCGGCTCGCCGCGACGGCCTCGTGCACCTCCCGCGCCGCAGTGTCCGCGGCCGCAGACTGGGCACGCAGCAGGCGCAGCGACGCCAGGTGCGCCGCCAGCAGGTAGGCGTGCGTGATCAGCTGCGCCAGCTCCTGTGGCGCACGGCGTCGCGCCGGCGGCTCCTCGAGCATGCGGCGGTACAGCCCGGTGACCGCGGCGAGTGCGTCGAACAGGCGCTTGCGCGCGATGCGGAAGGTGCGCTCCGGCAGCGGTCCGTCGGCCAGCACGACCTCGGCATAGGCTTGCAGTGCCTGCAGCAGCGAGCCGAGCTGGCGCGGCGCATCCTGGTACTCCCAGCGCGGAAGCACGTGGCTGAACGCCCATGCCAGCGCCGCGCCCATGACGGTGTCGAGCAGACGCTGCTGCACCAGGAACGGCGTATTGCCGTGCAGCAGGTGCGCCAGCAGCAGCGCCAGCACGCTGCCGGCCATGGCCGTGAAGCGGTAGTGGGTAGTGACGAAGGTGCGCGCCAGCGCCACCGCCAGGAACAGTGCCGCGAGCATCCAGCCCAGGCCCGGTTGCAGGCCTAGGAAGGCGGCCACCAGCACGCAGCCGACCACCGTGCCGAGCACGCGATCGCGGATGCGCTGGCGCGTCACGCCGTAGTTCGGGCGCAGGATCACCGCGATGGTCAGCGCGATCCAGTAGTCGTACTCGAGGTGCGCGAACAACAGGCGGGCCAGCAGCAGCGCGCAGCCCAGCGCAAGCGCCAGGCGTACCGCATGGCGAAACACCGGAGACTCCAGGCGCAGGTGCGACAGCGCCTGGCGCGGGTCGTAGTGCCAGGCGCTGACGAACACGCGCGCGTCCGGCAGTTCGGGGAATGGCGGGGGCGCCTGGCGCGTGCCGTAGGCAGCGTGCAGCCGGCCGATCAGGCGATCGGCCTGGCGCAGGTTGCGCAGTTGTGCCTCGATCTGGTCGCGCGCCTGCGCCAGGCGCGGGTGCGCGGCCCCGCCCAGCCATGCGTCGGCGCTTTGCTGTACGGCATCCCAGCGCTGCGGCAGCGGCGGGCGCAGGCTGACGTCGGTGTCGTGCAGCAGCCCCAGCGCGAGCGCGTCCAGGGCCTCGGCCGCGCTGCGCATGCCGGCGGCGAGGGCGTCGGGAATGTCGCTGCCGTCGAAACTGTCGCGCAAGGGTGCGGCGTCGGTCTGCGCGGCCAGCTCGGCCTCGAACAGGTCGAGCGCCAGCAGCAGCATGTGGGTCCACAACGCATCGCGCGGCGCCTGGCCCTCGCGCAGCACGAGATCGCGCGCCTCCTGCAGGGCATCGTTGACGCGCCCCTGCAGCGCCGCCGCCTCCGCCTGCGGATCCGCGGCGCGATGCGCCGTGCCGCCTTCGTGCAGCGCCGCCAGGCCGCGCATGTAGGCGCTGAGCGCGTCGACCAGCTCGGCCAGCGCCTGTTGCTTGGTGCGCCCGCGCAGCGCCCGCCCGAGCAGCAGCGCGTAGGCCGTGTAGAGCAGCGCGCCGAGCAGCACCAGCGCGCTGCCGGAGGCCCATTGCGCGACGTTGCGCGGCGCCGGGATGCCCAGCGTGATGATGGTGATGAACAGCAGGCTGAACGCGATCGCCACGGCCCGCTTGCCCCACAGGCTCACCAGCCCGGCGAGAAAGCCGAGCAGCGGCACCGCCAGCAGTTGCAGCGCGGGCCGGGCGTCGGCGCCCCACACGGCGGCGAAGCACAGGGTTCCGGCGCACGATGCGAACAGCAGCTCGACCAGTTTCACGCCCACCGGCGCCGGGTTGTCGGCGAACGACACCATGAGCGCGCCGCTGGCCAGGCTCAGCGCCATGCTCATGCCTCCGATGGCGTGTCCGGCCAGGCCCAGCGCCAGCGTGCCGCTGGCCGAGATCAGGCCGCTCGTGAAGTAGCGGCTGAAGACGACGCGGCTGAGGCTGGCCAGAGCTTTCATCGGCGATCCAGCGGTTGCGGGCGTGCAGGGCACGTGGGGCGCGCCGGGTGCGTGAAATCCTTCACGCGGCCCGGCCCGGGCGGTGGTTTACGATTTGAACGCAAGACGAGCGTGAGTGTCGTCGTTGTCCAGTCTCCCGTCACCATGCTCCAGAAAATTCTTCCCCAGCAGTTGCGTATGGGCATGTACGTCGAGCGCCTGGGTGGATCGTGGTTGCAGCACCCATTCTGGCGCGGTTCGTTCCTGATCCGGCGCGAGCAGGAAATCGAGGCCATCTGCGACAGCGGCGTGGACGAGGTCTGGATCGACCTCGACAAGGGCCTCGCCCCGAGCGCCGAGCCGGTGCATGCGGCCGCCGAGCCGCAGCGCACGCCGGCCGCGGCGCAACCCGCGCAGCCGGTCGAGGCGGCCGCCGCGCAAGCGTTGCAGCCCGCTTCCGTGTCCGCTTCCGTGCCGGCTTCCGTGCCGGCTTCCGTGCCGGCTTCCGCTGCCGCGCCGCAGCGCGTACCCATGGGAGACGAGGTGGTGCAGGCGCGGCGCATCTACGACAGCTCGCGCCCCGTGCTGCGATCGATGTTCGAGCAGGCACGCCTGGGGCGTGCCATCGACACCGCCGGCGCCGACGACCTGGTCGAGCAGATCTCCGAATCCGTGCAGCGCAACCCGTGGGCACTGCTCAGCGTGGCCCGCCTGAAGCTGGCCGACGAGTACACCTACATGCACTCGGTCGCCGTATGCGCGCTCATGATCGCACTGGCGCGCCAGATGGGCCTGGACGCTCGCCAGACGCGGGATGCCGGCATGGCCGGGATGCTGCACGACGTGGGCAAGGCGCTGATTCCGGCGCACATCATCAACAAGCCGGGCAAGCTCGATGCCGCCGAGTTGCAGATCGTGCGTACCCACCCCGAACGTGGTCATGAACTGCTGCAACGCCTCGGCGGCCTGGCGCCGGCGGTGCTCGACGTGTGTCTGAACCACCACGAGAAAATGGACGGCAGCGGGTATCCGCATGGTGCGCCGTCCGAGCGCATCTCGACCATGGCGCGCATGGCGGCGGTGTGCGACGTGTACGACGCCATCACGTCGAATCGGTCGTACAAGCCGGGATGGGATCCGGGGCTTTCGCTGCGTCGCATGGCGCAGCGTGCCGGCACCCATTTCGATCGGCAGGTCTTCCAGCATTTCGTGAAAAGCATCGGCATCTACCCGGTGGGCAGTTTCGTGCGCCTGGAGTCGGGCCTGCTCGGGGTGGTGGTCGAACAGGGGGCCGACTCGCTGCTGCAGCCGCAGGTGAGGGTTCTGATGGATGCGCGGACCCGCGCCGCCGTCACGCCGCGCCTGATCGATCTCGCCGCTCCCGGCTGCGACCAGCGCATCGCCGGGCTCGAGGATCCGCAAGCCTGGGGCCTGCAGGAGCCGGGCCGCTACCTGTAGCGGATTCACCGGCGACGCGGACGGCTCAGGCGGCGGCCTTGCGCAACATGAGGTACAGCTCGTCCTTGAGCTTGAGTTTGTGCTTCTTGAGGGTCTCGATGCTCACGGCATCGCCGCTCTCGATGCCGTCCTCGAGGTTGCGGATGCGTTGATCCAGTTCGTTGTGGCGCTCGAACAGCCGGGCGAAATGCGCATCGACGGACTTGAGCTTGGAAATCAGGTCGCGGTATTCGGGAAACACGTCGTCCTCCTGGTCGTGGGCTGGAGCGGCTGTTCGACCGTATGGCGCCTGCCCGGCGCGCAGCCGGGCGAGCCGCGATCTGCCGGCCCAGTATAGGAAGCCTGCGGGCGCTGCGCCATGGCGCAGCGCCGATTCGTGCGTCAGCGCACGCCGTGCGACGCGCGCCACGCCGCGAGCTGCGGCGCCAGCGCCTGCAGCATGCGGATCACGCGTACGCCGTCGCCGACACGATCGAGCGCCGGCGACGATCCGCCGGCCCAGATCTCCACGGTCGACGGCAAGGCCACGCGCAGCGCAGCGATGGCGTCGAGCACCTGGGTGCGCGTGGGCACCGGACTGAAGCTGAGCAGCAGGATGTCCGCGCGATGCGCCTGCACCGCCATCAGCATGTCGGGCAGCGGGGTCTGCACCCCCAGCGATACGCAGCGGCAGCCCTCCAGCGCGAGCATGGCCTCGACCATCAGCAGGCCGAGGCCGTGCGGCTCCTGCGGGATCGTGGTGAGCAGCACGCGCGGGCGCACCCAGCCGGCATTCTCGAGCGCGGGGATCGATGCGATGCCGTTGCGCAGCACGCGGTGCACGATTTCCGAGAACTGGTGCTCCTCGAAGATCTGCAACTCGCCACGCATCCAGGACGCACCGACCTCGGTGGTCAGCGGCGCCACCACCTCGGTGACGAAGCGCGCCAGGCCGAGGCGCAGTTGCGCCTGCTGCAACTCGCGCCGCAGGCGCTCGATGTCATGCTGGCGCAGCAGGGCCAGGAACGGGCCGAGTTCGGTGGTTTCCGGCTCCGGGGCCGGCGCCTGCGCGCCGTGCCGCGCGATCATCGCGGCGAGTTCCTCGCGCGACAGCCCCGCGATGCGTCCCGGGCGGTGCCCCAGCATGACCAGGCGCTGCAGCAGTTGCAGCTTGTGCACCTGCTCGGGGGGATAGAGGCGTTCGTCGAGCGCATTGCGCAGCGGCCGCGGGAAACCGTAGCGGCGTTCCCAGACACGCAGCGTATCCTTGGGAAGCCCGGTATCGCGCTCCACCGCCGCGATGCTCAAGCCCTGGACAGAATCGGCCTGCGACGAGTCGGCGGAGACCTCGGCGTCGGACTGCGAATCGGGATGGGTGGGGGAGTGGGACATGTCGGGCCACGCGTGCGCGCGCTCTCTCTCTCTATTTCACGATGTTAGCCGGGTTCTGGTCGCATCGACAAAACCCTATCGTTGTCCTGGACAAAAAAATCAAAAGATTTGCGTTTGTCTTGGACAAAGAGGATGATTGTTCATGTTGGCTGCCGCTCGTTGCGCGGTCCTCCCTGGATCCCCCGAAGGAACAAGACATGAACGCTCCAGAAGCATTTCTCAAAGCCCCCGCCGCGCTTCCCGATGTGCAGTCCATTCCGGACACTCGACGCCTGCCCATCCAGCGGGTGGGGGTGAAGTCCGTGCGCCATCCGCTGCGCATCGCCGGCGTCCAGGGTCAGGTGCAGTCCAGCGTGGCGGTCATCGACCTCTACGTGGCCTTGCCGGCGGACGTGAAGGGCACGCACATGTCGCGCTTCGTCGAACTGCTGCAGGCGCATGCCGACACGCCGCTAGACCTGCCGGGGCTGCGCGCCCTGCTGCAGGATATGCTGGTGCGGCTGGGCGCCGACGAGGGGGAGATCACCCTGCGCTTTCCGTACTTCGTCAACAAGCGGGCGCCGGTGTCGGGGGTGCACAGCCTGCTCGACTACGAGGTGGTGTGGCAGGTTCGCGGCCGCATCGACGAGCCGGCCCAGGTGCGCCAGACGGTGCAGGTTCCGGTGACCAGCCTGTGCCCGTGCTCGCGCGAGATCTCCGACTACGGCGCGCACAACCAGCGCTCGCATCTCACGCTTGAGGTCGAACTGGTTCAGGACATGGCGCTCGAGGAGTTGATCCGTGTCGCCGAGACCGCCGCCTCCTGCGAGTTGTGGGGCCTGCTCAAGCGCCCAGACGAAAAGTACGTGACCGAACGCGCGTACGAGAATCCCAAGTTCGTCGAGGACCTGGTGCGCGACGTCGCGCTCGCGCTGCAGGAGGATCCGCGGGTCGCCGCGTTCAGCGTCGAGTCGGAGAATTTCGAGTCGATCCACAACCACTCGGCGTACGCCCGCATCGAATTCGGCCATGGTCGCGCCTGACCCCGCTCGCCGGCCGCGCGTGGCGGTGATCGGCTCCGGCATTGCCGGGCTCGCCGCCGCGTGGCGCCTGCGCGACGCCGCCGACGTGACACTGTTCGAGGCGGCGGGGCATTTCGGGGGCCACGCGCACACCGTGGATGTCGAACTGGAGGGCCGGCAGGTGCCGGTCGACACCGGCTTCCTGGTGCTCAATCCCCGCACCTACCCGGGCCTGCTGGCGCTGTTCGACGAACTCGACATCGAACTGGCGCCGGCACAGATGAGTTTCTCCGTGCAGGGACAACTCCCCGGAGGAGCACGTCTGGAGTGGGCCGGCAGCGATCTCGGCGGCCTGTTCGCGCAGCGCCGCAACGCCCTGCGGCCCGGCTTCTGGCGCATGCTCCGCGACATCCTGCGCTTCAACCGCGAGGCCACCGCGCTCGCGCTGAGTGCGCAGCGCGACGACGCTGCCGGCCCGAGCGTGGGCAGTTTCCTGCGCGACGGCGGCTACAGCGAGGAATTCCGCGACGGGTATTTCCTGCCGATGGCCGCCTGCATCTGGTCCTGCCCGACGGCCAGCATGCTGGAGTTCCCGATGCGCACCATGGCGCGCTTCTGTCACAACCACGCGCTGCTGCAGTGGAGCGGACGACCGCAGTGGCTGACCGTTCGCGGCGGGTCGAGACGTTACGTGCGGCGCGTGCTGCACGGCCTGCCCGACAAGCGCCTGCGCACGCCGGTGCGCGCGCTGCGGCGAGTCGGCAACGGCGTGGAACTGCTGCTCGACGGCGCGCGCGAGCATTTCGACCACGCCGTGCTGGCCTGCCACAGCGACCAGGCGCTGGCGCTGCTCGAACAGCCGACGCCGGCGGAGCGCTCGGTGCTGTCGTCCATCGCGTACCAGCGCAACCGCGCCGTGCTGCATCTCGACGAGGCGCTGCTGCCGCGCGCGCAGCGGGCCTGGGCGGCCTGGAATTACGAAAGCGGCCCGGGCAGCGCCGCGACCCGTGAAGTGTGCGTACACTACCTGATCAACCGCCTGCAACCGCTGGGCGTACGCACTCCGGTGATCGTGTCCCTCAATCCCTTGCGCGAACCCGCGACGCGAAGCGTGCTGCGCGAGATCGACTACGCCCATCCGGTATTCGACGCCGCGGCGATCCAGGCGCAGGCCCGCGTGCCGCAGTTGCAGGGAGTTGGCAACACCTGGTTCTGCGGCGCGTGGTGCGGCCACGGCTTCCACGAGGACGGCCTGCGCGCCGGCTACGCCGCCGCCGATGCGCTGCTGCAGCGCATGGCCGGCGCGCAGCCCTGGCCGCGCGCGGCCTGAGCGGCAGGCCATGGCGCAGCGGCAGGCTTTCGCTCCCGGCCTCGGCGACAGCGCCGTCGCGCGTCCGCTGCTCGGCCGCGGCAGCGTGCTGCACCGCCGGCTGCGCCCGGCCGAGAATGCCTTTCGCTATCCGGTGTTTTTTGTCATGCTGCCGATGCGCGCGCTGCGCCGCGACCCCGGGCTGCTGCCGCTGCCGCGGCGGCGCCGCGCGCTGGTCGGCTTCGACCCGCGTGACCACGGCGATGGCGGCGACGATGCCCTGGCCTGGGCCGAGGGCGTGCTGCGCGCGCATGGCATCGACGACGTGGACGGCGAGATCTGGCTGCAGACCTTTCCGCGCGTGCTGGGGTATGTGTTCAAGCCGGTGAGCTTCTGGTTCGGGCATCGCCGCGACGGCTCGCTGCGCGTCGTGCTGGCCGAGGTCAACAACACCTTCGGCGAGCGCCACGTCTACCTGCTGGAGCCTGCCGCGGGTCGCAGCGAACTGCTGTGGGGCGAGACCACCTGCGCGTCCAAGGTGTTTCACGTCTCGCCGTTCTGTCGTGTGCACGGCAGCTACCGCTTTCGCTTCGCGCGCGTGTGTTGCGACGCCGCGGGCGGCGGGCGCTGGGTGGCGCGCGTCGACCACCACGACGCCGAAGGCCCGCTGCTGCTCACCAGCATCAGCGGTACGCTGCAGGAGCTCAGCGCGTCGAGCGTGCGCCGCGCGCTGTTCGCGCAGCCCTTCCTGACCCTCGGCGTGGTGTGGCGCATCCACTGGCAGGCGCTTCGGCTGTGGCGCAAGCGCGTACCGTGGTTCGCCAAGCCGGCGCCGCCGCGGCAACGCGTCAGCCATGTGCCCCGTTCGCTGCCGTCCAACCTGCCCGCGCCATGATGTCCAGCAAGCCCGCCGCCTTCGAATTGCCCCCCGACACCGAAGTCGACACGCTCGGGCCGGAGTCCGCGCTGCCCGGCGACGAACCGGCCAGCGCGGCCGCGCTGCCGCCGCAGTCCGCGGCCGACGGCGCGCTGCTCGAACGCCAGCTGCGCCTGGAGGAGTACTTCAACGGAGAGTTGTGGGCCGACGGCGTGCTGCTCGATCGGCGCGGGCGCGTGCGTCGGCGCTTTCACGTCGACATGCAGGGCCAGTGGGCCGGAGACTGGGGGCGCCTGCGCGAGGAGTTCCTGTTCGACGACGGTGAGCGCCAGCAGCGCACCTGGAGCCTGCGCCGGCTGCCCGAGCGCGACGGCGTGCGCGCGTACGAGGCGAGCGCCGGCGACGTCGTCGGCACGGCGCGCGGCGTTGCGCAAGGCCATGAACTGCGCTGGAACTACGTGCTCGCCGTGCCGGTGGGCGGGCGCGTGTTCCACCTGCGCATGGACGACCGCATGTACCTGCTCGGCGAGCGCCTGCTGATCAATCGCACCGAGATGCGCAAGTTCGGCGTGCGCGTGGGCAGCCTGTTCATCAGCTTCGGCAAGCCATGACTGCGCTGCCCGCGATGCATGCCGGCGTGGCCGCGGGCTGCGCCGCCCGCCCCATCTGATGCCGACGCTCAACCCTCCGCTGGTTTCCTGGCGCGGCCTGCGCGTGTGGGTGGTCGGCGCCTCCAGCGGCATCGGCGCCGCGCTGGCGCAGGCGTTGCGCCTGGAGGGCGCGCTGGTCGCCGTCTCGGCGCGCAGCGCGCAAGGCCTGCAGGGCGACCTGCTGCTGCCGCTGGACGTGCGCGAGCGTGGCGCGCTGAGCGACGCGGCAGCGCGCGTGCAGCAGGCCTTCGGCGGGCTCGACATGTTCGTCTACTGCGCCGGAACCTACCAGCCGCAGCGCGCCACGGCGTTCGACCTCGAGGCCGCGCTGCGCCACGACGACATCAACTACCGCGGCGCCTTGCACGCGCTGGATGCGGTGTTGCCGTTGCTGCTGCGCCAGCGCCGCGGGCACCTGCTGCTGGTCTCCAGCGTCGCCGGCTGGCGCGGCCTGCCGCAGGCGCTGGCCTACGGGCCGACCAAGGCCGCGCTGATCAGCCTGGCCGAGACCCTGTACCTCGACCTGCACGATCTCGGGATCGGCGTCAGCGTGGTCAATCCCGGCTTCGTGGAGACCCCGCTGACGGCGCAGAACCGCTTTCGCATGCCGGCGCTGATGCAACCGGCGCAGGCCGCGCAGCGCATCCTGCGCGGTCTGCGGCGCGGGCAGTTCGACATCCATTTCCCGCGGCGCTTCACGCTGTGGCTGCGGCTGCTGCGCCTGCTGCCGTATCGCGCCTACTTCGCGCTGGCGCGGCGCATTCCCGAGCCCTGAGCGCGACGCCGGTCGGGGCATCCGGCGGCGTCGCGCGCGGCTCAGCCGCGCAGCGCCGCCTGCAGCGCGGCGCGGGTCGCCTTGAGTTCGTCCGGCACGCGCGGGTCGAGGCGGGCGAACAGCTCATCGTGCAGGGCCAGCTCGGCCTGCCATTCGTCGCGGCTGGCGTCGATCACCGTGGCGAACCTGTCGGCCCCGAAGTCGAGTCCGCTCCAGTCCAGGTCCTCGAAGCGCGGGCTGATGCCGAAAAAGTGGCCTTCGCCCTGCGCGCTGCCCTCGATGCGCTCGATCATCCACTTGAGCACGCGCGCGTTCTCGCCGTACCCGGGCCACACGAAACGCCCGTCGGCGCCTTTGCGGAACCAGTTGACGCAGAAGATGCGCGGCAGGCGCGAGCCCTGGCCCTGCAGCTTGTGCTCGATGTCCACCCAGTGGCGGAAGTAGTCGCCCATGTTGTAGCCGCAGAAGGGCAGCATCGCGAACGGGTCGCGGCGCACCACGCCCTGCTGGCCGACGGCCGCCGCGGTGGTCTCCGAGCCCATGGTGGCGGCCATGTAGACGCCCTCCAGCCAGTTGCGCGCCTCGGTCACCAGCGGCACCGTGGTCGAGCGCCGCCCGCCGAACACGAAGGCGTCGATGGGCACGCCGGCCGGGTCGTCCCAGGCCGGATCGATGGCCGGGTTGTTGGTCGCCGCCACGGTGAACCGCGCATTCGGGTGCGCCGCCTTGGCGCCGGTGGCGGCGGCGATCTCCGGCGTCCAGTCCTGGCCTTTCCAGTCGATGGCGTGGGCCGGCGCCGGGCCCATGCCCTCCCACCACACGTCGCCATCGTCGGTGAGCGCGACGTTGGTGAAGATCACGTCGCGCGCCAGCGAGCGCATGCAGTTCGGGTTGGTCTCGAAATTCGTGCCCGGCGCCACGCCGAAATAGCCGGCCTCCGGGTTGATCGCGTACATGCGCCCGTCGGCTCCGGGCTTGATCCAGGCGATGTCGTCGCCGATGGTCGTGATGTTCCAGCCGGGCAGCGACGCCGGCGGGATGAGCATGGCGAAGTTGGTCTTGCCGCAGGCGCTCGGGAACGCCGCCGCGACGTGGTACTTGCGTCCGGCGGGCGTGGTCACGCCGAGGATCAGCATGTGCTCGGCCAGCCAGCCCTGGTCGCGCCCCATGCGCGAGGCGATGCGCAGCGCGAAGCATTTCTTGCCGAGCAGCGCGTTGCCGCCGTAGCCGGATCCGTAGGACCAGATCTCGGAGGTCTCCGGGTAGTGCACGATGTACTTGTGCTCGGCGTTGCACGGCCACGCCACGTCGGCCTGGCCGGGCTCGAGCGGCGCGCCCACGCTGTGCACGCAGGGCACGAAGTCGCCGTCGCTGCCGAGCAGGTCGACCACCGCGCGCCCCATGCGGGTCATCAGGCGCATGTTGACCGCGACATACGGCGAGTCCGACAGTTCCACGCCGATGTGTGAAATCGGCGAGCCCAGCGGGCCCATGCTGAAGGGGATCACGTACAGCGTGCGCCCGCGCATCGCGCCGCGGAACAGCGCCTTGTCGCCGGTCTGCAGGCGTTCGCGCATCTGCTGCGGATCCACCCAGTTGTTGGTGGGGCCGGCATCCTCGCGCCGCACGCTGCAGATGAAGGTGCGATCCTCGACGCGCGCCACGTCGGACGGATCGGAGCAGGCGAGATAGCTGTTGGGCCGGCGCTGCGGATCCAGGCGCTTGAAGGTTCCGGCGTCGACCAGCTGCTGGCACAGTCGGTCGTACTCTTCCTGGCTGCCGTCGCACCAGTGCACGCTCGCGGCTTGCGTGAGGCGGGCGATGCGGGCGACCCAGTCGATCAGCTTGGCGTTGCGCACATAGGCGGGCACCTGACCCGCCCCGGTGGCCTGGGGGATGGCGTTCATGGGACTGCTGGCTCCGTGTTCAACCTGGTCCGGTCGCCGCGGCAGACGCCGCGACGTCGAGACCGGCTCTTGTAGTGGTCTTGGACGGCGCTGCATGCGCCGTGAGTCCCAGTGTACTCATGCCGGCGTGGGCCGGCACGCATCCGGCGGATACCGCCGGCAGCCGCAAGCGCGGAAGCCGCCGCGCCAGCGCGCCGTATTCCCGCAGCTCAGCGCTGGTACACGCCCCAGAAGAATTCGCGTTGCGCCTTGGTCGCCTTGACCTGCTGCATGGCGCAGCGCGCGTGCAGCAGCAGATCCGCGGCATCCGCCTCGTCGTCCGGGAACAAGGTCACGCCCATGCTGATCGGGCATTGCCAGAACAGCGCCTCGGACAGCGCGTAGGGCACGTCGAAGTCGAGCTGCAGGCGCTCGAGCAGCGCCGCGATGTTGTGCATGCCGTGCAGGTCCTCGAGCACGAGCACGAACTCGTCGTCGCCGCTGCGCACCACGAGGTCGGTCTTGCGCAGCGCGCGCACCAGACGCTGCGCGAACTCGCGCAGCACGGCGTCGCCGCAGGCTCGCCCATGCTGCTCGTTGAGCTGTTCGAAGCCGTCGAAGTCGAGCACCGCCACGGCCACCTTGAGATGGCGCCGGCGCGAGCGTTCCAGCGCCTGCGGCAGCATCTCGTCGAGCGCGGCGGCGTTGAGCAGCCCGGTCAGCGGATCGCGCAGCGGGCTGCGCGCCGGCGCTGCGCGGCTGCGCGCGGCGCAGCGCCGCCAACCCTCGACCTGCCAGGCCTCGTCGCGGCGAAGGCGTTTGTACAGCGCACCCATCAGCGGGCGACGTTCGGCCAGCGGCAGCGCGCCGGCATAGGACTCGAACTGCGCCGCGAAACCCGAGGACATGGTCATGATCCACAGCGGGGGGAGCCCCCAGCGATGGAACGATTCGCCGGCCTCGAGCATGCGCTGCGGCAGGCGCGGGTCTTCATGCGCGTCCAGCAGTTCCGTGTAGTGCGCGCTGCGCAGCGCCAGCAGTTGGTGCAGCGCGGTGTCGTCCAGCGACGCCAGCAGTTCGCCGTCGGTCCGCATGGCCTGCGCCTGGCGCGCGAAGGCGTCGCGCGCGTGGTTCGCCTGCCGCAACAGCGCCGCGGCGTGCTGCTGCAGCGCGACGGCTTCCTCGTCACTGAACTGCAGGGCATCGAGCAGAAGTTCCATGGCGGCTCCCGGGACTGGCGTGGCTGCCGCCGCGAAAGGCGGCGCCAGGACATGCCGGGCCGATTCTCCCCGGGGATCGGGAGCCGATGGTCGTGCGCTACATCACAAAACCTGCATTCATGTGAAGAATTTCACGGAGTCGCCCCGCGGTGTCCGCTCAGGCCAGGCGCTCGCGCAGGTCGGCGCACACGGTGTCGAAGGCCTGGCCCGCCAGCGGCAGCACCCTGGCCATGGCCATGAAGCTGTGCAGCACGCCCGGGCAGCGCACCATGCGGCAGTCCACGCCGGCCTGCTGCAGGCGCCGCGCGTAGGCCTCGCCCTCGTCGCGCAGCGGATCCAGCTCGGCGGTGTACAGCAGCGTCGGCGGCAGGCCCGACAGGTCGGGCTCGCGCAGCGGCGAGGCGTCGGGGTCGGCGCGGCGCGCGGCGTCGGGGCAGTAGTGATCCCAGAACCATCGCATGTCGTCGGCGCCGAGCAGGTGGCCTTCGGCGAATTCCCGGTAGCTGGGGGTGTCGAAGCCGGCATCGGTCACCGGATAGACCAGCACCTGCAGGTCGGGCGCGCGCGCGCCGGCACGCCGTGCGAGCCGCCGCGTGGCCACCGTGGCCAGCGTGGCTCCGGCGCTGTCGCCCATCGCCACCAGGCGTCGCAGCGGGCGACCGAGCCACTGCTCGGCATGCGCGGCGGCGAACTCCAGCGCCGCCTCGGCATCGAGCACGGGGGTCGGGAACGGGTGCTCGGGCGCCAGGCGGTAATCCACCGACAGCAACGCCGCGCCGGTGCGCTGCGCGAGCAGCGCCGTGCACGGCTCGAAGGCCGCCACCGATCCGAGCACCCAGCCGCCGCCGTGGAAATACACCACCAGGCTGTCGGCCCGGGCATCGTCGGCATACAGGCGCGCGTGCAGCGATGCGCCGTCGGCGGTGGCGATGCGCACGTCGCGCATGAGTGCCAGTTCGGGGGCCGGCCCGAACAGCAGCTCGTACCAGCTGGGGAAACTGCGCGCCTGCTGCACGCTCAGGCCGGACAGCGGCTGGCGGCCGCGCGTGCGCGTGCGACGCAGCAGATCGAGGGTGGGTTGGTCCATGGTGGTCTCCTGTGGGGCGCGTCGGGTGACAGCTCGGATGCGCGCTCGGGCGAAGTCTTGCACAGGCGCACCGGCGTTTCCGGGGGCTCGTGCAGGATCCGGCGCGACCCGCGGCGGCGCGTCGGTGTCCGGCGGCGTGCTGCCGGGTGCACCCCGCCGCCGCGGCCGGGCGCTCAGGCGCGGCGCGCGTTGCGGCGCGGCGTCCAGCCCTGCGCCAGCACGCGACGCCAGACCGCCCGGCGTTGCGCGTCGCTCATGAACAGCCACTCCGAGATCTCCTGCAGCGTGCGTCCGCAGCCGCGGCAGGTGTCGTCGAAGCCTGCCGAGCAGATGCCCACGCAGGGGCTCGGGGGCAGGTTCTCGGGAAGCTCGTCGTTGTCGTGCATGGTGCAAGGCTCCGGCGTAGGGTCGTCAGGACGCGGCGCCGATCTCGGCACCGCAGCCGTCGGCCTCCAGCAGGCGTACCGCGCAAAGCTGCGGCAGGTGCTGGCGGCAGGATGCGAACACCCAGTCGGCGAGGCTCGCGGTATCGGTGTCGGCAAGCCCCTCGATCTCGTACAGGGGCTGGTGGTCGAGACGTTCGAACAAGGGGCGGAACAGGGCTTTGACATCGCCGAAGTCGACCACCCAGCCGAGCACCTGGTGCAGCGGCGCCTGCAGCGCCAGGCGCAGGCGGAAGGTCTGCCCGTGCAGACGCGCCTGCGGGCTGCCGGCGGGCGCGCGCCGCACCCGCACCGCGCTGTCGAGCCCGAACTCCTTCCAGATGCGGAAGCGCTCGCCGTCGAAACGCGCCCCGGAGGATCCGGTCTCGAACACCGAGACCGCTTGCAGCGACGGCAGCGCGGGGCGCATGGCGCGCCAGATCCAGGCCGCCAGCAACTCGCTGGTGGGGTTCTCGAGACCGTCGATGTCGTTGAGCAGGGTGTGGTCCAGCCGTGCCGCGACAGGGCGCCAGTGCTCGTCCAGCGACGCGTAGTCGAGCTGCGTCGCGCGCAGTTCGACCTCGAAGCCGTGCCCGTGCATGCGTCCGCACTTGTGGCCCGGCGCGACGTTGGGCAGGAAGTGCGCGGCCTGGAAGCGATGCCGGCGCAGGCCGCAGAATCCGTCGCGCGCGCTGCCCACCACGCCTTGCGTCGGCGTGCTGTGCAGGCGCAGCTCGGCATGGGTGCCGGCGCGGCCGAGTCGATCCCCCAGCCAGCGCGCCAGCGCGGTGTCGTCCGGCTGCTCCAGCAACTCGTTGAGATCGCGGTGGCGCAGCGGCTGCAGCGCGTCCGCGAGCTGCTCGCGCAGGGCCTGTACCTGTACGCCTTCGGCTCCCGGTGCGTGCTCGCGCGGCACGCGCACGCCGACCTCGAAGCCGTGGCCATGCAGGCGGTGCGCCGGATCGTCCGGCGGCAGCTGCGGCAGGCGCCGGGCCGCCTCGAAGCGATCGCGCGCAACAACAAACGGGGCAGGGGTCAAGCGCATGGGGTCGGGCTTCGGAGGCGGCCGTCGGCAAAGCCTGGAATGGGTCGGCTCGCTGCATCCGCAGCCCGAAGTGTAGTCAGCGTGGCGCCGGACTGCCGCGCCGCGCCGCGCCTGCGCCGCGCCTGCCCCGCACCTGCCCCGCACCTGCCCCGCACCTGCCCCGCACCTGCCCCGCGCGCCCAGGCTCCTAGAATCCGTACGCCATGCGTCGTCTGTCTCCCGCCTCTGCGCTGCTCGTGGCGCTGCTCGGTGCGATGGGCGCGATGGCCGCGTTGTCGATCGACATGGCGCTGCCGGCGCTGCCCGACATCGCGCGCGCGCTGCGCGTGGCACCGCGCGACGCCACCTTCACGCTGAGTGTGTTCCTGGCCGGGTTCGGGCTTGCGCAACTCGGCTTCGGGCCCTTGTCCGACCGACTCGGCAGGCGACCCGTGGTGCTCGCCGGCTGCCTGTTGTTCAGCATCGGCAGCGCCGGTTGCACGTTCGCGCCGGGCATCGGCAGCCTGCTCTGCGCACGCCTTGTCGCCGGCTGCGGCGCCGGCGCCGGCATGGTGGTGGTGCTGGCGATCATGCGCGACCTGTTCGACGGCGCCGCCGCGCGCAGCCGGCTTTCCACGCTGAACCTGATCCGCGCGCTGGCGCCGATCGTCGCGCCGTCGATCGGCGCCTGGGTGCTGCGGCTCGGCTCCTGGCGCGGGATCTACGGTGTGCTGACGGCCTTCGGCGTGCTGGTCACGCTGGCGGCGTGGCGCGGGCTCGCCGAGAGCCTGGGCCGGCGTGACCCGCGGGCCCTGCAATGGCGTCGCCTGGGAGCCCATTACGGCGAGATGCTGGCCCACCCCGAGGCCTGCGGCCACGCCCTGGTGAATGCGTTGCTGTTCGGTTGCCTGTTCGCCTATGTCGCCGGCTCGCCGTTGCTGCTGATCCGCGGACTCGGGCTGTCCGCCGCGCAATACGGCCTGGTGTTCGCATCGACCGCGCTGGGCATCGTGGGCGGCGCCAGTCTCAGCGCGCAACTCGGGCGCCGCCATGTCGCCGGGCATGTGCCGCTGGCCTGCGCGCTCGGCCTTGCCACGCTCGCATCGGGCCTGCTGCTGGCGCTCGACTGGAGCCGCCCCGCGGCGCTCGGCGTGGATCTCCCGTTGTTGATCCTGGTGACCTTCGCCTACGGGCTCGGCGCGCCGAACGCCGTGCATGGAGCGCTGCACCCGATGCCGCACATCGCCGGCGTCGCCGGTGCCTCGCTCGGCTTCGCGCAAATGGCCACCGGCGCGCTCGCCTCGGCGCTGGTGGCATGGCTGGACGATGGACGCGGCGTGCGCTCGATGGGCCTGGTCATGGCGGCATGCGCGCTGGGCGCGCTGTTGCTGTTCGTCGTGCTGGCCTATCCGGCGCAGCGCCGCCGCCTGGCGCGCGAGGCCTGACCCGGCGTGCTGCGAGCAGGCTGTTGAAATACCCCAGGGGGCCGCGTTGGTGCAGAATCGGGATGATGGGCGTGCGCCGGATCTTGCGCGGGCTGGGCGCCCGCGCAAGATCCGGGGTGCGGCCAGCGCCCGATGCTGCACCAACCCTTCGGGCGCAGGCGCCGCGGCGCGCAAACGGCTTGGTCTTTTTCGCGGAACACCATGAAATTTTCTGCACGGGCTCAGGCCATCGCACCCTTTCTTGCGATGGAATTCGGCAAGCGGGCAGCCGCCATGGAGGCTGCCGGTCACACGGTGATCCAGCTCAACATCGGCGAGCCCGATTTCGGCGCGCCGCCGGCGGTGTTGCAGGCGGCGCAGCGCGTTGCCGGCGACACCCGCATGACCTACACCGCGGCGCTCGGATTGCCGGCGCTGCGTCAGGCCATCGCCGACTTCTACCTGCGCGCCCACGACGTGCGCGTGGATGCGTCGCGCGTGGTCGTCACCGCCGGCGCCTCGGCGGCCCTGCTGCTGGTCACGGCGGCGCTGGTCGATCCCGGCGACGAGGTGCTGGTCGGCGACCCGTCGTATCCCTGCAACCGGCAGTTTCTCGCCGGCTTCGGCGCCGACGTGCGCCTGGTGCCGACCGACGCCTCGACGCGCTTTCAGCTCGACAGCCGGCTGGTGCGCGAGCACTGGAGCGCGCGCACCCGCGGGCTCATGATCGCCACGCCGTCGAACCCGACCGGCACGTCGGCGCCGCCGCAGGAATTGCGCGCCATGTGCGAGTTCGCGCGGCAACGCGATGCCTGGCGCGTGGTCGACGAGATCTACCTCGACCTGGCCGATGGCGACGCCGGCGGCCGCGCCCCCGCCAGCGTGCTGGCGTTCGACGACGAGGCCGTGGTGATCAACAGTTTCTCCAAGTATTTCGGCATGACCGGCTGGCGCCTGGGCTGGTGCGTGCTGCCGCCGCAGATGGTGCCGGTGGTCGAGCGCCTCGCGCAGAACTACTACATCTGCCCGTCGACGCTGGCGCAGCACGCGGCGCTGGCCTGTTTCGAGCCCGCATCGATCGCCGTGTGCGAACAGCGGCGCGCCGAGTTCGCGGCGCGTCGCCGCCTTGTGCTGGACGGCCTGCGCGAGGCCGGGCTGCGCGTGCCGGTGGAGCCGGACGGAGCCTTTTACGTGTACATCGACGTGTCGTCGACGGGCCTGGATGCGATGAGCTTCTGCGAACGCGCGTTGAGCGAGGCGCACGTGGCGCTGACGCCGGGCAACGACTTCGGCGTCAGCGGCGCCGCGCGCCATGTGCGCCTGTCGTACGCGACGTCGCGCGAGCAACTGCGCGAGGGCCTGGATCGCTTGGGCGGGTTCGTGCGCGCGCTGGCGGCACAGGGCAGGGCGGCATGAGTCGCGCATGCCCGTGCCAGGAACCCGCGGCGCGGCGCGGGGCGCGATCATGAGCCTGGAGTCCGTGCGGCAGTTCCTGGCGTTGCACGCCCCCGACATCGGGTTGCTCGAAAAGCCCGGCAGTACCGCCACCGTGGCGGAGGCGGCGGCCGCGCACGGCGTGCAGCCGGCGCAGATCGCGAAGACCCTGTCGTTGTGGCTGGGCGATTCGGTGCTGCTGCTGGTGCTGGGCGGCGACGCGCGCATCGACAACCGCAAGTACAAGGAGCGCTTCGGCGCCAAGCCGAGGATGCTGGGGGCCGAGGACGTGATGCGCTGGACCGGGCACCCGGTGGGCGGCGTGTGCCCGTTCGGCCTGGCGCAGCCGCTGCCGGTCTACGCCGACGTCTCGCTGCGCCGTTTCGACGTCGTGCTGCCCGCGGCCGGCTCCACGCGCTCGGCAGTGCGCATCGCTCCCGCGCGCATGGCGCAACTGGTGGGCGCGCAATGGGTGGATGTCGCGCAGTTGCCGGGCTGAGCCTGCGGCGGCAGCTCGAAACCAGGTGTTACCGCTGCAGACTTTGCGTGCAGACGCTATGGTTCGCACTGCCGTTTTTCGGGAGACTCCAGCATGAGTGATGCGTCGTCCTACAGTCCGCCGCGCGTGTGGACTTTCAAGTCCGCGAATGGCGGGCGTTTTGCCAACATCAACAGGCCGGTGGCCGGCCCCACCCACGACAAGCAGCTGCCGCAGGGCCGGCACCCGCTGCAGTTGTATTCGCTGGGCACGCCGAACGGCGTGAAGGTCACGGTCATGCTCGAGGAACTGCTCGCCGCCGGGCATGCCGGGGCCGAGTACGACGCCTGGCTGATCCGCATCGACGAGGGAGACCAGTTCGGCAGCGGCTTTGTCGACATCAACCCGAACTCGAAGATCCCGGCGCTGCTCGACCGCAGCGGGACGCAGCCGATCCGCGTGTTCGAGTCCGGCGCCATCCTGCTCTACCTGGCCGAGAAGTTCGGCGCCTTCGTGCCCACCGATGCGGCGGCGCGCGCCGAATGCCTGTCGTGGCTGTTCTGGCAGATGGGCAGCGCGCCGTACCTCGGCGGTGGCTTCGGCCACTTCTACGCCTACGCGCCGCAGAAGATCGAGTACGCCATCGACCGCTACACCATGGAGGTGAAGCGCCAGCTCGACGTGCTGGATCGTCGCCTGGCGCAGTCGCGCCACATCGCCGGCGAGGACTACACCATCGCCGACATGGCGATCTGGCCCTGGTACGGACAGCTCGTGCTGGGCAGCCTGTACGGCGCCGCCGAATTCCTGCAGGTGCAGGAGTACCGGCATGTCATGCGCTGGGCGAAGGAACTCGAGGCACGCGTGCCGGTGCAGCGCGGGCGTCGCGTGAATCGGACCTTCGGCGACGCGGCGCTGCAGTTGCCCGAGCGCCACGATGCGTCGGATTTCGACAAGTTCGTGACGCCGCAGGCCTGAGCGGCGCCGACCCGGGAGTTCACCATGCTCACCCTGTACGACTGTGCCACGGCGCCGAGCCCGCGGCGCGCGCGCATCCTGCTGGCCGAGAAGGGGTTGGCGCACGACACCGTGGCCGTCGATCTGCGGGCCGGCGAACAGTTCGGCGACGCCTACCGCGCCATCAATCCGCTGTGCACGGTGCCGGCCCTGCGCACCGACGAGGGAGTCGTGCTCACCGACAACGCGGCCATCGCCGCGTATGTCGAGGCGCTGCAGCCGCAGCCGCCGCTGTTCGGCAGCACGCCGCTGCAGAAGGCCGAGATCGCGAGCTGGAACTGGCGGGTGGAATTCGAGGGCCTGCTGGCGATCGCCGACGCGCTGCGCAACGGCTCGCCGGCGATGGCCGGGCGCGCGCTGCCCGGGCCGGTGCAGTACCCGCAGATCCCGGAACTCGCGCAGCGCGGAGCACAGCGCGCCGCGCAGTTTTTCGACACCCTCGAGCAACGCCTGGCGCACAGCGCCTTCGTCGGTGCGGATTCGTTCAGCATCGCCGACATCACCGCGGTGGTCGCGGTGGATTTCGCGCGCGTGGTCAAGCTGCGTGTCGACGAGCAGCGCCCGCATCTGCTGGCCTGGCGCGAACGCATGGCGCAGCGTCCGTCGACCGCGCTTTGAGCGCCGGCGCCGCTGCCGCGTACCCGGTTCAGCGCAGCGGCGGCGCGCGCTCGGCCAGGCGCGCCCATTGCACCCTGCTCTGCGCGTCCAGCCAGTCGCGCACCTGCAGCGCGTCGACGAACTGGTTGTAGCGCCCCCACGCGTCGAGCAGCACGAAGATGAGGGGTCGCCCGCGCACCACGGCCTCGAACGCCAGGCAGTGCCCGGCCTCGTTGATGAAGCCGGTCTTCGACACCACCATGTGCCAGTCGCCGCCCAGCAGCAGGTGATCGCTGTTGCGGTAGATCAGCGTGCGGCCGTCGGCGCGCACGCGCGTGGCGAGCTGCGTGGTGTCGCGGCGGATGGTCGGGTAGCGCGCCGCCCGTGCGACCAGCAGTGCGATGTCGTGCGCGTCCGAGCGGTTGCCCGGCGACAGCCCGGTCGGATCCACATAGTGGGTGTGGCGCATGCCCAGGCGCCGGGCTTCCCGGTTCATGGCGCGGATGCAGGCGCGCAGGCCTCCGGGGTAATGCCGCGCCAGTGCGTGCGCCGCGCGGTTCTCGGAGGACATCAGCGCCAGTTGCAGCAACCGCGCGCGCGTGAAGCGCATGCCGGGGAGCAGTCGCGAGCGGCTCCACTTGAGGGTGTCGATGTCGGCGCGCGTGATGGTGATGCGCTGGCTCATGCGCTGGTGCGCGTCGAGCACGACCACCGCGGTCATCAGCTTGGTCAGCGAGGCGATCGGGCGCACCGTGCCGGCGTTCTTGCGCAACAGCACGCGATCGTTGCGCGCATCGAGCACCAGCGCCGAGGCGGCGTGCAGGGCAAGCGGGTCGCGCAGCCACAGGCGCAGGACGCGGGCTTGCGGCTGCGGCGCCTCGGCCGAGTGCGGCTGCAGCGTGGCATGCGCGGCGACCCCGACGGCCAGCCACAGCATGCCGCCGATCAGGGTGCGCCAGAGTCTGTGGGTCTGAATCAATCGGGCTCCTCTGCCGGCTACCATGCGCACCGGGTGGCCCCCGGCGCTCGAAGGCCCAACCCTAGCAAAGCGGGTGGGCTTCGAGCAAGGCCCCGGGCGGCCGCGTCGCCTGCTCGCAGCTCCCATGTCCATGCCCGGCACCCGTGCTCAAGTCGTGTTTCTGGTGATGGTCGCCGCGTTGCTGGTGATCCCGCGCATCCCTCAGCGGTGGCGGATCCCGGCTCCGCCCGGCGCGTTTGCCCCCGGATGGCTCGTGGCCACGCTGGCCGGCGATGTGCTGCCCGGGCAGGTCCTGCACATCCTATCGTCGCTGGGCATCTCCGCGGTGTTCCTGTTCGCGGGCGTCGAAGTCGAACCCGAGGACTTCCGACGCGGCCGCGGGCTGCTGCCGGGCAGCCTGCTGGCGAATGCGCTCTCCCTGGGGGGGCATGGGCCGCGCTGCATTACCGGCACATGCGCTGGCCGGTGGCGGCAAGGCTCGTGCGCCATGTCATCGCCTTCGCCCCGGGTTCGGAGTTCTCGCTGCCGGTGATGGTGGGAGTGATCGCCGCCTATGTCACGCATGCGCCGGGCGTGGAGTACCTGGTCGGCGCCTTTCTCGCGGGGTTCGCCGCGCGCCTGCTGAGCGGGCGTCTGCCGGGCATGGCCGGCGAGGCCAAGCTGCATGCCATCGAGATGTTCGTGCCGTTGCATTTTTCGATCGCGGCCTGCACATGCCGGCGCGCTCGCTGAGCCTGCACGCCCTCGGTCTCGGGCTGGGCATCAGCGTCGTGGCGCTGCCGCTGCGCATCGGCGTCGTCTGGCTGCAGCGCCTGTTTGGCGTCGCTGACGCTGGCGCAAGCCTTCGTGCTCGAGCGCCTGCCGACGCCCGACGCCGGACGCCGACACGCGGCGCTGAGCCGGCGGCGCGCCGGGTGATCGAGCCTGCCGCAGGCGCGCAGCGGCGCCCTTCGCGCCGGGCCGGCTGGCCGGCGCCCCGGCCGCAAGGAATGCGCCGTGCCGGGCGTACGTCCCGGAACGCGGCGCAGTAGCATGTGCGATATGCGACAACGTGCCTTGTTTCACGCCCTTGGAGGCTTCGTGCTGCTGTGCGCGGGCATCTCGGCCTGGATGCTGCTTCCGCTTTCCGACCGCCCGCTGGCGTCGCTCAGCGCCTCGCAGGGCGACCGCGTGATCTGGGGCTGGGCGCTGGCCACCTTCGCGCTGGGCATGGCCTGCCTGTGGCTGGTCTTTGCCGTGCATGCGCTGGTGCAGCGCGCGCAGCGCGGCGCCGCGTCGGCCCCGCACACCGGCGCCGCGCCGGACTGAACACGCGCACCGGCGACGCAATGCCCGCGCGCCGGAAAGACAAAAGCCCGGCACGGGGGCCGGGCAAGCACCATTGTGAGGAGATGCACTTGCAGCGTAAGGGCTGCGTCGCGCTGCCGGCTTGATGCGCGTCAAGGTCGGGCCACGTAGGGTATTGCCGCGGGCCGCCGCGCGGCGTCGGGCGTGGTGTCGGCGATCCGCCTGCCGCGCTGCAAGAAGGCCTGCATGTCGTCGGCCGGCACCATGCTGCCGCCCGTGGCCCATACCAGGTGGGTGGCACGCTCGTCGGCGTCGCCGGGGCGCAGCCGCGCCGGGCCCGCCATTCCGGCCAGCGCCGACGGCTCCAGGCACAGGCCCTCGTGGCGCTCGAGCAGCGCCAGCAGGGCGAACAACTCGTCGTCGTCCACCGTGTACAGCCCATCGAGCAGGCGTCGCATGGCGCGGCCGACGAACCCCGACGGGCGTGCCACGGCAAGTCCGTCGGCGGCGGTATGGGGGTCGATGCCGAAGTCCTGTACGCACACGGCGTCGTGCAGGCCGGTGTGAAGGCCGAGCAGCATGCACGGCGCGTGCGTGGGTTCGGCGAACAGGCAGCGCACCGCGTCGCCGAACACCAGCTTCAGGCCGAAGGCCACGCCGCCCGGGCCGCCGCCGACGCCGCAGGGCAGGTACACCCACAGCGGATGCTGCGCATCGACGCGCACCCCGGCCTGTTCGAGCTGGCCCTGCAGGCGCAGCGCCGCCACCGCGTAGCCCAGGAACAGTTGCTGCGAGCGTTCGTCGTCGACAAAGTGGCATGCCGGGTCGAGCGCGGCCTGGCGCCGCCCTTCGCGCACCGCCTCGCCGTAGTCGGCCGCGTGCTCGACCACCTGCACGCCGTGGGCGCGCAGCAGGCGTTTTTTCCAGTCCCGTGCGTCGGCCGACATGTGCACCGTGACCGCGAAGCCCAGCGCGGCGCCGACGATGCCGATGGACAGGCCGAGATTGCCCGTCGAGCCCACCGCGATGCGATGGGCTCGAAACAGCTCGCGCGCCGCCGGGCGCGCCAGCACGCGGTAGTCGTCGCCTTCGCGCAGCACGCCGGCGCGCAGGGCCAGCGCCTCGGCGTGCTGCAGCACCTCGTACACGCCACCGCGCGCCTTGATCGATCCCGACACCGGCAGGTGGCTGTCCAGCTTGGCCCACAGCCTTCCCGCCACGCGCACGCCGTAGCGCTGCTGCAGCACGTCGGGCATGCGCGGCAGCGCGCGCAACGGCGATTCGATGATGCCGGCCGTGGCCACGGTATCGGCGAAGGCCAGCGCCAGCCAGGGCGCGAAGCGCGCCAGCCGTGCGTGCGCCTGTTCGACGTCGGCGCGGCCGAGGCCGACGTCGCGCAGCGCCTGCGCAGCGGCCGCGAGCTCCGGGTTGAACCACGTCACCTCGCGCAGCGCGACCAGTTCGCGCAGCAGCGGGTGGGTTTGCAGCCATTGCTGCGGGGTCTTGCCGGCGATCATGGGTCGGTGGGCGGGCGCGGCCGGAAAGCTGCATTGTGCCGCGGCGCCCGCCGCCTGCTAGCAGACTGTTGAAATACCCCAGGGGGGTCGCGCGCAGGCGCTGCGGGCGATCTGCGGCGTTGCCCAGGCAGGCCAGGCGCCCAGCCTGGCCTTGGCTTGGGCGCCTGGCAGCTCATCCCGCAGCGCCTGCGCGCGGCCCCCTGGGGTATTTCAACAGCCCGAAGGGTGCGGGCAACCGGCGATCGCTCCCGCAGGCACACGAACGAAATGCCAGGTATTTACGGGACAGGACACTAGAAGGCGAGTTCGTCCGCGATGGCGGCGATGCCCGCCCTGGCGCAGATCACATCGTCGTCGAGCGCCGGGGCACCGGCGACGCCGATGGCGCCGACCACCTGGCCGGCCGCTTCCATCGGCAGGCCGCCGCCGAGCATCAGCACGCCGCGGATATGCTCGACCGCCCGCTCCGGCGCGTCCGCGCGCAGCACGCGGTGCGCCAGCGCGGCGGTGTCGCCGCGCCAGCTCGCCGCGGTGCGCGCCTTGTCGGTGGCGGCGTCGATGGTGTGCCAACCGGCGAAGCGGTCGCGCAGCAGCACCAGCGGCAGCGCCGAAGCGTCGGTGACCGAGACGGTGACCTGCCAGCCGCGCTTGCGGCATTCGGCCTGCGCCGCCTGCGCCGCGGCCAGCGCCGCCTGCGGCGTCAGCGTCGGGCGCGACCAGACGGCGGATTCGGCGGCGCTGGCCGCGCCGCACAGCGCCGCGCCGAGCGCCAGGGCGATGAGTGCGTGGGTGTGTGCATGCATGTTCGACTCTCCGAGTTTTTTCAGACGCCGCGTTGCCGCACCGGCACGCAGCGGACGGGCATGCGATCATCCCCGCTCGCGCCTCGTCACGGGGTGTCGCCGCGCATGCGTGCTTGACCTGCATCACCTGCGCTGCGCACCGCCGCCGAGCTCGCATCCACAAGCCACGAACCGGAGACATCGCGTGCCAGCAGCCCCACACGACGCGTCGCCAGGCCTGCTCGACCAGCGCCAGGTCACGCTGGCGGTGGCGTTTTCCGCGCTCGGCTGGTCCTTCGACCTGTTCGATCTGTTCGTGCTGCTGTATGTCGCGCCCGCGCTGGCCCACGTGTTCTTCGCCTCGGGCCGGCCGATGCTGTCGCTGGCGGGCGTGTATGCGGCCTTCACCGCGACCCTGCTGATGCGCCCGGCCGGCGGCTGGGTGTTCGGGCGCTACAGCGACCGCCGCGGGCGCAGGCGCGCGATGCGGGTCGCGGCGCTCGGGGTCGGCGTGGCGACGGCGCTGATGGGCGCGTTGCCGACCGTGCAAAGCGTCGGCCTGCTCGCGCCGGTGCTCTTTGTCTCGCTGCGGCTCGTGCAGGGCGTGTTCATGGGAGGCATGGTGGCGTCGACCCATACCCTGGGCACGGAGTCGATCGCCGCGCGCCGTCGCGGGCTGGCCTCGGGCATCATTTCCGGCGGCGGATCGGGTGTCGGCAAGCTGGTGGCGTCGCTGGTGTTCCTGCTGGTGAGCGCGCTGTTCCCCGGGCGGCTGTACCTGGAGTGGGGGTGGCGTGTCATGTTCTTCAGCGGCCTGCTGAGTTCCATGCTGGGCCTGCTGGTGTTCAGTCGCGTGCAGGAGTCGCCGCTGTGGGAGGCCCTGCAGCGCAGCGCGGCGCCTGCGCCGGCCGCGCCGCGCCCGGGCCTCGGCGGGTTCGCGCCGACCATGCTGCTTTGCGTGGTGCTGACCGGCGCGGGCGGCGGCCTTTCCTACCTCACCTCGGGCTACCTTCCGACCTTCCTGAAACTGGTCAACCACGTGCCGCCGAGAAGCCTGGGGCTGATGCTCAGCGTGTCGGCACTGGGCGTGATCGGCGCGTCGGTGCTGGCAGGCCACCTGAGCGACGTGCTCGGACGCAGGCCGGCGATGCTGCTGTACGGCGCCGCCTCGCTGCTGCTGCTGCCGCTGCTCTACCTGGGCCTGGAGCACGCCGTGTCGCCGCTGTGGGTCGGCGGCTGCGCCGTGCTGCTCAGCGCGCTCGGCACCTTCGCCTACGCGCCGCTGATGATCGTGCTCAACGAGCGCTTTCCCACCGCCATCCGGGCCAGCGGCACGGCGGTGTCGTGGAACATCGGCTTCGCGCTTGGCGGCTCGATGCCGGTGCTGGTGTCGCTGCTGGCGCACGACCCCGGAGGACTCGTCGGCGCGCTCGGCCTGTGCATCGCCGTGCTCGCGGGCGCCTACCTGCTGGCCGCCTGGTGCGTGCCCGCGCGGCGCAACCGCATGGCCTGAGTCCGGGTTGTGTGGCCGGGTTCGACGGCGCGCATGTCCGCGTGGCTACGGCCCGGCTCGGCCCCCCGGACCGCCCGCAGGGCGGGCGGACGCGATGTCCTCCCAGATCGCGCCCAGCATGCCGCGCGCACTTTCCCGATATTCGCAGTAGGCGCGAATCTCCATTTGCGTCGAATACTCGGAGCCCACGCAGGCCAGCAGGCCGGCCGCCAGTTCACGGCGCACGGCATTCTCGGGGAGAAAGGCCATGCCGTGGCCTTCGAGCAGCATGGATTTCAGGCCCTCGGCCATGTCGGTCTCGCAACGCACCTCGAGGCGCGGCCTGGTGGCGGCGTGGTCGAGAATGTAGTCGACCATGCGTTTCAGATAGGCGTTGGGTGCATAGGAGAGAAACGGGATGATTTGTCCGGGCTTTCCCGGAAAATCGAATATCGGCCGCGCCTGTTCATCGCAGCGCGAGTACGGATAGATCGATTCCGTGCCGATGATGGCCATCCGGAAGCGCCGCGGATCCAGTTGCACCGGCTGGTGCGGGTGGTGGTAGACCAGGGCCAGATCCGAGGTGCCATCGACCAGGCTCATGGCGGCATCGTGCACGTTCAGTGCCGTCACCTTGGTGCTCAACGGGCCGACGCGCTGCTCGATGCGCCGGATCCATTCGGGAAAGAAGGCCAGCGAAAGGGTGTGCGGCATCGCGATGCGCACGGCTTCCGCGCCGGCGTGCTCGCGGCCCCGCAGCAGGGTGCGGACCTCGCCGAGATGGGCCAGCATGCTGACGGCCTCGGCGCGGAAGATCTCCCCCGCGCCGGTCAGTCGCGTCGGGTACATGGTGCGATCCACCAGGGCCGTCCCGAGCCACGCCTCGAGGGCCTGGATGCGGCGCGAAAACGCCGGCTGGGTGATATTGCGCAACTCGGCTGCGCGCGAGAAGGAATGTGTCTCCGCCAGGGTCAGGAAATCCTCCAGCCACTTTGTCTCCATCGTCTGCTCTCCCGCTGGCCGGTGCGGTTGCGCTTGCGCGTTCCGCTTCTCGGGTTTTACCCGTCCGGGTATTACGCACTTCGCTGCGCATGCATGCCGCTTCGCATGGCAGCGCAGCGCAGGTGATGCACGGGTGATGCATGTCCGTTCGCCGCGACACCTGCGCGCCCGAGGATACGCGCGTGCGCTGGACCTCGTTCATGCAAATTTTGCATAACCCCATCGGAAAACGGCATTGGAGTGCGCTCGGGGGACGCCTCTACCATTCCGTTCGCTTTCCTGGTGCATTTGTTCGTATTCATTGGGATCACAGTCCGTGAAAAACCTCAGCCATCCGCATGCCGCGCCCTCCGCGCCCGCCGCACTCCCGCAGCAGCACCTGTCGTACATCCGCCCTGCCCCCGGCAGTCCGTGGGAGACCTACCTTGCGCAGGTGGAACGGGTGGTGCCGTACCTGGGGCCGCTGGCGCGCTGGGCGGAGACGCTGCGGCGGCCCAAGCGGGCGCTGATCGTGGACGTTCCGATCGAGATGGACG
>JAKAZQ010000032.1 GCA_021815805.1 Pseudomonadota bacterium | reverse complement strand
CTCTTGAGCGTTCAACTTCTCTTGTCGCCTCGAAAAGCCAAACGCCCACACTTATCGGCTGCTTCTTGTTAAGGATCTCGCCTCGCCAGCCTTCCGGCTTTCAGGCGTTTGCTGCATCAGCAGCGAAGAACGACATTCTTGCACAGCATCGCGAGTTCGTCAACACCCTCGCCAACATCTTCAACATCTTTCCCGCAACCCGCTCGCTTTCCTGCTGCCACCGGGTCACACTGCCTTGCATCGCGGCCCGCATCGGGTCGACCTGCATCGGCTCACCTGCCTAGGCTCACCTGCCTAGGCTCGGGCCCCGACGTGTCGGTCAGTGGCGGTCAAGCTGCCCGGCCCCGCAGGCCCCGCCAAACCAGGGCGGCGCCGAAAAGGGAAGCGAGATTGTGCGTGGCGGGCGCCGACGTGTCAACCGCAATTTCACGCCGCGGCCAACGGCCGGCTCACGGCGCCACGCTCACAGCACCACCTTGACCATCGGGTGTGCCGTCAGCGCCCGGTACAGCGCATCGAGTTGCGCGCGACTGGTGGCGCGTACCGTGCAGGTGCAGCTCATGTAGTTGCGGCTGGAGGACGGGCGCAGCTCCATGCCGGCCGCGTCGAAGTCGGGGACGTGCGCGCGCACCACGGCGGCCACCGCGTCGGCGAAGCCGTCGACATTGCGCCCCATCACCTTGAGCGGGAAATCGCAGGGAAACTGCCACAGGGCGTCGCCCTGCATGGGGGATGGGCCGGCAGCCACGGGTCAGCCTGGATACTGGATGGATACGAGCGGGACGAAGCGCGCGAGGACGGGGGCGAGGACGGGCGCGAGGACGGGCGCGAGGAGGTGCGCGGGAGCAGGCGCCGCCGCGTCAGCGCACGAGACCGCGGCGCGCCGCCTCCAGCGCGGCCTCGGCGCGCGACGAGATGTCGAGCTTGCGGTAGATCTGCTTCACATAGTCGGCCACCGTGTGGCGCGACAGTCCGAGCTGCTGCGCGATCTCCGGCAGCGTGTACCCCTTGCCGACGCGCTGCAGCACCTCGGTCTCGCGCTCGGTCAGCGCGACTTCCGCCTCCTCGGCGAGGCCCTGGCGCGGCGGCTCGGTCGGCGCCACGGGCAGGTCCGGCAGCGCCGGCGGATGGCCGCTGACCGCGGCGAAGTGCTTCAGCATGCGGCGCGCGACCGACGAACTCAGCGGCGGCTCGCCGTCGCGGATGCGCCGCAGTTGCGCCACCAGCTCGATCTCCGGGCGATCCTTCAGCACATAGCCGAAAGCCCCCGCCTGCAGGGCCGGGAATACATGGGCATCGTCGTCGAACAGCGTGATCATCACCGCGCGCGCCTCCGGCTGCGCCAGGTGCAGCAGGCGCAGGGCGTCGAGCCCGCTGCCGTCGGGCAGCGTGAAATCGATCAGCGCCAACTCCACGCTGTGCGATCGCATCAGGCTTTCCGCCTGGGCCAGGGTGCCGGCCTCGCACACCGGCAGCGCCGGCTGGACTTTTGCGAGCAGGCGCGCCATCGCCTCGCGGGACTCCTCGAGATGATCGACGATCAGGGTGCAGCGCGGGTTGCCAGACATGGAATTGTCGACTCGAACCTATTCCTGGATATTTACCGATATTTTTGGCAATTTTACGATATTCGGTTTCGTGAAAGCGCTTCGATTCCGGCGTTCCACGAAGCCCAGCGGACGCGATGCGGCGCGCCGGCAACCCCATCTGCCGCGTACGGCCGCAGCGGCACGCGCGGGGATCAGGCACCATACGCCATACCGCGTCGGCATGGCGCACAATGCATCGGAACTGTATCAGCAACCATGCGCATGGATCGTCCGCCGCGCATCCACGCAACACCTTCGCGACACCTTGATCGTCAAACAGCACTTTTCCCCTCCCGACAACGTCCGTCTGGCGCACCTGTGCGGCCCGCTGGACGAGAACCTGCGCCAGATCGAGGCGGCCTTCGACGTGGCCATCCGACACCGCGATCACGAATTCAGCATTGACGGCGCGCGCGCACGCTCGGCGCTGAGCCTGCTGCAGGTGTTGTGGCAGCGCGCCGACGCCGCGCTGAGCGTCGACGACATCCAGCTGGAGCTGACCCAGGCGGCCCAGGGCCAGGAGCCCAAGCTCGGCGCCGGCAGCGACGAGCCGGTGCTGCACACCCGGCGCGCCGGGCTGCACGGCCGCACGCCGCACCAGAGCGAGTACATCCGCAACATCCTCGGCCATGACCTCACCCTCGGACTCGGCCCGGCCGGCACCGGCAAGACCTTCCTCGCCGTGGCCTGCGCGGTGGACGCGCTCGAACGCAACGCCGTGGAACGGCTGGTGCTGACCCGCCCGGCGGTGGAGGCCGGCGAGCGCCTGGGCTTCCTGCCCGGCGACCTCGCGCAGAAGGTCGACCCGTACCTGCGCCCGCTGTACGACGCGCTCTACGACCTGCTGGGCTTCGAGAGCACGCAGCGCCTGTTCGAGCGCGCGACCATCGAGATCGCACCGCTGGCGTTCATGCGCGGACGCACGCTGAACAAGGCCTTCATCATTCTCGACGAGGCGCAGAACACGACGGCCGAGCAGATGAAGATGTTTCTCACGCGCATCGGCTTCGGCTCGCGCGCGGTGATCACCGGCGACCTCAGCCAGGTCGACCTGCCGCGCGGCATGACCAGCGGACTGGCCGACGCGGCGCGCGTGCTGCAGGGCGTGCGCGGCGTGGCATTGACCCGCTTCGACAGCAGCGACGTGGTGCGCCACCCGCTGGTGGCGCGCATCGTCGACGCCTACGAACGCGCCGAGGCGGCGGCGCAGCCGGCGGGGGCGGCCGGCGCGCGTCGCGGGCGCGACGCCGGGCGCCACGCATCGTGACGGCGCGCGTGCAACGGGCGCCCGTCGCGGTGCCACGCCTGCACCTGCAGCTCAGCGTGCAATTCGCCAGCCGCGAGCACCGAGCCTGGCTGCCGCGCAACCTGCTGGCACGCTGGATCCGCGCGACCCTGCGCCGCGGGCCGGATGGCGCGGGCGCCGCCGCCAGCGACGAGCCGGCCCGCATCACCCTGCGTTTCGTGGCGGCCGACGAGGCGCGCCGGCTCAACCACGAATTCCGCCATCGCGACTACGCGACCAACGTGCTCACCTTCGCCTACCAGAGCTGGCCGCCGTCCGCCGACATCGTGCTGTGCGACAGCGTGGTCGCCGCCGAGGCACAGGCGCAGCGCAAGCCGCTGCAGGACCACTACGCGCACCTGGTCGTGCATGGTGTGCTGCACGCGCTGGGCTGGGACCACCTGCGCAATGCGCAGGCGCAGCGCATGGAGCAGGCCGAACGCGAGATCCTCGCCGGATTCGGCATCGCCGACCCCTACGACGACGGCGGAGGACGCGGCGATGCCTGAGGCGACGACGCGCGCGGTGGCGCGGCCGCGCGCCCTGCTGTCGCGGGCGCTGGCACGCCCGTACTGGCTGGCCGGCGGCTGCGGCCTGCTGCTGGCGCAAGCGTTCGGGCGCAGCCATGCGGCGGGGCTGGCCGTACTTGCGCTGGCCGCGTTCGCGGCATTGCTGTGGCGCGCGCCGCTGCCCACCGCGATGGCGCGGGCTCGGCGTGGCGCGCTGCTCGGACTGGTGTTCGGCGTCGCCTGGTTCGCCGGCGGACTGTGGTGGCTGTACATCAGCATGGCCGTATACGGCGGCATGCCGGCGCCGCTGGCCGCCGGCGCGGTGTTGCTGTTCAGCCTGTACCTGGCGCTCTACCCGGCTGCCGCCTGCGCGCTGGCCGCGGCGCTGGCCCCGCCTGCCACGCGCGCCCCGTGGTCGTTGATGCGCGGCCTCGGCGCGGCCGGTGCGCTGGCGGGAGCCTGGACCCTGGGCGAAGTCCTGCGCGGCACCGTGTTCACGGGCTTTCCGTGGCTGGCCGTGGGCTACAGCCAGGTCGGCGGCCCGCTGGCCGGCGTCGCCCCGCTGCTCGGAGTCCATGGCGTGGGGTTCGTCGCCGTGCTGCTCGCCGCGCTGCTGGCGCTTCCGACCCAGCTCAACCTGCGCGGCAGCGCGCTCGCGGTGGCGCTGCTGCTGGTACTGGCCCTCGGCGCGGCGCGCGCAGGATCCACGCGCTGGACGCATGCCGACGGAGCGCCATTGCGCGTGGCGCTGCTGCAGGGCGACATTGCGCAAAGCCAGAAATTCCGCCCGGAACGCCTGGCACCGACACTGCAGCTCTATGGCAACTGGCTGCGCCACCTGCGCACCGACCTGATCGTCACGCCGGAGACCGCGCTGCCCGTGCTGCCCGGGGATCTCCCCGCGGGGTTCGTGCAGGGACTGCAACACGACCTGCGCGCCCACGGGACGCGCGCGCTGGTCGGCATTCCGCTGACCCGCGGCGTCGACGCATACACCAACAGCGTGATCGGGCTCGGCGGCGCGCAGGCCTATCGCTACGACAAGGCCCACCTCGTGCCGTTCGGGGAGTTCATCCCCTACGGATTCCACTGGTTCGTGCGCCTGATGAACATGCCGCTGGGAGACTTCGCGCGCGGACGCCTCAACCAGCCGTCGTTCGTGGTGAAGGGGCGGCGCATCGCGCCGACCATCTGCTACGAGGATCTGTTCGGGGAACAACTGGCGCAGCGCTTTCGCGATGCGGCCGATGCGCCGAACGTGATCGCCAATCTCACCGACCTGGCCTGGTTCGGCGACACCGTGGTGCTGCCGCAGCACCTGGCGATCGCGCGCATGCGCTCGCTGGAATTCCAGCTGCCGAGCATCCGCGCCACGAACACCGGGGTGACCGCGATCATCGACGCACGCGGACGCGTCACCGCGCAACTCGCCCCGTACACCGCCGGGGTGCTGCTGGGAAGCGTGCAGCCCAGCAGCGGCATCACCCCCTATGCCTGGCTGGCATCGCGCTTCGGCCATGCGCCGGTGATCCTGCTCGGCCTGCTGGCCCTGCTGCTCGGCGCGGCGTCGACCCGGCGGCTGCCTACAATCCGCGACTGACCTTGCCCGGCGCGCCCGCGGCGATCGCCGGCCCCGTCCGCTCCCCCGCCATGCTCACTTTCCAGCAAATCATCCTCCGCCTGCAAACCTATTGGGCCGAACAGGGTTGTGCGCTGCTGCAGCCCTACGACATGGAGGTCGGCGCGGGCACCAGCCATACCGCCACTTTCCTGCGCGCCATCGGCCCCGAGCCGTGGAACGCGGCCTACGTGCAGCCCAGCCGGCGCCCGAAGGACGGCCGCTACGGCGACAACCCGAACCGCCTGCAGCACTATTACCAGTTCCAGGTGGTGCTCAAGCCGGCTCCGGCCGACATCCTCGACCTGTATCTGGGCAGCCTGCGCGCGCTCGGCCTCGACCTGCAGCGCAACGACATCCGTTTCGTCGAGGACGACTGGGAGAACCCGACCCTCGGCGCCTGGGGCCTGGGCTGGGAAGTCTGGCTCAACGGCATGGAAGTGACCCAGTTCACCTATTTCCAGCAGGTCGGCGGCATCGACTGCAAGCCCATCACCGGCGAGATCACCTACGGCCTCGAGCGCCTGGCCATGTACCTGCAGGGTGTGCAAAGCGTGTACGACCTGCTGTGGACCGAGACACGCGTCGCCGGCGTGACCCGCGCGCTGCGCTACCGCGACGTGTTCCACCAGAACGAGGTCGAGCAGAGCACCTACAACTTCGAGCACAGCGATGCCGGCTTCCTGCAGCACGCCTTCGATGCGCACGAGCGCCAGGCGCAGCACCTCATCGAGCACAAGCTGGCGCTGCCGGCGTACGAGCAGGTGCTGAAGTGCGCGCACACTTTCAATCTGCTGGATGCGCGCGGCGCCATCTCGGTCACCGAGCGGGCCGCCTACATCGGGCGCATCCGCAACCTGGCGCGTGCCGTCGCGCAGGAATACCTGCACAGCCGTGCACGCCTGGGCTTCCCGCTGGCACCGCCGGCGTGGGCCGAGCAGAGCGCGGTCGAACTGGCGCCGAAATCCGCCGCCTGAGCGCGCCCGCCGCGCGCAGGCCGCGCGCCGCCGCCCCGTGTCCCCCATTCGCTTGCCATGACCGCCCGAAACCTGCTTGTCGAACTGTTCGTCGAGGAATTGCCGCCGAAAGCCCTTGCACAACTCGGCCGCGCCTTCGCCGCCGGCGTGAGCGAGGCGCTGCGCCAGCAGGGCCTGCTGCACGAGCCGTCCCAGGTCACTGCCTTCGCCAGCCCGCGGCGCCTGGCCGCGCACATCGGCTCCGTGCTGCCGCGCGCGGCCGACCGCGCGCAGCGCATCAAGCTGATGCCCGCCTCGGTCGGCCTGGATGCCGACGGCCGGGCGACACCCGCGCTGCGCAAGAAGCTGGGCGCGCTGGGCCTGGGCGACCAGGCCGCCGAGCGGGTGCAGGCGCAGGGCGAAGGCAAGGCGCGCACGCTGTTCCTCGACACCGTGGTACCCGGCGCCAGCCTGGCCGACGGCCTGCAGCGCGCCCTCGACGACACGCTCGCCGAATTGCCGATTCCGAAGCTCATGAGCTATCAGCTCGACGACGGCTGGAGCACCGTTCGCTTCGTGCGCCCGGCGCACGGGCTGCTGGCCCTGCATGGCGCCGACATCGTGCCGGTGCAGGCACTCGGCCTGCAGGCCGGGCGCAGCACCCGCGGCCACCGCTTCGAGGCGCTCGCCGACCCCGTCGAACTGGCGCATGCCGACGACTACGAGCGCGCGCTGCAGGAACGCGGCGGCGTGATCGCGAGCTTCGAGCGCCGCCGCGCGCGCATCGTCGATCAGCTCGAGCAGGCGGCGCGCGAACTCGGCGACGGGCTGCGCCCGCTGCATGACGACGCGCTGCTCGACGAGGTGTGCGCGCTGGTCGAGAAGCCGCGCGTGCTCGCCTGCCGCTTCGATCCGGAGTACCTGGAGGTGCCGCAGGAGTGCCTGATCCTGACCATGAAGGCGAACCAGAAGTACTTTCCGCTGCTCGACGCGCAGGGGCGCCTGAGCCATCGCTTCCTGGTCGTCAGCAACATCGACCCCGAGGATCCTTCGGCGGTGATTGAGGGCAACCAGCGCGTCGTGCGCCCACGCCTCGCCGATGCCCGCTTCTTTTTCGACCAGGACCGCAAGCAGTCGCTGCAGCAGCGGGTACCGGGGCTGGCCCGCGTCGTCTATCACGCGCGCCTGGGCACGCAGGCCCAGCGCATGCAGCGCGTGCGCAGCATCGCCGTCGCGCTGGCGCGCCGGCTGGATGCGGCGCTGGTGCCGGCGGTGGAACTCGCGGCCACGCTCGCCAAGACCGACCTGCTGACCGAAATGGTCGGAGAGTTCCCGGAACTGCAGGGCACCATGGGGCGCTACTACGCGCTGCACGACGGGCTTGCGGCCGGCGTCGCCGAGGCCATCGAGGATCACTACCGTCCGCGCTTCGCCGGCGACGAGCTGCCGCGCGGCGCCGCTGGCCTGTGCCTCGCCCTGGCCGACAAACTGGAGACCCTGTGCGGCCTGTGGGGCATCGGCGAGCGACCCAGCGGGGACAAGGACCCCTTCGCGTTGCGCAGGCACGCGCTGGGCGTGGTACGCATGCTCATGGAGCGTCCGCGGGAATCGGCGGCGTGGCCGGTCGACGAGGTGCTGGCAGCGGCGTGCGAGGCCTTCGCCGGGATCGAGCGCTTCGAGTCGCCGCAGCAGGCGGTGGCGGACTTCATGTTCGAGCGCATGGCCAACCTGCTGCGTGAGCAGGGCTACTCGGCGCAGCAGATCGATGCCGTGCTCGTGCTGCGCCCGCAGTGGCTCGGCGATGTGGTCGCGCGCCTCGACGCGGTGCGCGCGTTCGGCGCGCTGCCGGAGGCGCAGGCGCTGGCCGCGGCGAACAAGCGGGTCGGCAACATCCTGAAGAAATCCGCGACCGCCGGCGCGGCGCCGCTGTCGCAGCAACTGCTGCGCGAGCCCGCCGAGCAGGCGTTGGCGCAGGCGCTGCGCGACGTGCTGCCGCTGGCGCAGGCGGCGCATGCCGACGGCGACCATGCCGGCGCGCTGCGCTGCCTGGCCGCGCTGAAGGCGCCGGTGGATCAATTCTTCGACCATGTCATGGTGAATGCCGAGGATGCGGCGCTGCGTGCCAACCGCCTGGCCCTGCTCGAGCAGTTGCAACAGGCCATGCGCCAGGTCGCCGACCTGTCGCGCCTTGCCGCCTGACGCCGACGGCGACGAGGGGACTCCATGAAGCTGCTGGTCATCGACCGCGACGGCGTGATCAACGAGGATCGCGACGACTACGTCAAATCACCGGACGAGTGGGTGGCGCTGCCGGGCAGCATCGAGGCCCTGGCGCGCCTGCATCGCGAGGGCTGGCGCGTGGTGGTGGCGACCAACCAGTCGGGGCTCGGACGCGGCCTCTTCGACATGAGCACCCTCAACGCCATCCACCTGAAGCTGCAGCGTGCCGTGCACGCCGCCGGCGGGCGCATCGACGCCATCTTCTTCTGTCCGCACGCTCCGGAGGATCATTGCGACTGCCGCAAGCCGCGCCCGGGACTGCTGCGCGACATCGCGCGACGCTTCGGGCTCGACGACCTGCGCGGCGTGCCGATGGTCGGCGACAGCGTGCGCGACCTGCAGGCGGCGCAGGCCGTGGGCTGCCAGTTGCACCTGGTGCGCAGCGGCAAGGGTGAACGCGCACTGGCGGCCCAGACGCCGCTGCCGCAGGGCACGCTGGTGCATGACGACCTGGCCGGTTTCGCCGACTGGCTGCTGGCGCAGCCGGCCGGCTCCTGAAGCCCTCACCGCTCGCCATGCGCCCGCACCAGACCCCGCCCCGCGCCAGCGGCACGCCGCGTGCGTCGCTGGCGGCGCGCGCACGCTCGACGCTGTACATGGCCTGGCTGATCGCCACGGTCGTTCCCTACGCCTTGGCGGCGCTGCTGCTTTCGCTGGTGCTGCGCGGACGACCGCTGTACCGCTTCTGCGTCGGCTGGGCCTGGCTGGCGCTGTACGGCGCGCGTGGCATCTGCGGCATCCGCTGGCGCCTGCACGGCCTCGACAACCTGCCGCAGGGGCCGGCCATCGTGCTGGTCAAGCATCAGTCGGCGTGGGAGACCCTGGCGCTGCCGCTGCTGCTGCCGCGCCCGCTCAGCTACGTGTTCAAGCGCGAACTGCTGCGCGTGCCGTTCTTCGGCTGGGCGCTCGGGCGCCTGGACATGGTGCACATCGACCGCAGTCGGGGCACCCAGGCGTTCGGGCGCCTGCAGCAGCAGGGCGCCCGACTGCTCGAGCAGGGGTACTGGATCGTGATGTTCCCGGAAGGCACGCGCACGGCGCGGGGCAGCCAGGGACAGTACAAGCAGGGGGGCGCGAAACTGGCGCAGGTCACCGGCGTGCCGGTGATCCCGGTGGCCGTGACCTCGGCGCGCTGCTGGCCGCGCCAGGCTTTCGTCAAGCGCCCTGGCGTGGTCGACGTATCCATCGGGGCGCCGCTGGCGGTCGGCGCCGACGGCGCCGCCGGGCTCAACGCCCGCGTGCAGCAATGGATCGAGTCGGAAATGCGCCGTCTGGATCCGCAGGCCTACCCCGACGCCGCCGACGCGGCAGCACGCGCCTGAGTCGGCGTACGGCGGCCCGTGCACACGATGCAACAGCGCCTGCTCCAGTTCGACCTGTTCGAACCCGCCGAGGCCGGCGCCGGCACGCGCGCGACGCGGCGCTTCGGCCACGGCGCCGCGAGCTTCAGCTACGAACTGCAGCGCGCGACGCGAAAGTCCGTGGGCATCCGCATCGACGATGCCGGAGTCCGCGTGAGCGCGCCGCGCTGGGTCAGCCTGGGACAGATCGAACAGGTGCTGGCCGACAAGACCGACTGGGTACTGCACCAGTTGCGCCTGCGCGAGCAACGCCTGCGCGAGCAACGCCTGGCGCGCATCGCCTGGGGCGACGGCGCGCGCCTGCCCTACCTCGGCGGTGTCGTCCAGCTGCGCCTGGATGCGGCAGTGGAACGGGCCCACCTGAGCCAGGATGCCGCCAGCCTGCTGCTGCCGCTGTCGGCCGACTGCTCCCCGCAGGGTCTGCGCCAGCAGACCGAGACCTGGTTGCGCGACCAGGCGAGCTGTCTGTTCGCACAGCGCGCCGAGGAGTTCGCACGGCGCCTCGGGGTGCAGGTACGCGCGGTCGGCCTGAGTTCGGCGCGCACCCGCTGGGGCAGCGCCGGCGCCGACGGCCGCATCCGCCTGCACTGGCGGCTGATGCATTTTTCACCACGGATCATCGATTACGTGGTCGCGCACGAGGTCGCGCACCTGCGCGAGATGAACCACGGCCCGCGCTTCTGGGCGGCGGTGGCCGAGGTCTACCCGGCGTGGCGCGACGCTCGTGTTGCACTGCGGCACTGCGTACTGCCGCCCTGGTAGCCGGGAGCCGGCGCCCGCCCGCGCGAACGCGGCCCTGCGCCCGCCCGCCGAGCCCCCGGCAGGCGAGGCGCACGCCGAATTTGCGACAATCGGGTTTTGTGCCGACGCCCCTGCCTGCCCTATGGGCTTCGCGAGGATCGCCGCGCCCCCACGGACCAACTCCCCAGGATCACCATGTCGCTCGACCTGATTTCCGTCGCCCATGCCGCCTCCGCCGCCTCGCAGGGCGGCGCCGAATCGACCCTGCTCAACGTGCTTCCGCTGGTGGTGATGTTCGTGATCCTGTGGCTGGTCATGATCCGTCCGCAGATGAAGCGCCAGAAGGAGGTGCGCGCCATGATCGCGGCGCTGGCCAAGGGCGACGAGGTGGTCACCAGCGGCGGCCTGGTCGGCCGCGTGGTCCGCCTGGGGGAAAACTACCTGCAACTGGAAGTGGCCAGCAAGGTCGAGGTGCAGGTGCAGCGCTCGGCGGTGAGCACCGTGCTGCCCAAGGGCACGCTGAAGTTCGACGCCTGAGCCTCCCCGCGCAACGCCGGGAGCCCGCGCCTCCATGACCCTGCTGCCGTTGTCCTGCCGACGCCGCGCGACGCCTGCGCTGCTCGCCTGGCCGGCGGTCGCGGCGCGGCTCGCCGCGGCCTGGTCGTCGCCGGCCGCTGCGGCAGCGCGGGCGCCCGCGGCTGAAGCCGCGCCCCGGCCGGAACTGCGCAGCGTGGGCGTGCAGGCGGCGCCCGTGGTGCGCCTTCCGATCACCAGCGGCGCGCTGCGACTCCCGCTTCACATGTCCTTGCCGGACGCGCAGCATCTTGCGCGCCGCCCGCGTGCCGCGTCCGCGCACCCGATCGAGCATTCCGCCACGCCTCGCCGACGACCTGGATCGCCATGAACCGTTACCCCCTGTGGAAGTATGTCCTGATGGTCGCCGTACTGGTGGTCGGCGCCGTGTACGCGCTGCCGAACCTGTACGGCGAAGCGCCCGCGGTGCAGATCAGCTCGGCGCACCCTGGCCACGACGCCCCCGACCCGGCGCTGCTGCAGCGAGGCGAGAAAATCCTCGCCGCCGACGGTATCCATGCGCAGCGTGCGGTGATCGACGGTGCGACGCTGAACTACAGCTTCGGCAGCACCGACGTGCAACTGCGCGCGCGCGCGGTGCTGGCCCATGCGCTGAACAAGAACCCGGACCAGCCCTCGTACATCGTCGCGGTGAACCTGCTGAGCCGCTCGCCGGCATGGCTGACGGCCCTGCACGCCCATCCGATGTACCTTGGGCTGGACCTGCGCGGTGGCGTGCACTTCCTGCTGCAGGTCGACATGCAGGCCGCGCTGCACAAGAAACTCGATTCCATCGCCGGGGAACTGAAGTCGGCGATGCGCGACAAGGACGTGCGCTACAGCGAACTCAAGCGCGTGGACGATGCGGTGCGCATGGAATTCCACGATCCCGAGATGTTCCGCGCGGCGCTGCCGCTGGTGCGCGAAAACGCCGGCGACGCGCTGATCGACGCGCAGGCCTCGAGCGGCAGCATCACGCTGCGCCTGAGCCCGCGCACCATCCAGCAGACCGAGGACTACGCGATCAAGCAGAACATCACCACGCTGCACAACCGGATCAACGAACTCGGCGTGGCCGAGCCGGTGATCCAGCAGCAGGGGCGTGATCGCGTGGTCGTGGAACTGCCCGGCATCCAGGATACGGCGCGCGCCAAGGACATCCTCGGTCGCACCGCCTCGCTGGAGGTGCGCATGGTCGACGACAGCCCGGCCGCGCTAAGCGCGCTGGCAGGCGCCGGTCCGGTGCCCGAAGGCGACCAGAAGCTCTACGATCGCGACGGCAACCCGCTGATGGTCAAGCGCGACGTGCTGCTCACCGGACAGAACCTGACCGATGCGCAGCCCGGCTTCGACCCGCAGACCAACGCGCCGGCCGTGTTCCTCACGCTGGACTCGCGCGGCTCGCGCATCTTCGCCGACGTCACGCGGGCCAACGTCGGCAAGCGCATCGCGATGGTGCTGATCGACCGCCACCAGGCGCAGGTGGTCACCGCGCCGGTGGTGCGCAGCGAGATCGACGGCGGACGGGTGCAGATCTCCGGCAACATGACGGTTCCCGAAGCCAACGACGTCGCGCTGCTGCTGCGCGCCGGCGCGCTGGCCGCGCCGATGCAGATCATCGAGGAGCGCACCATCGGCCCGAGCCTGGGGGCGCAGAACATCGCGCAGGGCTTCCACTCGGTGACCTGGGGCTTTCTCGCCATCGTGGCGTTCATGTGCGTGTACTACCTGCTGTTCGGCGCGGTGTCGTCGATCGCGCTGGCGATCAACCTGCTGCTGCTGGTCGCCCTGCTGTCGATGCTGCAGGCCACGCTGACCCTGCCGGGCATCGCCGCCATGGCCCTCGCGCTGGGCATGGCCATCGACTCGAATGTGCTGATCAACGAGCGCATTCGCGAGGAACTGCGCAACGGCGCCGGCGCGCAGGCGGCGATCGCCACCGGCTACGCGCGCGCCTGGGCGACCATTCTGGACTCCAACGTGACCACGCTGATCGCCGGCCTGGCGCTGCTGGTGTTCGGTTCCGGCGCGGTGCGCGGCTTCGCCGTGGTGCACGTGCTGGGCATCCTGACGTCGATGTTCTCGGCGGTGTTCTTCTCGCGCGGCCTGGTCAACCTGTGGTACGGGCGCCGCCGCCGCCTGCAGTCGGTGTCGATCGGCCAGGTCTGGAAGCCCGGCGCGAGCACCAAGCCGGGCGCCGCGCCCGGGGCCAAGCGTTGACACGACGCAGCGCTTACTCCCTTTGAGAGCAGGAGATCCTGATGGAGTTTTTCCGCATTCAGCGCGACATCCCGTTCATGCGCTACGCCCCGGTGCTGAACGTGATCTCGGCGCTGCTGTTCGTCGCCGCCGTGTTCTTCCTGATCACGCGGGGATTGCACCTGTCGATCGAGTTCACCGGCGGCACCGTGATGGAGGTGCACTATCCGCACGCGGCCAACCTCGCGGCGGTGCGCGCGGTGCCCAGGCAACTGGGTTATGGCGACGTCCAGGTGCAGGCTTTCGGCAACGCGAACGATGTCGTGATCCGGCTGCCGCTGCGCAGCGGCCAGAGCAGCAGCGCGCAAAGCGATCGCGTGATGAGCGCGCTGCATGCCGTCGATGCGCAGGCCCAGCTGGTGCGCACCGAATTCGTCGGCCCGCAGGTCGGCTCGGAACTGGCCACCGACGGGCTCAAGGCGCTGGCCTTCGTGGTCGGCGGCATCATGCTGTACTTGGCGCTGCGCTTCGAATGGAAGTTCTCGGTGGCGGCGATCGTCGCCAACCTGCACGACGTGATCATCGTGCTCGGCTTTTTCGCCTTCTTCCAGTGGGAGTTCTCGTTGCCGGTGCTCGCGGCGGTGCTCGCGGTGCTGGGGTACTCGGTGAACGAATCGGTGGTGATCTTCGACCGCGTGCGCGAGAACTTCCGCAAGTACCGCAAGTACGAAACGGTGCGCGTGATCGACAGCGCCATCACCAACACCATCAGCCGCACCATCATCACCCACGGCGCGACCCTGGCGATGGCCTTCTCGATGTTCCTGTTCGGCGGCCCGGCGCTGCACTACTTCGCGCTGGCGCTGATCATCGGCATCTCGATGAGCATCTACAGCTCGGTGTTCGTCGCCGCGGCGATCGCGATGTGGCTGCGGGTCAAGCGCGAGGACCTGTTGAAGTCCGGTTCCGGGCGCCCGAAGAACCCCAACGACCCGAACGCCGGCGCGGTGGTCTGAGCGTCATCGCCGCGTAACGCGGGGCGGCGATGCTGCGCTTGTCGCAGCTTTCGCCCCCCGCCATGCCCTCCGCGCCCGAGCCCTCCGCGTCGAAGCACTCGGTACTCTACGTGGGCTTCGACCACGGGCCCGCCTGCCCGCTGGAAAACGCCCAGACCGCGTGTCCCGACACCGCACTGCGCCAGCTCAGCGAGGGCTGCTCCTGGGCCGCGTTGCTGCATTGCGAAGGCCACGCCTCGCCGGCGCTGGACTGGATGATGCGGGTGCGCCACCACCCGTCGTCGATGCGCGCCGTGCTGCTGGCGCTGGTCGACGATGCGCAGGGGCCGGTGGCCCTGCAGGCGCTGCGTGCCGGCGCCGACGTGGTCCTGCCGGCGGCCGTGCCGACGCCGTTGCTGCAGGCGCAACTGGCCAACCTGCGCCATCGCGTGGCGCCGCCACCGGGGGGATCCCTGAACCTGGGTGCCGGGCGCACGCTGCTGGCCGCGACCCGCGAACTGCGCCACGCCGGCCGCAGCACGCGCCTGCAGCCGCAGATGTTCCGGCTGCTGTGGGCGCTGTGCGAGCGCCCCGGCCATGTGCTGAGCAGCGCCAGCCTGCGCGTGGCCCTCGACATTCCGGCGCGCGCCGACGCGCAGGCGCTGCACACCGCGGTGGGAAAGCTGCGCCGGGTGCTGCGCGAACACGGGCTGGAGCCTTGCCTGAAAACGGTGCACGGAAGCGGCTACCGCTGGGCCGCGGACGCTGCGGACGCATCAGGATTTGAAACAACTACGCGATTCCGGTGAGAAGACGGACAGGTTTGCGCAACCTGGACATCACACGCGCTCGATGCAATGGAGGCTTCGCTCGCACGTCCGGGCGCACCCTGAGGTGCGCCGCGAGCTCCAGTTACCAAGCATCCAAGAACGCACCCTCCGGAGGATCGATGAAACAGCGCTTCACCCAACAGCCGGGATTTCGCCGGCAATGGCTTTCCCAGGCGATTCTGATCGCGCTCGCGGCCGCACCCGCGGCGCGGGCTCAACAGGCTCCCGCCGCCTTGGGCACGGTACAAGCCGGCGCCAGCGTCGGCACGCGCCACGCGGACAAGACCAGTCAGGAAAAGAAGATCACCAAGAAGGCTGTCTTCAAGTCCGGCCAGTCGACCACGGTGCTCGGCCAGCAGGAAATCGATTCGGCCGGCGCCTTCGCCGGTTCCGGGCAAGTCCTGCAGCTGGCGCCGGGCGTCGCGGTCACCGGCTACGGCTCGAGCGGCAGCACGAAAAACCAGATCAGCGTCAACGGGATCAAGCAGGGCTGGGGCGGCTTTTCCGGCGGCCAGATCGACGATGGTTCGATTTCGGTCACTTTCGACGGCGTCCCCATGAGCGACCCGTCCACGGGCCTGTGGCAGACCGACCTCGTTCCCCAGATGAGCCTGATCCAGGGCATCGGCGTCACCAAAGGCCCCGGCGACCCCGAGGATCGCTGGTTCAACAACATCGGCGGCCAGATCGCCTTCGTGCCGGTTCAGCCGCAGGCCAAGGCCGGCGGCTCGGTCGGCATCAGTTTTGGCAGCGACAGCTCGCGCGGCCTGCACTACCTGTTCAACACCGGGACCTTCGACGGCTGGTCGACGGTCATCGCCGGGGGCACGTCGTCTTCCAACAGCTTCCGCACCACGCCCGACGGTTTCTCCAGCCCGGCAAGCAACGAGGCCCTTTTCCTGAAGACGCGCAAGCAATTCCAGGGCGGCAATTTCTCCGTCGGCTTCTACAACTCGCGTTCGACAGCCTTCCGCCCGGCGCCGATCCCGATCACGAACGTCCCCGGCCTGACCCTGGACGGCACGAACAACACGGGTTATCTCAGCCAGCAGGCGACCGGCTTCTACAGCGCGGCCCCGGGCTCGGTATGGAACAAGAACGACAGCAACGCGACGCGGATGCTGTACGGCAAGATCAACGTCGCCATCGACCAGAATACGACGTTGCACAACCTGCTCTGGTACCAACTCACCAAGCGCCTGCATGATCATTTCAGCATCTGGGGAACCAATGCCGATTGCACGTACGGTTGCTATATGTACGAGCACAACAATCCGTCGACGCGAGTCTACGGTGACAAATTGTGGGCCGATCTTTCCCTGCCACACAACAAGATTTCGTTTGGTGGATTCGTGCTGAAGAGCACGTACAACACGCGCAATGCGTTCTGGATGCCCAACGCCACCCCGGTCGGCGCAGGTGCCGCGCCGTTCGCGAACGGTAGCCAGACCCTGCCGAACGGAAACTTCCGCAGCAACTACTTCGACCAGACGGATCTCGCGCTGTTTGCGCAGGACAGGATCCGCCCGATCCAGCAACTCGATGTCACACCCGGGATCCGGTTCGTCGACTATTCCACGATCTACAGCCCGGGCGACGCCACGGATTTTGCTGCCGCCTGGAATCTCGAGGGCTGCCCGAGCGGTGCCAATTGCACGGCGCAGGGAGCCAATTCGGTGGGGGCCACGGCCAGTCACCACAAGTTCGAACCGTCGATCAGCGCGAACTACCGCGTGCGGCCCTGGCTGGCGGCATTCGGCAACTACGCCATCACGTACAAGGAGCCGGCGGTAGGCGGAGGTGGCGGCCTGTTCCAGAAGAAGGGATCCACGTTCAATCTCGAAAAGGGAACGGATTACAACGTCGGCTTCAAGATCCACGTGCGTCGGGCCGATTATCTCCACGACTTCCTGCTGTCGCTGGCCTACTACCATCTCCATTACAGCAACCAATACATTCCCTACACCGTCGGCACGACCTATTTCGACGCCAACGGCGACTCGGTCTACAAGGGATTCGACCTCAGCGTGTCCGACCGCGTTGCCTACAATACCACCGCCTTCGCGAACATGAATTTCGAGAAGGCGACCTTCAACAATTACACCTCGGGTGGCCCCGGAAGCACCACCTACAGCGGACTTCCGGTCTCCAATGTGCCCGATCGCACCCTGAGCGCCGGCGTCGACTACAAGCTCTATGCAGCCCAGGTGCTCTGGGATGGCGCTCTGTCCTACCAGTACACCGGATCGCAGTACATCTGGTCGAATCTGGCAGGTGCACCCACCAACCAGCAGATGCCCGCCTACGGCGTCTGGAATCTCCAACTGCATGCCACGGTGCCGGTCCATGAACACTGGATTCGCGACTGGAAATTCAATGTCGGCGTACTGAACCTGCTGAACAAGCAATACAACAGCATTGAAACCATCAGCACGGCAAACGACATCTACTTCAGCAACAACCTGCCATCCACCGGTTTCATCCTGGCGGACCAAGGCGCACCGCGCACCTTCTACGCCGGCATTTCGGCGGACTTCTAATCATGCCGCGCGGCCGGATCCGGAACAGGAGTCCGGTCGCGCTCTGGAGATCGTGCAATGCTTTCCCTGCAAATCCTTCTCGACGCCGCGCATAAATCCGGCGGCATCCTCTACCTGATGGCCGTGCTGCTGCTGGTGGCACTGGCCGTGACCATCGAGCGCTTCTGGGCGCTCGGCCGCATGCAGGCGCAGTGCCGCGGCTGGGTACGCGAACTCAAGGGCCGCGCCCACGTGGATCCCGACTCGCTGCGCGATGCGCTGCAGGGCGACACCCATTCGCCGGCGGCACAGGTCGTGACCGTGGCGCTGCACCACGACCTCGGCGACCCGCTGGATCACTTCAGCGACCGCCTCGAGGAGGCCGTGATGGACCAGGCGCCGCGCATCGACCGCGGTCTGTGGATGCTTGACACCATCGTCACCCTCGCGCCGCTGCTCGGCCTGCTCGGGACCATCATCGGCATGTTCAACACCTTCCAGGCACTGGCCCATCCGGGCGCCGCCACGCAGGCGGTGACCGGTGGCGTCGGCGAGGCGCTGATGGCCACCGCGGCCGGACTGTTCATCGCCGTGCTCGGGCTGGTGGCCTTCAATGCGCTGCATCAGCGCGTGCGCCTGGTCATGCACCAGCTCGAACGCATCAAGCTGATGCTGGCGAACCGCATGTACCCGCACTACCGCGCCGGTGCCGGCGCCAGCGCCAGCACCAGCACCAGCCACAGCAGCGGCAACGAGCCGCGTCGCAAGGCGCCGGCGACGGCGCCCGCGCCGGCCGGGCCCGTCGCCACCGCTGCGCCGCTGCCGCATGCGCTGCAGGCCAGCGCGGCCTGAGCCGGAGGCTTTCCGTTCATCTCCGTGCGGGAACGGTCTCCCGCTTCACCGCCGCGCTCGTCGCGGCGTCTTTTGTCTTGCGCGATGAAATATTTCGAAACCAAGAAGGCACGCATCGAGATCATCCCGATGATCGACATCATGTTCTTCCTGCTGGTGTTCTTCATCATGGTCACGTTGCGCATGATCCCGGCCGACGGCATCAATTCGCACCTGCCGACCAGTTCCACGGCGCAGGCGCTGCCGCCGCCGCAGGTCACCATCGTGGTCGACGCCCAGGGCCAGATCCACCTGGGCGGACTTGCGCTCACCCCGCAACAGCTGACCCAGGTGCTGAAGAACAAGCCGGATCCGTCGCACCTGCAGGTCATCCTCGCCGGGGATCGGCATACCTCGCTGCAATTGCTGATGAAGGTGATGGACGCCTGCCGCCAGGCCGGCGTGACGCGCATCGGGCTCGCGGCGCAGCAGCAAACCGGATCCTGAACGTGTCCGCAACCCTTCCGTCGCACGCCGCACGCGAACCCGGCGAAGGCCGGCGCTGGGCCACCGCCACGGCACTGGCCCTGCTCATCGAGCTGCTGGTGCTGGCAGCCCTCGCCTGGTGGTCCAGCCGGCCCGCGCCCCCGCCCCCGCCGCAACCGGTGGAGATCACGCTGACGCAGCCCAAGCCGCCCCCCAAGGTGGTGACCCCCAAGCCGCCACCGCCGAAGCCCAAGCCCAAGGTGCTGCCCAAGCCGAAGCCGCGCGTGGTGCACCACGTGGTGCACCACCCGCCGCCTCCGGCGCCGCCGAAGCCGCGCATCCAGCCGCCGCCGACGCCCGCGCCGGCGACGCGGCCGACCATGCCGGTGGCGCCGCCACCACCGCCGCCGCCGCCGCGCAAGCCGCCGAAGGCCGACGTTGCTGCGCTGCGCATGAGCTTCGAGGCGCTGCTGCGCGAGGCCGTGCAGGATGCGGTGCATTACCCGGAAAGCGCGCGCCTGATGCAGGTCGAGGGTCGCACGCTGGTCGGCTTCACCTTCATCGACGGCCGAGTCAGCCAGGTGCACGTCGTCAAGTCCAGCGGCGTGCCGTCTCTGGACAGCGCGGCATTGCGGGCGGTGCGCACGGCGCCCTATCCGCAACCACCGGCTGCGCTGGCCGGACACGCGCTGTCCTTCGTCATCTGGGTCCGCTTTCACCTTTCGAACAACTGATGAAAAGGCTTGTTCTCGCTCTCCTGCTGGCCGCCGCCGGTGCCGGCGTGGCGCGCGCGCGCCCGCTGACCATCTACGCGGCCTTCGGCTATGACCGCGCAGTGGCCCAGGCCTTCACCCGCAGCACGGGCATTCCGGTGCAACTCGTGCACCTGAGCACGGGCCCGTTGCTGGCGCGCGTGCAGGCCGAAGGCGCGCGCGCGCAATGGGACGTGCTCTGGTTCGACGGCAACCTGGCGATGCGCGAGCTGGCCCTGCAGCATCGCCTGGCCTGCGGCTGGATGCCCGGCGTGTCGTACGACGCGGCCGGCCGCGCGCTGCTGCCGGCCGACCGCTGCTACCTGCCGACCGGCCTGACCTACGCCGGCACCATGCTCGTCGACACGCGGCGCGTCGGCACGCTGCCGCGCAGCTGGGCCGACCTGGCGAGCCCGGCGCTGCGCGGCAAGGTCGGCATGAACAACCCGGCGATCTCCGGCCCCACCTTCCCGTTCGTCGCCGGCATCCTGCAACACGACGGCATGCGCGCCGGCAAGGCGTATTTCGAGCGCCTCAAGGCGAACGGGCTGCGCGTCTACCCGACCAACAGCGTCACGCTGCGCGCACTGCAGTACGGCCAGATCGACGTCGCCGTGGTGCAGAGCTCCGCGGCCCTGGGCTTCGCGGCGCGCCAGCCGGGCCTGCGCATCGTGGCCGCGCCGCCGTCGGCCGAATTGCCCTCCGACATCGCCATCGGCGCCGCCGCGCGCGGTCGCGCACTCGCGCAGGCGCGCGCCTTCGTCGCCTTCGTGCTGTCGCCGGCCGGACAGCGCGCGATGCAGCATGGCGACCCGAGCGCCGACTCCAACTACCAGCCGCTGCTGCAGGGCGTGGCGCCGCTGCCCGCGGTGTCGTCGCTGGCGGTGCCGGCGCGCGAGCGCCTCGACCCGCGCATCTGGGGCCCGCGCGAGGGCGCGGTGGACAGCTGGTTCAGCGCGCACGTACTGCATTGAGCGCCCTGCCCGTGACGAATCCGGGCGCGCGGCGCGCGGCGTTCACGCCGCGTGCCGCAGCGCTGCTGTCGCGCCTCGCGGCGACGCCGCTGCTGCTGGCGGCGCTGGCGCTGTGGGGCTGGCCGCTCGGTGGCTTCCTGCTGCAGGCCTGGCTGCCGGGACTGCTGCACGGGCGTCTTGAGCCGTCGCTCGGGGCCTTCGCGCAGGCCTGGAGCGGCGGCGGCGCGCAGGCACTCGGCAACACCTGGCTGGCCGCCGCCGCGGCCAGCCTGCTGGCGCTGCCCGTCGGGGCCTGGCTGGCCTGGCTGCGCGAGCGCACGCTGCTGGCCTGGCGCAGCTGGATCGAGGCCGGCGTGTGGCTGCTGCTGGTCATGCCGGGCTATTTCATCGCCTCGGGCTGGATGCTGCTGGCCGCGCCGGTCGGCCCGTTCGCGCACTGGCCCGCGGCGCTCGGCGCGACGCAGACGCTGCTCGGCCCACCGGGCATCACGCTGAGCCTGGCGTTCAAGGCGCTTCCCTACACCTTCCTGGCCGTGCAACTGAGCCTGCGCGGGGTGTCGGCGGCGCCGCAGGAGGCGGCGCGCGTGCTCGGCCTGCGCCGGCACCAGCGCCTGCTGCTCGCGGTCGCCGCGCTGCTGCCCGCGCTGGCCGCCGGCTTCGCCGCCGCGTTCGCCGAATCGGCGAGCGACTTCGCCATCGCCGCCACCCTCGGCGCGAGCAGCGGCACGGTCATGGCCACCTACGCCATCGAGCAATCGGTGGCCGCCATGCCGGTGAATTTCGCGGCCGCGGCGGCGGCCTCCTGGATGCTGCTGGCGCTGGTCGTGCCGGCGCTGGCGCTGCAATCGCTGGCGCGCCGGCGCGCCGCCGGCGCGCGCAGCGTGGGACCGCGCCACCGCCCGCCGCCGGCCGTGGTGCTCGGCACGCGCCGCGCCGCGCCGCACGCCTGCGCGGCGGCGGCGCTGGCCGTGCTCGCGCTCGGCGTGCCGCTGGCCAGCGCGGCCACGCTGGCGTTCGGCGGCCGCGTCCATGGCGGCAATTTCCTGCAGGCCGCGGCGCAGGTGCTGCCGGCCTTCGGCTACTCGCTGCGCATGGCCGTGCTCGCGGCGAGCGTGACCACCGTGCTGGCCTGGGCCGCGGCCCGCGCCGTCGGCGCGCCGGGGCGCCTCGGACGCGCGGTCGACCTCGGCCTGGTCGCCGCGATGGCGCTGCCCGGCATCGTGCTGGCGGCGGCCTACGTGCAGATGTACAACCTGCCGCTGACGCCGTGGTACGGCGGCAGCGGCCTGCTCGCCATGGCCTACGTGGCGCTGGCGCTGCCGGCGGCCACGCGCGTGCTGCAGGGGCCGGTGGCACAGCTGCACGGCAGCCTGGGCGAGGCGGCGCGCGTGCACGGCATGTCGCGCCTGCAGGCCCTGCTGCATGTCGAATGGCCGCTGCTCGCGCCGGCGCTGGGTGCGGCCTGGCTGCTGGCGGCCCTGCACGTGGCCTTCGAACTGCCGGCCTCGCAGTTGCTGTACCCGGCCGGCCATGCCCCGCTGGCCGTGGCCCTGCTCGACGCCGCGTCGGGCTTCCAGCTGCGGCTGCAGGCGCAATTGCAACTGCTGGGCATGGCACTGTTGCTGGGCTTCGCGGCGCTTGCGCGCTGGAGCTTCGGACGCGCCAGGCGCCGCTTCGCGCGGCCCGCACCAGGAGATCACCGATGAAAGCGCTGCAACTGCGCGACGTGCACAAACGCTTCCACGATCACCTCGCGCTGCGCGGTGTGGATCTGAGCATCGAGCCCGGCGAGGTGGTGTGCCTGCTGGGCGCCTCCGGCTCCGGCAAGACGACCCTGCTGCGCCTGGTCGCCGGCCTGGAACACCTCGACCGGGGCAGCATCGAGCTGGGCGGGCGCCCCGTCGACGGGCCGGGCATGGCTCCCGTGCCCCCGGAGCGACGCGGCCTGGGCATGGTGTTCCAGGACTATGCGCTGTGGCCGCACCTGAGTGCGCTGGACAACGTGGCGCTGGCGCTGCGCGCGCGTGCGCCGCGCGGCGCCGCCGTCGACGCGCAGGCGCGCGACATGCTGCGCCGCGTCGGCCTCGACGCCATGCAGCAGCGCCGACCGCACGAACTGTCCGGCGGTCAGCAGCAGCGCGTCGCGCTGGCGCGCGCGCTGGCGGTTCGTCCGCAACTGCTGCTGTGCGACGAGCCGCTGTCCAACCTGGATGCCGGCCTGCGCGAGGAACTGCGCGAACTCATCGGCGACGTGGTGCGCGCCTACGGCCTGTCGGCGCTGTACATCACCCATGACCACCGCGAGGCCTTCGCGCTCGGCGATCGCGTCGGCATCCTGGACGAGGGGCGCCTGCTGCAGATCGATGCGCCGCGACGCCTGCTCGCGCAGGCCTGCTGCGAGCAGGTGGCCAGCTTCCTGCACGCGCTCGGGCCATGGCCGCTGCGACAGGTCGACGACGCCTGGCATGCGCCGTGGGGCAGGCTGCCGGCGGACTGCGCGGCGCCGGGGCCCGCCGGATGGCCGGCGCGCCTGTACCTGCCGCCGGCCGCGGTACGCCTGGCCGGGCCTGCGGGGGCCGACAACGGCGTGCCGGTCGAGGCCCAGGTGCTGGGCTGCCTGAGCACGCCCCAGGGCATCGAGATCGCGGCGCAGTTGCACGGCGTGGCCGTGCGCCTGGGCTCGCATGCCTGGCATGCGCCGGGCGACAGGGTGGGCCTGTGCGTGGATCTGCGCCAGGCCCTGATCTACCGCGACGCGACGCCGGTCGACGGCGCCCGCGCCGCGCACAACATGAAACCAGAGCAAAGGGCAGCTTGATGAACGTGATGCATTGGGGCGCGGCCGGGGCGATTTTCGCGGCCAGCGCCGTCGAATGGGTGGAGGCCTTCACGATCGTGCTGGCGGTCGCGCTGAGCATCGGCTGGGCACGCGCAGCCGGCGCCGCGGCCAGCGCGCTGGCCGCCGTGGCGGTGCTCATCGCCGCCAGCGCCGCGGGACTGCGCTTCGTGTCCGCCGACATGGGCGCGATGCGCATGATCATCGGCCTGTTCCTGCTGTTGTTCGGCCTGCGCTGGTACGTCAAGGCGGTGCGTCGCTACGCCGGGCGCACGGCGCTGCACGACGAGGCCGAGGAGTTCCGCGAGACCCGCGAGGCGCTGGATCACGCCGAGGTGCGCGCAGCCTGGATCATCGCCTTCAAGGGCGTGCTGCTGGAGGGCCTGGAAGTCTGGCTGCTGGTCGTCGCCATGGGACACAGCCTCGACTGGACGCAATCGGTGTCGGCCGCCGTGCTGGCGCTGCTGCTGGTGATCGTGGTCGGGCTGGCGCTGCGCGCGCCGCTCACCGCGGTTCCCGAGAACACCCTCAAGTTCCTGGTCGCCAGCGCCTTGCTCGCCTTCGGCAGCTTCTGGAGCATGGCCGGGCTGCTCGGCGAGCGCGCGGCATGGCCGATGGGGGATCTGATGCTGCCGCTGCTGTTCGTCATCTACGCCGTCTGCGGGCGCATGCTCGCTGCCCGGCTGCGCGCGCCGCTGCCGGCGGGAGCGGGAGTCGGGGCATGAAAAAGCTGCTGCAACTCGTGTTCGGGGACTGGCGCAACGTCGGCTGCGTGGCCGCAGGCGTGATCGTGGCGCTGGCGGCGGCGCGGGCGTGGCCCGCTGCCGGCGGCTGGCTGCTCGTGCCGCTGCTGCTGCTCGCGGCCTGGTGGCAGGCGGCGCGCTGACGGCGCGCCCCAGGCGCCGGACACCCCGGCGCGCCGCCCAGGCTCAGGCGACGCGGCGGCGCGCCGCGTCGACCCCGCTGCTGCCGTTGGGCGGGTCGATCTCGAGCATGCAGGCCTCGACGGTCTCGAGGTTGTTGTCGCGCGCGAAACGCAGCACGAAGTCGTAGGCCATGGGCTCGACGTCGGCCAGCTCGCGGCTCACCACGACCGCGCGCACGCCGTCGACCAGCGTCGGCATGCACAGCGGCGAATAGCACAGATGGCCCTCGCTGTGTCCGGCGCCGCGCGGGCGGAACCGCGACATCACGCCGGCCAGACGCTCGGCCCAGTCGCTGGGACGAAACAGGCGACCTTCATGGGTGCGCCCCAGCAGCAGGATCTCTCCGGGCTGGAGGTCGCGATTCAGGGCCTGTCTCACGGCATTCCTGACCGCGCTGAGTGCGGCCGAGGAATCGACTGGGTCGGGCATGGGACGTTGCACAGAGGAAAACATGTTGAAACGCCATTGTGCGCCGTGCACGGGCCGCTGGCAAACCCTGATACCGTGTGATACGTCGCGCGCCCGGGCACGCCCCGGCGGCGGCATGCGCCTCGCAGCTACCATCGTTGCATGTCTGCAACCATTCCCCCCCAGGGCAAGCTGTACTGGGAAGACTTCCCGGTCGGATGCGTGATCGATTGCGGCACGCACCGGATGCAGCGCGACGAGATCGTCGCCTTCGCCGCCGAGTTCGACCCGCAGCCCTTTCATCTCGACGAGCGCGCCGGCGAAGCCTCGCTGTTCGGCGGGCTCAGCGCCAGCGGCTGGCACACCTGCTCGCTGTGCATGCGCATGATGTGCGACGCCTACCTGCTGCGCAGCAGCAGTCTCGGCTCGCCGGGGATGGACGAACTGCGCTGGCTCAAGCCGGTGCGCCCGGGCGATACGCTGAGCCTGCGCATGACCATCACGGAAAGCCGGGTGATGCGCAGCCGGCCCGGCGTGGGCCTGGTGCGCTGCCTGTGGGAGTTGCGCAACCAGCACGCCGACGACGTGCTGCGCATGACCGGATGGGCCATGATGGGAATGCGCCCCGACACCCCGGAGCAGCCGGCATGAGCCTGTCCCAGGGCCTGCGCTCGCGTCTGTGGGTGCTGGCGCAGTTCGCGCTGGTCGCCGGCATGCTGGCCTGGCCGGCGCACTGGCGCCTGACGCCGTGGGCGCTGCTCGTCGCGGGCCTCGGCGGCGCGCTCGGCCTGTGGGTCATGGCCTGGAACCGACCCGGCAATTTCAACATCCGACCCGAGCCGCGTGCCGGCGCACGCCTGATCCAGGGTGGTCCGTATCGACGCATGCGCCACCCCATGTACAGCGCGCTGCTGCTGGTCATGGGCGGCGTCGCGCTGGCCAGCCCCGATCCGGCGCGCGCCACCGCGTGGCTCGGCCTGCTGCTCGTGCTGCACGGCAAGTCCGAACTCGAGGAGCGCCTGCTGCTGGCGCGCTGGCCGGAGTACGCCGCCTACCGCGCCCGCACCTGGAAGTTCATCCCGAAACCGGGGTGAGGCCGGCAGCGCGCTGCGGCCAGCGCGCGCCCGCCAGCAGCAGCGCCGCGGCCACCCAGCAGGCGGCCGGCGGCAGGCGCCCGGGCAGGCTGTCGAGCACCAGCGCCGCCGTCGGCGCCACCGTCAGCAGCGTGGGCAGGCGCTGTGCGCGGGCGCCGGCGACGGGAACGATCCACAGCAGCGCCAGCGCCAGCACGCCGGCGCCGACCTGCGCCGCCAGCGCCCACCACGCCGCCACGCTCGGCGTGACCAGCCAGTTCTCGCCGGCCACGACCGAGGCCACGGGCAAGGTCACGGCGGCGCCGATGAGCTGGTAGAACACGAACTTCTCGCCGCCGCAGGGCTGCAGGCGCGGATCGCGCGCGACAGCTTCCATGGCCGCCCAGGCGAGCGCGGCCAGCGCCGCCAGCGCCCCGCCGGCGAACGACAGGCGCGGGCCCAGCACGAACAGGGCCAGCACCGCGAGCAGCGCCGGCGCGGCCTGCGCCGAGCGGCGGCGGCGCGCCTGTTCGAGCAGCAACAGCACGCCTGCGGTGGCTTCGACCGCGCCGACCGCCCCGAGGCGGGCGCTGGCGACATAGAGCAGCGCCATGCGCGCGCTGAAAAACAGCCCCAGGCGCACGCCGGGCAACAGCGTGGCGTCCTGCGCGAACACGGCGATATCGCGCCAGCGCGTCCACAGCCACACTAGGAACAGCGACGCGGTGGTCGCCAGCGTGGCCTGCAGCAGCGGCGGCACCGTGGGCGCGGCGATCGCCACGGCGACGGGTTGCACGCTCCACAGCACGGCCCCGGCAAGCCGGCCGCGGGAGGCGCGGGTCGCGGACATGCGCGGCGCGCCGGCTCAGCCGTCAAGCCCCTGCTGCACCTGCTCCGCCGCGCGCAGCAGCGCGCGCGCCTTGGCCTCGGTCTCGCGCCATTCCATTTCCGGCACCGAATCGGCGACCACGCCGGCGGCGGCCTGCACGTACAGCCAGCCCGACTTGACGATACCGGTGCGGATGGCGATCGCCAGATCCATGTCCCCGGCGAAGCTCCAGTACCCGACGGCCCCGCCGTACAGGCCCCGGCGCGTCGGCTCGAGCTCGTCGATGACCTCCATCGCGCGGATCTTCGGGGCGCCCGACAGGGTGCCCGCGGGGAACGTGGCGCGCAGCACGTCGAGCGCGCCGAGCCCGGGGCGCAGCAGGCCCTCGACGTTGCTGACGATGTGCATGACGTGGGAGTAGCGCTCGACGGCGAAGGCCTCGGTCACCTTGACGCTGCCGATCCTGGCGATGCGCCCGAGGTCGTTGCGCGCGAGGTCGATCAGCATGAGGTGCTCGGCGCGCTCCTTCGGATCGGCCAGCAGCTCGCGCTCGTTGGCCAGATCGGCCTCGGCGCCGTCGCCGCGGGGACGCGTGCCGGCGAGCGGGCGGATGGTCACCTTCTGGCCTTCCGGCGTGGCCTCCTGGCGCACCAGGATTTCCGGCGACGAACCGACGACCTGGAAATCCCCGAAGTTGTACAGGTACATGTACGGCGAGGGATTCAGCGAACGCAACGCGCGATACAGCGACAGTGGCGACTGCTCGAAGCGCTTGCGCAGGCGCTGGCCGACCTGCACCTGCATGAAATCGCCGGCGGCGATCAACTCCTTGGCGCGCACCACCGCGCGCAGGTAGTCGGCATGCTCGAACTCGTGCTCCACCGGCGTCACCTCGCTGCCCGGCATCGCCGGCGCGTGCACGCTGGCGCGCAGGCTGTGGCGCAACTCCTGCAGGCGCCGCGTGGCGCGCGCGAAGGCGTCGGGCTCGGCCGGGTCGGCGTAGACGATGAAGGTCAGGCGCCCCGCGAGGTTGTCGATCACCGCCAGTTCCTCGCTTTGCAGCAGCAGGATGTCCGGCATCCCGAGCGGGTCGGGGCGCGGGTGGCGCAGCGCCGATTCGTGCAGCCGCGGCTCGATGTAGCGCACCGCGTCGTAGCCGAAGTAGCCGGCCAGGCCACCGCAAAAGCGCGGCATGCCCTCCGGCAGCGCGACCTTGAAGCGCGCGCGCAGGGATTCGAGGAACTCCAGCGGCGCCTGCTCCGAACGCTCGATCTCGACGCCGTCGCGCAGCACCCGGGTGATGCCGTCCTTCACCCGCAGTTCGGTGTGCGCGGCCAGCCCGATGAACGAGTAGCGCCCGAAACGCTCGCCACCGACCACCGATTCCAGCAGGAAGGTGTTGCGCATGCTGCCGCCGTCGGTGAGCTTCAGGTACAGCGACAGCGGCGTGTCGAGGTCGGCGAAGGCCTGCGAGACCAGCGCGATGCGGTTGTAGCCGGCATCGGCCAGCGCGTGGAATTCGGATTCGGTCATGGTCGGCGGGACGCGGCGCCGCGGCGTGGCGGCAGGCTTCGGGCACTGTAGCAAATGCGGCGAGCGCGGGCGTCGTCGCGCGGCGGCGCGGCCGGCAGGCCGCACCGCCGCGCCCTGCGTCAGGCGAACTGCAGCGGCAGGCGGTCGAGGCGGTCGAAGTACACCAGCGCGCGACACGCGCGGATCGGCTCGCCGTGGTTGTACCCGTAGGTGGCCAGCGCCGCCGGGCAGCCGGCCGCCGCGGCGGCAGCCGCGTCGTTTTGCGAATCCCCCACCATCAGCACCTGCGACGGCGGCGCGCCGAGCTGTTCGCAGGTGCGCAGCAGCGGCAGCGGATCCGGCTTCTTGCGGGCGAACGCATCGCCGCCCGCCACCTGCGCGAAGTAGTCGAGCAGACCCTTTCGCCGCAGCAGTTCGCGAGCGTGCAGGCCCGGCTTGTTGGTCACGCAGGCCAGCGCCAGGCCGGCGGCGCGCAGGCGCTCGAGCCCCTGCATCACCCCGGGGAAGACCGTCGAGTGCTCGGCGTTGATGCGCGCATAGTGCCGCTGGTAGGTCTCCAGCGCGTGCTGCTGCAGGGCGTCAGCCTCGGCGCCCGACAGGTGCAGGCGCAGCACCTGCGCCACCAGATGCTCGGATCCCTTGCCCACGCGCTGCGCCACCTGCTGCGGCGTGACGTCGCCCAGCCCGAGCTCGCCGAGCATGCCGCGCAGCGCGGCGAGGAAATCCCCCAGCGTGTCGACCAGCGTGCCGTCGAGGTCGAGCATGGCCGCGCGCAGCGGCACACCGGCCAGGCGGGCGGCGGGCATCTGCGCGCCCGCTCAGACCACGCGCGCCAGCTCGGCGCGCATGGCGCCGATCACGGCACGGTAGTCCTTCTGCCCGAAAATCGCGCTGCCGGCGACGAAGGTGTCGGCACCCGCCGCCGCGACGGCGGCGATGTTGTCGGTCTTGATGCCGCCGTCGACCTCCAGCAGCACCTCGCGCCCGCCGCGCTCGCGCCAGGCATCCAGGCGCTGGCGCACCAGCGCCGTCTTGCGCAGCGCCTCGGGAATGAAGCTCTGGCCGCCGAACCCCGGATTCACGCTCATGATCAGCACCAGGTCGAGCTTGTCCATCACGTGGTCGAGCATGTCCAGGCCGGTCGCCGGATTGAACACCAGCCCGGCGCGGCAACCCGCGTCGCGGATGAGCTGCAGCGTGCGATCGACATGCCGGCTCGCCTCGGGGTGGAAACTGATGATGTCGGCCCCCGCCTTGGCGAACATCTGCGCCAGCTCGTCCACCGGCTCGACCATCAGGTGCACGTCCAGCGGCACCGCACTGCCGTCGGCACGCTTGCAGTAGGGCTTGATCGCCTGCGCCACCAGCGGGCCCACCGTCAGATTGGGCACGTAATGATTGTCCATGACGTCGAAATGGATGAAATCCGCGCCGGCGTCGATGACGGCGCGCACCTCGTCGCCCAGACGGGCGAAATCCGCGGACAGCAGGCTGGGGGCGATTCGGAAGTTTTTCATCATGGCGCGCATTCTAGGAGGCGCGCGCCCTGGCGCCACGCGCCGCCGGGGCGCTGTGTCTACAATCGTTCGCACCATGGATGCGTATCAATTTTCCGTCTCGGTCGAACCCGCGTTCCTGCCCGACGAATCGGACACCGAGCAGGGCCTGTGGGCCTACAGCTACACCGTGCGCATCCACAACAGCGGCCGCATCCCGGCGCAGTTGATCGCGCGCCACTGGCTGATCATGGACGAGACCGGACGCACCGAGGAGGTGCGCGGGCTCGGCGTGGTCGGCCAGCAACCGCTGCTGCGCCCCGGCGAGGTGTTCGAGTACACCAGCTGGACGCGCCTGCACACCCCCAGCGGAAGCATGCGCGGCAGCTATCTCTGCGTCACCGAGGACGGCTCGACCTTCGACGCGCCGATTCCCGAATTCGCCCTTGTTCCACCGGGCGTGATCCTGCACTGAGACGGCGTGAGCCAGCCCGCCACGCGCGCCCGGGCGGCGCACGCGCGACGCCATGCGCTGGCGTGGACCACGGGCGTCGCGGTCACGCTGGCGCTGGCGCTGAGCCTGGGCTCGTGCAGCAGCCTGCCGCAGGCTCCGGCCGCGGCCCCCGCCGCGTCGGCGCCCGGCGCCGCATCGGCCCCGCGTGCGCCGGCTTCCGCGCCAGCCGCACCGGCGTCGGCGGCGTCCGGCGCGACCGCCGCCGCGCCGCGGGCGGCGCGCGCCACGTCGCTGCCGCTGCGGCCTTCGAGCTTCGCGCGCCTGCCGGGATGGGCCAGCGACGACTTCCAGGGGCTGTGGAGCGCATGGCGACGCGATTGCCAGGCACACGTCGCGCTGCTCGCGCAAGCCTGCGCCGCCTCCGCGGACATCCCCGCGCACGACACCGACGCGCAGCGCGCATTCTTCGAGCAATGGTTCCGTCCCTGGCGCCTGCTGGCCGCCGACGGCGCCGACCAGGGGCTGGTGACCGGCTATTTCGAGCCGATCTACGCCGGATCGACGACCCGCGGCTGGCCCTACGTGGTACCGCTGTGGGGCCTGCCCCGCGACCTCGTCGCCCTGCCCGCGACGGCCTCGGACCCGCAGCAGGTGACGCGCGGGCGCGTGGTCGACGAGGCCGACGGGCGCACGCGCATCGTGCCCTTCTGGAGCCGCGCCCAGATCCGGCAGGACGCACAGGCGCAGCGCCTGCTGTCGCGCCATGTGGTGGCGTGGCTGGACAACCCGGTGGACGCGCTGTTGCTGGGAGTGCAGGGCTCGGGCCTGGTGCGCCTGCCCGACGGTGCGCTGCTGCGTGTGAGCTTTGCCGGCGACAACGGCTGGCCGTACCGCTCGATCGGGCGCTGGCTGCTCGACCACGGCGACCTGCGCGGCACGGTGACCATGCAGAGCATCCGCGCCTGGGCCCACATGCACCCGAACGGCGTGCAGCAGATGCTGGACGCCGATCCACGCGTGGTGTTTTTCCGCGCCAGCCCGCTCGACAACCCGCAGCGCGGCCCGCTGGGCGCCCTCGGCGTGCCGCTGACGGCCATGCGCAGCGTCGCCGTCGACAAGCGCCTGCTCGACCTGGGCATGCCGCTGTGGCTGTCCACCAGCGTCGGCGGCCGGCCGCTGCAGCGCCTGGTGTTCGCGCAGGACGTGGGCGGCGCCATTCGTGGCGCGCTGCGCGCGGACCTGTTCTTCGGCACCGGCGAGGCCGCCGGCGACGCCGCCGGGCGCATGCAATCGCCCGGCTCCATGTGGCTGTTGCTGCCGCGCCGGGCCGCCGCGCGCTGAACCGCGGCGCGCCGCCCGCGGGTGCTCCTGCACGAGCGCGAGACCAGCGATCTGGTGTAATACCATCGACAACGTCCCGCCCAGGAGCTCGCCTCGATGCCTGCCTCGACGCCCATCCCGACGCCCCTTCCGCCCTGTGATGCGCAGGGTTGCCCGGATCCCGCGCGCTCGCCCGCCATGCGCCGCCCCGCGCTGTCGCGCCGGGCTTCCGGGCGCACGCTGCTGGCGCTGGCCGCCGGCGGCGCGTTGTCGTTGCTCGCGGGCTGCGAGACCGTGTCGCTGAACACCCCGGCGCCGGTGGTCGTGCTGCACCCGGCATCGGCGCCATCGGCGCCGGCGAGCGCCGCGGCACCCGCGCCACCGCAGGCGCCCGCGGCGCAGGCGCAGGGCCTGCAGCCGACACCGGGCGTGCAGGTGCAACCCCTGGCACCGGCGAGCGCGGCGAGCCTGCCGGCGCTGCCGGCTTCGGGCGCCGCCCCCGCCGCGCCGACGCCGCCCGCATCGGCGGCGCTGCCGGCATCGGCGCCGGCGGCCCCGGCCATGCCCGGATCGGCCCCCGCCGCGTCGGCTCCGGCGGCGGCGGCCTCGGCCGCGGCGGCGGGCGCCGTGCGCTACGTGTGCAACGACGGCACCTCGTTTCTCGCCACCTTCGGCGACATCAACGTGACCATGAGCACAGCGCTCGGCGTGCTCACGCTGGACCAGACCGTGGCGGCCGACGGCGCGCGCTACGCGAACGCCCAGATCCAGGTCTGGTTCAAGGGTCGGCAGGCCACGATCACCCGGTTGCGCAATCCCGATGCGCAGGTGCTGTGCCTGGAGCAACGCTGACCCAGGCCCGCGCCTGACACCCGCGGCCGCCCGGCTGCGCGCGTTTCGCCCTGCGGTTGGCAAGCCCACCGCGGGGAATTAGCATCGCCCCTCAAGGAGGTGCCGGGGCCGCGCCGCATGCGGCCGCCGCGGGCGCCATCCCCTGGAAGACGACCGCAGGGTGCGCCCACAAGGCACGCCCCGTGGCCGGCGTGGCGCCACCCTGCCGCGCCTGTCGCGAACCACCCGCAGCCACCGTTGCGGGGGACGGCCGTTGCGCATCACGTCGCACACTGAGGAGATAAGCGCCATGAACGCTGCGCTGCCCGAGGCCGTCCGCCGGGCCCTGGAAACCATCCGGCTCGACGACAAGTACACCCTGGAAACCGGCCGCGCCTTCATGAGCGGCATTCACGCGCTGGTGCGCCTGCCGCTGCTGCAGCGCAAGCGCGACCTGCTCGCCGGCCTGCACACGGCGGGCTTCATCAGCGGCTACCGCGGCTCTCCGCTGGGCGGCTACGACCAGGCCCTGTGGAAGGCCAAAAAGCTGCTGGCCGAACACGACATCGTGTTCCAGCCGGGAGTCAACGAGGAGCTCGCCGCGACCGCGCTGTGGGGCACCCAGCAGCTCGACCTGTACCCGCAGAGCAAGCGCTTCGACGGCGTGTTCGGCATCTGGTACGGCAAGGGCCCCGGCGTCGACCGTTGCGGCGACGTGTTCAAGCACGCGAACCTTGCCGGCACGGCGCGCCACGGCGGCGTGATCGCGGTGGCCGGCGACGACCACGTGGCCAAGAGCTCGACGGCCGCGCACCAGAGCGACCACGTGTTCAAGGCCGTGGGCTTCCCGGTGTTCTTTCCGAGCAACGTGCAGGACATCCTCGACCTCGGGCTGCACGCGCTGGCATTGAGTCGCTACAGCGGCCTGTGGGCGTCGATGAAGACCATCCAGGAGGTGGTGGAGTCGTCGGCCTCGGTGGACGTCTCGGCCGAGCGCGTGCGCATCGTGCTGCCCGAGGACTTTGCGATGCCCGAGGGCGGGGTGCACATCCGCTGGCCGGACGACGCGCTGAGCCAGGAAGCGCGCCTGATGGAAGTCAAGTGGTACGCCGCGCTGGCCTATGTGCGTGCCAACCGGCTCAACCGCACGGTCATCGACAGCCCGCGCGCGCGCCTCGGCCTGATGGCCTCCGGCAAGGCCTACAACGACACCCGCCAGGCGCTCGCCGACCTGGGCCTGGACGACGCGGCCTGCGCGCTGCTGGGCCTGCGCCTGCACAAGGTGGCGGTGGTCTGGCCGCTGGAAGCGCACGGCACGCGCGAGTTCGCGACAGGCTTGCAGGAAATCCTGGTGATCGAAGAAAAGCGCCAGATCATCGAGTACCAGCTCAAGGAGGAGCTGTACAACTGGCGTGAGGATGTTCGGCCCAACGTGATCGGCAAGTTCGACGAGCGCCCCGGCGACCGCAGCGGCGGCGAATGGAGCCAGCCGAACCCCGGCGACAGCTGGCTGCTGCCGGCGAAGGCCGATCTCGACCCGGCGGTGATCGCGCGCGCGATCGCCTCGCGCATGCAGCGCCTGGGCCTGCTCGACGATGCCCCGGCGGAACTGCGGCGGCGCATCCGCGAGCGCGTCGAGCTCATCGAGGCCAAGCAGCGCGCGCTGGCCGCGGCGCCGGCCAGCGCGAAGCGCCCGCCCTGGTTCTGCTCGGGCTGCCCGCACAACACGAGCACGCGCGTACCCGACGGTTCGCGCGCGATGGCGGGCATCGGCTGCCACTATATGGTGGTCTGGATGGATCGCAACACCTCGACCTTCAGCCAGATGGGTGGCGAGGGGGCGGCATGGGTGGGACAGGCGCCGTTCAGCAAGGATCGGCATGTGTTCGCCAACCTCGGCGACGGGACCTACTACCACTCCGGGCTGCTGGCCATCCGCCAGGCCATCGCCAGCGGTGCCAACATCACCTACAAGATCCTCTACAACGACGCCGTGGCGATGACCGGCGGGCAGCCGGTGGAGGGGCACCTCAGCGTGGCGCAGATCAGCCGCGAACTGCACGCCGAAGGGGTGCGCGAGATCGTCGTGCTCAGCGACCAGCCGGAAAAATACCGCGAGGTGCGTGACCTGGCGCCCGGCAGCTCGGTGCTGCATCGCGACGAACTCGACGCGGTGCAGCGCCGCCTGCGCGAACTGCCCGGCACCACGGTACTGATCTTCGACCAGACCTGCGCCACCGAGAAGCGGCGCCGGCGCAAGCGCGGCCTGCTCGCCGAGCCGGATCGGCGGGTGGCCATCAACCCGCTGGTGTGCGAGGGCTGCGGCGACTGCTCGGAACAAAGCAACTGCCTATCGGTGGAACCGCTGGAGACCGAGTTCGGGCGCAAGCGCACCATCAACCAGAGCAGCTGCAACAAGGACTTCTCCTGTCTCAAGGGCTTCTGCCCGAGCTTTGTCACCGTCGACGGCGGGCGGCCCCGCAAGGCCGCCGCGGCCGCGTCGCCCAGCCTGCAGGCGCTGCCGGAACTGGCCGAGCCGGACATCCCGGATCCGCTGCAGGCCGACCGCGCGGGCGGCGGCAGCTACGGCATCCTGGTCGCGGGCATCGGCGGCACCGGCGTGATCACCATCGGCCAGTTGCTCGGCGTGGCCGCGCACATCGAGGGCAAGGGCATCGTCACGCAGGACGCGGCCGGCCTGGCGCAAAAGGGCGGCGCGACGTGGAGCCATGTGCTGATCGCCAACGATCCGGCGCAGATCCACACCACGCGGGTGGCGATGGCCGAGGCCGAGCTGGTGCTGGGCTGCGACCCCATCGTCGCCGCCGACCGCGAGACCCTGGCGCGGGTGCGCCGGGATCGCACCTTCATCGCCGTGAACACGCATGGCGCGCCGACCGCGGCGCTGGTGCACCAGCCGCAGTGGCAGTTTCCGCAGGCGGCCTGCCACCAGGCGCTGGAGCAGGCCGCCGGCGCGGGCCGGATCCACGGCTTCGACGCCGACGCGCTGGCGCGGCGGGTGCTCGGCGACAGCATCTACGCCAACCCCATGATGCTGGGTTTCGCGTGGCAGAAGGGCTGGATTCCGCTGCGCCGCGAATCGCTGCTGCGCGCCATCGAACTCAACGACGTCGCGGTGCAGCAGAACAAGGACGCGTTCGCGTGGGGCCGGCATGCCGCCGCCCATCCCGACGCGCTCAGCGCGCTGGGCGCCACCGAGCAGGTGATCGAGTTCGCGCGCCGACCGGGGCTGGAGCAGTTGCTGCGCAGCCGCGTCGAGTTCCTCACGCGCTACCAGAACGCGGCCTACGCGCGCGACTACGAGCAGGTCGTGGCGCGCGTGGCGCAGGCCGAGTCCGCGCTCGGCTCGACGCGCCTGGCCGAGGCGGTGGCGCGCACGCTGTTCAAGCTGATGGCCTACAAGGACGAGTACGAGGTCGCGCGCCTGCACGCCGACCCGGCGTTCGCCGCGTCGCTGCGCGAGCAGTTCGAGGGCGATTTCCGGCTGCGCTACCACCTCGCGCCACCGCTGCTGGCACGCCCCGGCCCCGACGGGCGCCCGCGCAAGATCGAGTTCGGCCCATGGCTGGGCGGCGTGCTGCGCCTGCTGCGGCACGGCAAGGTGCTGCGCGGCACCTGGCTCGACCCGTTCGGGCGCAGCGCCGAGCGGCGCATGGAACGCGAGCTGATCGGGCGCTACCGCGACACCGTGGGCGTGCTGCTGGCGCATCTGCGCGCCGACAACCTCGACGCGGCGTTGCGCCTGGCCGAACTGCCGGGGCGCATCGGCGGCTTCGGCCCGGTCAAGCAGCGCAGCGTGGAGCAGGTGCTGCCGCAGTGGGAGCGCATGCTGCAGCAGTGGCACGGCACGGCCACGCCGGGCGGCACGGCCGCCGCCGTCGCCGCCGAGACCACGGCGTCGCACTGACGCCGCGCTTGCGGCGTCGCAGGCTGCGTCGCAGGCGGCACCACGGACGGCGCTGCAAGCACGCGCGCCGGGCCGGCGCTCGCAGGCTGTTGCAATACCCCAGGGGGCCGCGTTGGTGCAGCATCGGGATGATGGGCGTGCGCCGGATCGCAGCGCGGGCTGGGCGCCCGCGCAAGATCCGGGGTGCGGCCAGCGCCCGATTCCGCACCAAGCCTTCGGGCGCAGGCGCTGCGGGCGATCTGCGGCGTTGCCCAGGCAGG
>JAKAZQ010000061.1 GCA_021815805.1 Pseudomonadota bacterium | reverse complement strand
CGAAGGGCGGCGCCAGGGTGAAGCCCCCAGCATCCGTGCCGCGGCAGGCCCCGCTGCCACCGCGCAGGCTCGCCCGCGTCCCGATGCTACACATCCCGACAGCGCCGGCGTAAGAGGGTGGGGCGGCCGCACCGCTGCGAGGTCCGCGCACGCCGGGGCGCCGACGCGTGCTGGCAGAATCCGTGCTGGCGGCCTGGCCCCTTGCTGCGCGCGGCGCCGCACGGTCGGTCCCTGTCGTCGGTCCCTACCCACAGCGAGCTCCATTGAACATCCGGCCTTCCCGTGCTGCGACCTGGTCCGCGCTCGTCCAGCGCCTGCGTGGCAGCCCGCTGTTGCGCGGCGGCGCGCTCAGCCTGCTGATCCAGGCGCAGGCGCTGCCGCTGCAGTTCGTCGTCGCGGTCGTGCTCGCACGCCGTCTCGGGCCGGTCGGATTCGGGGTCTACAGCTTCATGCTTGCCGCAGTGGGGCTGGTGCAGGTCATGCCGCTGAGCGGGCTCGACCAGATGGTGCTGCGCTTCACTGCGCAGTACTGCGCCACCGCCGACTGGGAGCGGCTGCGCGGACTGTGGCGTCTGGCCTGGCGCGCCTCGCTGGTGTACGCCGTTCCGAGCGCCGCGCTGGCGCTGGTCTGCGCCGGCCTCGGCGGGCGCATCGGCCTCGGCGCGATCGCCGCGTCGGCGCTGGCCGCCAGCGCGCTGCTGCTGCTCGTGCTGCCCCTCGGCACCTTCTACGCCGCGGCCCTGCGCGGCGTGCACCCCGGGGTGCTGAGCCAGGTGCCGGGAAGTGTCGTGCGGCCGTGGTTGTTCGCGCTGCTGCTGCTCGGCGTGTTCGTGCTGCGACCGGCGCGCGTGGGGCCCGACGCCGTGCTGCTGCTGCAGGGCCTGGCCAGCGTGGGCGTGGTGCTCGTCGCACGCCACTGGCTGCGGCGCCACCAGCCCGCCGCGCTGGCCGGCGCCGGCGTGCGCCGCGAAACCGCAACCTGGCTGCGCGCGGTGGTGCCGTACGCGCTGATGGGCGGACTCATGCTGATCAATGTGCAGGCCGACCTGCTGCTGCTGGGCGTGCTCGGCGGCGCGCGCGACGCCGGCATCTACAAGGTCGCTGTGCAGGCCGCGTCGCTGGTGGTCATGCCGCTGAACGCCGCCAACATGTTCGTCGCCAAGCACATCGTCACGCTGCACGCCAAAGGCGACCGCGGCGGGCTGCAGCGCCTGCTGCGCCTGAGCTCGCGCAGCACGCTGCTGGTGTCGGCGCTGATCGCGCTGGTCATCGGCATCGGCGCGCCCTGGCTCATCGGCCCGGTGTTCGGACGCGCCTATCTCGGCGCCTATGCGCCGATGCTCGTGCTGTGCGCGGCGCAGCTGGTGAACGTGAGCGTCGGCTCCGTCGGCCTGGTGCTCAACATGACCGGCGGGGAGGGCGCGGCCGCGCGCGCGGCGGGCGTGGCCGCGGCATTGAACATCCTGCTCAACCTGCTGCTGATTCCGCGCTGGGGCAGCCTGGGCGCGGCCGCCGCGACGCTGATCACCATGATCCACTGGAACGGCCTGATGTACTTCCAGGTGCGCCGCAGGCTCGGCGTCAGCGCCGCGATCTTCTGATTCGTGCCGGCTCAGGCGGCGCGCTGCGCCAGCGTGCGCTCGACGTCGGCGAGCGACTGCACCTGCTCCAGCTCGCTTTCGCTGAACTTGGCGCCCACCGCTTCCTCGATGGCCAGCAGCACGGTCATGGTGTCGAGGGAGTCGATGCCGTTCTCGGCGAAGGTCCTGTCCGGGTCGAAGGCTTCGCGGTTTGCGACGAATCCGGTGCGCAGCACGATGTCGATCAGTTCATCACGGGTTTTCATCAGGGAGTTCCTTCAGCGCGTTGCAGCAGGCAGGCCGCCACCGACAGGCCGACGCCGAAGCCGCACAGCGCGATGCGCCGCGGCGCCGCGGCGTCGAGCACGGGTTCGAGCAGCAGGGGGATGGAGGACGACACGGTGTTGCCGACGCCCGCGGCGACGAAGGGCATGCGCGCGGGGTCGATGCCCATGCGCCGCTGCAGGCTGTCGACAATGTACTTGCTGCCCTGGTGCACGGCGTACAGGTCGATGTCGTCGCGGCCCAACCCCTCGCGCTCGAGCAGTCGGTCGAGGCTGCGCGAGGCCTCGGTGAGCGCGAAGCTGAACACCGCGCGCCCGTTCATCTCCAGTCGATCGGCGTCGCACGCCAGGGCGCGACCGGTGTCGCCCTGGGTGCCGAACACCCCCGCGGAGACGGCGTAGCGCGGGGCATCGCGCGTGAGCAGGCTGGCGCTGGCGGCGTCGCCGAACAACAGCAGCGTGCTCTTGTCCGCCGGGTCGATGATCCGGCTGTACGGGTCGCAGGTCAGCAGCACGCCGTGGTCCAGCCCGTTCGCTTCCAGGAAGCCCCGCAGCACGGACAACCCGTACACATAACCCGAACAGCCGAGCGACACATCGAAGGTGGCGCAGCATCCGGGCAGCCCGGCCTTGCGGTGCACCAGCGGCGAGGCATGGGGAATGCGCTGGTCGGGGTTCTGCGTCACCAGCACCAGCGCCTGGATGCGCTCGCGCGCCAGGCCGGTCTTCGCCAGCAGCGCCTCCAGCGCGCGCTGCGCCATGTCCGCCGTGCCTTCGTCGTCGTCGCGCCGCGCGCGCTCGAGCACGCCGATCTTGTCGCGCACGAAGCCCTGCTCGAGCTGGAAACGCTCGAGCAGCGCGAGATTGCTCTCCCGCCGCGGCGGGACGTAGGAGGCGATGGCACGCAGCCCGATCATGGCCGGCTCCTCAATCCAAGGCGAAAAAGATCTCTCCCGCTGCCTGCCCGTCCAGGCGGAGCTCGCTGCGGGTCAGTCGGTTGCCGAGCACGCCGGCGATGCGGATCTCGCGCCGCCCCGGGCCGCCGGCGCCGGCGAAGCGCGGAAGGCGCGCGCGCACGAACAGCCACTTCCCGCTGCGTTCGGCGAACGCCAGCTGGTGCAGGCGCTTGATCATGGCGACCCAGGTCTCGATGTCGCTGCCGCCGCTGTCGCCATCCAGCACGGCCAGGCGCTGGCCGGCGTCGACCTGCAGCGCGGCGACGATCGCCGCCTCGTCGTAGGCGCGGCGCCCGAGCACCGCATGCCCGGTCTGCACCAGCCACAGCTGGCGCGGCGCGCCGCCGGCGCTGCAGCGGCACAGCGCCACCGCCTGCTGCGCCGGGGCGGCGTCGGTCAGGCGCACGGCGCTGCGCGCCAGGCTGTGGAACGACAGGTCGACGGAGGTGGCGTCGCCCCAGCGCGCGGCCACGGCGTCGCGTACCGCATCATGGAGGTCGGTGCCGTGGAGGTAATCGCGCCCGCCCTTGAAGGCCAGGTCCAGCGGAAGATCCATCGGGGCTCCCGGCCCATCATCCCGATTCTGCACCAACGCGACCCCCTGGGGTATTTCAACAGCCTGCTAGCGCGCCGGGCCGGCGCTGATCGGCGGCACGGGGCGCGCCGGGTTGCCGAACACCGAGCGCCCTGCAGCCACCGGCTTGACGACCACGCTGCCCATGCCGATGTTCGCACCGGCGCCGATCTGCAGGTTGTCGCGCACGCGCGCTCCAAGGCCCAGCGTGGCGTCGTCGCCGATGCGGGTATGGCCGCCGATCAGACAGCCCACCGACATCCACACGCGGTCGCCGACGTGCACGCCGTGCCCCACGTTGCACAGGTTGCCGACGACGCAGCCGGCGCCTACCCGGGTGTGCGTCAGGATGCCCCTCGCCAGCACCGCGCCGGCGCCGATCGCGGTGTCGGCGCCCACCAGCACTCCGGCGAAATGCGGGAAACTGCGCACCTGCCCATCCACGCCGCGATAGGCGTTGATGCCCTCCACGCCGATCACCGTGTTGTCGCCGATGCGTGCGCGCGGCCCGATCCAGCAGCCGCGGTGAATGACGCAGTTCGCGCCGATGCGCGCGCCGGCGTCGATGCGGCTTTGCGCATGCACCACGGTGTGCGGGCCGATGCGCGCGTCGGGGGCGATGCCGAACGGGCGCGGCACGCCGGCGTCCACGGCCACCGCGTCGCGCGCCAGCAGGTCGTGCCCGAGATCGATGAACACCGCCCGCGGATCGGCCGCGACCAGGAAGCCGACCCCCGGAAAACGCTCGCGCAGGCCCGCCGCCAGGCCTTGCGTGGTGAGCACCCAGCTGCCCGGGTGCAGCGCCAGCGAGGCCGCCGGCGGGCGGTCGCAGAACGACAGGTCGCCTTCCTGCCCCAGGCCGAGCAGCGCCAGCCCGCGCACGCTGCCCGGCGGCGCCGCATGCGCGTCCGGCAGCGCCAGCTCGCGCAGCGGCAGCGGGGTGTCGAGCGCGAAGCGCTCGCTGTCAGGCGGCATGCGGCAGTTCCAGCGCACGGCCGAGCAGGCGGCAGATCTCGTCCACCCGCTCCAGCGGCAGGTCGGGGTAGATCGGCAGGCACAGCACCTGCTGCGCGACGCGGCCGGCCACCGGCAGGTTCGACGCGGCGGCCGACGGCAGGTGGCGGTACATCGGGAAGTCCGGGATCAGCGGATAGAAGTAGCGGCGCGCATACACCTCGTGCGCCTTCAGGAAATCGTAGGCGCGGTCGCGCGTGTCGCCCCCCGCGGTGATCAGCACGGGGAAGTACGCGTGGTTGTCGGCGTCGACGTCGGCGCGCGGCAGGCAATGCACTCCGCGCAGCCCGGCCAGGCGCTCGCGGTAGCGCGCATCGATGCGCGCGCGCAGCTCGATGGCGCGCGCGACATGCTGCAGCTGCAGCAGCCCGAAGGCTGCGTTCATTTCGCTCATCTTGCCGTTGATGCCCGAGGCCAGCACCGTGACCTCGTTGGCGAAGCCGAAGTTCTTCAGGTAGTCGACCTGCGCCTTGGCCTGCGCGTCGCGGCACACCACGGCTCCGCCTTCGAAGGTGTTGAACACCTTGGTCGCATGAAAACTCAGCACCGACATGTCGCCGTGCGCGAGCAGGCTGCGCCCGCCGTGGCGCACGCCGAAGGCGTGCGCCGCGTCGTAGATCACGCGCAGGTCATGGCGCTCGGCCACCGCCTGGATCTCGGCCACCGCGCACGGCGTGCCATAGCAGTGCACCGGCAGGATCGCCGTGGTGCGCGGCGTGATGGCCGCCTCGATGCGCTGCGGGTCGAGGTTGCAGGTGTTCGGATCGATGTCCACGAACACCGGCTCGATGCGGTTCCACAACAGGCTGTGGGCGGTGGCGACGAAAGAATACGGTGTGGTGATGACTTCGCCCTGGATGCCCAGCGCCTGCAGCGCGGTGACCAGCGCGATCGTGCCGTTGCAGAACAGCGAGACATGCTCCACGCCGAGGTGCTCGCACAGCGCGGCCTCGAAGCGTTTGTGGAACGGGCCGTTGTTGGTCAGGATCCTGTTCTGCCAGATCTGCTCCAGATAGGGCAGGAACTCCTCCAGCGGCGGCAGCCAGGGTTGGGTGACGTAGGTCTTGGGATCGTTCATCGCGACAAGTGCCCTGCATGTGCGGCCCAGGGCGCCCGCGCAGGTTCCCCCGCAGCATACGACGAGGCGCCTCGAGGCGGGACGAAGCGGGCCGCGGAACATGCTCGTTCGGTACGCGCGCGATGCCCTGTCGGGGAATATTGCTACGCTGGGGGCTCGACGGCCGGGTGTGGAGCGCGCATGGCATGGCCGCGGCGAATGGGGGTTCGCCGGCGCGCACACGGCGCCGCGGTGCTTTCCGCGGAGGCGGATCCGGCCGACAAGCAAGCACGTGCGATGACAAAGGCCTTCGAGAACTTACCGCTGATTCTGTACGCACCGCCCTACGACCCAGGGGTCGGCGGCTCGCTGGCGATGCACAAGCTCTGCCATCTTCTCAACAACCTGGGGAGGCGGGCGTCGATCTATCCAGGTTTCTTCTGCCGGGAGTTCCGCCGCGTGCGCTCTGTGCGGCAGTTCGGCGGCTGCCTGCTGTGCCGCTGGCGCTGGCTGGGCAACAACGCGCTGTTCTACCGCCGTCACAGCCCGGCCACGCTGAGCGCCCCCTATTCCAAGCACATTCCGCGACGTTTTGTCGCCATCTACCCGGAAGTCGTCTCCGGCAATCCGCTCGGCGCGCCGATCGTGGTGCGCTGGCTGCTGAACAAGCCGGGAGTGCTCACCGGCGAGGCGGCATTCGGCCGCACCGACCTGTTGCTCGTCTACGCCCCGCATTTCGCCGACTCCGCCAGCGCCGACGTGCCGACGCTGGAACTGCGCTGCCAGATCCTGAAGACGGACACGTTCCGCGAGCCCGTGCCGGCGCCGCAGCGACATGGCTCCTGCTACATCCTGCGCAAGGGCCGCAAGCGGCGCATCGTGCACGACCTGCGCGATTCCATTCGTGTCGACGGCATGAGCGACCAGCAGATGGCCGAGGTGTTCTCTCGCGTCGAGGTCTGCTATTCCTACGATCCGTACACCATGCTGTCGCGCTACGCGGCGCTGTGCGGCTGCCTGTCGGTGGTGGTGCCGCAGGAGGGTGTCGACAAGCAGGCGTGGCGTCCGCGCGCGGCCGACCGCTACGGCCTGGCGTACGGCCTCGACGATGCCGCGTGGGCGCGCGAGACCCTGCCCGCCATGAAGGCGGAGATGACGCGCATCGAGGAACACTCGGTGGAGCAGGTCGAGCGCTTCCTGGCCGCGCTGGACGATCTCGTGGCGTGTCGCCCGGACATGCCGGATTGCGCGGCGCCGGCCTGAGCCGGCCGCCGCCGGCGCTGCGCGGGCTGGCGTCCAGCGCGGCGCGGGCCGCCAGCCCGCGGCCCGCGTCGCACGCTCGCGGCCAAGCTTGCCTACCATGTGGGGCTTCGGGCCCGCGCGCGGCGGGCCGCAACCTCGGCAGCGCCAGCCGGGCCGGCGCTGCCCCTGCTCAGGGAGTCCCACGATGCAACAGCGCCAACTGGGCCGCAACGGCCCGCTGGTTTCCGCCCTCGGTCTCGGCTGCATGGGCATGTCCGAGTTCTACGGGCCGTCCGACGAGGCGGCGTCGATCGCCACCATCCACCACGCCCTCGACCGCGGCGTGAACCTGCTCGACAGCGCAGACATGTACGGCGCCGGCCACAATGAGGAACTCGTCGGCCGCGCCATTCGCGGGCGCCGCGAGCAGGTCGTGCTGGCCACCAAGTTCGGCAACATGCGCGGGCCGAACCGCGAGTTCCTGGGCGTCAACGGGCGCCCCGAATACGTGCGCGAGGCCTGCGACGCCAGCCTCCGGCGCCTCGGTGTCGAGCACATCGACCTGTACTACCAGCATCGCGTCGACCCGCAGGTGCCCATCGAGGACACGGTGGGCGCGATGGCCGAGCTGGTGCGCGCCGGCAAGGTCCGCTGGCTGGGCCTGTCGGAGGCGGCGCCGGCGACCGTCCGGCGCGCGCATGCGGTGCACCCGATCAGCGCGCTGCAGACCGAATACTCGCTGTGGACCCGCGACCCCGAGGGTGAACTGCTCGACACGGTGCGCGAACTCGGCATCGCCTTCGTCGCCTACAGCCCGCTGGGACGCGGCTTCCTCACCGGCAACATCCGGCGCCTCGAGGATCTCGATGCCGGCGACTGGCGGCGCCACAACCCGCGCTTCCAGGGCGAGGCCTTCGCCGCCAACGTGCGCCTGGCCGACACCGTGCAGGCGATGGCGCGCGAGCGCGGCTGCACGGCGGCGCAACTGGCGCTGGCCTGGCTGCTGGCGCAGGGTCCCGACATCGTGCCGATTCCCGGCACGCGCAGCAGCGCGCGCCTGGACGAGAACCTCGGCGCGCTGGCGCTGAGCCTCGACGCCGCCGACCTGGCGCGCCTCGATCGCGAACTGCCCGCGGGCGCGGCGCAGGGCACGCGCTACCCCGAGGCGGCGATGCGCGCGGTGAACCGCTGAGCCGCATGCCGCGCTGCGGCGACCTGCGCCGCGCGGCGGCGCCGCACATGTTTCCGGATGTCCGCGGGTTTGCGCCCCGCGCGGGCGCGGCGTAGAGTTTCAGAACAGGTCCGGCGCGCGATGCGCGCGCCGCCTTCGCCCGCGCCGCACCTCCCGGCAAGCCGGCAGCTCCGGACACCCCGCAGGGCGTGCGCGCCGCCCGCCGGCGCGACGCGTGCCGGCGGCATGCGCATGACGCACAACGTCCGAGGAGTCCGCAGCCATGTCCCAGCAAGAGCCCGCCGTCGCGCGCCAGGAGCCGCTGTCCTATCTGCATTCGCACCGCGACAGCCCGTGGGAGACCTACCTTGCGCAGGTGGAACGGGTGGTGCCGTACCTGGGGCCGCTGGCGCGCTGGGCGGAGACGCTGCGGCGGCCCAAGCGGGCGCTGATCGTGGACGTTCCGATCGAGATGGACG
>JAKAZQ010000031.1:34152-38127 GCA_021815805.1 Pseudomonadota bacterium | reverse complement strand
AGGTGCGCGGCCGCCGCCCATCGCGCGCGGCCCGCGCGCCGCCCGGCGTGCCCGCGGCGCGCCGCGCGCAGGCCCGAAACGAGGCCGCTCTGCGCCGGTCATCGCTTGCCCAAATTTCACGCCAGGAGCAAATGGCATGCAATGAATAGGCTGCGCGCGCCAGTTGGTTAATATTTCCTCCATGATGCAGCCGTGTCGCTGGCAAGCCCCGGACGATGGCCACGCGCGAGGCTGCGCGTGAACCACTGGCTGCGCAAGAACGTCGCGATCGCGGCCGCCTACTTCGCCCTGGCCGAGTTTCCCGCGCTGCTGTTTCCGGGCGCGTCGCCGTTCTGGCCGCCGGCGGCACTGGCCGCGCTGCTGGCGCTGCGCTGGGGCTGGCCGGCGATGCCGGGGGTCTTCTTCGGCTCGCTGCTGGCGAACCTGCTGGCCTCGAAGCTCGGACTGGAAGGCGCGCTGATCGCCTCCGTCGGCAACGCGCTGGCCCCGATGCTGGGCGTGCACCTGTTCCGCCGCCTCGGCGCGGATCCCGATCGCTGGTGGGACGAGCCGCGGCAGGTGCTGGCCTACCTGCTCGCCATGGGGGTCGTGCAATCGGCGCTATCGGCCGCGGTGGGCATTTCCGGGATGCTGCTCGGCGGCAGTTTCCCAAGCGGCGCGCGGGTGTTCACGCAGTGGATGGGCTGGCTGCTGGGCGATGCCAGCGCGGTGATCATGCTGGCGCCGCTGGTGCAGGTGCTGCTGTACGGGCGCGATGCGTCGCGGTCGCCGCGATCGCGGCCGGTGGCGGCCAACCTGGCCATTTCGCTCGTCGCCATCGTGCTGGTGTGGGGGCTGGCGGTGTTCAGCGACTTCATCGTGCCGGCCGAGCACACCGCCTTCCTCGGGCTGCTGCTGTTTCCGCTGATCTGGGCGGTGTTCGCGCTCGACCTGGCGCTGACCCTGGCGCTGCTGGCCTTCACCTTCACGCTGCTCACTTTTTCGGCGGCGCTGGGCGCTCCGGTGGTGGCTGCGGCGTCGTCGTACGAGGCCGTCGTGGCGCTCGAGTTCTTCATGCTCGCGGCCGGCGGCGCGGTGATTTTCGCGGCGTCGCTGCAGCGTTCCAGGCGGCTGGTCATGCAACGCCTGGAAGAGCAGGCGGCGACCCTCGAACAACTGGCCATGCAGCGCGCGCGCTCGCTGGTCGAACAACAGGCGCAGTTCCGCGGCCAGTTGCTGCGACTGTCGGACATGAACGCCGCGCTCGCGGCGATCAACCAGGTGATGGCCCAGGCGCACGACGACAGCGGCCTGCTGCAGCGCTTTTGCGATCTGGTGGTGGAACTGCAGGGCGTCGCGTCGGCGCGCATCGCGCGCCCCGACGATGAGGGCGGATTCGTGGCGCTCGCCGGTGCCGCCGTGGCGCAGGACGCGGCGGCGACCATCGCCGCGCCTGCCCAGGCGCTGGCGCGACGCGCCTGGCAGGACCGCCAGGCGGTGTTCGCGCCGCCCGCCGCGGCGCCCGACGGCGCCGGCGCGGCGCCCGCCAGCCTGCCCTGCGCCGCGCTTGCACTGCTGCGCGGCGGCAGGCCGTGGGCGCTGTTTCTGCTCGAACTCGCGGTGTCCGAGCACTTCGATCAGGCGCTGCAGGACGTGGCGCGCCAGATGGCCTCGGACATTTCCATCGGCCTCGATCGCATCGACGCCGCGCGCCGCGAGCGCGAGCAATCCGGCATCAATTCGGCGCTGCTGTCGAACATGAGCGTCGGCATCGCCGTCATGCGCTATCCGCAGGCGGCCTTCGAGCATCTGAACCAGCGCATGCTGCAGATGCTCGGCGCGACCGACCGCCGGCAGATCCAGGCGCGCGCGGTGGCCGAGTTGTTTCATACCCCGGAGGACGACGCGCGTGCCCGCGAGCTCGTGCGCCGCGTCCTCGCCGACGGCAAGGCGCACCTCGTCGACGTGTCGTATCGCCGCCTGGACGGCGCCGTGCTGGTGTGCGACATCGCCGGCACGCGCCTGGACTTCGACGACGGTGCAGCGCGCATCCTGTGGACCGCGATCGACGTCACCGAGCGCTACCAGCAGGCCGAGAAACTGCGCCGCGTGAGCGCGGCGAATGCCGCGCTGCTGGCCAACACGGTGGTCGCCATCGACATGGTGCGCTATCCGGAACGAACCATCGTCGAGGTCAATCAAGGCTTTCTCGACATGTTCGGATTCAGCTCCGCCGAGCAGGTCATCGGCCGCACCACCGGGTGGCTCTACGCCGAAGGCACGCAGCGCCAGCGCATGGCACAACTCGCCCGCAAGATCCTGCGCGACGGCTCGGGCTCGCTCAGCGAACTGGCGGTGCGCCGCGGCGATGGCGTGACCCTGTATCTGGATGTGCACGGGCGCCGCCTGGACGGCGAGGCGCCGCAGCACCCGCTGATCGTGTGGACGTCGATCGACGTGTCGGCGCGCCGCGCGCTGACCCAGGAGCTCAACCGCCTGGCGATGTTCGACGCCCTGACCAACCTGCCGAATCGGCGCGCCACGGAACAGCACATCGGCGAGGCGGTCGAACGCGCGCGGCGCCGCGGCACGGCGGTGGCCGTGGGCATGATCGACCTCGACGACTTCAAGCCCATCAACGACGCCTTCGGGCACGAAACCGGCGACCGTCTGCTGCGCGAGCTCGCGAACCGGCTCGGCGCCGCGATGCGCAGCACGGACTTCGTCGGACGACTCGGCGGTGACGAATTCGTGCTGGTGCTCGAGGACCTGGAGCGCGGCCACGACATGCGCGAGCTGGAGTCGATCCTGGCCCGGCTCGGCAGCGTCATGGACACGCCGTTCGAGCTCGGCGACGGGCGCGAGGCGCGCCTGCGCATGAGCCTGGGATTGGCCTTTTTCCCGACCCATTCGGACCTGCCGGATACCCTGCTGCGCGCCGCCGATGCCTGCATGTACCGGGTGAAGGGGGACAAGCGCGAACGCACGCAGTGGTGGATGGTGGCACCCGCCGACCCCGGCTGAGCCGGCGCCTGCGTGCAGGCTCGCCGGCGCTGCCGTGGCCTCGCCCCGGCTATCGCCAGCCTGCCGCTGCGCAGCGCGAAGAATAACCACTTAGTCAAAGTGGTATTAGGGGCGGCAACCGTACGATGCGGATCGACAGGTGGCCTAATTTGTCCTGGACAAAAACTGCCGCGCCGGCGACGGCTCGCGCACCTTGTTCGTCTCCGGCCTTCGCAGGCAGCGTTGCGCGCCGCCCGTGCGCCAACGCGCTCCTTGCGCAGGCCTTCCATGTCACACCCAATGAGGGAGTACCAGCATGCAACGTCGTCATTTCGTCCGTAACGCGCTTGCCGGAGCTGCCTCGGCAGCCGCTGCTGTCGCCGTCCCGGCCACCGCGCAGGCCGCGCCGGGCATGGGCCTCACCAACGTCGTGTTCACCGAGGACGATCCCGGGCACTTCGCCAAGGTGGCCAAACTGCACGTGCCCATCGTCGAGGTGATGGGGGGCAAGCTGAAGGTTCGCACGCCGCATCCGATGAGCGAAGCGCACTACATCGTCAGTCATACCGTAGTGCTCGAAGGCGGCCGATTCCTCGGGCGCAAGACCTTCAACTGGAAGGATCAGCCGGTCTCCGAGCATGCGCTGCCCGCCGGCTACAAGGGCAAGGTCATGGTCACCAGCACCTGCAACCTGCACGACTGGTGGCTCAAGGAAGTCCAGGTCTGACATCGCCTCCGGCGCGCCGGGCCGGCGCCCGGCGCTTGCAGCCGGTCACAGCCGGTTTCCCTTTGCACGGCGTGGATGCGACGCGCGCGTCGTAAGCTGATGCCATGCGCAGGATCCATGACGGCGTCATCAGGCGGGGGCGAACCGTGGTTCGCGGGCGCCACCCCTCGGGCCGCGATCGCCGCAGCCCATGACGCGAGGCACGACGAGCAATGCGCGCGCGCAGCGGTGCCGGCCCGGCCGGCGTGCCCGCCTCGCGCGGCTGG
>JAKAZQ010000031.1:0-34052 GCA_021815805.1 Pseudomonadota bacterium | reverse complement strand
GGCCGGCGTGCCCGCCTCGCGCGGCTGGTACAGCGCGCAGCGGTGCAGCTCGGACTGACGCTGGTGCTGGCGCTGTGGCTCGGCAGCGCTGCGGCCTCCGCCGCAGCCCCCTCGTCTCGCTCACCGGCCGCGGCCGTTCCCGCCGCGGCGCCCGCGCGCTACGTCACGGTGCACAGCCAGGCGGTGCATCCCCGGCTGAGCGCCTACGCACAGATCGAACCCCTGCTCGACCTGCGCGTGCGCGCGCCCATGGCCGGCATCCTGCGCGACCTGCGCGTGCTCCCCGGCAGCCAGGTGCGCCGCGGCGAACGGCTGGCGCGCATCGGCGGCCCGCGCCTGCGGGCGCTGCGAATTGCCCGCAGCCAGGCCCTGCGCAGCGCCGAGGCGCGCCTGCGCGTGGCGCAGCGCCTGCTGGACATCCAGCGCCGGCAGTTGCGCGCCCGGCTGGCCACGCAGCAGGCGCTGGATGCGGCGCAGCGCGAGCTTGCCGCCGCGCAGGCGGCGGCAGCCACGGCCCGCGCGCGCTGGCATGCGCTGGCGCAACTGGCCGCGGTGCGCGCTCCCGCGTCGGGCAGCGTGCTGGCGCTGCGCGCGGGCAGCGGCGAGCGCGTGGCGCGCGGCGCCACGCTGCTCGTGCTGCAGCCCGACTCCAGGCTGTGGATCCGTGCCGTGTACTACGGTGCCGGCGCGGCCCGCCTGCGCGCGGGCATGCGCGGGCGCTTCGTGCCGGCCACCGCCGGCCGCCCGCTCGGCGTGCGGGTGCTCGCCGTCGCGCGCGCGCTGGACGCGGACGGCGGCGTGCCCGTGGAACTGGCGGCGACGGCGGCGCGGTTGCCGCGCTGGTGGATGGCTGGCCAGTGGGGTGAAGTCCGGCTCGCGCTGCCGGCGCAGCGCATGGTCATGGTGCCGACGCAGGCCCTGATCCTGGATCGCGGGCGCTGGTGGGTGCTGCTGCGCGACGCCGGCGGTGACAAGCGGCAGCGCGTCGTGCCGGGGCCGGCGCGAGGCTGGCAGACGGCGATCGTCTCCGGACTGCGTGCCGGGCAGCAGGTGGTGGTGAGCAACGCCATGCTCGAGTACCACCGCGGCATCGCCCGCTCCTACACGCCGCCGGACTGAGCGCGCATGCCCGCCGATCTCGCCGTGCCGCGCCTGCTGCGGCGCCGGGTGCTGTGGCTGCTGCTGCTGGGCGCGCTGCTGGCGTGGACCGTCGACGCCATCGTGCACACGCCGGTGGAGGTGTTGCCGGCCTTTCATTTCCCGCAGATCGGCATCACCGCGCATCTGCCGGGAGCGGGCGCCAGCGAACTCGAGCATCTGGTCGTGCGGCCGCTGGAAAGCCGCATCCTCACGCTGACCGACCTGCGCAGCGTGCGCTCGGTGATGGGCAACGGCACGGTGCGCATCGACGTGCGCTTTCGCAGCGGCAGCGATGCGCGCGCCGATCTGCAGGCGGTGATCGGGGCCATCGACCGCGCCCGCGCGCAACTGCCCACGCAGGTGCGCCCGCTGGCCCAGATCATGGGCAACGCGGTCAACGAGGTCGCCGACTACACCGCGCAGATTCCCGCCGGAGTGGCCCCCGCGCGGGTGCAGCACGGTGTCGAGGCGAATGTGGCGCCGGCGCTGCGCGCGCTGGCCGGGGTGCAATTCGTGCAGGTCTACGGCGCCGGCGACGAGGCGCTGTGGATCCAGCCGGAGCTCGGCGCGATGCGCCGTTACGGCGTAGGCGCCCGGGACATCGTGCGGGCGGTGCGCGCGCAGGTGCTGCTGGCGCCCGCCGGCTACCTGAGCCTGGGGCACCAGGACGTGCTGATCGAGGCGCGCAACCTGCCGCTGCACATCGCCCAATTGCGCGATATCGCGATCCCGACCGCGCACGGCCCGGCGCCGCTGCGCGCGCTGGCGCGTGTCGTGCGGGCCGCCATGCCGATGCACGACGCGGTCAGCCTGGACGGACGACCGAGCGTTGCGCTGACCGTGATCAAGCAGCCCGGCGCTTCCACCGAGGATGTCACGCGCGCCGTTCAGGCCGCGCTGGCGCAGACCCTGTCCTCGCTGCCGCCCGGCGTGCACTGGGTGCGCACCTACGACCAGGCGCGCCTGGTGCGCTTGGTCGGCGACGATCTCGGGCGCAACCTGCTGATCGGCGCCGCGCTGGCGGTGCTGCTGCTGTTCTGGGTGCTCGGTGCAGGGCGCGGCATTCTGGTGCTGGCGTCGAGCATTCCGCTGTCGCTGGCGATCGCCGTCGCGGCGCTGCACGCGCTCGGACAGAGCCTGAACCTGATGACCTTCGGCGCGCTCACGGTGGCGGTCGGCCTGCTCGCGGACGACGCGATCATCGTGCTGGAGAGCATCCACCATCGCTGGGAGCGGGGTGATGCCCACTGGCAGGGCATCTTCGCCGGGGTGAAGAACATCGTCATCCCCGATATCACCGGCACGCTGACGAATGTGTCGATCTACGTTCCGCTGCTGTTCGTCGGCGGCCTGGTCGGGCTGTTCTTCATTCCGTTCGCGCTGGCCATGATCGTCGCGCTGCTGGCGTCGCTGCTCGTGTCGCTCAGCGTGATCCCCGTCGGCCTGGGCTTTCTGGGCCCGCACCGGCGCGGCGAGCCGGGGCGTGGCCGGCGGTTCATGGCCTGGCTGCAGCGCGGCAACCAGCATCTGTTCGACTGGGTCGCCCGCGCCCCCCGCCTCAGCCTGGGCATCGCCTTCGGCGCGCTGCTGCTCAGCCTGGCGGGCCTGGTGCTGGTTCCGGTGGACTTCCTGCCGCTGCCGAACGAGGGCGCGCTGCTCGAATCCTTCACCCTGCCGCCGGGCTCGTCGCTGCTCGACACGCGCGCCGCGGTGCATCACATCGCGCAAAGCCTGTTGCGCGACCCTGCCGTGGCGCATGTGTACGCGCGCATCGGTGCGTCGGCCGCGACCTCGTACACCGAGCCCGCCTACGCCGGTGAACTGCAGATCGCGCTGAAGCCCGGCGTCAGCGTCAACGCGCTGGACGCGATCGGCCGGCGCATCCAGCGCGAATCGCGCCTGCCCGGCGTGCAGCTGGCCGTCGACACGCCGACCATCGAACGCGTGGGCGAAAGCCTGTCCGGGCTGCCCCAGCCTTTCGTGATCCACGTGTTCGGGGCGCGCATCCCCGAGCTGCGCGCCATCGCGCAGCGCATCACGGCGCGCCTGCGCCGGGTGCCGGCGCTGGTCGACGTGTTCGACAACGACGGCTACCCGGTGACGCAACTGCGCATCGAGCCGCGCGCCGCGGCGCTGGCGCTGCACGGCCTGACCCCGGCCTCGCTGTATGCGCAGCTCGAGCCCCTGATCGACGGACAGGTGATCCGCCGCGTTCCGCAGGGCAACCTCGCGCTGAGCCTGTACATGCGCCTGGCCGGCGCGCCGCGGCAGTCGCTCGCCGCCCTCGCCCGCCTGCCCATCCGCACGCGTCCGCAGCGGGCGCATGGCGCGCGGCGCGGCTGGGCGCCGCTGGGCGAGCTGGCGCGCCTGCGCCTGGTGCAGACGCCGAACCAGATCCGCCATATCGCCGGCGCCCGCGCCCTCGACATCCTGGCCACGCCGACGGCTCCGCTGGGCACCACCGAGGCCGCCGCGCGGCGCGCGCTGCAAGGCCTGCGGCTGCCGCGCGGCTACCGCATCGCGTTCGGCGGACTGGCCGTCGAGCTCGAGCACGCCGCTGTCGGGCTGCTGCTGGCCACGCTCGCCGCCGTGGCCATCATGCTGGGCATCCTGCTGCTGCAGTTCGACGGCCTGCTGATCCCCGGCCTGCTGCTGCTCGAGATCCCGCTGGCGCTCACCGGCGGCGCACTGGCGCTGCTGCTCAGCGGCGTGGGACTGAATGCCACCGGCATGATCGGCTTTCTCACGCTGGTCGGCATCGGCCTGCGCCACTCCATCGTGCTGCTCGACCGCGTGCGCGGCAACGAGAACGCGGGCATGCCGCTGCAGGAGGCGGTGCGCGAGGCGGTGGAGCTGCGTTTCCGGCCGATTGTGCTCACCGCGCTGACGGCCATGCTGGGCATGCTGCCGACGGCGCTCGGACTCGGTCAGGGCGCGGCGCCCGAGCAGGGGCTGGCGGTGGTGCTGCTGGGCGGCCTGCTGTGGAGCGCGCTGCGCTCGACCAACCTGATCCCGGCGCTGTACCTGCATTGGCGCGGCCGCCAGCTGGCGCGCCGCGCCGCGTCGGCCTGAAGCGGCGGCGCAGCCGGGCGCCGCGCCGGGGGCTCAGTCGAAGATCTTGCCCGGGTTGAGGATGGCGCGCGGGTCGAGCGCCTGTTTCAGCAGGCGCATCAGCGCGATCGCCGCGTCGCCGGCCTCCTCGCGCAGGAATTGCTGCTTGTGCAGGCCGACGCCGTGCTCGCCGCTGCACGTGCCGCCCAGGCGCAGCGCGCGCCGTACCAGGCGGGCGTTCAGCTCCTCCGCGAGCTCGCGCTCCGCCGGGCGCTGCGGATCGATGAGATAGCCGACATGGAAATTGCCGTCGCCGACATGGCCCACGATGAAATACGGCAGTCCCGCCGCATCGGCCTCGACCACGGTTTCCTGGATGCTCTCGGCGAGGCGTGAAATCGGCACGCAGGTGTCGGTGGTCACGCAGCGGCATCCCGGCCGCGTCTGCAGCGCCGACAGATAGGCGTGATGGCGCGCCTTCCACAGGCGCGTGCGCTCTTCCGGCGTGTCGGCCCATGCGAAGTCGGAGCCGCCGTGCGCGGCGGCGATCTGCTGCGCCGTCTGCGCCTGCTCGCGCACGCCCGCCGGGCTGCCGTGGAATTCCATCAGCAGCAAGGGCTGTTCCGGCAGACCGAGGTGATCGTGCGCGTTCACCGAGCGCACCGCGTGCGCGTCCATGAGTTCGCAGCGCGCGATCGGCACCGCCGCCTGGATGAGTTCGATGGTGCAGTCGACGGCCTGCGCGACCTGCGCGAACGAACACACCGCCGCCGCCACGGCCTGCGGCTGCGGATGCAGGCGCAGGGTGATCTCGGTGACGATGCCCAGCGTGCCCTCGCTGCCGACGAACAGGCGCGTGAGGTCGTAGCCGGCGCTGCTCTTGCGCGCGCGCGTTCCGGTGCGCACGACGCTGCCGTCGGCCAGCACCACGGTGAGCGCCAGCACGTTTTCCCGCATGGTGCCGTAGCGCACCGCGTTGGTTCCACTGGCGCGCGTCGCCGTCATGCCGCCGAGCGTGGCGTCGGCCCCCGGGTCGATGGGAAAGAACAGGCCGCTGTGGCGCAGCTCGTCGTTGAGCTGCAGGCGCGTCACGCCGGCCTGAACGGTGGCCAGCATGTCCTCGGCGACGACCTCCAGCACCTGGTTCATGCGCGTCAGGTCGAGCGTGATGCCGCCCTGCACCGCCAGCAACTGGCCCTCCAGCGACGAGCCGGCGCCGAAGGCGATCACCGGAACGCCGTGCGCCGCGCACAGCCGCACGGCCTCGGCGACATCCTCGGTGCAGGAGCAGAACACGACGCCCGCGGGAGGCGGGACATCGAACGGGGATTCGTCGCGCCCATGCTGCTCGCACACCGCGCGAGCCGTGCTGAAGGCGTCGCCGAAACGCCGCGACAGGTCGTGCAGCAGCGCCGCCGGCGCATCGCGCCGGAGCCCGGCCGAGGGGATACGGTGGTTCATGGTGAAGGCTCCGGATCGGGCGCGCCGGCGCGGGCGCGCCGGACCGCCCGAGCATAGCGCCGCAGGCACGCGCGCGCGCGCCTACTCCTGCAGCATGCCGAGGTAGGTGGCCTCGACCTTGGGATCGTGCAGCAGGCGCTGCGCCGGGCCGTGCATCGACACTTCGCCGAGCTCCAGCACGTAGGCATGGTCGGCCACCTGCAGCGCAGCCCGCGCATTCTGCTCGATGAGCAGCACGCTCATGCCGGCGTCGCGCAGCTGCGCCGCCGCGTGCAGCACCTCGCGCACGATGCGCGGCGCCAGGCCCAGGCTGGGCTCGTCGAGCATGAGCAGGCTGGGCGCGCCCATCAGCGCGCGTCCCAGCGCCAGCATCTGGCGCTCCCCGCCGGACAGCGTCTGCGCCTGCTGCGCGCGCCGCTCCTTCAGGCGCGGGAACAGGCCGTACACGCGCTCGAGCTCGCGCTCGCGCGCGGCGCGCCCGTCGCGCCGCCGGAACGCCCCCAGCAGCAGGTTGTCGTGCACGCTCATGCTGCCGAACAGATCGCGCCTTTCCGTCACCAGCCCGATGCCCGCCTCGACCCGGCGCTGGGTGTCGGCACGGCTCAGATCGCGGCCGTCGAACAGCACCTGGCCGCTGCCGCGCAGCAAACCCATGACCGCGCCCAGCAGCGTCGTCTTGCCGGCGCCGTTCGGGCCGATCACCGTGACCATGCTGCCGCGGTCGACGCGCAGCGACACGTCGCGCAGCGCCTGCACCTTGCCGTAGCTCACGCTCATGCCGCCGACCTGCAGCAGCGCCTGTCCCGGTGCCGCGCTCATGCCGTCGCCTCCCGCAGGGGTTCGTCCACGCCGCCGAGATAGGCCTCGATCACCGCCGGGTGCTTCTGCACGTCGCGCGGCAGGCCCTCGGCGATCTTTTCGCCGAAATCCATCGCCACCACGCGGTCCGCAAGCCCCATGACGAAGTCCAGGTCGTGCTCGACGAGCAGGATGGCCAGCCCCTGGCCGCGCAACTGCTGCAGCAGCTGGGCCAGGTTGCGCTTCTCGAGGTAGCGCAATCCGGCCGCCGGCTCGTCCAGCAGCAGCAGGCAGGGATCGGTGGCCAGCGCGCGCGCGATCTCGACCACGCGCTGCAGCCCCAGCGGCAGGCTGCCGGCCGGCGCGCCGGCGTGCCCGGCAAGCCCGCAGCGCTCGAGCTGGCGCCATGCCGTGGCCTGGATCGAGGCCTCCTGCGCGCGATCCAGGCGCCACGCCGAGGCCACGAAACTGTGGTGCCCGCGCAGGTGCGCGCCGAGCGCCACGTTGTCCAGCACGCTCATGCGCGGCAGCAGGCGCACATGCTGGAAGGTCCGGCTCATGCCCATCGCGGCGACGGCGCGCGAGTCCTTGCGCTCGATCGCACGCCCGAGAAAGCGAACCTGTCCCGAGCTGGCCCGGTCCACCGCCGAGATGCAGTTGAACAACGTGCTCTTGCCGGCGCCGTTCGGGCCGATCAGCGCCAGCACCTCGCCGGCGCGAACCTCGAAGCTGATCGCATTGTTGGCGATCAGCCCGCCGAAACGCCGGGTCAGATCCTGCACCTGCAGCACCACCTCGCCCGCCGCCGGCAGGGCGCGCGCGCCCAGTTCGGGGGCCTGCGCCGGGCGCACCGGCGCGCCGCCCTCCTGCCAGCGCGCGCCGAGCGCGCGCACGCGGCTCCACAAGCCCTCGGGCGCGCGCTGCAGGATCAGGATCATGAGCACGCCGAAGGCCAGGCCCTCGAAGCTGCCGCTGCGCCCGAGCAGATGCGGCAGGAAGTCCTGCAGCCATTGACGCAGCATGGAGTACAGCGACGACCCGAGCAGCGCGCCCCACAGGTCGCCGATGCCTCCGACCACGCCCATGAACAGGTACTCGATGCCCTGGCCGAGCGAAAACGGGGTCGGGTTCACGAAACCCTGCATGTGCGCGTAAAGCCATCCCGACACGCAGGCGTATTGCGCCGCCAACACGAACAGGATAGTCTTGAAGCGCGTGGTGTGGATGCCCATGGCCTCGGCCATCAGCGAGCCGCCCTTCAACGCCCGCATCGCGCGCCCTTCGCGCGAGTCCAGCATGTTGTGCACGGTCCAGACGATGAGCAGCACCACGCCCCAGATCAGGTAGTGGTACTGCCGCGGCGTGCTCAGCGTCCAGCCGAACACGCGCAGCGGCACGATGCCGCTCAGCCCGGTCTGCCCGCCGATGGCCTGCACGTTGCCGAACACCAGGTAGATGCTCAGGCCCCAGGCCAGGGTCGACAGCGGCAGGTAGTGGCCGCTCATGCGCAGCGTGATCCAGCCCAGCGCCAGCGCCGCCAGCGTGACCAGCAGCAGGGCCGCCAGCAGCCCCCACCACGGGCTCCAGCCGGCCACCGTGGTGAGGTAGGCGGTGGTGTAGGCCCCCATGCCTACGAACGCGGCCTGGCCGAAACTCGTCAGCCCCCCGACACCGGTGAGCAGCACCAGACCGAGCACCACGATGGTCGCCAGGCCGATGTAGTCGAGCAGGGTCTGGCCGTAGCTGCCGACCAGCCAGGGCGCCGCCGCCAGCAGCAGCACGAAGCCGGCCGTCAGTGCGTGCCGTGGCTTCATTCTTCGTCCTCCTGGTGCACCCCGTGGCCGTGCGCCAGCGAACGCCACAGCAGCACCGGGATGATCAGCGAGAACACGATCACGTCCTTGTAGGCGCTGGCCCAGAACGACGAGAAGGACTCGACCAGCCCGACGAACAGGGATCCGGCGGCGGCCAGCGGGTAGCTCGACAGGCCGCCGATGATGGCCGCCACGAAGCCCTTGAGGCCGATGACGAAGCCCGAGTCGTAGTAGATGATGGTGGTCGACGCGATGAAAATCCCGGACAGCGCGCCGATCAGCGCGGCCAGCGCGAAGGCCGTGCGCCCGGCGAACGCCGGCGAGATGCCCATGAGCTGCGCCCCGGTGCGGCTGACCGCGGTGGCGCGCAGCGCCTTGCCCCACAGCGTGTAGTTGAAGAACGCGAACAGCGCCACCACCAGCACCGCCGACAGCGCGATGATCCACAGCGTCTGCTGGTCCACCGGCATGCCGGCGAGCTGGAAGCTGCCGTCGCTGAAGGCCGGCAGGCGCGACCCCTCGGGCCCGAAGAAATACAACCCGAGGCTGGTCAGCGCCAGGTGCAGCGCCACCGACAACAGCAGCAGCGTGAGCACCGAGGCCTGCGCCACCGGCTGGTAGACCAGGCGGTAGAGCAGCGGGCCGAGCGGAACGGTGACGAGCAGCGCCAGCAGAATCTGCGCGGCGTAGCCGATGCGCCCCAGCGGCAGCGCGTAGCACGCCGCCAGGGCGAGCAGCGGCACGCCCATGTGGCCCAGCAGCATGCGCGCCAGCGCAGTGGCGCCGCGGCGCCATGCGTCGCGCGCGTCAAGCACGCAGGCCAGCAGGCCGAGCAGCACGACCAGCCACACCGCCTGCGGCGCGTGCCCGGCGTGGATGCCGACCAGGGTGAGCGCGCCGAAGCTCATGAGCTCGCCCTGCGGGATGAAAATGACCCGCGTGACCGCGAACACCAGCACCAGCGCCAGCGCCAGCAGCGCGTAGATGGCGCCGAGCGTCAGTCCGCTCTGCCCGAGGTAGAGAGCTATGCCGAGATCCATGGTCGACGCGGGTCGTGGTCGTGGCGCAAGCTTACTTGAGCAGCTTCCAGGTCCCGTGCTCGATGCGCACCATGGCCACGGCGCGATCGTCCAGGCCGTTGTGGTCGGTCTTGCTCATCGAGTAGATGCCGTCGGCCCCGGCGACGTTCTTCAGGCCCTCGATGGCATCGCGCAGCGCGGCGCGGAAGGCCGCCGTATCGGAGGGTTTCGCGTGCTGCAGCGCCACCGGAATGGCGTGCTCCAGCATGACGCCGGCATCCCACGCGTTGGCGCTGAACTGCGACAGCGAGTCCATGCCGTACTTGCCGCCGTAGACCCTGGCGTAGGCCATCGCCGCCGCCTTGTTCGGCGCCGACGCCGGCAACTGCGCGGCCACCACGCCGGGCGACACCGGCAGGATGGTGCCGTTGCAGTCGGCCCCGCAGACACGCAGGAAGTCGGGGTTGGCGACACCGTGGGTCTGGTAGATCCGGCCCTTGTAGCCGACCTTCTTCAGCTCGCGCTCGGGCAGCGCCGCCGGCGTGCCCGACGCGGCGATCAGCACCGCCTGCGGATGCGCCGCGATGATGTGCAGGATCTGTCCGGTGACCGACGTGGCGGTGCGGTTGTAGCGCTCGCTGGCGACGACCCGGATGCCGTGCGCCTTGGCATCGGTGGAGAAGTTCTTCCACCAGTCCTCGCCGTAGGCGTCGTTGAAGCCGATGAACGCCACGCTGCCGATCTTGTCCTGCACCAGGTTCTTCACGATCGCCCTGGCCATCAGACCGGTGGTCTGCGGCGTGTTGAACACCCACACGCGGTTGCCTTCGACCGGGAACACGATCGGACGCCCGGCGGCCAGCGAGATGTTGGGCGTGCGCGCGCCGCCGACCACGTCGAGCATGGCCATCGAGTTCGGCGTGATCGACGAGCCGATCACGACGTCGACCTTGTCGTCGTCGACCAGCTTCTTGGTCGCCTTCACCGCCGCCGTCGGGTCGGAGGCGTCGTCCATGAAGATGTAGTCGATCTTCTGTCCGTCGATCTGCTTCGGATACAGCTCGACGGTCTTTTTCTCGGGAATCCCCAGCGAGGCCGCCGGGCCGGTCTGCGACAGCACCACGCCGACCTTGATATCGGCATGCGCGGTCGCGGCACAGGCGATGCCGATGGCCGCGGCCAGCGCGAGATGAACACTTTTCATTCCTGTCTCCTCTTGGTGGATGCCCCGGCGCCGGAACATGCGCGCGGGGCGAACGGATCGCAGCGCGGCGGCATGCCCGCCGCAGCGCTTGCGGTATCAGGTCTGGCGCGCCAGGCGCAAGGCCTGGCGCAGCACCTGCAGGTCGCCCACGTGATTGGCCAGCAGCAGCACGAGGCGCGCATCGAGCAGCGCCGAGGCCTCGGCGTCGAGGCCGTCGTGGGCCGCCAGCAGTTCGGCATAGAAAGCGTCGGCCGCGACATGCGCATACGGGCTCGGCGCGGCGGGATCGTGGATGTGGGGTTCGAGTACGAGGTTCATGGGATCATCGACGCAAGCCTGCCGGCACCATGGCGCGCCTGGCGGTTCAGTGCCCGGCGGCACGTGCGAGCGCGGCGCGCACCAGCGCGCCATCGGCGCGGCGCCAGCGCGCCGCGACATGCTGGTCGGGGCGGATCAGGTAGGCCGTGCCTTCCTGCGCGTCGCAGCGCTGGGCGGCCAGGTGCTGCACGTCGTGCAGCACCTGCGTGCCGGCGAGCCTGCCCGGCTGTTCGGCGACGACCACGATGCGCAACCCGGGCGCTGCGGCCACGCGTTCGCGCAACGCCGCCACGCTGTCCCGCAGCGACTCGGCACGATCCGTGAACAGCAGCAGGCTGAAGTCGCCGCCGGTATGGCGCAGCAGCCAGTCCGCGCGCCCGTCGCATTCCACCGGAGCGTCCTCGAGCGGCGACCCCGGACGCAGCACGCAGTCGAAGGGCTCGCGGTCGGGAGTGTTCAGCGGCGACGACCACAGGTGCGTCGGTGTCGACAGCCGCCCCGAGTTCACCAGCGCCTGCGCGAAGGCGTGCCGCGACGCCAGTTGCAGCGTGGCTTCGCGGTAGCGCCGCGCGGCGGCGGTCTTCGGCGTGATGAAATCGGTGGCCCGCGTCGAGTTGCCGATGTTCTCGTCGGCCGCGGCGCTGCGCTCGGCGTCGTAGCTGTCGAGCAGGCGCTCGGGCGCCTCGCCGCGCATCACCAGCGCCAGTTTCCAGGCCAGGTTGTCGACGTCCTGCAGCCCGGAGTTGGCGCCGCGTGCGCCGAACGGCGAGACCTGGTGCGCGGCGTCGCCGGCGAACAGCACGCGCGACGCGCGCAGGCTGCGCATGCGTCGGCACTGGAAGGTGTACACGCTGACCCATTCCAGCGCGAACTCGACATCGCGATAGCCCTGGTGGTCGAGCATCGCGCGGATGCGCGGGATCACGCGCTCGGGCTGGCGCTCGAACTCCGGATCGGCCTGCGCGCCGAGCTGGAAGTCGATGCGCCAGACCTCGTCGGCCTGGCGATGCAGCAGCACGGACTGCCCGGGATGGAACGGCGGGTCGAACCAGAACCAGCGTTCCGCCGGAAACTGCGCCTGCATGGACACGTCGGCGATGAGAAAGCGATCGTGGAACACCTTGCCCTCGGCGTCCAGCCCGAGCATCTTGCGCAGCGGGCTGCGTGCGCCGTCGGCCGCCACGACCCAGTCCGCGAGCAGCGTGTAGTCGCCCTGCGGCCCCTGCACGCGCAGTCGCGCGCCATGCTCTCCGGACTCGATGCCGACCACCTTGTTCTTCCAGCACAGCGTGATGCCCGGCAGCTGGCGCGCGCGATCCACCAGGTATTGCTCCAGGTAGTACTGCTGCAGGTTCACCATGCCGGGCATCTCGTGCCCCGGTTGCGGCAGCAGCTCGAAGCTGTAGACCTCGCGCTCGCGGTGGAACACGCGTCCGGTGTTCCAGGTCACGCCCTTGCGCAGCACCGCCTCCCCGGCGCCCAGGCGCTCCAGCACCTCGAGGCTGCGCTGGGAGTAGCACAGCCCGCGCGAGCCGACGCTCACCGTATCGTCCTCGTCGAGCAGCAGCACCGGCAGCCCGTGCTGCGCGCAGTCGATGGCCGCCGCCAGCCCGATCGGACCGGCGCCGACGATCACCAGCGGGGCGTGCGCGGCGCCGGCATCGGCAAGTTGCGGGGGAACACAGGGCTCGAAATGCGGGTGGACGTAGGCCGGCGCCATGCTGAGGGTCTCGCGGCAACGGGTTCGCGGGCTGCCCGCGGCGTTCGCCCGGCATGGGGGCGGCGCCGATGGACAAACCGGAGACATTGCGATGCAATGCAACGGATCGAATGAAGCTTAGCCATTCCCTAATGCATCAGCATACGAACAAACCCTCACCCGTATCCGACGCCGACGAAGACGGCGGCACGCGTTCGTCGCGCGGCATCCAGAGCATCGAGGTCGGCGGCCGTCTGCTGCTGGCCCTGGTCGACCGCGGACGCGCCCTGGCACTGAAGGACCTGGCGGCCGAGGCCGGCATGGCACCGGGCAAGGCCCACCCCTACCTGGTGAGCTTCGGCAAGCTCGGCCTGGTCGAGCAGGACGCCACCGGACGCTACGGGCTGGGACCGCTGGCCATGCAGCTCGGCCTGATCAGCCTGCAGCAATACGACCCCGTGCGCCTCGCCGAGCCCCTGCTGGTGGAACTCGCGCAAGCGACCGGGCACAGCGCGGCGCTGGCGATCTGGGGCAGCCACGGGCCGACCATCGTGCGCATCGAGGAGGCACCCAGCGCGGTGCATGTGCGCATGCGCCCCGGCACCGTGGCCAGTCTGCGCGATACCGCGACCGGCAAGGTGTTCGCGGCCTGCTTTGCGCGCGACAAGGTGCGCGACGTGATGCCGGGCAGCGGCCTCGACCCGCAGTTCGAGGCGGAACTCGCGCAGGTGCGCGCCGATGGCGTCGGCCGCAGCGTGGGCGGCCTGCTCCAGGGCGTCAGCGCGCTGTCCGCTCCGGTGCACGACCAGCGTGGCCAGATGGCGCTGGCGCTGACCCTGATCGGGCCGACGCCGAGCTTCGACGCCGACGCGCAGGGCGCACTGGCGCGCACCCTGCGCGCCTATGCGCGCATGCTGTCGCGCCGCCTCGGCGCGCCGCCGGAGCAGGCCCGGCACTGAGGCCGGCGCGGCGTCCGGAACCACCGGATCAGAGCGGCGCGGGCAGCACGGTGCCGCGGCATTCGCCCAGCCCGATGCGCCGCGCACCGTCGCGCTCGGCCCAGGCGCGCAGGATCACGGTGTCGCCATCCAGCAGGAAGCTGCGCTGCTCGCCGCCACCCAGCGCCACCGGAGTGCGACCCGCCTGGCCGAGTTCGAGCAGCGAACCGGCCTGCTCCGGGCGCGGCCCGGACAGGGTTCCGGTGCCCAGCAGGTCGCCGGTTTGCAGATTGCAGCCGCCGCAGGTGTGGTGCGCGACCATCTGCGCCAGGGTCCAGTAGCCGGCCTCGGCCCAATCGGCGCGCGACAGCAGCACCGGCGGCTCGCCGCGCTCGCGCGCCAGCGCGCTGTGCAGCCAGGCCTCGAGCCGCACGCTGAAGGCGCCGTGCGCCATGTTGTGCGCATCGTGCAGGTAGGGCAGCGGCTGCGGATCGCCGGGCGGCCGCAGCAATGCCGTGCGGAACGGGGCCAGCGCCTGCAGCGTGACCACCCACGGCGATACGCTGGTGGCGAAGTTCTTCGCCAGGAACGGCCCCAGCGGCTGGTACTCCCAGGCCTGCACGTCGCGTGCCGACCAGTCGTTGAGCAGACAGACGCCGAACACCTGGCGTTCGGCGCGCGCGATGTCCACGCCTTCGCCCAGGGTGTTGCCCGGGCCGATGTAGGCGCCCAGCTCGAATTCATAGTCCAGGCGCTGCGTCGGCGCGAACCGCGGATCCTGGGCGTCGGCACGGATCTGAGCGCGCGGGCGGCGCACCGGCCGGCCGCTGGGCACGATCGACGAGGCGCGCCCGTGGTAGCCGATGGGCATCCATTTGTAGTTGGGCAGCAGCGGGTTGTCCGGGCGGAACAGGCGCCCGACCGCGGTGGCGTGATGAATGCCGGTGTAGAAATCGGTGTAGTCGCCGATGCGGCAAGGCAGCAGCATCTGCACGTCGGCCTGCGCCACCAGGCAGCCGGCGAGCGCCTGCTGCAGCACGCTGCCGCTGCGCAGCGCCCGGCTGACGGCCACGCGCACGGCGCGCCACGCGGCGTCGCCAAGCGCCATGAAACCCGCCAGGTCGCCCCGACCCAGCGGCGCCAGCGCCGTGCGCAGGGCGTCGTCGCCGGAGTCCGCCAGCCGCGGCGCGGCGCGCGACAGGTCGAGGATCAGCTCGCCGATGGCCACGCCGGCACAGGCGCCCTGCCCGGCTCTGGTGAAGCGCCCGAACGGCAGGTTCTGCAGCGGGAAATCGGTGTCGGCGCGGTTCGCCGAATCGACCCAGCTGCAGGCCTGCGGGTCGTGCGTGGCGTCCAGCTCCGGGGTGTCGGCCGGCGATGCGACGCTCATCGCGCGAATTCCCGCTGATGCAGGAAATCGGCGTGATGCGGCGCCCGCTTGGTACGACTCCAGTCCTCGAGCATTTGCCACTTCACCTGGTCCATGCGCTTGAGCATGTTCGCCTCGTCGGGGTCGGGGCAGGCCAGCTCCAGGCGGTGTCCGTTGGGATCGAAAAAGTAGATCGAATGAAAGGCTCCGTGGTCGGTCGGGCCGAGCACGTCCACGCCCTGCGCTTGCAGGTGCTGCTTGTAGGCCAGCAGGGTGTCGCGATCCTCGACGCGGAACGCGATGTGCTGCACCCACTCCGGAGTGTTGGGGTCGCGCCCCATCGGCGCCTTGGTCGGCAGCTCGAAAAAGGCCAGCACGTTGCCGCCGCCAGCGTCGAGAAAGATGTGCATGTACGGATCGGGTTCCTTGGTCGACGGCACGCGATCCTCGGCGATGGCCAGGACGAAATCCATCTTGAGCATCTTGCCGTACCACTCGACCGTTTCCTTGGCGTCGCGACAGCGGTACGCCACGTGATGAATGCGCTGGATGTGCATGTCGGCTCCTCGTCAGTGCTCCAGGGTTTCCCACATCTGGCGATCGCGCTCGGCGGTCCACACCCGTGGGTCCGGGTAGCGCGTCGCCTCGTCGTAGCAGCGGGTGACGTCGAACGGCATGCAGTGGTCGAAGATCACCCAGCGGCCGTAGCGCGGCTGCAGCGCGGCGTAGACCTCCTTGTACACCTCGCGCAGATCCCTGCCGGCGTCGGCCCCGGCCTTCACCGCGGCCCACATGTCGGAGACGAAGGCGCGCGTGCCGGCAAGCCCGGCGGCGACCTGCTCGGGCGTGGTCAGCGCGGCGCCACGCCCGGGCACCAGCGCCAGCGGTTGCAGCGCGGCGAGCCGGTCCAGCGTCGCCGGCCAGTCCTGGAAGTAGGCGTCGCCGGCGTAGGGCGTGGCGTCGAACTCCACCAGGTCGCCGCTGAACAGGATGCGCTGCGAGGGAATCCACGCCACGGTATCGCCCTTGGTGTGTCCGCGTCCGAGCTGCAGCAGTTGCACCTCGAGCTTGCCCAGCCAGAGGCTCATCGCGCCCTGGAAGGTGATGCTCGGCCAGGTCATGCCGGGCGGCACGCTCTCGACGTTGCGAAACAGGCGCGGAAAGCGGCCGATCTCGCTGGCCTTGTCCTGCTCGCCGCGCTCGACGATCAGGTCGTAGGTGTCGCGACTGGCGATCACGTGATCGGCGCCGTAGGCGCTGGCGCCCAGCACGCGCACCGCGTGGTAGTGGCTGAGCACGACATAGCGAACGGGCTTGTCGGTGACCTCGCGGATGCGCCGAATCACGTCCTGGGCCATCGCAGGCGTGGCCTGGGTGTCGATGACCATCACCGCGTCGTCGCCGATGATGATCCCGGTGTTGGGATCGCCCTCCGCGGTGTAGGCGTAGGCGTTGTCGCTCAGGCGCGTGAAGCTCACCTTCTTGTCTTCGAGATCGGCCTGGGAGGCAAAGGTCTTGGCGTTCATGAAGTCTCCGATGAAAACGCTGCACGGCGCCGGCCCGGGCTTGCGGGCGATGGATTCGGCGCTTGGTTCGTCGATGGATTCGTCGATGGCAAAGGCGTTCGTGCGAAAGGCCCAGCATACGCACCATGGTTTGCCAGTGTCAAATGCGTTTACCATAGGCAATCATGCCTGCGGATCAGGCCATGCCATGCCCGACGACGACAAATCCCCACAGCGCGCCATTCAATCCGTCGAAGTCGGCTCGCGCCTGCTGCTGGCGCTGGCCGATGCCGCGGCACCGCTGGCCCTGAAGGATCTGGCGGCGCGCGCCGGCCTGTCGGCATCGCGCGCGCATCCCTACCTGGTCAGCTTCGCCCGCGTCGGCCTGGTCGAGCAGGAAGGCGGCAGCGGACGCTACGCGCTCGGCCCCGCCGCGCTGCACATCGGCCTGGCGTGTCTGCAGCAGCTCGATCCGCTGCGCGCGGCCGAACCGGTGATCCAGGAACTCGCGGCGCACACCGGACACGCCGTGGCGCTCGCCGTGTGGGGCAATTTCGGGCCCACCGTGGTGCGCCTGATCGAGGCCCGCCAGCCGCTGCACGTGGCGCTGCGCGCGGGCAGTGTCATGTCGGTGTTCGAGACCGCCACCGGCAAGGCATTTGCCGCTGCGCTGCCGCGCGAACGCCTGGTCGACGCGGTGGCCGCGCCGCTGGGCGGACTGGCGCCGAAGCGCAGCGCAGCGCAGCGCGATGCCGATCTGGCGCGCATCGTCGACGAGGTACGCCAGCACGGCGTGAGTCGCGCCGCAGGCCATCCGATTCCCGGGGTCAATGCATTCAGCGCCGCCGCCTTCGATCACGAAGGCCACGCGGCGCTGGTGGTCACGCTGCTGGACCACCAGGAGCGTCTCGACGCCGCCTGGGACAGCCCGAGCGCGCAGGCGGTGCGCGACGCCGCCGCGCGCATCACGCGCCGCCTCGGCGGGCGCGCGCCGGCTCAGCGTGTCAGCCAGCCCCTGGCACGCACCGTGAGCGCCGCGTAGGGCATGATCCAGAACAGCGCAAGCGCCGCGTAGTAGCCGTACAGCAGCCCGTAGACCCATTCCAGCGATCGCTCGGTGCGCAGGAAATACAGGGCTCCGGGCGCGGCGCCGAGACCGACTCCGAGTGCCAGATAGCCCAGCACGCGCGGCTCGGCGATCGCGCTGTGCAGGCTGAGCGACAGCGCGGCCAGTCCCACCACGTAGCCGACATTGCCGGCGAACAGATCCAGCGCCGCGACCAGGCGCGGCAGCAGCGGACGTGCGCCCAGCACGCGCAGCAGGCGCAGGTCCTCCCGCACCTGGCTGCGGCTCCAGCGCAGGAACATCCTGCACAGGCCGAGATACGACAGCGGCGCCAGGGTGTGCACCACGGCATTGCTCTGGTAGCGCACGTGATAGCCCAGCGCGAACATGTGGTTGGTCATCGCCCGATCCTCGCCGATGGTGCAGGCGGCGCCGAGGAAGGTCTGTTCCAGCCACTGCGGCAGGATGCTGCGCACGGCCGCCGCGCGATAGGCCGACAGCGCGCCGGGACAGCAGTACACATTGCCGAGGGTCGACTGCGCCGCGCGCAGGAAATCGAAGGTCACCGCGTAGCGCACGTGCAGCATGCGCGGGATGATCCCCGCGAAACGGTTGAGCACCGACACCCGCCCGGCCACCGCGCCGACCGCGGGGTCGCGGAACGGCGACACCATGGCGAGCAGCGTATCGGGTTCGATCACGCTGTCCGAATCGATGGTGACGATGACCTCGCCGCGCGCCTCGCGAATGCCCGCGGCAAGCGCAGCGCGCTTGCCGCGATTCGCCGGCAGGCGCAGCGTGCGCACGACCCCCGGGTGACGCGCGGCGGCGCGCTGCATGTGCTCCCAGGTGTCGTCGCGGCTGCCGTCGTCCACCGCCAGCACCTGCAGGCGTGCGCGGGGGTAGTGCGCCTGTGCCACCGAATCGATGGAGCGCGCCACCATGGCCCCCTCGTTGTAGGCGGGGATCACCACGCTCAGGCTCGGCGCCTCGGCCTGCGCGGCCGGCGGCACGGCACGGTACACGGCCCACTGCGCCACGCGCAGTGCCGCAAGGCCGAGCCCCAGGTATCCCAGCAGCACGGCCGGCGTGAGGATCAGGCGCTTCCAGCCGTGGCCGCCGAGCAGGCCCAGCAGCGGCTCCAGCGCGTGGCGCGCGAGTCCGAGATAGAACACAAGCCCCACCGCCAGCAGCGCGCTGGCGACGAGCAGCAGATCGGCGGGGCCGCGCCCCTGTGCCGGGAACAGGCGCATGATGCACTCCAGGAAATCATGGCACCCCCCGGGACCATCGGGAACGTGCGCAGCGCTGACCTCTTGCCGGGCCGCGGACCGCGCGACGATGTGCGACGCTCGTCTCTGGATGCCGACGGTAGGCCGCGACAGCCATGCGTAACATTCGCATACATTTCGACATTGTGCCTGAAAGCCGACGCATCGGCACCCGGCTCGCCGCAACGCGCACAATGCGGTGTCTCGACTCCCGCGACGCCGCCTTTACCGAACCACCGCGATGATCTCCGAATCTCCTGTCCAGGCGCCGTCGAGCGTGTCCGCCGCGGCCGCGCCGCGCCTGCTGCTGCTGGCCCATGGGTCGCGCCGCGCAAGCTGGGCGCTTCCCTTCGAGGCCGTGCTGCGCGCGCTGCGCCAGATGCAGCCCGACGCCGACGTCGCGCTGTGCTTTCTCGAGTCCATGCAGCCGTTGCTGCCGCAGGCGCTGGATGCCGCGGCGCGCGATGCGTGCGGCTCGGTATGCCTGGTGCCGCTGTTTCTCGGCACCGGCGCGCACCTGCACGATGACGTCGGGCGCGAGGTCGCCGCGGCGCAGATCCGCCACCCCGGGTTGACGGTGAACGTGTGCGCCGCCGCCGGCGACAGCCCGCTGGTGGCGGGAGCTCTCGCCGCGTACGCGCTGCAATGTCTGCGGTCGCCGACGCCAAAGGCTTGATCTCGCGCAGCGTGGGTGCGGCGCGGCCGGCAAATGCCTGCGTAGCGCAGCGGTTCACGGCGCACAATGCGTGGTGCGACCGGCCGGGCCCGCGCGGGCACCAGCCGGATGGCAGGCCACCATGTCCCGCGATTTCGTGTTCTGGCTCGGACTCAACGGGGTTCCGCCCGGCGAACACGCGCGCGCGTACAAACTGGAGCGCCGCCTGCATCCGCTGATGCTGGCGATCGCCCTGCTCGCCATTCCGTCGTTCTACCTGGAAGACCTGCAGCCCGGCCACCCGCACCGCGCGCTCGGCCTGGCCATGGACGGCCTGATCTTCGGCGCCTTCGCGCTGGAGACCCTGGTGATGGCGGCGCTGTGCCGCCAGCGCCTGCGCTACCTGCGCTACAACTGGCTCAACCTGTTCATCGTGCTCGCGTCGGGGCTGGCCCTGCTCGGCCTGGACAGCGAGTGGATTCCGCTGGTTCGCCTGGCGCGTGCGGCCTATGTCGGACTGGTGTTCGCCCGCATGCTCGGCGGGCTGCGGCGCATGCTGGCGCGCACCGCGGTGGCGTACGCCTTCGCGCTGGGCGGCTCGGCGGTGCTGGCCGCCGGGCTCGGCTTCTACTGGCTCGAGCCGACCGTGCATTCCTTCGACGACGGTCTGTGGCTGGCCTTCAGCACCGCGGCCACGATCGGCTACGGCGATCTGGTGCCCACGACCACCGCGTCACGCGTGCTCGCCGTGCTGGTGGTGATTGTCGGGTATGCGGTGTTCTCGCTGATCACGGCGTCGGTGGCGGCGTTCCTGATCGGCGAAGGTGAAAAGAAACTCGAACGCGAGCTCTACCGCGACATGCTGTCGCTGCACGCCGAATTGCGCCAGATGCGCGCGGAAATCGACGCACTGCGCCTGCACAGCGGTGCATTGCTGGAGCAGTTGCAACGCAGCAGCCCTGCGCCGGTGGCCCCGGCAGCACCGGCGGCACCGGCAGCACCGGCGGCAGCGGCGCGCGAGGTCACGCGCGGGCGGGTCGCCTGACGCCACGGGCCTACGGCGCAACGGACGTACGGCGCAACGGGCGTACGGCGCCACCGGTCGCGGCGCGCCGCGGCGGCATGGTTCGCTGTTCCCGCCATGCGGGGTGAGACAACGGCAGGCCGCCGACGTTCCCGGCGCGCGCCGCGTGGGCGCGGTTCCGAAGGGTGTTCAGATCTTCCAGCGCTCCGCCAGCTTGGCCGGGCGCAGGGAGTCGTATTCCTCGAAAGGTTGATGGATCCAGGGACTGGAAGGCAGCATCTCGACGTAGTAGTCGGGCAGCACGGTGGAGACGCCCTTCACCCAGATCACCGCGGTGCGCAGCTCGGTGATCTTCAACGGACCGCCGCGCAGCCGGTCGGCCACCGCGCGCAGGGTCTCGCCCGAATCGGCCAGGTCGTCGACCAGCAGCACGCGCCCGGCGAGCTCGCCGCGCGGCAGCGTGATGTAGTGCGCCATCTCGACATGCGCGCGCTCGGCGTTCGGCCCGACGCCGTAGGAGCTCGTGGACATGATCGCCAGCGGTCGATCGAACACGCGCGACAGCACGTCGCCCGGGCGCGTGCCGCCGCGCGCCAGGCAAAGGATCTGGTCGAACTCCCAGCCCGATTTGTAGATCTTGAGCGCCAGCTTTTCGATCAGGGCGTGGTATTCGTCCCACGACACGTACATGTTCTTGCCGTCTTCGCTGAGCATGGCCTTGTGCGCTTGCGTTGCAGATGCGGGGAATTCTGAGCCAGATTGTGCACGCGCGTGCGTCAGGCGCCGAACGGATGCTGCAGCACGATGGTGTGCTCGCGGTCCGGGCCCGTCGAGACCATCGCGATCGGCGTGCCGCTGAGCTCGGCCACGCGCTCCAGGTAGGCGCGCGCGCGCGCCGGCAGTTGCTCCCAGCGCGTCAGTCCGGCGGTCGTCTCGCTCCACCCCGGCATGCGCTCGTAGCGCGGCTCGCAGCGCGCGATGTCGTCGGCGTCGAGCGGCAGGATATCGACGTCGCGGCCGTCCAGCCGGTATCCGGTGCACAACAGGATCTCGGGCAGTCCGTCCAGCACGTCGAGCTTGGTGATGCACTGCCCTGTGGTGGAGTTGATGATGTTGGCGCGCTTGAGCGCCGCGGTGTCGATCCAGCCGCAGCGACGCGGCCTTCCCGTGACCGTGCCGCGCTCCTGTCCGACGGTATGCAGATGATGCCCGACCGAGCCCTTCTGGTCGATCGGCAGTTCCGACGGGAACGGGCCGCTGCCGACGCGCGTCGTGTAGGCCTTGGTGATGCCCAGCACGTAGTCGATCTCGCCCGGACCGACGCCCGAGCCCGCGGCCGCGTTGCCGGCCACGCAGTTGCTCGACGTGACGAAGGGATAGGTGCCGTGGTCGACGTCCAGCAACGTGCCCTGGGCGCCCTCGAACAGCAGGCGGTCGCCGCGTTGCCGGCTGCGATGCACGTGGTAGCCCACGTCCGCCAGCATCGGGGTGATCGGCTCGGCCAACTGCAGCAGCCGCTGGTACGTGGCGTCGAAGTCGACAGGCGCGACGTGCAGGTATTCGCGCAGTGCGAAATTGTGCCAGTCGAGGGTCTCGCGCAATTTTTCCTCAAGCCGTGCCGGATGCTTCAGATCCTGCGCGCGCACCGCACGGCGCGCCACCTTGTCCTCGTAGGCCGGGCCGATGCCCTTGCCGGTGGTGCCGATCTTGCCCACGCCGCGCGATTCCCGACTGGCTTCGCGGGCCACGTCGAGCGCCACGTGCGAGGGCAGCACCAGCGGGCAGGACTCGCTGATGCGCAGGCGCGAGCGCAGCTGCACCCCGGCGGCCTCGAGTCGCTGGATCTCGGCCATCAGGTGCTCGGGGTCGACGACCACGCCGTTGCCGATGTAGCAGTCCACCTGCGGGCGCATGGCGCCGGAGGGAATCAGCTGCAACGCCGTCTTCTGGCCGTTGATGACCAGGGTGTGGCCGGCGTTGTGCCCGCCCTGGAAACGCACCACGCCCTGTGCCTGCTCGGTCAGCCAGTCCACGACCTTGCCCTTGCCTTCGTCGCCCCACTGGTTGCCGACGACGACCACGTTTCGTCCTGTGCTCACGACACCTCTTGTCATCTGGAAAATGTGGAATGGAGGGATGGCCCGACGCAGCGGCTCAGCCGGCGTCCGCCGGCATGCGCTCACGCACGAACCAGCGGCCATCGGCGCAGGCCAGTTCGCGGTCGAGCCGGAAGCCGTCGCCTTCGAAAGGAGCATCCGGCGGCAGTTCGATGACCACCTCGCCGCGCTCGCGCAACTCGCGCACCGCCTGCGCATAGCCGGGCTGCTGCGACCACTGCGCGCGCACCGCGGCGCGCGGCGCAGCCTGCGGAGCCGCGCGCGCCAGTTCGCGCAGGTCGAGCGAGAAGCCGGTGGCCGGGCGCGATCGCCCGAAACTGGCCCCGATCTCGTCATAACGCCCGCCGCGCGCCAGGGCATCCGGGCGATCCGCGGCGTACAGGCCGAAGATCACCCCGCTGTGATAGTGATACCCGCGCAGATCGGCAAGGTCGATCTGCACGTCGCAGGCCGACGCCGCATGCGCGCGCGCCAGTTGCTCGAGTTCGTCCAGCGCGCGCTGAACCACGTCGCGCTGCGGCAGCACGCGACGTGCCTGTTCCAGCACGCCGACATCGCCCGACAATTCGGTCAGCGCCAGGATGGGTTCGCGCTGCGCCGCCGGCAGCCCCGCGGTGAGCTGCTGCAGGCGCGCCACGTCCTTGCGCGACAGCGCCTCCAGCATCGCCGACAGGCGCAGCGGCCCGGCCACCAGTCCGCCCAGCACGCCGCGCACCACGCGCGCGTCGGCCAGGCACAGCGCGGGCTGCGCCAGGCCGCCAAGGCGCAGGCTGTGCAGGGCCAGTTGCTGCACTTCGAGGTCGGCCTCGAGCCCGGCGTGTCCGTAGCATTCGACGCCGAACTGCAGCGGCTGGCGCGTCGCGTACACGCCTTGCGCATGGGTGTGCACCACGCTGTCGCAGTAGCACAGCCGGACCACCCCCTGGCGGTTCAGCAGATGGGCGTCGATGCGCGCCGCCTGCGGTGTCATGTCGGCACGCAGTCCCAGGGTTCTCCCCGAGACCTGGTCGACCAGCTTGAAGGTCTGCAGATCGAGATCCTGGCCGGTGCCCGAGAGCAGCGAGTCGACGAATTCGAGCAGGGGCGGGATCACCAGCTCGTAGCCATGACGGGTGGCGTGATCCAGCAGGGTGCGGCGCAGGGTCTCGATGGTCGCGGCTTCACGCGGAAGCACATCGGAAAAGCGCTCGGGGAGCAGCCAGGCAGTCATGCGGGGCGACGACAAACGGGGTTCCGGAAAAAACAGCCCGCATTCTAGGGCTTCGGAAACCCTGCGGACTGCACGAGCGCGGCGCCTGCCGCGTTGGCGCGGCTCAGCGCTTGCGCGCGGCGGCGCCGGCGGCGCCCGCCTGCGGGTCGCGCAGGTAGCGCAGGAAGGCGCTCGACGGATCCAGCAGCAGCACGTCGCTGCGCTTGTTGAAGCTGGCGCGATAGGCTTCGAGGCTGCGATAGAAGGCTGCGAACTCGGGATCCTTGCCGAACGACGCGGCATAGATCTCGGCCGCCTGCGCATCGCCCTCGCCCTTCAGGGTCTGCGCCTTGCGGTAGGCCTGCGCGAGCAGCACTTCGCGCTGCTTGTCGGCCTCGGCGCGGATCTTGTCGGCGGCGGCCTGACCTTCGGCGCGGGTCTGGTCGGCGAGCAGCTTGCGCGCGGCTTCCATGCGCTGATACACCGACTGCGTGACGTCGGCGGAGTAGTCGAGCTGGGTCAGCCCGACGGCCACGACCTCGATGCCGCTGCCGCGCAACGCCGCTCCCACCCGGGTGCGCAGCCTGCGCGGCAGCTCGCCTGCCTGCCCGGCCAGCACGGCGTGCAGATCCATGGTTCCGAGCACCGCGCTCAGGCTGGAGCGCAGCGCCGCGGCGAGCCGGTCGTCGGCGGCCGTCTCGCTGTCGCCGTAGCTCTGCAGAAACTGCCGTGCGTCGGCCACCCGCCACTTCACGAACCAGCTCACGACCAGATTGTCCTTGCCGCTGGTGGCGAAGGTGTCGGGCTGGGCACTGCGCAGGCTCAGCAGGCGGCCATCCAGGAACACCACGTTGTCGACCGGAGACGGCCACTTGAAGTACAGCCCCGGCTGGCTCAGCACGCGCTCGATCTTGCCCATCGAATACACCGCGGCGTACTGCCCGCGCTGCACGACGAACAGGCTCGAGGCGGCCGCGGCCAATGCCAGCGCGATGGCGGCGAGAGTGATGGCGAGACGGTTCATCGGCGGCGGACGGGAGCGGGACGGCTGACGCGATCGGCGGGGACAGTCATCGGGAGTCGCGCTGGCGCAGCGTGTCGCGCTGGCCGCGCTGGTCTGCGGCGCCGGACGCCGCCGAAGCCGGCGCCGACGGCTGGCCGGCAGCGCTGCCGGCCTGCGCAGGCAGGCCCGGCAAATCCGCGAGAGCCCGCGGCAGCGACGCCGAGCCCGCCGGCGGCCGGGCCGCCGACGGCGCGGTCGCACCCGCCTGCAGCAGCTTGTCCAGCGGCAGGTACAGCAGATTGCTCGAGGCGTGCGAGTCGACGACGATCTTGGTGACGCGGGACAGGATGTGCTGCATGGTCTGCAGGTACATCGACTCGCGCGTGACCTGCGGCGCCTTGCGGTACTGCTGGTAGATGAGATCGAAGCGGGCCGCGTCGCCGGTCGCCTGCGCCACGACGCTGGCCTTGTAGCCCTCGGCCTGCTGCACCAGCGCCGCCGCCGTGCCGCGCGCGCGCGGCAGCACGTCCTGCGCGTAGGCCTGGGCGCTGGCGCGAAGCCGCTGGGCATCCTGGTGCGCCTTGACAGCCGCGTCGTAGGCGGCGCGCACCGGTTGCGGCACGCGCACATGTTCGATGTCGAGATCGGTCACGCGCACTCCGGCGTGCCAGTCGTCGAGCAGGGCCTGCACGCGCTCGCGGGTCTGCCGCGCCAGGCTGCCGCGCTCGCCGTGCAGCACCTGCTGCAGCGTGCTGCCGGCGACCACGGCGCGCACCGCCTGCCTGGCCGCCTGCGCCACCGCGGCCTCGGGGTCGCGATCGCCGAACACGAAGTCCAGCGGCTTGCCGACGCGCCACTGCACGCTGAGACGCACGTCCACGATGTCGCCGTCGGAGGTCAGCATCGAGGACATCGGCGCGCCGCTGAGCGTGCCCACGCTGGAATCGCCCACCGGCTGGGTGCGCAGTGCGTCGACGTCGACGATGACGGCACGCCCGAACGGCGCCGGGTAGTGCCAGTTCAGCCCGGGCTGGACCACCGAGTCGACGGCACCGAGACGCGTGACCACCGCCACCTGACCCTGCTGCACGACGAAAAACCCGGATCCAAGCCAGCCGAGCACCAGCGCCAGCGCCAGCACCAGCAGCGCGCGGCCGGCCATGCGCGGCGTCGGCTGGAAGGCGCCCGGCCGGCGCGGCGCACGGAAGCCGCCGCCGCCACGGCGGCCGAACAGGCTGTTGAGCTTGCGATTGAAATCGCGCCACAGATCATCGAGATCGGGCGGGCCGCCGGAATTGCCGGGCCGCGGATTGCGCCGATCGCCGTCCGGCGGCACGCCGCCGGGCCCGCCGCGCCCGCGCCCCCGGTCCGGATCACCGTCGCCGGCGGCCAGCGGACGCGGCCGCCGCGGCACGAGCGCATTGCGGAGAAAAGCGAGGAGCATCGGCAACGTGAGGGGCATCAAGCGTGGTGCGGGGTGTCGATGTCGCCGTCGGCCGACCCGGCCCGCGGTGGCGCGCCATCCGTGAACACGCCGTGGGCCTGCAGGCGATCGCGTGCCAGCTCGGCGAGCTTCGCGCGCAACGCGTCCAGCCCGGCGCCGCTGCGCGCGCTGACATCGAAGCTGAAGATGCTAGCACGCGCATCGGCGCCGTCCTGCAGCGCCTGGCGCCGCGTCGGCGGTACCGGCCCGTCGAGCAGATCGATCTTGTTGTAGATCAGGATCTGGGGAATATCCTGCGCACCGATCTCGCGCAGCACGTCCTGCACCTGCCGGATCTGCTGCTCCGCATGCGGGTTCGACACGTCCACGACATGCAGCAGCACATCGGACTCGACCGCCTCGTCCAGGGTCGCCTTGAACGCCTCGACCAGGCTGTGCGGAAGCTCGCGAATGAATCCGACGGTGTCCGAGAGCACCGCATACAACCCTTCGCCCAGCCAGACGCGACGGGTCGTCGTATCCAGCGTGGCGAACAACTGGTCCGCGGCGTAGGCCCCGGCGTGGGTCAAGGCATTGAACAGCGTGCTCTTGCCGGCGTTGGTGTAGCCGACGATCGAGACCTGCAGCTGCGCCGCGCGCCGGCGCGAGCGTCGCTGCGTCGAGCGTTGGCGCTGCAGCCGGCGCAGCCGGGCCTGCAACTGCTTGATCTTGTCCTCCAGCATGCGGCGGTCGAGCTCGATCTGCTTCTCGCCGGGGCCGCCGCGCAGCCCGATGCCGCCCTGCTGGCGCTCCAGGTGGGTCCAGCCGCGCACCAGCCGCGTCGCGGCGTGGCGCAGGCGCGCCAGTTCGACCTGCAGCTTGCCTTCGCCGCTGCGCGCGCGGCGGCCGAAGATCTCGAGGATCAGCGCCGTGCGATCCCAGACCGGAACCCCGATCTCCTTTTCCAGGTTGCGCTGCTGCACCGGGGACAACGCGGCGTCGAACAGCACGCAGCCGGCCTCGGCGTCGATCACCTGCTGCCGGATCTGCGCCACCTTGCCGGAGCCGAGGTAGAACGCGGGATCGATGTGGCGCCGCCGACTGAAACTCGAATCCGCCGGCCGCAGCCCGGCCGACACGGCGAGTTCGCGCAGTTCCTGCAGTTGAGGGTCCGGATCGGCCTGCCCGACGTCGGCCCCCACCAGCACCGCGCCGGGCAGGCGCTCAGGAAGCCTCGGGCTCGCTTGCGCCAACGTGGAAACTCACGGGACGGGAAGGCACCACGGTGGAGATGGCGTGCTTGTACACCATCTGGGTCACGGTGTTGCGCAGCAGCACCACATACTGGTCGAACGATTCGATATGGCCCTGCAGCTTGATACCGTTCACCAGGTAGATGGAAACCTGGACATGCTCCTTGCGCAGCAGGTTCAGGAACGGGTCTTGTAACAACTGCCCTTTATTACTCATGGAAAACTCCGGTTGTGTTTTGTGGTGGAAAGTGCTTCCACCGCGTCGAACATAGCACAAACCCCGTAAACCCCACGGCCCATCCGGAACCTGCCGGCAGCGCCGCGACAATGTCCCGTGGTTCGGGTGAAAACATCATTCCCGGGCGCTCTGGTACGGGTTGCGCGAGGTTCGATACTGGATGCGCAGCGGCGTCCCGTCGAGCTTGAACACGCGCGCCAGGCGCGACTCGAGATAGCGGGTATAACTCGCCGGCACCTTGTCCAGCGAGTTGCCGTGAATCACGATGACAGGCGGATTCTGCCCGCCCTGGTGCGCGTAGCGCAGTTTCGGCCGCACCGTGCCGGCGCGCGGCGGCTGCTGGAACGCCACCGCCTCCTGCAAGGCCCGCGTCAGGCGCGGCGTCGACAGCTTGGCGAAGGCCGCGCGGTGCGCCTCGAGCACCGAGCGCAGCAGGCTGCGCAGCCCCTTGCGCGAGGTCGCCGAGATCTCGTGACGACGCGCAAAACCCAGGAATGGCAGGCGCTCGGCCACGCTTTCCGCAAAGCGCCGGCGCTGGTAATCGTCGACCTTGTCCCACTTGTTCGCCGCCACCACCAGCGCGCGGCCCGCCTCGACCGCGAAGCCGGCGATATGCGCGTCCTGGTCGGACACCCCCTCGCTGGCGTCCAGCAGCAGCACGACCACGTTCGCCGACTCGATCGCCTGCAGGGTCTTCACCACGGAGAATTTCTCGACGGTCTCGAACACCCTGCCGCGGCGCCGCAACCCGGCGGTGTCGATCAGCGTGTAGGCGATGCCGTCGCGCTCGAACGGAACCTCGATGGCGTCGCGCGTGGTGCCAGGCTGATCGAAGGCGATCACGCGCTCCTCGCCGACCAGCGCGTTGATCAAGGTCGACTTGCCGACGTTCGGGCGCCCGATGATGGCCAGCTTGATGGTGCGCGGCAGCGCCTGCTCGGCCGCCGCCGCGGACGTCTCGTCGGTGCTGTCATCGGGTGCGGGCTGCGGCGCCGACTCGTCGGCTGGCGCGGTGGGCCCGGGCGCCGGCACGCACAGCGCGCACGCCGCATCGAGCAGCGCGCCGACGCCCTGCCCGTGCGCGGCGCTCAGCGGCAACGGCTGACCGAGCCCGAGTTCATGGAACTCGGCCATCGCCGACGGCGTCAGCCCTTCCGACTTGTTGACCGCCAGCAGCACCGGCTTGCCGGTCTTGCGCAGGTAGGCGGCGATGTGCTCGTCCTGCGGTGCCAGGCCGGTGCGCGCGTCGGCCAGGAACACCACGACATCGGCCTCGGCGATGGCTTGCCGGGTCTGCCGTGCCATCTCGGCGACGATGCCGGTGTCGACCACGGGCTCGAAACCTCCGGTGTCGACCACGAGCAGCGCCTGGCCGCGCCAGACCGCGCGACCGTAATGACGATCGCGCGTGAGTCCGGGAATATCGGCGACGATGGCATCACGCGATCGCGTGATGCGATTGAACAGGGTCGACTTGCCCACGTTGGGACGGCCGACCAGGGCGATGACAGGGAGCATGAATGCGACGCGGACGCCTCGACAGGGTGGACTCGGCGGCGCTCAGCGCGGCACGAACCCGTACACGCCACCCTTGGCGCTCACCACCACCAGGGTGTTGCCGGCGAGCACGGGGGGCACCGCGATCGGCGAGCCGTCGGTGGAGGCGCGGCCGATGATGCGCCCGTCGCTGGCGTCCAGGAACGAGACATAGCCCTGCAGGTCGCCCACGGCGACGGTGCGCCCGATGAGCAGCGGCGCGCTCAGCCTGCGCCAGCGCAACTGGTCGTTGTGCCACAGCGGCTTGCCGTCGGACACCGCGTAGGCCTGGATCACGCCGTCGGCCTGCGTGGCCACCAGCTCGCTGCCGTTCTGGGCCGGCGCGGTGTCGCCGTTCGCCCTGGCGCTCCACATCAGGTGCGCGTCGGCCATCTGCACGCAAGCCACGGCCGACTGGTAGGCGCGTGCGCAGACCACGCCGTGCGCCAGCGACGGCGCGCCGGTGATGGACACGAGGCGCTCGACCTCGGTGGTGCCGCGCGGCCGCGCGAGCGTGGCCTCCCACACCGCGGAGCCGTCGGACAGGCGCAACAGGCGCAGGTGCCCGGTGGCATCGCCGAGCACGATGGCGCCATCCGACAGCACCATGCCCGCGCCCTTCTGCAGCAGCAGCGCCGGGGTGCGGAATTCATCGTTCCAGCGCATCGCTCCGCTGGCCGCGTCGAACGCCCATACGTGCTGGTCGGCGCCCTGCACCACGACGATGCCGCCGAACACCGCCGGCGGCGTCAGCACGCTGGCAGGCAGCTGGTAGCGCCACAGTACCTGCCCTTGCGGGCCGAGCGAGACGACCCGGTTGGCATCGTCGACCACCGCCGTGAAACTGCCGTCGCTGCCGACCGCGGCGCTGATCCCGCCGGCGATGTGCGTGCGCCACAGCAGCTTGCCGTCGCTCGCCTGCAGGCACGACACCTCGCCGTCGCGCGAGGCCACGAACACGCGCCCCGAGGCCGTCGCGAGCTGGAACGTGGCGGGCACATCGCCGACCTGCGCCGTCCAGGCGGTAGCCACGTGCAGGATCGGGGGCACCGGTTGCAGCGGCGTCGGATCGGGTTGGCGCGGCGCCGAGGAGCACGCGCCGAGCAGCGACAGTGCGGCAAGCGCGCCCAGCAACCCCGCGCTGCGCGACAGCCAGTTGCGGCGACTCATGCCGTTCCTCCCACGCTGTTGACCTTCACCTGCAGCAACTGCCGCAGCACGGCATCCGGCGGCAGCAGCGACAGCGCCTCGGTGTACGCCTGCCGGGCCTGCGCGCGCTCGCCCTGCGCAGCGTACACGTCACCGCGACGCGTCAGGAACAACCCGCGGAACGCGGGCGTCGGCGGGGTCTTCACGGTCTGCAGCGCGGCAGCGTACTGGTGCGCGTCGATCTGCAGCGCGGCCAGATCGAGCATGGCCAGCGCGCGCTGCGCCGCCACCGGACCGTGCGCGGTCGCCCATTGCAGCACCGCCTCGGCCTGCGGCGCCTTCGCGCCGTTGGCGTAGGCGCGCGCCAGATCCAGCGCGCCCATCTGCGCATACGCCGTGCCGGCATAGGCGTCGCGCAGCTTGTCCCAGATCGGTGCGGCATCCTTCAGGTCGCCGGCGTCGATCTGCTGCGAAAGCTGGGCATACAGGCTCGAGGCCTGCGCCGCCTCGCGCCGCTGCCACCAGTGCCAGCCGCCCCAGCCGGCCCACGCCAGCGCCGCCAGCAGCAACACCGCGGAAATGGCGGTGCCCCACTGCTGCCAGAATTGGCGCAGTTGTTCGATCTGATCCTGTTCTTCGAGGTTGTAGCTCATGGGCTCTCAAGAAAATGCCGGACGGGTTGGGCAAGGCGTGCACATTCTAGGCGGCACCGCCGGTGGCGCCGGCGCATCAGGTTCGCGCCAGGCAATCCAGCAGCAAGCCTGCGGGCTGCAGGGGCACGGCACGCTGCTGCTGCTCGCCGCCGCTGCGCAGATCCTTCACGCCGACCGACTCGGACAGCCACTCCTGTTCGCCGAAGATCAGCGCGAAACGCGCGGCGCTCGCGTCGGCCTTTTTCATCTGGGATTTCATGCCGCCGCCGCCGGCATGCATCTGCACCCGCAACCCGGCGGCGCGCAGTTGCTCGGCCACCTGCAAGGCACGCGGCAGCGCCGGCGCGTGCGCGAGCACGACATAGGCGTCGAGCTGCGCAGCGGCGGACGCGGGCTGCGTCTGCGCCAGCAGCTCGAGCACGCGCTCGACGCCCAGCGCCCAGCCGCAGGCGGGCGCCGGCTTGCCGCCGATCTGCTCGATCAGGGTGTCGTAGCGCCCACCGGCGCACACCGTACCCTGGGCGCCGAGCTGATCGCTGACCCACTCGAACACGCTCAGGTTGTAGTAGTCCAGGCCACGCACCAGGCGCGGGTTGACGGTGAACTCCTGCCCCGCCGCGCGCAGCAGCTGCTGCAGGCCGTCGAAGTGCGCGCGTGACGCTTCGCCGAGCTCGTCGAGCAGGCGCGGCGCGCCCTGCACCAGCTCCTGCATGGCCGGGTTCTTGGTGTCGAGGATGCGCAGCGGATTGCTGTGCAGCCGCCGCCGCGCGTCGGCATCGAGCTGCTCTTCGTGCGCCTCGAAATAGGCGATCAGCCTGGCACGATGGCGCGCGCGCTCGTCGGCCTGGCCCAGGCAGTTGATCTCCAGGCGCAGGCCGTGCAACCCGAGCATGTTCCACAGGCGGCGCGCCATCAGGATGAGCTCGGCGTCGACATCCGGGCCCGCGAAACCCAGCGCCTCGGCGCCGACCTGGTGGAACTGGCGATAGCGCCCGCGCTGCGGGCGCTCATGGCGGAACATGGGTCCGGAGTACCACAGGCGCTTGCCACCGTCGTACAGCAGGTTGTGCTCGACCACCGCGCGCACGATCGCCGCGGTGTTCTCCGGGCGCAGCGTGAGCTGTTCGCCATTGAGCGCGTCGGTGAAGCTGTACATCTCCTTCTCGACGATGTCGGTGACCTCGCCGATGCCGCGCACGAACAACGCCGTCGGCTCGACGATCGGCGTGCGCATGTTGCGGTAGCCATAGGCGCGCATGAGTTCGCGCACCGTCGACTCGAACCATTCCCAGCGCGCCGAGTCCGGCGGCAGGATGTCGTTCATGCCCTTGACGGCACTCAGCTTGGGATTCATGAGGGTTCTGCGTGATCGGAACGGGACACCGCGCGCCGCCACCCGCGGCCACCCCGTCGCCGGGCCGGCCCTGGGCGCAGCATGCCCGGCGGGAATCAGGACTGCGCGGCGGCCGCGATGCCCCAGCGCTGTCGAATGTAGTCGTCGACCAGATCGATGAACCGGTCGGCGATGTCGTCGCCGCGCAGCGTGTGGCGCTTGACGCCGTCGACGAACACGGGAGCCGCCGGATGCTCGCCGGTGCCCGGCAGGCTGATGCCGATGTCGGCGTGGCGGCTTTCCCCGGGGCCGTTGACGATGCAGCCCATGACGGCGACGCGCAGCGACTCCACGCCCGGGTACTCACGGCGCCACTGCGGCATGCGCGCGCGCAGGTGCGCGTCGATGTCGCGCGCCAGCTCCTGGAACACGCTGCTGGTGGTGCGCCCGCAGCCGGGGCATGCCGTCACGCTGGGCGTGAAGCTGCGCAGGCCGAGCGCCTGCAGCACCTCCAGCGCGACCACGACCTCCTGCGTGCGCGCCTCGCCGGGCTGCGGCGTCAGCGACACGCGGATGGTGTCGCCGATGCCTTCCTGCAGCAGGATCGACAGCGCCGCGGTCGACGCCACCGTGCCGCGCGTGCCCATGCCGGCCTCGGTCAGGCCGAGATGCAGCGCGTAATCGCAACGGCGCGACAACTCGCGATACACCGCGACGAGGTCGCGCACCGAGGACACCTTGCACGACAGCAGGATCTGGTGCCCCGGCATTCCGAGCTGTTCGGCGCGCTGCGCCGACTCGAGGGCGGAGCGGATGAGGGCTTCGTACATCACCTGCTGCGCCGACAGCGGCCGCGCACGCGCGGCGTTCGCATCCATCAGGCCGGCCAGCAGTTCCTGGTCCAGGCTGCCCCAGTTCACGCCGATGCGCACGGGGCGCTGCCAGCGCATGGCGACCTCGATCATCTGCGCGAACTGTCGATCCTTCTTGTCGCCCTTGCCCACGTTGCCGGGGTTGATGCGGTACTTGGACAGCGCCTGCGCGCAGTCGGGGTAGCGGGTCAGCAGCAGGTGCCCGTTGTAGTGGAAATCACCGACCAGCGGCACGTCGACGCCCATGCGATCGAGTTGCTCGCGGATGCGCGGCAGCGCCTGCGCCGCCTCGTCGGTGTTCACGGTCAACCGCACCAGCTCCGAGCCGGCCTGTGCGAGCTCCTTGACCTGGATCGCCGTGCCGACGACATCGACGGTATCGGTGTTGGTCATCGACTGCACGCGCACCGGCGCGTCGCCGCCGATGGTGACGCGGCGCTCGCCCCAGCACACGACGGCCTGGCGCGTGGCGCGGCGCGCCGGCACCGCCTCCTCGATGTCCCGTTCGGTGTCCTGTGTCGCCGACATGGTGCGTGGATTGTCGTGCATGCCCGTGCCTTCAGGTTCCTGCGCCGCGCACGACCAGACGCGCGACGTTGCCATGGCCGGGGTGCAGCGCCAGGGCCTTGCCGCCGATGCTCACGCGGGTCTGCGCGGCATTGCCGACCACGATCTGCAGCGGATAGTCGCCCGCCAGCGTGCCGACGGACTGCGAGGCCCCGGCCGGCAGCACTCCCATGAACAGCACCTTGCCCGGCGCGGAGCGCACCTCGACCCAGCTCGCCCCGGTGGTGCGCAGGCTCACCACGGGACCGCGCGACGTTGCCGAGGCCGGCGCCGATGCAGCGGGGGCTGCGCCCACGGCGGAGCCTGCGAGCGCCGCGGCACCCGCGGCCGCCGACGCCGCGCCGGGGGCGGATGCGCCGGGCGCGCGCGGCGGCGCAGGCGTCGCGG
>JAKAZQ010000006.1:11655-114500 GCA_021815805.1 Pseudomonadota bacterium | reverse complement strand
GGTCGGTGAAGTAGGTGAACATGAAAAACGACAGCCAGTCCGGCGTGGGCTCGTTGAAGGCCTGCAGGATGCGCGGGTTGTCCTGCTGGCCGCTGCGGCGCTCCAGCAGCGCCTCGCCTTCCTCGCGGCCGTCGCGTCCGAAGTACTTGTGCAGCAGGTACACCATGGCCCACAGGTGGCGGCCTTCCTCGACGTTGACCTGGAACAGGTTGCGCAGGTCGTACAGGCTGGGCGCGGTCAGCCCGAGATGGCGCTGCTGCTCCACCGACGCCGGCTCGGTGTCGCCCTGGGTGACGATGATGCGCCGCAGGTTGGCGCGGTGCTCGCCGGGCACGTCCTGCCAGGCATCCTCGCCCTTGTGGTCGCCGAAATGGATCTTGCGGTCCTTCTCGGCCGGGTTCAGGAAGATGCCCCAGCGGTAGTCGGGCATCTTGACATGGCCGAACTGGGCCCAGCCCTGCGGGTCGACGCTGACGGCGGTGCGCAGGTAGACGTCGAACTGCTGCGAGCCGTCCGGGCCCATGTCGTTCCACCAGCTCAGGTAGTTGGGCTGCCACTGCTCGAGCGCGCGCTGCAGCGTGCGGTCCTCGGCCAGGTTGACGTTGTTGGGAATTTTCGTGCTGTAGTCGATCGTGGACATCTCGGTCTCCGTGTGCGCTTATACGCGATTGAAGTCGAACGCGGCCTTCTCACCCTTGCCGTACACCTTGAGCGCGCCCTTGTCGCCAACCGCGTTGGGGCGCTGGAAAATCCAGTTCTGCCAGGCCGTCAGGCGCCCGAACACGCGGGTGAACATGTTCTCGGGCCCGTTGAAGCGCAGGTTGGCCTCCATGCCGGTCAGCGCGTCGGGGGACATCGCCGAGCGTTCCTCGATGGCGATGCGGATCTCGTCGTCCCAGTCGATGTCGTCCGGGTTGCTGGTCACCAGGCCGAGCGCGAAGGCCTGGTCGGCGTCCAGCGCGTGGCCGGCCGCGGCGCGGATCGCCTCCATCGCGGGCGCTTCGGCGTAGAAGCGGCGCTCGAGGCGGCTTTGCCCGGTGGCCATCGGGTACAGGCCGAAGTTGGTCTCGCCCACGGTGATGCGAGGGGTCTTGTCGGGTGCGTCGGGCAGCGCCAGGTGGTAGATGCGGTCGCAGGCCAGCGCCGGCTCGAGCAGCGTGCCGGCGAAGCACGAGCCCTCGTCGACCAGTGCGAACAGGCTGCGCGACGACACATCGATGCGCGAGAAGCAGCGACGCAGCATGCCGGTGGTCTCGCGCACCAGCCAGTGCCCGCGCTGGGACATCAGCAGCGCGTCGAGCTCGGCCACCTTGGCGCTGTCGCCGCGGGTCTTGATCAGCCAGGTGCCGATGTCGAGCTCGTTGGTGCGCATCGACAGGATGGCGTCGTCGAGTTCGCGCGCCAGGCGCAGCGCGTACCAGTCGGCGCCCAGCGCCTCGATGCCGGCGGCGTCGTGCGGCTGCTCGCCCTGCGGCGCATGGATGGTGAAGGTGGCGACGCGGCGCGCGCGGTCGATGTCGACCTCGAGCGTCGAGTAGCGCAGTGCGTCGGCCTCGATGCTGCGTTGCAGCGGCGCCAGGCTCACGCCCCGCGCGCCCTCGGGGCGGTCGCTTTGCGCGGCGAGTTGCAGCGCGCGCTCGCGCACGGCCTGGGCGAACACCGCCGGCTTGGCGATGTCGTCGACCAGGCGCCAGTCCCTGGCCTTGCTGCCGCGCACGCCCTCGGCGGTGGTGCAGAAGATGTCGGCCAGGTCGTGGCGCACATGGCGCTTGTCGGTCACGCGGGTGAGCCCGCCGGTGCCGGGCAGCACGCCCAGCAGCGGAACCTCGGGCAGGCTGACCGCGCTGGAGCGGTCGTCGACCAGCAGGATCTGGTCGCAGGCCAGCGCGAGTTCGTAGCCGCCGCCGGCACAGGCGCCGTTGACCGCGGCGAGGAACTTCAGCCCGCTGTTGCGCGAGGAGTCCTCCATGCCGTTGCGGGTCTCGTTGGTGAACTTGCAGAAGTTCACCTTCCAAGCGTGGCTGGACAGGCCCAGCATGAAAATGTTGGCGCCCGAGCAGAACACGCGGTCCTTCAGGCTGGTGAGCACCACGGTGCGCACCTCGGGGTGCTCGAAGCGGATGCGGTTGAGCGCATCGTTGAGCTCGATGTCCACCCCCAGGTCATAGCTGTTGAGCTTGAGCTTGTAGCCGGGTCGCAGGCCGCCGTTTTCGTCGAAATCCGCTGCCAGCGTGGCGATCGGGCCTTCGAAGCTGAGCTTCCAGTGCTTGTAGCGCGAGGGGTCGGTCTGGTAGTCGACGCGGGGCGAATCGTTCACGACAGTACTCCTGGATGGTGAAGCGGAATGCAGATTTGCGGTTCCTGTGTACGCATCATAGTGCATGTCTGGCCGCGCTGCAAGCCTTCCCGGTGCAACTTGCGTTCCGGCCGAGTCTACGCCACGCAGCTCGTCCGAGGGTTATCCCGCGAACATGTGCTCGCGGTGGGCGACGACGCCCCATGCGCTTCCCATGCAATATAGTGCTTGACAGTGCGACATCGAAAACCTACAGTGCCTCTACGCACAATACTGCACGTAGCGCCCGAGGCAAGGGGGTTTTCCAGTCGTTGCCTCGCGCGGCGCGCTGCTCGTGCAATCCGCGGGGAACTCCTTCATGTCCGAATTGCTTCCGAATCATCTGGGCGGGCGCTGGCAGAACGGCCGCGGCCCGGGGACCGCGCTGTTCGATCCGCTGCTCGGCACCGAGCTGGCGCGGGTGGACCGCTCCGGGCTGGATCTGCGCGAGGGCTTCGCCTTCGCCCGCGACCGGGGCGGCGCCGCGTTGCGCGCCATGAGCTACGCACAGCGCGCCGAGCTGCTGGCGGCGGTGGCCAAGGTGCTGCAGGCCGGACGCGATGCCTATTACGAGATCTCCACCGCCAACAGCGGCACCGTGCAGCGCGACAGCGCGATCGACATCGACGGCGCCATCTACACGCTGGGGGTGTACGCCAGGCTGGGCGCGACGCTGGGCGAGCAGCGCGTGCTGCTCGACGAGGACGTCACCAGTCTCAGCCGCGACGGCGGCTTCGGCGTGCAGCATGTGCTGGTGCCGTCGCGCGGCGTGGCCCTGTGCATCAACGCCTTCAACTTCCCGGGCTGGGGGTTGTGGGAAAAGGCCGCGCCGGCGCTGTTGTCCGGCGTGCCGGTCATCGTCAAGCCGGCCACCGCCACCGCGTGGCTGACCCAGCGCATGGTGGCCGACGTGATCGCCGCCGGCGTGCTGCCGCCGGGGGCGCTGTCGGTGGTGTGCGGCTCTTCGGACGGTCTGCTCGATGCGCTCGAGGATTTCGATTCCGTGGGGTTCACCGGCTCGGCGCACACCGCGTCGCTGATCCGTTCGCATGCCGCCGTGGCGGCGCGCTCGGTGCGCGTGAACGTGGAGGCCGACAGCCTCAACGCCGCGTTGCTGCTGCCCGGGCAGACCGATGCCGCGCTGCAGTTGATGGCCGCCGAGGTGGTCCGCGAGATGACCGTCAAGTCGGGGCAGAAGTGCACCGCCATCCGGCGCGTGCTGGTGCCGGAGTCGCAGCGCGACGCGCTGGTGCAGGCGATCGCCGAGGGGCTGCGCGCGGTGCGCGTGGGCAATCCGCGCCATGCCGAGGTGCAGATGGGCTCGCTGGTCAGTGGCGAGCAGAAGGCCTCGGTGCTCGACGGCATGCGCGCGCTGGCGGCGCAGTCCGACGTGCTGTGGGACGGCTCCGACCAGCCGCTGCTGGACGCCGACCCCGAGCGCTCGTGCTGCGTGGCGCCGATGCTGCTGGGCCTGGCCGACGCCGCGGCCGCCGAGGCGGCCGCGCTGGTGCACGAGCTGGAGGTGTTCGGCCCGGTGGCCACCGTGCTGCCTTACCGCGACGCCGCGCAGGCGCTGCGCCTGGTGCGCCGCGGCCGTGGCTCGCTGGTGGTGTCGCTGTATGGCGAGGATCCGCGCGCGCTGGGTGAAGCCGCGCTCGACCTGGCCGACGCGCACGGCCGCGTGCACGTGATCAGTCCCGATGTCGCGCGCAGCCACACCGGGCACGGCAACGTGATGCCGCAGTCCCTGCACGGCGGCCCGGGGCGCGCCGGCGGCGGCGAGGAACTCGGCGGCCTGCGCGCGCTGCGCTTCCATCATCGACGCTGCGCCGTGCAGGCTTCCGGCGCGGTGCTGCGCGCCCTGCGGCCCGAGTGAGCGGGCGCCTGGGCGAATGGCTTTTCCGAGTGGGCCGTCGCAGCTTCGACCCCGACAACGACATCAGGAGACAAGGACCGTGCATAGTGCCATTGCCACACCGCCCTGGGAGCAGGGCACGAGCGGTGCGCCGCGCTTCAATTTCGCGCATCACCTGTTCGAGCGCAATGCGCAACGCCCCGACAAGGTGGCGTTCATCGACGACCACGGCCGCCTGAGCTATGCGCAGCTGGAGCAGCGCTCGAGGCGCATGGCCGCGGCGCTGCGCGGCATCGGGCTGCGGCGCGAGGAGCGCGTGCTGATGGTCGTGCAGGACTGCAACCATTGGCCGGTGGCGTTTCTCGGAGCCATGTACGCGGGCATCGTGCCGGTGCCGGTCAACACCCTGCTGACCGCCGACGACTACGCCTACATGCTCGAGCACGCGCGCGCGCAGGCGCTGATCGTGTCGGGCGCGGTGCTGCCTGCGCTGGGCGCCGCGCTGACGCGCGCCGACCACGAGGTGCGCCAGGTCATCGTGTCGCATCCGCAGGCGCCGCTGCATGGCTCGGAGGTCGAGTTCGACGCCTTCGTCGACGCGCAGTCCGCGATGCAGCGCCCGGCGGCGACCGGCCCGGACGATCCCGGCTTCTGGCTGTATTCGTCCGGCTCCACCGGGCGCCCCAAGGGGGCGGTGCACTCGCATGCCAACCCGTACTGGACCATCGAGCTGTTCGGGCGCGCCATTCTGGGCATGCGCGACAGCGACGTGTGCTTCTCGGCGGCCAAGCTGTTCTTCGCCTACGGCCTGGGCAATGCGCTGAGCTTCCCGCTGGGCGTGGGAGCCAGCGTGGTGCTGATGGCCGAGCGGCCGACGCCGCAGGCGGTGTTCCGCCGCCTGAAGGGCGAGGTGAGCGGAGTGCGCCCGACCATATTCTTCGGCGCGCCCACCGGCTACTCGGGCATGCTGGCGCACCCCGAGCTCCCGGCGCGCGACCAGGTCGCGCTGCGCCTGGCCTCGTCGGCGGGGGAGGCCCTGCCGGCCGACATCGGCGAGCGTTTCAAGGCGCATTTCGGCGCCGACATCGTCGACGGCATCGGCTCCACCGAAATGCTGCACGTGTTCCTGTCCAACCGACCCGACCAGGTGCGCTACGGCACCACCGGCTGGCCCGTGCCGGGCTACGACATCGAGCTGCGCGGCGACGACGGCGGCCCGGTGCCCGACGGCGAACCCGGCGACCTGTACATCCACGGCCCGTCGAGCGCGCTGATGTACTGGGGCAACCGCGCCAAGTCGCGCGAGACCTTCCAGGGCGGCTGGACCAAGAGCGGCGACAAGTACGTGCGCAACCGCGACGGCACCTACACCTATTCCGGCCGCAGCGACGACATGCTCAAGGTCAGCGGCATCTACGTCTCGCCGTTCGAGGTCGAGGCCACGCTGGTGCAGCATCCGGCCGTGCTGGAGGCGGCGGTGATCGGCGTGCCCGACGACGAGGGCCTGACCAAGACCAAGGCCTTCGTGGTGTGCAAGGACGGCCATGCGGTCAGCGCCGACGAGCTGAAAGCCTTCGTCAAGGAGCGCCTGGCGCCGTACAAGTACCCGCGCATCATCGAGTTCGTCGACGAACTGCCCAAGACGGCCACCGGCAAGATCCAGCGCTTCAAGCTGCGCCTGCGCGAGGCCGGCGCCGAGTGAGCGCCGCGTCGAACCAACCCTGCTCCGCGTATCCGATGTCCCGTTCCGAAGTCTCCCCCGCCGCCGTCGCTGCCGGCGCCCAGGCCCCGACCCACGCACGTCCCGTCGCGGGCGCGGCCACCTCGCTGGTGCGCGTGCACGCGCTGGAGCGTGAGCTCGACATCGAGTACCAGTGGGTCGGCAGCGCCGCGCCCGGCGCTGCGGTGATGGTGTTCCTGCACGAGGGCCTGGGTTCGGTGTCCATGTGGCGCGATTTCCCGCAGCGCCTGTGCGAGGCCGCGGGCTGCCGCGGCCTGGTGTACTCGCGCCCGGGCTACGGACGCTCCACGCCGCGCGCCGCCGACGAGTCGTGGAACCCCGATTTCATGCACCGCCAGGCGCTGGACGTGCTGCCGGCCGTGCTGCGTGCGCTGGGCGTGGACCCGCAGGCACGCCCGCCGTGGCTGTTCGGGCACAGCGACGGCGGCTCGATCGCGCTGCTGCACGCGGCGCATGCCGGCGCGCGCGTCGCCGGCGCGATCGTGCTGGCACCGCACATCCTGGTCGAGGACATCAGCGTGTCGAGCATCGAGAAGGCGCGCCAGGCGTATCGCGACACCGACCTGCGCCAGCGCCTGGCGCGGCATCACGCCGATCCCGATTCCGCGTTCTGGGGCTGGAACGGCATCTGGCTGGATCCGCGCTTCCGCGACTGGTCGATCGAGGCCGAGATCGCGTCCATCGGCTGCCCGCTGCTGGCCATCCAGGGCCTCGACGACGAATACGGCACGCTGGAGCAGATCCGCGGCATCGCGCGCCGCGTGCCGGGCACGCAACTGCTGGAGCTCGCCGACTGCGGTCATTCGCCGCACCGCGACCAGGCGCAGGCGGTGATCGACGCCACGCGGGAGTTCTTGCGCCGGCACGGGTAGTGTCCTGTCCCGTAAATACCTGGCATTTCGTTCGTGTGCCCGCGGGAGCGATCGCAGGCGCCGAACCCTTCGGGCTGGGCCGTATCGGGGCGCATGCTGCGTTGCGGCCACGGGGCCAGGCGCCCAGCCTGGACCCGCGCCCGCGCCTTGCCTGCGCCCCGATACGGCCCAGCGAAATGACAGGTATTTGCGGGACAGGACACTAGCGCGTCGGCGTGGGCAGGCCGGCGGCGCGGCGCGCCGCTATGCTGGCGGGCTGGTCCTTCACGCACGGAGTCCATGATGAAATTCACACGTCTCGGCCGCACCGGCCTGACCGTCTCGCGCATCTGCCTGGGGTGCATGACCTACGGCGAGCCGGCGCGGGGCAGCCACGCCTGGACCCTGGACGAGCAGGCCAGCCGGCCGCTGATCCGCCAGGCGCTCGAACTCGGCATCAATTTCTTCGACACCGCCAACGCCTACTCGGACGGCAGTTCCGAGGAGATCGTCGGGCGGGTGCTGCGCGAACACGCGCGCCGCGAGGAAATCGTCGTCGCCACCAAGGTGCATTTCGCGTCGCGCCGTGCGCCGAACATCGGCGGCCTGTCGCGCAAGGCGATCTTTTTCGAGATCGACGCCAGCCTGCAGCGCCTGGGCATGGACTACGTCGACCTGTACCAGATCCACCGCTGGGATCCCGAAACGCCCATCGAGGAGACCATGGAGGCCCTGCACGACGTGGTCAAGGCCGGCAAGGCCCGCTACATCGGCGCGTCGTCCATGTACGCATGGCAGTTCGCGAAGGCGCAGGAGGTGGCGCGCGCCCACGGCTGGACGCGCTTTGTCAGCATGCAGCCCGAGTTGAGCCTGCTGTATCGCGAGGAGGAGCGTGAAATGCTGCCGCTGTGCCGCGACCAGCAGGTCGGCGTGATTCCGTGGAGCCCGCTGGCGCGCGGGCGCCTGGCGCGTCCCTGGGGACAGTCGACGCCGCGCCTGCAGAGCGATGTCTACGGCGCCAGCCTGTTCGAGCACGCCGAGGAGCTCGATCGCCCGGTGGCGCAGGCGCTGGACGCGCTGGCGGATCGCCGCGGCGTGCCGCATGCCCAGCTGGCGCTGGCCTGGGTGCTGCAGGCCGCGGGGGTCAGCGCGCCGATCGTCGGCGCCTCGCAGCCGCGCCACCTGCTCGACGCGGTGGCGGCGCTGGAGCTGGAGCTCTCGCCGGCCGAGGTGGCCGAACTGGAGGCGCCCTACCGGCCGCACCCCGTGGTCGGCTACGCCTGAAGCCGGCAAGCCGACGCCTGGCGCCTCGCGCGGCGCTCAGGCGCCGAGTTCGGCGAACACCTCGCGCGCCACGCGGAAGGCATCCAGCGCGGCCGGCGCGCCGCAGTACACCGCGGTCTGCAGCAGCACTTCCTTGATCTCGTCCTTGCTCAGGCCATTGTTCAGCGCGCCGCGCACATGCAGGCGCAGTTCGTGGGGCCGGTTGAGCGCGGTGATCATGCCGAGGTTGAGCAGGCTGCGATCGCGCCGCGACAGGCCCGGGCGCGCCCAGATCTCGCCCCACGCGTATTCGGTCACCAGTTGCTGCAGCTCGCGCGTGAAGTCGTCGGCGCCGCGCAGCGAGGCCTCGACGTACTCCGAGCCGAGCACCTCCTTGCGAATGGCCAGCCCGCGTTCGAAGCGTTGTTGCGAATCCATGGAAATCTCTCCTGAAAAAAAACGTCGCCCGGCGCATCCGGGCGACGTCATGCTAAGCGCGGCGCGCGCTCAGGGTTTGTGGAAGGCGATGAACAGGCTGGCCAGGTGCACCCCGAACTTGGTCATGTCGGTGCGGTTGAGCAGCACGTGGTCGTTCATCTGGTACATCCAGTCGCTCATGTGCACATCGATGACATGACCGTGGTACGGCAGCGCCAGCACGTAGTTCCAGTGGAAGGCATTGCCGGCGGCGCTGCCGCGCGCCGTGCCGACGATGTCGCCGGCGCTGCCGCTGTAGCGCCGCAGCCCGTTCGCGTCGGGTTCGCGACGCAGTGTCCAGATGCGCTCCTGGGTCTTGCCGTCGCTGTACGTGAAGTGTTCCGTCAGGGTTCCCTGGTCGCCGTGCCAGACGCCGAGCAGGCGCACGTGAAAGCGTCGCACCACCTTGCCGGAGCGGTCGAACACCAGGCCGTCGGCGCTCAGCGGGCCGTTGAAATAGGACTCCAGGCGCAACTGCGGCTGCTGGCCGTGGTAGTCGGCCGGCGTGACCGTGCTGCAGGCGGCGAGCAGGCTGGCCGCGGCGACGCCGAGCACGAGGGTGAGCAGGCTGCGAAAAGATTTCATCGGGGGTACTCCAGGTCGGTGGATTCGAGGTCGGGCAGCGCGCGCGGCGCGGCGATCCAGCCGCGCCACAGCAGCCATCCGGAGCAGGCCTTCAGCGCGCAGGGCACCACGCAGTAGGCGACGACCAGTGCCGGCAGGGCGCCGCTCTGCGGCATGCCCGGACGGTAGCCGAGCACCTGCAGCAGCGGCAGCGAGACGCCCGCGGCCAGCGCCAGCGCGAGCTTGGTGCACAGGTTCCAGACGCCGAAATAGCTCCCCTCGAGCCGGCCGGCATGGCCTGCCGCGGCGATCTGCTGGCCGAGCAGCGCCGGGGGAATCGCCAGGTCGGAACCCAGGCAGAGACCGGAGGCCAGGCACACGGCCACGAAGCCGATGCGCTGCCCGGGTTGCAGCAGCGCGGCAAAGCCGAAGCTGGCGACCGCCAGCATGGTTCCCGCCAGCCAGGCGCGCGCCGCTCCCAGCCGGCGCACGGCGTGCAGCCACAGCGGCATGCCGGCGGCGCCCGCCGCGAAGTAGGCGACCAGGCAAGCGCCGGTCCAGTGCGGGGCCTGGATGCGATCGCGGATGAAGAACATCACCAGCGTGGCCGGGATCGACGCCGCGGTGACTCCGCTGAGGTAGACGCCGAGCAGGCGGCGCAGGCCGCGCTGGCGCAACGGCAACCAGGCGCGCTGCCAGGCCTCGGCGATGCGGCCGGCATGCGGGCGCGTCGGGGTCGGCGCCGGCACCAGGCGCAGCAACAGCAGCCCGGCGCCGAGCGAGACCGCGAAGGCGAGCGCGAAGCCCCGCGGACCCTGCGCGCCGGCGGCCGCCGACGCCGCCAGCACGCCGGCCAGTCCGAGGCCCTCGCGCCACGCGAACACGCGCGCCTGCGCCTGGCTGCCGCGCCCGAGCTGCAGCCCCCAGGCCTGGTGCAGCAGCCCCAGCGCGCTGTAGCCGGCGTAGGTCAGCACCAGCAGCACCAGCAGCGCGCCGACGAACGGCAGGCGGTGGCCCGGGTAGGGCAGCCAGCGCGGCAGCAGCATGAGGCCGGTGAAGCCGGCCAGCATCGGCAGGCTCCAGCCGAGCATGGCGCGGCGCGCCGTGCCGCGCGCCAGTGCGCGGTCGGCGAACACCCCGAGCGCGGGATCGATGACGGCGTCGAGCAGGCGCGTGCCGAGCAGCAGCAGACCGAGCACGCCCAGCGCGACGCCGGCGTGCCGCGCATAGTCCGCCGGCAGGAAGCTCAGCAGCGGCAGCGCGGCGAAACTCAGCGCGAACTGCAGCGCGCCGAAGCACAGCAGGCGCGATCGTGACAGCCCGTCGAGCGCGCCTGGCGGGTTCATGGTTCGACCCCCGCCAGCAACTGCCGGCGCAGCCGCGGGTGACCGCTGTCGGGGCCGAGCCAGATGCCGAAGAAGGCGCGTGCGAAGTCCGCGCCGCGAAGGCTGCCGAGCAAGGTCCCGCCGCGCATGAACAGGGTGGTCGGCCCGTTCGGTCCGTGCGCCAGGTACACGCCGCACAGGGTGTCGCCGGCGTGCACGTCGGGGAACACCTGGAGCAGGCGCTGCTGCCAGTGCGCAACCCGCGCCGCCGGCGCCGCGCCGCGCATCAGTTCGGCGCTGCTGCGCGCGAGCTGTTGCGCGCCGATGGCGCGCGCGTAACGCAGTCGCAAGGCCAGCGACTGCGTGCCGAGTGCCTGCGGCCGAAGCCCGTCGCGTCCGCTCCACAGGGTGGCGCGATAGATGCGCAGCCCGAACCAGCGCAGCGTGCCCGCGCCGACGCGCCGCACCGGCGCGTCCAGGCGCTGCGCGCATGCCGGCAGCGCATGCGCCGAGGCGCTGCCCGCACACAGCAGAACCGCCGCCAGCAGGGCGGTGGCGGCGCAGCGCATTCAGGCCTCCAGACGCTTGCGCAGCGTGAACTGCACCACGTCCGTGCTCGCCTGCGCGAAGCCCGCTTCGCAGTACGCGAGATAGAACTCCCACAGGCGGCGGAAACGGCGGTCGAAGCCTTGCGCCTCGAGCTGTTGTTCGGCCTGCAGGAAGCGCTGGCGCCACAACGCCAGCGTGGTGGCGTAGTCGGCGCCGAAGGCGTACTCGTCCTCGACCGCCAGCCCGGCGCCGGCGGCAAGACCGCGGAACACCTCGCGGCTGGGCAGCATGCCGCCGGGGAAAATGTATTGCTGGATGAAGTCGGTGCCGCGGCGGTAGTCGGCGAACAGGCGGTCGTCGATGGTGATGCTTTGCACGCAGGCGCGGCCGCCTGGACGCAGGCTGCCCGCCAGCGCGCGGAAATAGCCTTTCCAGTAGCGCTCGCCGACGGCCTCGAACATCTCGATCGAGGCCACCGCGTCGAAGCCGCCGGGCGGCGCCAGGCGCGCCATGTCGCGGTAGTCGAGCAGGTGCAGGCGGGCGCGCGGCTCGAGGCCGGCGTCGCGCAGGCGACGCATTCCCCAGTCGAGTTGTTCGCGCGACAGCGTGATGCCGTCGACCTGCAGGCCGCGCCGCGCCGCGGCCTCGGCGAAGCCGCCCCAGCCGCACCCGATCTCGAGCACGCGCGCTCCCGCGGGAACCTGCAGTTGCCCCAGGACGCGTTCGATCTTGTTGCGCTGCGCCTGTTCCAGATCCTGCCACGCGTTCGTGAACAGCCCGCTCGAGTAGTTCATGCCGGGGTCGAGCCAGCGCGCGTAGAACTCGTTGCCGATGTCGTAGTGGGCGTGGATGTTCAAGCGGCTTCCGCGCCGGGAGTTGCCGCGCAGCGCGTGGCGCAGGCGCAGCAGCAGCGTGCCCCAGACGCTGCCGTGCAGCGTGCGCTGCAGCGCGTCGCGGTTGGCCACCAGCAGGCGCAGCAGGCGCGGCAGGTCGGAGGTGGTCCAGCGCGCCTCGAAGTAGCCTTCGGCGAAGCCGACGTCGCCGCGGCGCAGCGTCTCGCCGAACACCCGCCAGTCGCGCACGTGGACCTGCAACGGCGATTGATCGCCGACCGCGTGCGCACCGAAATGCAGGGCGCGCGCGTCCGGCAGCACCACCTCGAGGCGGTCGCCGCGCAGGTGCTGCAGCAATGCCAGCACGCTGCGTGCCGCGGCCGGCAGGCCGCCCAGCCCTTGCGGAGCGCCGGCGAAGTCGAGCGCGGCGCTCATGGCTTGACGCCCAGCAGGGATCGGATGCGGGCCTGGAACGCGGCGTCGTCCGGGGCGGTCACGCTCGGGTACTCGGCGACGAACTTGCCGTCACGCCCGATCACGTACTTGTAGAAATTCCACTTGGGCTGCACACCGCTGGCCTGGATCAGTTGCCGGAACAGCGGGTTCGGGGACGGCTCCGTGACGTGGGTGACGTTGAACAGCGGAAAGCTCACGCGGTAGTGCTTGCGGCTGAACGGCGCGATGCTCAGCGGGTTGCTGAACTCCTGGTGAAAGTCGTCGGACGGAAAGCCGAGCACCACGAGGCCGTCGGGTCCGTATTTCCGGTACATGGCCTCCAGCTGCCCGAGTTGCGGTGCGAAACCGCAGAAGCTGGCGGTGTTGACGACGATCACCACCTTGCCGCGGTACTGGCAGAGATCCACCGGCTTGCCGGTCTGCAGGTCGTCGAAGCGGTGGTCGAGCAGCGCCGGGCAGGTCGCGGACGAGCCGGTGGCGGGCATCGACATCGCGGGGCTTGCCGGGGCGGCCGCGGAGGTCGGCGCGGTCGCCGTCAAGGCGCTGGCGCCGAGGAATACCCCGGCGAGGATGGACAGCACGGTTTTCATGGCGATCGGTGATCCAGGAGAAGTGTCTGGTGGACAAATGATGCATTTTGTCCAGGACAAAATCAATCGAAATCGCCGAATCACCATGCTGCCGACAAGGAATTGTCGGGACTCTGCGACCCGCTCCGTCGCGCGGGCTCAAAGGGGCGGGCAGGCGGACACCTCCAGCTCGTGGCGCCCCAGCTCGCGTATGCAATACAGCTGGCCGTAGACGTCGCGCATGCGGAATTCGTGGCGGCAGTCGTCGACGATGGCGAACATGTTGCCCAGCCACCAGTTGTTGCCGTAGAAGTTGCTGCCCTGTCCGATGTACACCGGTTCGGGAATCGGCACGCCGTTGACGAACATGTCCAGGCTCACCCAGAAGTTCAGTGCGTCGGGATGTCCTGTCGCCGCCTGCTTGCTGGTGCCGAACATGTGTCGATCCTCGCCGTACAACTGGTCGTGCCAGGTCGCGGCCACCTCGGGGCTGCGTTTGCGCCCGGCGAGCACCTGCAGCCTGACGCGGTCGCCGCCGGGCACGACCTGCACGGCCTGCAGCGGCTGCCCGTCGGTGACATGGTGGGTGCCGCCGTACACCAGGGTGATGTCCTGCACGCCGTCGCCGTAGCGCAGCGCGAGCTCGTTGTCCCGTTGCGTGGCCTTGCGCGACGAGGTTTGCGCCAGCCAGGCATCGGCAGCGTCGGGCGCGCCCGACGGCTCGGCGCCGGCGAGCATCGGCAGGCACAACAACGGATACACATAGGCTTTCATCGGCGCTCTCCTGGGCTGGTTTGCTGACGGGGTACGGTCGACGACCGCGCGTGTGCCGCTGCGCGCATGGGCGCGAAGCCGCGGATGCTCACTGGCGTTTCGATACGTGCGCGTGCCGGAGGTTCCGCGTGCCCGCGACGGACGGGCACGCGCGGACCTGCACCTCGTTGGGCCAGAGTGAGTATGCGCAGTACGCGCGGCCCTGGATGTCGGTGAAGCGCAAGTGCGTGTCGCGCACGTCGTGCGCGCCGGCGAGGCTTCCCAGCCACCAGTTGTTGGACAACCAGTTGCTTCCCTGTGCGAAGTAGAACTCCTCGCCCACCGGAACCTCGTTGACCAGCAGCTCTCCGCCGACCCAGAAGTTCAGGCTCGACGGCCGCATGGTGCCGGGCTGGGTGTACAGCCCGAACATGTGCCGATCGTCGTCGTGCAGCGCGGCACGCCACGAGCTTCCGACCTGCGGGCTGCGCCGCCTGCCGGCATGCACGTGCAGCAGCAGCGACGCACCGTGGATCTGCGCGCGCACCCGGCCCAGCGGTTGGCTGTAGACGATGTCGTGGTCGCCGGAGTAGCGGAAGCCCAGGCTCCGGACGCCCTCGCCGAAGTGCATCACCAGCACGTTGTCGTGCTCCACCGCAGGCGCGGCGCGCATGGACGCGGCCACCATGGACGCCGCAACGGCCGCCGGCGCCACGCCTGCAAGCAGCAGGCTCGGCAGCAGCGTCGCCGTCGCCGGCAGGGCGCACCGCCGCGGCGGGCGCGGCACGGCGCAGGTCGCTGCCGGATTGCGCGGGTCGGCAGGTGGCGGCGTCAGGGGCGGGGGGCAAGGGGCGGGGGGGCAAGGGGCAAGGGGCAAGGGGCAAGGGGCAAGGGGCAAGGGGCAAGGGAGGGGCAAGGGGCAAGGGAGGGGCAAGGGGCAAGGAACCGGGTGGGGCCGGGGGCCGGGGGCCGTGGATCGAGGCGCGTCGGCGCCACGCATCCGCCCATGCGCGATTCGACACGGGGCGGTGCCGATGGTTCACCGAATCTCGCGCACCCCGACACGACCCGGGGGCTTCCCGGAAAATCCGGCGCCCGTGCGGCAGGCATCGGCGTGCGCGCGCGCCGGCATGGCGCACTTCGGCGTGCCGGCGCGTCCCGCCCCGGTTGCGGTTGCGGATGCGCTTGCGCTTGCGCTTGCGATCGCGGCGCCGGCTCAGCCTGTGCCGGAAAGCCCGGCGCGCTGATCCGTCGGCAAGCCGCGCGCCGGTCCGCGCACCATCTGCACCAGCCATTCGAGCAGCGCCTGTGCCGCGGCCTCGCGGCGCGCTGCGTCGAACGGCTCGTGGCATTGCGCATGCCACGCCAGGGCCTGCGCGTCCTGTACCCCACGTGCCGCGAAAAATCGGCCGAGCAGGCAGTCCGTGGCGGCTCCGGCGTGCAGCGGCGGATGCGGGCGATCGTGCACGCTGCGCCAGTGGTAGGCCAACGCGCCGGCCCACGATTGCAGGGCGTCGCCCGGCGCGGCGGCGCGCGAGCGCGCGCTCACCCAGCCGGGCAGCGCGGCGGCCGGCATCGGGCGCGCGATGCCGTAGCCCTGGCCGAAGTCCGCGCCGAGCAGGCGCACGGCCTCCACGTGCCCGGCCTCCTCGAGGCCCTCGACCACCGTGATCGGCGCGAATTCCCGGCCGATGCGCAGCAGGGTTCCGAGCAGGCGCATGGTGCGCAGCGGCGCCTTCGGCAACTCCCGCACCAGGGCCTGGTCGATTTTCACGGTGTGGATCGGCAGCGAGGCCAGGCGCGTGAGGCTGCTGTAGCCGGCGCCGAGGTCGTCCAGCGCGATGTGCACGCCGAGCCCGCGCAGCGCGTGGATGGCCTCGTCGGCGCGGCGTCGATCGAGGGCCTCGTTCTCCAGCACCTCGAGGGTCAGGTGCTGCGCCGCGACCCGTGCCTCGCGCAGCGCGCGCTCGACCCACATGGCGCAGTCCGGGTGCAGCAGCGTGGACGGCGCGAGATTGACCGAGACGTCGATCGCCAGGCCGTCCGCGCGCCAGCCATGCAGCACCTCGAGGGCCTGCGCGAGGCCCTGCACGAACAGGGTCTGCAGTTGCGTCTCGCCGAAGGCCGGCAGGAACTCGGCGGGGACGTGCACCGTGTGTTCGTCCGGCTGCAGCCGCGCCAGGGCCTCGACCTTGACCACCGCGCCGCTTTGCAGGTCGACCACCGGCTGGTACCACATGCGCAGGCCGTCGCCGTACAGCAGCTCGCGATAGCGCCGCATGCGCGCCGCGGTGATCGGCTGGTAGCCGCGCGCCGTGGCCGCGAACACCGCATTCAGCCGATTGTGCAGGGCGCGCAGCCAGGGTCTCGCCCACTCCGAGGAAAACTGCATCGGGTAGGCACCGCACAGCAGCAGCACGCTTTCCGTGGCGTCGCCGTTGACGATCGGGATCGCCGCCGCGCTGCGCCAGCCGGATTCCCGCGCCAGCGCATGCCAGCGCGCCAGGCTCGGCTCGCATGCGTACACGTCGGCCACGCACAGATCCTGCGTGAACCATGCCTCCGACACCAGTTCGCGGTCGGTGCCCGGCGGCGGGTTCAGGTTCGGGTGCAGGTCGCGCGCGCGCAGCGCCTCGGACAGTTCGGCGCAGGCGACGCCGGCGCCCACCGCATCGACCAGGAAGCCGCGTTCGTCGGGCCGGAACACGATGGCATGGCGCATGCCGGGCAGCGCCGCGAGTTGCTCGACGATCGCCGGCAGCACGTCCATCCAGCGTTCGCCGCTGGCCACCGGGGCGTTGAGCAGCTCGGAGTAGCGACGCACGGTCTGGTCGATCACGTCGAGCTGGGTGAGCACGTCCAGGCGCAGGCGGGCAGTGGTCACGCGCAGCAGCCGGTAGCGCTCGCGTGCCGAGAACATGGCGCGCTCGAGTTCCGCGCGCAGCAGGTCCTCGTAGATGCCGAAGCCCTTTTCGATGCGCGCGCCGGAGACGCCGACCAGCGCGTGCACCGTGCCCAGCGCGTGCGCCCGCTGCTCGATCATCGGACGCGAGGTCTGGCGGCTGAGCAGGAACATCAGGTGCTCGCCCTGCGCCTGCCGCAGCCGTTCGAACTCCTGCTCGCCGAGGCCCTGCAGGATCTTCGCCATGTCCTCGGAGCGCGCAAGCTCCCTGTAGAAGGCTTCCGTGAAGCCGCGGGCGAGGCCGCCGAGCATGTCCGCGTCCAGCGCGCCGAGCAGCGCCTGCGCCTCTTCTCCGAGTGCGTCGAACTCGGGCTCGCGCGTCGCCTGCGTCATCGCGGCATGGCCTTCGTCGGGCAGGCGCCACCAATGCTCGCGCTCCAGCTTGTTCGCCTTGCCGGCGTACATCGCGGTGTCCGCCACGCGCAGCAGCGCATCGGCCTCGTCGCCGTGCTGCGGGTACAGCGCCAGGCCCAGGGTCATGCCCACGCGCACGCGGCGGCCGCCGCCGAGGTCGTAGGGCTGTTCCACCGCCGTGTGCAGGCGCGCCAGCGCGACCTGCAGCTCGAGCAGCGGCTGGCGCGCATCGACGTCCTCGAACAGCACGACGAACTCGTCCCCGCCGAGCCGCGCCAGGAAGTCGGTGCGGCGCAGGCGCACGCGCAGCGCCGTGGCGAGCTGGCGCAGCAGCTCGTCGCCCGCCGCGTGGCCGTGGTGATCGTTGACCGGCTTGAAGTCGTCGAGATCGAACACGCCCACCGCGACCAGCGTGCCGCGGCGCTGCGCGCGCGCCAGCGCGCCCGGAAGATGCTCGCCGAGCGCGAGGCGATTGGGCAGCGTGGTCAGCAGGTCGGTGCGCGCCCGCCGGCTCTCGCGTGCCTGCAGCGTGGACAGCATGGCCTTGTGGTCGAGCTCGTCGAGGCCGTGGCCGAGCAGCGCGGCGACCTGCTCGCAGGCCTGCCGGCTCGTGTCCTCGAACCAGCCGGCCTCGGTGGTGGCGTAGGCGAGCACGCCCCACGGCTGGCCGCCGCGCCGCACCACGCAGGCCAGCATCGCACCCCATTGCAGGCGCTGCATGTCGGTGGCGTAGGAGGAATGCGCCTGGCGCCGCAGGTTGTCCTGGTACACCACGGTGACGTCGTCGCGCCAGGCCTGCGCGATGGCCGGGCCGTGGTCCGCGGTGCGCACGTGCAGCCGGTCGAGAAAGGAAAGATCCTCGCGCGATGCGCTGGCGCGTCCGACCATGCGGAACAGACCCTCGGCGTCCGGTCGGGCGAGCCAGACGGCGCAGAATTCGGTGCCGTGGACCAGGCTGTGGCACAGACGGCTGATCATCGTCGACTCGGTGCTGCTGTGCAGCAGGGATTGCGTCGCCGCGACCAGCGCTCGGTACACCCCCTGCGCGCGCTGCATGCGCCTGGCCTGTGTCTCGCGCCCGGTCACGTCGGAGAAGGTCCAGACCGCGGTTTCCCGGTCGGGCAGAAGGCGCGCCTGCAGGTCGCAGGGCACGAGCCGCCCGTGCGCGCCCCTGATGTGCACGTTGCTCAGGCTGGTGCTGCCCGACGCCTCCAGCTCGCGGTACGCGGCGCCGACCTTCTCGAACTCCTGCGCGTCCGGGTACAGCTGCCGCGCCGAATGGCCGACGAGGTCGGCCTGGGCGATGCCGACCATGCTCGCCATCGCCTCGTTGGCGGCGATGACCACGCGGCGGCGCGCCACGAGAATGCCCGAGGTCGTGTTCTGCAGCAGCGCGTCGCGCAGTTGCACGGCGCTCTGACGCTCGGTGACGTCGTGGACGATGGAGTACAGCAGGGTGCGTCCGTCGGCCACCGAGGGGCCCGAGTAGACCTCGACATCGCGCACCGACCCGTCGGCCAGTCGATGGCGGAACTGGAACATCAGGCGGTTGTCGAGCCGCGCGCGCGCCATCTCCTGCGCCACGTCCTGCGGACCCGAGCAGTTGATGTCGAAAATGCGCATCGCCAGCAACTGCTCGCGCGGGTAGCCGTAGAAGCCGACGGCGGCGGAGTTGGCGTCGACGATGCGCCCGTCGTCGGGGTCGAGGATCAGCTTGATCGCCGTGTTGTGCTCGAAGAACTGGCGATAGCGCTGTTCGCTGGCGCTCAGCGCGGCCTCTGCGCGCTTGCGCTCGCGGATGTCGCGCGACGCGGCGTACACATAGGGTTGCCCCCCGATGCGGATGCCGCGCGCGCTGATCTCGACGTCGAGCAGTTCGCCGTCGCGCCGCCGGTGGCAGGTCTCGAACACGATGCTGCGGCCCTCGGCCAGCAGGCTGCGGCTGCGCTGCGCCAGCTCGTCGGCGCTGCTGCAGGCGTCCCAGTCCGTGACATGCAGGCGGCCGATCGCGCTGGCGTCGTGGCCCAGCATGGCGAGAAAGGCGTCGTTGGCCTCGATGAGCAGGCCGTCGGCGTTCAGGATGTGGATGCCGTCGCTGGCGGTCTGCAGGATCGAGCGATAGCGCAGTCGCTCGAGTTCGATCTGCTGCTGCGCACGCCGGCTGTCCGTGATGTCGCGGCCCATCGTGACCAGGTAGCGCGGCGTGCCGTCCGGGTCGCGCAGCGTGGTGTTGGTCCACGCGAACAGGCGCCTGTCGCCGTTGCGGCTGACCCAATGGTTCTCGGCCTGCTGCGGCAGGTCGGCCTGCCCATCGGCCTGCTGGAATCCGGCGAACACCTCGCCCACGCGTTCGCGTTCCTCGGGCGGCAGGAAGTTGCGCCAGAACATCGGTCGCCCCTCCACCTCGGCCTGGGTGTATCCGGTGAACTGCTGCGCCGCCCGGTTGAAGCGCACGATCGCGCCGTCACGGTCGAGCACCAGCCCGACGCCGCCGAGCACCTCGAAGATCGCCGCGCTGAAGCCGCGTTGGCGCTCCAGTTCGCGCGTGCGCTGCTGCACCGCCTGCTCGATGCTGGCCAGGTGCAGCGCGCGCTGGCGCACATAGAAGCTCCACAGCAGCGCGGCCAGCAGGCCGAGCGCGAGGATCGCGTTGCTCGCGCCGCGGTCGGGCGCGAAGGCGCCGTGCGCCGGGCGCACCGCGACCATCCAGTCTCGCCCCGCCACGCGCAGCGGGCGCGTCAGGCGCAGCGTGCCGCCGTGCCATGCACGCGCCGGCGGCGTCGGCGGCCTCGGGTAGAGCCGGCGCTGCGCCGGCGGCGCGGAGTCGTCCGAGACCTCGACGGCGAGGCGTGGCGCGTGGGCCGCCGGCGCGTCCGCGAGCAGGTCGCCGATGCGGAACACGGCGAGCGCGAAACCGACGAGCCGGCGTTCGCGCTGCGCCGGCGTGGCCGGCACGACGCCGCCGGCATACACCGGGCGGAACACCAGGAAGCCGTACTGCGCGGCATGTCCCTGCACCAGGCTGATGCGCCCGGTGGCCGTCATGCGGCCGCTGCGCATGGACTGCAGCAGCGCGGCGCGGCGCGCCGGGTTCGACGCGAGGTCGAATCCCAGCGCGGCCTCGTTGCCATGCAGCGGCTGGAGCAGGTACACGGGGAAGGCCACGGCACGCGGTGCCTCGGTCACCAGCCGGCCCTGCGCGTCGCGTGCAGTGATGCGCAGGCGCGCGAGGCCCGTGTCGCCGGCTCCCGACAGCGCGTGGTCGCGCTGTGCCAGCGGCACGCGCGGGATCCATTCCAGCGCCTGGATCGGTACCCGCCCGGCCAGCAGCGGCTGCGTCAGGCGGGCGAACCGTGCTGCGTCGGGCGCGCCATCGACGTCGAGATAGGCCCCCAGTGCGCGCAGCCGATCCAGCGCCGAGCGCACCCGGCTGCGCAACAGCGCAACGCGCTGCGTGGCGGCCTCGTCGAAGGCGCCTCGTGCGTCCAGGCTCTCGCGCCAGCGCACGGCACCCGCGGCCACGATGACCATCAGCGCGGCCGGGATGAAGGCGCGCAGGAAGGCGGCCGAACGCGGGAAGGACAGGCGGATCGTCAAGTGCGGGCGTCAAGGCACGAGGGCCGCATGCGGCGTCGCTTCGGGCCTTCGGGAGCGGAATTCTTGGTTGCAGATATTGAAACAGGCAACCGCAGCGGTCGTATCTGCGGAAGATACCGATTACAGAATGTACTGACCCAGGTCAAAGCCGCAATCTTGCGGCGGCCGCGCCTGCGGCATCGCCCGTTCAGCCCCCGGCTTGCCCCGGCAGGTCCTGCACACGGTAGCTTGCGCCCAGCCGGTGCTCGGCGCCGGCGGCGATGCACAGCGCGTCCCGATCCACGTTGCCGGCCTCCACGCACAGCATGCGCTGCCAACCGGCGCCGCGCATGTCGGCGATCGCGTCGGCGCCTTCCTGCCATGGATTCCAGACAACCGTGCTCTGGGAGCCGAATTTGGTGATGAAAATTCGACGTGACAGCACGGGGTCGTGAATCACGCATTCCGATTCGGTGCCCACGAACATGCGGTCGACGGCCGCCTCGAAGCGCAGGTCGCCATGCTGCACGCCGGCGCTCCCGTGGGCCAGCTTGTCGACGTAGCGCGCGCCGTCGAGCCCGCCCAGGCGCACGCGGCGTACGTCGCCGACGCGCAGGTAGGCATGCAGGGCCTCGGTCAACCGAAGTTCCTGCTGCCCGAGGTTGCGGGTGCGCAACTCGAGGCTCAGCGAGCGGCCGATGCGAATGCACAGCTCGGCCTGCGCCTGCAACGGCGTCATCTCGCCTGCCCGGGGTGCCAGCATGCGCAGATCGAGCGTCACCTCGTCGCCGCTGCGCCGTGCGGCGTCGAGGCGCCACGGCGCGGTGCGCGCGTAGCCGTGCTGCATGCCGCGCGCCGGCGGCGGGGCTGCGCCGAACCAGGGCCAGCAGATCGGGATGCCCCCGCGCAGCGCATGTCCGCTGCGCCGCACGGCGGTCTCCGACATCCACAGCAGCGGCGTTGCGCTCGCCGCGCTGGCGTACTCCAGGATCTGTGCTCCCTGCAGGCAGACGGTGGCGCGTGCCGCGGGGGTTTCGACATGCAGGTAGTCCAGCCCGTCGGCGGCGTGCACGAGCCGGGCCGCGCCGTCGCTGCCGGGGACGTGCTGCGCGGTCATGGCTGCCGGGGCCGGCGCGGAATCGACGCGCGGCGCGGCGTGGCGGGCGGATGCGCGCGCTCGGCCGCGATCGCCCGACCGAGGCGATCGACATGCGCCGTGGCGGACGTGTCGGTGGATGTGGACATGGTGCGACGGATGGGGCTCGAACCCACAACCCGCCCCTTATAAGGAGGCCGCTCTGACCGATTGAGCTACCGTCGCGCTGGTACGCAGGGTCCAGCGCGAGGTATTCGGGCGTCGGCGGGGCGCCGACAGGCGGCCCCGCAGCGATGGCACGGCGCGGCCGCGCCGCACGCGCGGCGTTGCCGGCGGCCGGCGGCGAGGAGCGGTGGGTGCGACGACATGCGCATCATCGTAGCGGCAAGGCGCGGCGTCGCCCAGCACGGCCGCGCGGCGCATCAGAACCGGGTGACCACCGTCACCCCGGTGCCGGAAAAGCGATCCATGCCCACGAGGACGTCGATGGCCTGTTCGAGGTCGACGGTGTTGCCGATCAGGCGCTGCGGCGCCAGGCCTGCCGACTCGATGAAATCCAGCATGCCGCGATAGCGGTGGGCCTGCATGCCGTGGCTGCCGAGGATTTCCAGTTCGTCGGCCACCACCTTGCCCATCGGGATGGCCGGCGCGGCATGTTCGCCCAGCAACAGCCCGACCTGCACATGCCGTCCGCGCTTGCGCAGGTTGGCGATGGAGCGCAGGCAGGTGGTCGTGTGACCCAGCGCGTCGAGCGAGACATGGGCGCCGCCGCCGGTGATGTCGCGCACCGCCTGCACGACATCGGCGACGCGCTCGGCGTCGACGCTGGCGCTGGCGCCGACGGCGCGCGCCAGCGCCAGCTTGGGCTCTGCGATGTCGACCGCGACCACCCTGGCGCCCGCCGCGCGGGCGATCATGATCGCCGACAGCCCGACGCCGCCGCAACCGTGCACGGCGACCCACTGGCCGGGCGCCACCCGGCCCTGGTCGACCACCGCGCGGAAGGCCGTGGCGAAGCGGCAGCCCAGGCTGGCCGCAGTGGCATAGTCCATGCTGTCGGGAAGCCGCACCAGATTCAGATCGGCATGCGGAATGGCGACGTACTCGGCGAACGAGCCCCAGTGCGTGAACCCCGGCTGGAACTGGTGGTCGCACACCTGCTGGTTGCCGCACTGGCATTGCAGGCAACTGCCGCAGCCGGCGACGAACGGCATGGTGACGCGGTCGCCCGCGGCCCAGCCGCGCACCTCCGGGCCGGCTTCCACCACCACCCCGGCGAACTCGTGTCCCGGGACATGCGGCAGGCGGATGTCGGCGTCGTGGCCGACCCAGCCATGCCAGTCGCTGCGGCACACCCCGCTGGCCATGACCCGGATCACCACGCCGTGCGAAGGCGGGCGCGGGTCGGCCACGCTGCACAGTCGCGGGCGAACCCCGAAGGCGTCGTAGAGCAGCGCTTTCATGATGTCGACGCGCGGCGCCGTCAGAGCAGGTGAGCGCCGTAGCGCAGGCAGATGACACCCAACGCGGCGTCGGCCACGAACATGATCCAGAAGCCCAGCGGCTGCTGCTCGCGGCTGAGTTCCCGCGTGCCGCCCCAGCCGCCGCGTCCGGCCGGCAGCGTGCCGGTGAACAACCCGCGCAGCGCGACCAGCAGCATGCCGACGCCGAGGATCAGGATCAGCAGGGGCTTGATCTTGTTCATGCGCTGCAGTGTCGCGTGCACGACAAGGCGCGCGCAACCCCGCGAGCAGGGGCCCGCGGGAGCGGGCGCGCAGGCGCCGGGTTCGCGCCGAGGCCCGCGATCATTTCCGCGCCGCCGCGACTGCGCTCGACATGCCCGAAGCCCTCGCCGCGGCGGCTGGCGGCCCGGCTCGGCGCGACGCGTCGCGGCCGGCGCAGATGCCGTGCCAGGCCGCCGATTCGCTGTCGAGGGTCGTCGCGGGAAGACCTTCGGCGGCGCAGAACTGGCGGCGTATGGCGCCGAAATGGGCAGATGTCGCCAGCCATCGGCCGTGGCCGTGACGAAGCTGCAGGATGTCCCCGGCGGAGTCGTCGAGCCACTGCGCCCGCGTGCGGCCGCGCGGCGCCGCGCAGTCGAATTCGATGTCGTTGATCAACCCGCGCACCCGGCCCGGGCCGACGTACCGGAAGGTACGCGCCAGGAAATCCGAGCCGCGCCGGTTCAGGACCCGCGAGCTCTGCAGGCCTTCGACATCGTCGCCGTTCCGGCGCAGCGAGTCGGCGTCGTTGCGCAGCACCACGGCGGTGCCGCATGGGATGCAAGCGCCGTGCCCCGCAGCGCGGCGAGCGTGACGAGCGCATGGGACAGCTTGCCCGACCGATTTCGCGCCATGGGGCAAGGTCGACTGTAAGCAAACGTTTTCGCAGGCACACGAACGAAATGCCAGGTATTCACGGGACAGGACACTACTAGGAGCCTGGGCGGCAGAGGGAGCCGTCGCGAAATTCGTCAGGGGCGAGGACAGTTCGGGGGCAGTGAGGAGCCCATAGTGGCCACTATGGGCGACGAATCGGCGCCGGAATGGACCGCCCCTGGCGAATTGCAGCAGGCTCGCCCTCTGCCGCCCAGGCTCCTAGCTAGTCGTGACGCCGCAGGGCCTGGCGCGTGGCGTGGTAGCCGTGCCTGACGCCGCCGGCCACGTCGTGGCCGACGGTCTTGGCGGCGTGCACGACGCCGTGACCGGTCTGGGCGCCGACGCGCACGATGGCATGCCCGGCATGCGATGCATCCTGCTTCAGGTTGTGCGCGTACTGCGAGACCGTCAGGGCGTGCGCGCTTGCGCAACCCAGCAGCGTGACGGCGGCGGCGCAGACCAGCTGGCGCGCGCTGCCCCGGCGATGGCCCGACCGCGGGCGGGCGTGGTGAAACGTGCTCATCGTGTGCTCCTCGTCGGATGGGCCGCGTGCCCGAGCCTTCAACCCCCTGGGTTCCCTCGATCGCGCAAGGCGTCGCCGGGTCACCGCGCATACCGCGTACAGGCCTTCCATTCTGCCAGTACGCGCACGATCCGGCGCGCCCTTGGGTTGGTGCTCAGGCGCTGACGGCGCAGCCGCGTTCCACGGCGGTGGCCGGCCACCACGCGCGAAGCGATTGCGGCCGCCGCGAACGCTTGCCGTGGTACAGCGCGGTGTCGGCGTGCTGCAGCAGGGTTTCGGCGTCGGCGCCGTCGAGCGGAAAGCGCGCCACGCCGACCGTCATGCCCACGCGCACGCTCGCGCGGCAGCGGCTCAGATCACCGTGGTCCGCTCGTCCTGCCACGAGACCTGTTCATCCAGCAGGATGCTCGCGTGCAACTGCCGGGTGCGCGAACTCGGCTCCGCGCCGAGCAGCCGGCGCATGCCGCTGCGCAGACGCTCGAACACCCGCAGCGCCGACGCGCGGTCGTGGTTCAGCATGTAGAAGCCCATCAGATGCCGGCATGCCGCTTCGTTCAGCGGTGCGAGCACGAGAATGCGCTGCAGCAGACGGATGCCCTCGGCGATGCGGCCGGTGGAACGGCATGCCTTGACTTCCTGGTGGATGGCGTGGATGGCATGCGAGGCCATGAGCTCGCGAATACCCTGCACCAGGATCTCGAACTGCTGCAGGCCGCTCAGATCGATGCCACGCAGCAGGGGGGTGTCGGCGAGCGCGAGTGCCGTGTCCAGCGGCATCTGGCGGCGCTGCCGCAGGAACTGCAGGTCGTGCCCGACCTCGGGCGAAAGCTCCAGCTCCGCGCCCTCGACCAGCAGCAGCCGGGGGTCGAGCTGGCGCGCCTTGTGCACGCGCAGGCGCAGGCTGGCCAGGCGCCGTTCCGGTTCGACATCGGGCCACAGCCAGCCGGCCAGCCGCGCGCGCTCGTTGCGCCCTCGAACGGCCAGCGCGAACAGCAGCAGCGCCAGCTTGCGATCGGCGATCGGCGTTGCGTCGAGCTCGCGCACGGCCTTCGGCGCGCCGAGGAACGCGAGCCGCAGGCTGCCGTTGCGTGACATGATCGGTATCCCAAGGTCCACGAATCATGCACGCATTAGACACGAAAATGTCGCGCTGTCCACGAATTTGCGACGTGTCCGGAGCGGGTGCCGCGCCGCTGCGGCGCGCGGCCGCGTCAGCCGCCCCGGGGCGGCGGCGTCCGTCGCGGCGCAACGTTTCCCAGCAGACGGTGTCCCAGCCACAACAGCAGCAGGCCGGCGAGCAGCGCCGGCAGGTCGTGCAGCACGCGCCGGGCGGCGGCGTGCTCGCGCTGGTGCCAGCCCGCCGCGGCGAGTTCGCGCACGCCGGGAAGCTGCGCCAGGCCGGCGCCGAGTTCGCCGAGCAGGTCATGCTGCGCGGCGGCGCGCTGCTGCAGGCGCTGCAGCGCCTGCGGGCTCTGGCTCGACAGTTCACGCAGGGCGCGATGCGCCTGCAGCCAGCGATGGCCGTCGACCGCGGCGTGCCACGCGCCCCAGCCGCTGCCGCCGAGGCCGCACAGCACGAGGATCACGCCCCAGACGAGCTTGCGGATGTCCATGGCGGCAGTCAGCGAAAGGCGATGCGTGCGAAAAAGAACGCAACGTTGCCGTTGTTGAGATGGCTCGAGACCCGGGGCAGGAAGGTGCCGTACAGGCGCACCGGCCCGATGCCGACGGACACCAGCGGAAGCACGATCGGGAACGGGATGTTGTGGATGATGTCGGCACGCGAGGTCACGCCCACGGTGTATCCGGCGCCCAGCGTGAACGTGCCGTCATCCGGCCGCCAGTCCCACTGCTTGGCGTAACCCACCACCGGTTCGGCGTTGCGGTGCGAGTCGGAGAACACCATGGCGTAGATCATCTCGTCGTTGCCATCGGCGTCCACCAGGTGCTTGCCGGCGCCGAAGCCCCAGGCCCGGCTGTTCAGCACGGCGAGCTTGGCCGCGGTGTAGGTTCGCGGGTCGTGCCATGTGTAGCCGGTGAGAAACAGATCCGGCTGGCCCTGCTGGTAGATGTTCTGCAGATGCTGGCTCACCGAGCCGAGCCAGTCCTTGGTCGCCGACAGCGCGCCGGCCATGCAGGGGGCGCTGCACAGCGCCGCCAGCACGAGACCAGCCAGCGCGCGCGCTGCATGCGCGCGCAGCCGGGCGTTCGAAGCCTGCTCAGGGAACGGGGAAAGGGCGGAAGACGGGGGTGCGGTGCGGTGTCGGTTGCGAGCCATCTGTGAAGGTGCGGGCCTGCCGGGTTCTGGGGAGATTCGCCGGTGACCCGTCGTGGGAGCGTGGAAAACCCATATTGTGGCGTGTCTCACGCACGCCGTGCCCGCGCGGCGCAGCGGCGCGCCGGTCGCGACGCCTACTGCCAGGCGTAGTGACGGCTGTACGAGGGCGCGTGGTCGGCGCGGCGATGCGCCTGCAGCAAGACCGACAGTTCGCGCACGGCGTCGATGCATGCCGGGGTCTGCGGCAACGCGCCCTGGCGCAGGCAGGTCAGCGCGCGGCGCGCGGCGCGCAGGTGCTGGCGCCCGAAGGCGCTCCAGGCCGCTTCCACGGAGTCGATGGCCTCGATCGCGCGCTGGGCGGCCGCGGCGGGGGCCAGGCTGCCGATGCGGGCTTGCGCCAGCACGCGTCGCGCGTGCTCGAGTTCACCCAGCAGATCGAGGTAGGTCTGCATGGCATAGGGACTGACGCTCATCGAAAATTCCTCCTTGCTCCGTGCCCGTGCGTCGCCACGGATCCGTCCGTTCGAGCTCCCGGCGCGCGAACCGGCGGCAGGAGCCTATTCGTGAAAAACGTAGGGAAGGTACGTATCGAATGTGTCGCATTTATTGCTGGTGCGCCGGATCCCGGCGCCGCCGTCGCCGGCCCGCGCCGATGTCCGGCGCATCGCCGCACGGCGCGGCTGCGCGGCCGCGGCCCTTCGGTTATGGTGTGCGTCGGCGCGCGAGCGGAGCCGGGACATGCAGCAACTCAAATTGGCGGAACTGATCGGGGCCCTGAGCCATGCGCTGGACATGACCGAGGGGCAGCCGCGCGGGCACTGCGTGCGCTGCGCGTACATCGGCATGCGCCTGGCCGGCGAACTCGGCCTCGATTCGCAGCAGCGCTGGGACCTGTACTACACGCTGCTGCTGAAGGATCTCGGCTGCAGCAGCAATGCGGCGCGCATCTGCCAGCTCTACCTGACCGACGACCTGCAGTTCAAGCGCGACTTCAAGCTGGTCGGCAGCTCGCTGCCGCAGGTGGCGCGCTTCGTGCTCGTGCACACCGGGCTGCGCGCCGGCCTGGCCGAGCGATTCCGCGCCACCTTGCAGATTTTCCAGAACGGCAGCGACATCTCGCAGGAGCTGATCCAGACGCGTTGCCAGCGCGGCGCCGACATCGCGCGCCAGATGCGCTTCGGCGAGACCGTGGCGCGCGCGATCCACGCCCTCGACGAGCACTGGGACGGCGGCGGCAGGCCCGACGGGCTGGCCGGCGAGAACATCCCGCTGCACGCGCGCATCGCGCTGCTGGCGCAGGTGGTGGACGTGTTCCACACCTCGGAGGGGCCGCAGGCGGCGCTCGCCGAGGCGCGCCTGCGCAGCGCCAGCTGGTTCGATCCGCGCCTCGTGGCGGCGCTCGAACGCATTGCCGACGACGCCTTCTGGCAGAGCCTGCGCGACCCCGACCTGGCGCAGCGCGTGTATGCGCTGGAGCCGGCGCAGCACCGCGTGCCGCTGGACGACGACTACATGGACGAGATCGCCGAGGCCTTCGGCCAGATCATCGATGCCAAGAGTCCGTATACCGCCGGGCACAGCGCGCGTGTCGGGCTGTATGCCGACCTGATCGCCGAGCAGCTCGGCATCGACGCGCAGCGCCGGCGCTGGCTGCGGCGCGGCGCGCTGCTGCACGACATGGGCAAGCTCGGCGTGAGCAACTCGGTGCTCGACAAGCCGGGCAAGCTCGACGCCGAGGAATGGGAGGCCATGCGCATGCACGCGCTGTACACCGAGCAGATCCTGCAGGGCATCGAGCCCTTCGCCGAACTGGCGCGCGTGGCCGGCGCCCACCACGAGCGGCTCGACGGCACCGGCTACCCGCGAGGGCTGCCGGCGGCGCAAATCGCCCTCGAGACACGCATCATCACCACCGCCGATATCTTCGACGCCATTTCGGCGGATCGCCCCTATCGCGCGGCAGTGCCCGTCGCGCAGACCCTGGACATGATGCAGCGCCTGGTCGACAGCGCGCTGGACGAGCGCTGCATGCGCGCGCTGCGCGTGGCGGTCGAGCGCGTGGAAAGCGGCCTGACCGGCGCGCCCGCCGACGCGGCCGGCGCGGCCGCCACCTGACCCGACAGTGGACAGGCGCGCGCGGACGACGTGAAATGACGCCCTGGCTCCGGGGTGGCGACGCCGCGCCCGGCGAATCGAATTCGTTCTTTCAAAGCAGGCGATCATGGATATTCAAGGACAAAGCGCGCTGGTCACCGGGGGCGGCTCCGGGCTCGGCGAAGCGGTGGCGCGCGAACTGGCGCGTCAGGGCGCGAAGGTGGCGGTGCTCGACGTGCAGGCCGAACGGGCGCGGGCGGTGGCGGCCGACATCGGCGGCGTGGCGCTGGTCGCCGACGTCAGCGACGCCGATGCCGTGGAGCAGGCCATCGCGCAGGCCGAACAGGCGCACGGCGTGGCGCGCGTGGTCATGCACATGGCCGGCGTGGCGGGCGCGCGGCGCGTCGTCTCGCGCGACGGCACGGCGGCGCCGCTGGACGATTTCGAGCGCACCGTTCGCATCAACCTGATCGGCAGCTACAACGTGGTGCGCCTGTGCGCGGCGCGCATCGCCGCGCTGCCGGCGCTGGCCGACGGCGAGCGCGGCGTGTTCCTGCTGACGGCCTCCGTGGCGGCCTTCGACGGCCAGATCGGGCAGGCCGCGTATTCGGCGTCGAAGGGTGGCGTGGCGGCCATGACCCTGCCGTTGGCGCGCGATCTGGCGTCCCACGGCATCCGCGTGGTCACGGTGGCGCCGGGGCTGTTCGACACCCCGATGATGGCCGCGCTGCCGCAGGAGGTGCAGGATTCCCTCGGTGCCTCGGTGCCTTTCCCGAAGCGCCTCGGGCGCCCCCAGGAGATCGCCCAGCTGGCGGTGCACGTGGTGCGCAACACGTATCTCAACGGCGAGACCATCCGCCTCGACGGCGCGCTGCGCATGGCGCCGCGCTGAGCCCGGCGCGCGGGCGCGCGCCGGGGCGCGCCCGTGGGGTGCTCCAATAGCGCCATGAACCTCAAGCAACTCGAGTACTTCGTACGCGTCGCCGAGGTCGGCAGTTTCAGCAAGGCGGCGGTGCTGCTCGACACCGCGCAGCCCGCGCTCAGCCGCCAGGTGCGCCTGCTGGAGACCGATCTGCGCGCCGTGCTGCTGCAGCGCACCGGGCGCGGCGTGGTGCTGACCGAGGCCGGCAAGCGGTTGTTCGAGCACGCGGTGGCGATCCTGCACCTCGTCGCGCAGGCGCGCACCGACCTGGAGGCCGGGCGCGAGGAGCCGACCGGGCGCATTGTCGTGGGTCTGCCGCCGAGCATGGGGCGGGTGCTGACCCTGCCCCTGGTGCAGGGTTTCGAGCAGCGATTGCCGCGGGCGCGACTGGCGATCGTCGAGGGCCTGTCGGCCCACATCACCGAGTGGATCGCCAGCGGGCGCGTCGACGTCGGCCTGGTGCTGAACCCGCAGAGCCAGGAGGCGATCGAGGTGCAGCCGGTGTTCGAGCAGGCGCTGTGCCTGGTCAGTCCGGCCGATGGCGCGGCGCCTGGCGACGAGGTCGAGTTCGCCGAGCTCGCCGCCTATCCGCTGGTCATTCCCGAGCGCACCCATGCGATTCGCCGCGTGATCGAGAACCAGGCGGCGCTGTCGCGCGTCAAGCTGCAGGTGGCCTGGGAGGTGTCCGGCGTGCAGTCGATGCTCGACCTCGTGCGCAGCGGCCACGGCCACGCCGTGCTGACGCGCGGCGCCGTGCTGGCCAGCGGGCATCCGCAGGCCTTCCGGGTGCGCGACCTGAAGGCACCGCGCCTGTTCAGCCGCCTGTTCCTGGCCACCTCCGCGACCAAGCCGGGCAGTCCGCTGATGCGCCATGCCGTGGACTTGCTGATGGAGCTTGCGCGCCTGCGCGGGCGCGACTCCGACCATATCAATTCGTGATAGCTGGTAGCCCGCCGGGCGTCTTGGACGCGCGCCGGCGGCTTGCCATAATCGCAGCTCCCAACCGGTATCCGGGGTCGGTGGCGCCGGCGCTGCGGGGTGCCGCCGGCACCCCGCAGCGCCGGCTTCGAGTCCGGCCCACGCCCCCATCATGCAGACTCCGATCCCCTGCCTGTTCATGCGCGGCGGCACGTCGCGCGGACCGTTTTTCCTCGAGTCCGACCTCCCGGCGGACACCGCGTTGCGCGACCGCGTGCTGCTGGCGGCGATGGGCTCGCCCGACCGGCGCGAGATCGACGGCCTCGGCGGGGCGCACCCGCTGACCAGCAAGGTCGGCATCGTGCGCCGCGGCAGCGAGCCCGGGGTGGATCTGGACTTCCTGTTCGCGCAGGTCGTGGTGGACAAGCCGGTGGTCGACACCACGCCGAACTGCGGCAACATGCTGGCCGCGGTGGTGCCGTTCGCGCTCGAGACCGGACTCGTGCGGGCGCAGGGCGAAACCAGCACGTTCCGCGTGCTCACGCGCAATACCGGCATGCAATGCGACATCACGGTGGCGACGCCCGGCGGACGCATCGAGTACGCGGGCGATGCGCGCATCGACGGCGTGCCCGGGACGGCGGCGCCGATTCGCATCCATTTCCTCGATACCGCGGGCTCGGTGTGCGCGGGCCTGCTGCCGACCGGACAGCTGCGCGAGCGTGTATGCGTGGGGGTCGCCGACGCGCAGCTGGAACTCGACGTCACCTGCATCGACAATGGCATGCCGATGGTGCTGATGCGTGCCGGCGATCTCGGTCGCAGCGGCTACGAGACGCCCGCCGAGCTGAATGCCGACACCGGCCTGAAGGCGCAGCTCGAGGCGCTGCGCCTGGAGTGCGGGCGGCGCATGGGCCTGGGCGACGTGAAGGACAAGACCTATCCCAAGATGTGCCTGCTGGCGCCGGCGCGCGCGGGCGGCAGCCTGAGCACGCGCTGCTTCATCCCCCATGTATGCCACGAGGCGATCGGCGTGCTGGCGGCGGTCACGGTGGCCACCGCCTGCGTGCTCGAGGGCAGCGTGGCCGACGGCCTCGCCCGCGTGCCCGAGGGCGCGGCGAAGGCGGTCTGCGTGGAGCACCCGAGCGGCGAATTCACGGTCGAGCTCGAGCTCGACCCCAGCGATGCGCGCAAGGTGGCGCGCGCCGCGCTGCTGCGCACCGCGCGCCTGATCATGCGCGGCGAGGTCATGGTGCCGGCGCAGGTCTGGTCGCCCTGACGCCGGTGCCTGCCGACGACGCGGGCGGCACGCGCCAGCCGCCTTGTGCAGCACCTGAAGTACCCTTTGCGGAGACTCCTCATGATCATCGATTGCCACGGCCACTACACCACCGCACCGAAGGCGCTGGAGCAATGGCGCAAGGCGCAGATCGACAACCTGGCCACGCCGGAACTCGGGCCCAAGGTTTCCGAGCTGCGCATCAGCGACGACGAATTGCGCGACAGCATCGAGTCCAACCAGCTGCGCCTGATGCGCCAGCGCGGCAGCGACCTGACCATCTTTTCGCCGCGCGCCAGTTTCATGGCCCACCACATCGGCGATTTCAACACCAGCTCGACCTGGGCCGGCATCTGCAACGAGCTGTGCCACCGCGTGTCGCAGCTGTTTCCCGAGCATTTCATCGGCGCGGCGATGCTGCCGCAGTCGCCGGGCGTGGATCCGCGCACGTCGATTCCGGAACTGGAACGCTGCGTCAGGGACTACGGCTTCGTCGCCATCAACCTCAACCCCGACCCGTCGGGCGGGCACTGGAAGGAGCCGCCGCTGACCGATCGCTGGTGGTATCCCGTCTACGAAAAGATGGTCGAGCACGACATTCCCGCCATGGTGCACGTCAGCACCAGCTGCAACGCCTGCTTCCACACCACCGGCGCGCACTACCTGAATGCCGACACCACGGCGTTCATGCAGTGCCTGACCGGCGACCTGTTCCGCGACTTCCCGACCCTGCGCTTCGTCATCCCGCACGGCGGCGGCGCGGTGCCGTATCACTGGGGGCGCTTCCGCGGCCTGGCGCAGGAGCTGAAAAAGCCGCTGTTGCAGGACCACCTGCTGAACAACATCTTTTTCGACACCTGCGTGTACCACCAGCCGGGCATCGACCTGCTGACCCGCGTGATCCCGGTCGACAACATCCTGTTCGCCTCCGAGATGATCGGCGCCGTGCGCGGCGTCGATCCGCTCACGGGCCACCATTACGACGATACCCGGCGCTACATCGAGGCGGCAGCCATCGACCCGCTGCAGCGTGCGAAGATCTACGAGGGCAATGCCCGCCGCGTCTACCCGCGCCTGGACGCGGCGCTGAAGGCGCGCGGCCTGTGAACCACGAGGAGCGAGCATGAGTGCGTTGAACAACCTTGGAGTGGTGCATCGCAACATCCGGCGCGCCGACGCCGACGCGGTGGAGGCGCTTTCGCGCTTCGGCTCCGCCACGGTGCACGAGGCGATGGGCAGGGTCGGCCTGATGCGCCCGTACATGCGCCCGATCTATGCCGGAGCGCATGTCTGCGGCACCGCCGTGACGGTGCTGCTGCATCCGGGCGACAACTGGATGATGCACGTGGTGGCCGAGCAGATCCGCCCCGGCGACGTGGTCGTCGCCGCGGTCACCGCGGAATGCAGCGACGGCTATTTCGGCGACCTGCTGGCGACCTCGTTCCGGGCGCAGGGCGCGCGCGGCCTGGTGATCGAGGCCGGGGTGCGCGACGTGAAGGATCTGAGCGCCATGCAGTTCCCGGTGTGGAGCCGCTACATCAGCGCCAAGGGCACCATCAAGGCGACGGTCGGCTCGGTGAACATTCCGCTGGTGTGCGCCGGCGCCCAGGTGGTGCCCGGCGACGTGATCGTCGCCGACGACGACGGCGTGGTGGTGGTGCCGGCGGCGCTTGCCGGCGCCACCGCCGAGGCCGCCGCGGCGCGCGAGGCGAACGAGGCCGACAAGCGCGCCAAGCTGGCATCGGGCGTGCTCGGCCTGGACATGTACAAGATGCGCGAGCCGCTGGAGAAGGCCGGGCTGCGCTATGTCGACTGAGCGCGGTCCGGGGCGGGCCGCCGACGGCGGCGCGCCGGCGTGGACGACGGGGAGGGCAGGCACATGAGCGGCATCGAGGACACGGCACGCGGCTGGCGCATCGGCCTGATCGGCTACGGCGAGGTCGGGCGCATCCTCGGCGAGGACCTGCGCGCGCTCGGGCTGGCGCAGGTGCTGGCCTGGGATCGCAAGCTGGCCGGCGCGCAGGGCGCGCCGCTGCGCGAGCACGCGCGCTCCTGCGGCGTGCAACTGGCCGGCTCGGCGGCCGAGCTGGCGCAGTCCTGCGACCTGCTGTTCAGCGCGGTGACCGCCAGCCAGGCCGTGGCCGTGGCGCATGAATGCGCCGCGGCGCTGCGCCCGGGATGCTGGTTCGTCGACCTCAATTCGGCATCGCCGGGGGCCAAGACGCAGGCCGCGGCGGCGCTGGACGGCGCCGGCGGGCGCTATGTCGAGGCCGCGGTGATGACCTCGGTGCCGCCGTATCGCAGCAAGGTGCCGATGCTGCTCGGCGGCCCGCACGCCGACGCCTTCGCGGCCTCGCTGCAGGCGCTGGGCTTCAGCGCGGCGCGTGCCGGGGATGCCCGGCTCGGCGTCGTCTCGGCCACCAAGATGTGCCGCAGCGTGATGATCAAGGGCCTCGAGGCGATGGTCATCGAGAGCTTCAGCGCGGCGCGCGCCTATGGCGTGGAGGACGCGGTGCTGGCGTCGCTGGCCGAGACCTTTCCCGGCATCGACTGGGAGCGCCAGGGCGCCTACTTTTTCCAGCGCGTCATCGAGCACGGGCGGCGACGCAGCGAGGAGATGCGCGAGGTCGCGCGCACCGTGGAGGAGGCCGGCCTGACGCCCTGGTCGGCCGCCGGCAGCGCCGAGCGCCAGGCCTGGGTCGCCGAGCTCGGCGATCGCGGCGTGTTCGGCGAGCGCGGCAGCCCCGGTTTCGCGCGCAACGCCGACTGGCGCATCGAGGCCGATCGTCTGCTCGGCGCGGTGCGCCACCCCACAGGCTCCGAGGAGTGACCCACCGATGACCTTCGAGAAGACCCCTGGCTGGCTGGACTGGTACGCGAACCCGTCGCGCCCGCGCTTGCGGGTTCCGCCGGGCAGCGTGGACGCGCATTGCCACGTGTTCGGCCCGGGCGATCGCTTTCCCTATGCGCCCGAGCGCAAGTACACGCCGTGCGACGCCTCGCGCGAGCAGTTGTTCGCGCTGCGCGATCATCTCGGGTTCGCCCGCAACGTCATCGTGCAGGCCACCTGCCATGGCGCCGACAACCGCGCGCTGATCGACGCGCTCGAGCATTCCGGCGGGCGCGCGCGTGGCGTGGCCACGGTGCGCCGCGATGTTTCCGACGCCGAGCTGCAGCGCATGCACGCCGCCGGCGTGCGCGGCGTGCGCTTCAACTTCGTGCGCCGTCTCGTCGACTTCACGCCGCGTGACGAACTGATGGACATCGCGGCGCGCATCGCGCCGCTCGGCTGGCACGTGGTGATCTACTTCGAGGCCGTGGATCTGCCCGAATTGTGGGATTTCTTCAGCGCGCTGCCGACCACCGTGGTGGTCGACCACATGGGTCGTCCCGACGTGAGCAGGCCGGTCGACGGACCGGAGTTCGAGTTGTTCGTGCGGTTCATGCGCGAGCATTCCAACGTCTGGTCCAAGGTCAGCTGCCCGGAGCGCCTGTCGCTGTCCGGCCCGCCGGCGCTGCACGGCGAGATGGCGCCCTACCGCGACGTCGTGCCGTTCGCGCGGCGCATCGTCGAGGCGTTTCCCGAGCGCGTGCTGTGGGGCACCGACTGGCCGCATCCGAATCTGAAGAACCACATGCCGGACGACGGACTGCTGGTCGACTTCATTGCGCACATCGCGCCCACCCCGCAGCTGCAGCACAGGCTGCTGGTGGACAATCCGATGCGTCTGTACTGGCCCGAGCTGGCCTGAGCGAGGCGACCATGGCTCTCGACAAACCCTACAAGGACATCCCCGGCACGACCATCTTCGACGCCGACATGTCGCGCCTGGGCTACCACCTGAACCAGTTCTGCATGTCGCTGATGAAGGCGCAGAACCGGGCCCGCTTCAAGGCCGACGAGCGTGCCTACCTGGACGAGTGGCCGATGAGCGAGGCCCAGAAGCAGGCCGTGCTGGCGCGTGACCTGAACCGCTGCATCGCGCTCGGCGGCAACATCTACTTCCTGGCCAAGATCGGCGCCACCGACGGCAAGTCCTTCCAGCAGATGGCCGGCAGCATGACCGGCATGAGCGAGCAGGAGTACCGCGACATGATGCTGCGCGGCGGGCGCCGCATCGACGGCAACCGCTATCTGTCCGAGGCGGCCGGGGCACACGACGGAGGCAGGGACTGATGGCACGCATCAGCGCAAGCGTGTATACCTCGCACGTGCCGGCGATCGGCGCGGCGATGGACCAGGGCAAGACCGGCGAACCCTACTGGAAGCCGCTGTTCGCGGGCTACGAGTTCTCCCGCGCGTGGCTGCGGGAGCACCGCCCCGACGTGATCTTCCTGGTCTACAACGACCACGCCACCGCGTTCAGCCTGGACATGATCCCGACCTTCGCCATCGGCACCGCGGCGCGCTTCGAGCCCGCCGACGAGGGCTGGGGGCCGCGTCCGGTGCCGCCGGTGATCGGGCATCCGGAGCTGGCCGCGCATATCGCGCAGTCGGTGATCCAGGACGATTTCGACCTGACCATCGTCAACCGCATGGATGTCGACCACGGCCTGACGGTGCCGCTGTCGCTGATGTGCGGCCAGCCGCAGGCCTGGCCCTGCGCGGTGATCCCGTTCGCCGTCAACGTCGTGCAGTATCCGGTGCCTTCGGGGCGCCGCTGCCTCGCGCTGGGCCAGGCCATCCGGCGCGCCGTCGAGCGCTTCGATGCCGACCTGAACGTGCAGGTGTGGGGCACCGGCGGCATGAGCCACCAGCTGCAGGGGCCGCGCGCCGGACTGATCAACCGCGAATGGGACCAGCGCTTTCTCGATCGCCTGATCGACGATCCGGTGGGGCTGGCGCAGGTCCCGCACATCGAGTACGTGCGCGAGGCCGGCTCGGAGGGCATCGAACTGGTGATGTGGCTGATCGCGCGCGGCGCGATGGGCGACCTCGCCGGCGGCCCGCCGCCGCGCCTGGCGCACCGCTTCTACCACGTCCCGGCGTCGAACACGGCGGTCGGGCACCTGATCCTGGAGAACGCGTAAATGACCCAGTCCATCAAGGTCGCGCTGGCCGGCGCCGGCGCCTTCGGCATCAAGCACCTGGACGCGATGCGCAACATCGACGGCGTGGAGGTGGTGTCGCTGGTCGGGCGCGAGCTCGACAAGACGCGCGGCGTGGCCGAGAAATACGGCGTGCGCCATGTCACCACCGAGCTGGCGCAAAGCCTGTCGCTGCCCGAACTCGACGCGGTGATCCTGTGCACCCCGACGCAGATGCACGCCACCCAGGCCATGCAGTGCCTGCGCGCCGGCAAGCATGTGGAGGTCGAGATCCCGCTGGCCGACAGCCTGGAGCAGGCGCAGGCGGTGGCCGACGCGCAAAAGCGCAGCGGGCTGGTGGCGATGGTCGGCCACACGCGGCGCTTCAACCCCAGCCACCAGTGGGTGCACCGGCGCATCGCCGCCGGCGAGCTGCGGGTGCAGCAGATGGACGTGCAGACCTACTTTTTCCGGCGCACCAACATGAACGCGCTGGGCCAGCCGCGCAGCTGGACCGACCACCTGCTGTGGCACCACGCCGCGCACACCGTGGATCTGTTCGCCTGGCAGGCCGGCGGCGAGATCGTGCAGGCGCACGCGGTGCAGGGGCCGAAGCATCCGGAACTGGGCATCGCCATGGACATGAGCATCCAGCTCAAGAGCAGCAGCGGCGCCATCTGCACGCTCTCGCTGTCGTTCAACAACGACGGCCCGCTGGGCACTTTCTTCCGCTACATCTGCGACAACGGAACCTACATCGCCCGCTACGACGACCTGGTCGACGGCAAGGACCAGGCCATCGACGTCAGCAAGGTCGACGTTTCGATGAACGGCATCGAGCTGCAGGATCGCGAGTTCTTCGCCGCCATTCGCGAAGGCCGCGAACCCAACGCCAGCGTCGCGCAGGTGCTGTCGTGCTACCGCGTGCTGGACCGCCTGGAGCGGCAGCTCGCGGCGGTGGAGTGACGCCATGAACCCGGCAACCCAGGCGCGCGCGGGCGCGCGGCGCAGCCTCGGCCCGGCGCAGGTGCTGCCGATCGGCCTCGGCTGCATGAACCTCAGCCATGCCTACGGCGTGCCGCCGGCGCCGGAACAGGCCGGGCGCCTGCTGCTGCGCGCGCTGGATCTGGGCGTCGAGTTGTTCGATACCGCGGCGCTGTACGGCTTCGGCAGCAACGAGGAACTGCTCGGGCGCGTGCTGGCGCCGCATCGTTCGCGCATCTTCCTGGCGAGCAAGGGCGGCATGGCCGGCGTCGACGGCAAGCGCGTGATCGACGGGCGTCCCGACACCCTGCGGCGCAACTGCGAGGACAGCCTGCGGCGCCTGCGCACCGACGTCATCGACCTGTACTACCTGCATCGCTGGGACAAGAGCGTGCCGCTGGAGGACAGCGTCGGGCTGCTCGCCGACCTCGTGCGCGAAGGCAAGCTGCGCAGCATCGGCCTGTCCGAGGTGTCGGCGGCGAGCCTGCGCCGCGCCCATGCGGTGCATCCGATCGCCGCGGTGCAGAACGAATACTCGCTGTGGACCCGCAATCCGGAAATCGCCATGCTCGACGCCTGCCGTGAACTCGGCGTGGCGCTGGTGGCGTTCAGCCCGCTCGGGCGCGGCTTCCTCGGCGCGCGCCTGCGCGAGGTCGACAGCCTGGCGCCGACGGACATCCGCCGCGCCATGCCGCGCTTCGCGCCCGCGGCGTACGCGCAGAACCTGCAACTGCTGGCGCCGCTCGAGGCGCTGGCGGCCGAACTCGGCGCCACGCCGGCGCAACTGGCGCTGGCCTGGCTGCTGGCGCAGGGCGAGCACGTGATCGCGATTCCCGGCACGACGCGCGAACAGCACCTCGACGAGGATTTCGCCGCGCTCGAGCTGCGCCTGGACGCGGCCACGCTGCAGCGCCTGCGGGACATGATCCACGACGGCAATGTCCGCGGGGCGCGCTACGCGCCGGCGACGCTCGCCGAGATCGACAGCGAGTCGTTCAGCGACTGAGTGCCGCGTTCGGCGGGTTGCCGCGGCGCTTGCGCGGCACGCCGTGCATGGGTGGCGCGCAGACCAGCCGACCGTCCAGATTCTCGATGTTGAAATCGGGGCCGTACAGGTTCCGGCATGTGTCCAGACGAATCTCGACATCGCGTCGCACGATGACCGGCCCGGAGTTGTAGCACTCGCCACCGGCGATGTCCCCGCTGACGTGGAAGGACTTGCAGGATGCCGCGGCGGAGAAGCGGTTGAAGACCAGCGTCACGTATACCGTGTTGAAAAAGCCCTGCTGCGTGGCGCGGATGCTGGTGCTGATGCTGGAGTTGTTGGTGCCGACGCCGTGCTCGAGTTGCAGGCCGCCCGACAGACCTTGGTGGAAGGGGCTGAACACGCTTTTCACGCTCATGCGCGAGCGGTGGTTCGGCTCCGCGGTGCCGCGGTAGTTCTGCCAGACCTCGATACGGCTGCCCTCGTAGGGACCGTGGGTCACGAGCATGCCGGCGACACCAGCTCCCTTGGCCTTGTCCTCGGTGTACAGCACCCTGCTCTCGAAGGGCTGCAGGACCTGCGGCACCTCGAAGTCGTCGGGGTACCAGCCGAACGCATGGTCGAACTGCAGAACCAGCGAGCGGGAGGTATCGTTGACGACGTCGACGTAGTAGCCGGTGCCGGCCCGGCATATCGAGCAGACCAGCCAGAGGACGAGAAGCAGGGCTTTTTTCATGGTCGTGCTGCGTTCCTGCCGGCGAGGCTGGAGCCGGCGAGGGCGCGCCGACGATGTCCACGCCCCGCGGCGTCGCCCGCGTTCCCGGCCTCCCGCCGGCCTGGCTTGCAGCCCGGCCGGCGCAGACCGACGCGCGGCGAGATCCCGAGCCTGTGCCTGCGATGCAGCATAGCGCTGGGCGAGCGTGGTGAAGCACATGGCGGCGTGCACGGCGCAGGAGTCCGGCATGAGGCCGGCATGAGGCCTGCCGGGGGCCGCGCGAGCCGGCCCGGCGCCGCCCGATACAGGGTTTGCCCTCATATCGAAACGTGATAGCTGCTAGGCCTGCAGCCCTCTACGACAAGGCGCGCCGCCGCAACATAATTCGCGCACCATGCCGGTGCCGCATGCGCGCAGGGCGCCCGCACAAGCTGGGTTGCGCGATGCGCCCGCGCGCTGGCCCGTCCGCACAAGCACCATGGAGGAGGACCAGACCATGCGATATGCAAGCACCGTGCGCCAGCGCCCGGCGTTCGGCGCGCCGCCGCGCGGCGCCTGCCTGCCGTTCGACCCGGTGCTCAGCTGCGGCCGCCCGGTGTGCTCGCAGCGCGTCGAGTTCGACGTGATCGTGCCCGGCGCAAGCCACAGCTCGTCGCATGACATCAACCCGGGCTCGGGCTTCCGGTCGATCAACCGGTACCGGGCCGGCACCTGGCCGGCCACGCCGAACACCGCTATCGGCGGGCGCCTGAACGACCTGTACAACTTCTCCGACAGCCATCGGCGGGATGCGGCGCATCCCGGCCTGAGCAGCGACAAGGCAGGGCAGGCGGCGTGGCTCGACTTCACCACCCCTTACACCGTCAACCCCGCGCTGCACGCAGGCCTGAACGGCCGCTGCCTCCAGCAGCTGAGCAACGACACCTGCAGCTTCCCGCCGGGCGCGACCCCGATCGGCAATCCCTGCGGCGACACCGGCAAGGCCGAAGTGTTCGCCATCGGGCCGGGCCTGTTCCGGAAGGCGGGGGCGCGCAACACGTGGTTCGTGAACCTGTACGATCAAGTGCAGGCCCGCAAGCGCGCTCGCGGCACGGTTCTCAACGTGCATCGGGTGCACCCGTTCTGACATCCGGCGGGGCGTCCGGCCCGGCCTTTTCCACCACCTGGAGACTCCTCGATGCCCCGCAAGCCTGTATCCGCACACCCCGAGGTGGACACCTCGCGTCGTCAACTGGTCGCGCTGGCCGGTGCCTCGACCGCCGCGGCGGTGCTGCCCGGAGCGGCCATGGCCGCCGGCAGGCCGACGCTGAAGATCGGCTTCATCAGCCCGTTGACCGGACCGCTCGGAGGCTTCGGCGAATGCGATCCCTTCGTGCTCGACCTGGTGCGCAGGAAGACCGCCGGCGGGGTGAGCATCGGCGGCACCACCTATGCCGTGGAACTGCTCGGTCGTGACACCCAGTCCGACCCGTCGCGCGCCAGCCAGCTGGCCAAGGACCTGATCAACAACCACAAGATCGACCTCATGCTCACCACCTCGACCCCCGAGGTGGTGAATCCGGTGGCCGACGCCTGCGAGGCCTCGGGCATGCCCTGCCTGTCGACCGTCGACCCCTGGGAGTCGTGGTACTTCGGGCGCGGCGCCAAGCCGGGCGAGCCGTCGCCGTTCAAGTGGACGTACCACTTCTCGTTCGGTACCGAGCAGTTCGCCAGGATGTACCTGGCGACCTGGGCGCTGCTGCCCACCAACAAGAAGGTCGGCGTGCTGTATCCGAACGACGCCGACGGCAATGCGCTGCGCACGCACCTCGTGCCGGAGCTGAAGAAGGGCGGCTACACCATCGTCGATCCGGGGGCCTACCAGGACGGAACCACCGACTTCTCGTCGCAGATCTCCCGCTTCAAGGCCGCGGGCGTGCAGATCATCACCGGCGCTCCGATCCCGCCCGACTTCATCACCTTCCTGCGCCAGGCCGCGCAGCAGGGGCTGGTGCATCGCCTGAAGATCGTCATGCCGGCCAAGTTCGGCCTGTTCCCGTCGGACATCGCGGCGCTCGGCGAACTCGGCTACAGGATCTCGTCGGGCGCGTACTGGTCGCCGGCGTTTCCGTACGTGTCTCCGGTGGTCGGCCTGGGCGGGCGCAAGCTCGCCGACGCCTACGAGAAGGCCAGCGGCAAGCAGTGGACCCAGCAGCTCGGCGCTTCGCTGGCGCTCATCGACGCCGGCTTCGCGGCCCTCAAGGCCAGCGGGGCGCCGAAGGACAAGGCGAAGGTCGCCGCGGCGATGAAGGTGCTCGACACCGTGACCACGGTCGGGCGCATCAATTTCCCGAAGGGTCCCGTGCCCAACGTGGCGACCGCGCCGATCATCGGCTCGCAGTGGGTCAAGTCCCGGCCGGGCAGCCGTTTCCCGCTGAGCTTCCCCACGGTGGAGCATGCCGACGACCCGCGCGTGGCGATCCAGTCCAGGCTGCTGCCGTATGCATGATGCAAGCCCGGCCGCCGGTGCGCCGGCGGCCCCCATGCTGGTGGCCGAACGGGTCAGCCGCAGCTTCGGTGCGCTGCGCGTGCTGGACGACGTGAGCCTGTGCGTCGGGCGCGCCGAGGCGGTGGGCATCGTCGGCCCCAACGGGGCCGGCAAGACGACCCTGTTCAACGTGCTGTCGGGCGCCTACCCGCCCAGCGAGGGTCGCGTGCGCTACGACGGCCGCGACGTCACGGCGCTCGACGCGGCGGCTCGCTGCCGGCTGGGCGTGGCGCGTTCGCACCAGGTGCCGCGTCCGTTCGGCGGCATGACGGTGTTCGAGAACCTGCACGTGGCCGCGGCGGTGGGCGCCGGCGCGTCGGGCGAGCGGGCGCACGAGCTGTGCCTGCGCTCGCTGCGCCTGTGCGGCATGCTCGAGGTCGCGAACCGGCGTGCCGACACGCTCGGGCTGCTGGATCGCAAGCGCCTGGAGATGGCGCGCGCGCTGGCCACCGACCCGCAGGTGCTGCTGCTGGATGAAATCGGCGGCGGGCTGACGGACGGCGAGGCGCTGGAGCTGGTCGGCATCATCCGCGAGATTCTCGCCGGAGGCGTGACCATCGTCTGGATCGAACACATCGTGCACGTGCTGCTGCAGGTGGTGCGACGCCTGGTGTGCATGGAGTCCGGGCGCATCATCGCCGACGGCGATCCGCAGGCGGTCATGAAGGACCCGGCGGTGATCGAGGCGTACCTCGGCAGCGTGTCCATGTGAGCACGCGACACGCGGGAAAAGGATTTCCATGAGTTTGCTGCGCATCGACAACCTGCAGGCCGGATACGGGCTGCTGCATGCGGTCCGCTCGGTCAGCTTCGAGTGCGGGCAGTCGCAGGTGCTGGCGCTGGTCGGCGCCAACGGCGCGGGCAAGACCACGCTGCTGCGCACCATCGCCGGCGCGCACGCGGCGTCGGCCGGGCGTGTCGTGTTCGACGGCCAGGACATCACCGCGCTGCGCGCGCCGCGCCGCGTCGGCCTCGGCATCGCGATGGTGCCGGAGGGCCGGCGCCTGTTCAGCGGCATGAGCGTCGAGGACAACCTGCGCGTGGCCGGGATGCGCGCGCGCAAGGGGCCGTGGAACCTGGAGTCGGTGCTCGAGGCCTTTCCCCAGCTCAAGCCGAAGCTGAAGGCGCTCGCCGGCACGCTGTCGGGGGGGCAGCAGCAGGCGACCTCGATCGCCCGCGCGCTGATGACCAATCCGCGCCTGCTGCTGCTCGACGAGATCTCGCTGGGCCTGTCGCCGATCGCGGTGGACCAGGTGTACCAGTCGCTGCAGGGGCTCATCGACACCGGCACCACGCTGCTGCTGGTGGAGCAGGATCTGACGCGGGCGTTGCAGGTCGCCACGCAGGTGATCTGCATGCTCGAGGGCGGCATCGTGCTGCAGGGCCGGCGCGACGAACTCAGCCGCGAAGCCATCACCCAGGCGTACTTCGGCCTGGCGCGCCAGGCGCAGGCCGCGCACTGACCCGACGGGCCCGACTCCATGGAATTCCTGAACCAGATCATCCAGGGCGTGCTGCTCGGCGGCTACTACGCCATTCTCGCCAGCGGGCTGTCGTTCCTGTTCGGCGTCATGCGCATCGTCAACCTGGCGCACGGCAGCCTGGCGATCCTCGCCGGCTACCTGATCTTCAGCGCCTGCCAGCATTTCGGCATGGGCGTGCTGACGGCCGCGCTGCTGGTCATGCCGGTGATGGCGCTGCTGGGGTGGGCGCTGAACCGTCTGCTGCTGCAGCGCAGCCTGCGCGGCGGCATGCTGGTGCCGATCCTGGCCACCTTCGGCCTGTCCATCGTCGTCGACAACCTGCTGTTCCAGGCCTTCGGCGCCGATACGCGCTCGCTGGCGCCCAACATCGGCTCGCTGTCCTACGACAGCTGGCAGCTTGCCGGCGACCTGTACGTGTCCAAGCTCGACGTGCTGACCTTCGGCACCGCGGTGGCCGTGCTCGGCGCGCTGCAACTGGTGCTGTCGCGCAGCGGCATCGGGCGCGCCATCCGCGCCACCGCCGAGGACCCCGACGCGGTGGATCTGATCGGCATCGACTCGCGCACGGTGTACTCCGCGGCCACCGCCATCGCGATGCTGCTGATCACCATCGCCGCGCTGTTCCTCGGCATGCGCGGCACGTTCGCGCCGTATGCCGGCCAGGGCCAGCTGCTGTTCGCCTTCGAGACCGTGGTCATCGGTGGCGCGGGCTCGCTGTGGGGCACGCTGATCGGGGGCATCGTGCTGGGGGTTTCGCAGAGCATCGGCGCGCAGATCGACCCCATCGGCTTTCTCATCGCCGGGCACGGCGTGTTCCTCGGCGTGCTCGTGTTCAGGGTGTATTCGAAGGTCTGGCGCCTGCGCTGGCCGCGCGCGCGGACCGCGGCCGGGCGCACGCAGGGAGCGGGGGCATGATGCAGGCAGCGCAGGGCGGGCTGGGCGGCGCGCAGGTGGTGCGCTGGACCCCGCGTTCGGTGGGTTTCGTCACGGTGGTCGGGCTGCTCGTGCTCGGCCTGGCGCTCGGGCCGCTGTTCATGCGCCCGGAGTGGCAGGATCGCCTGACCACGCTGTTCATCTACGTGCTGCTGGCGGCGATGTGGAATGCGCTGGCCGGCTACGGCGGTCTGGTGTCCATCGGGCAGCAGGCCTTCATCGGACTGGGCGGTTATTTCCTGGTGCGCCTGTCGGCCGGCGGCATGGACGTGTACGCCGCGCTGCTCGTGTCGGTGCTGCTGGTCGGCCTCGCTTCGCTGCCGCTGGGGCAGCTGATGCTCAAGCTGGGGGGCGGCGAATTCGCCATCGGCATGTGGGTGCTGGCCGAATTGCTGCACCTGCTGGTGACCATCGATCCCATCGTGCAGGGCGAGACCGGCACCTCGCTGCTCGGCATCGACCACTATGCCCCGGCGATCCGTCGCGCCGACAGCTACTGGATGGCGCTGGCCCTGATGGTGCTGCTGCTGGGCGTGCTGTTCCTGCTGCTGCGCAGCCGCGTCGGCGCGTCGCTGCAGGCCGTGCGCGACGACGAGACCGCGGCGGCGTCGATCGGCGTGAACGTGCTGCGCAGCAAGCACGTGCTGTTCTTCCTGTCGGCACTCGGCTGCGGCGCCGGCGGCGCGCTGTGGCTGGCCACCTCCATCACCTACCAGCCCGCGACCTTCTTCGGGCCGCAGTGGACGGCCTACATGCTGTTCATGACCATTGTCGGCGGCCTGGGAACCTTCGAGGGCCCGATCATCGGCGCCGTGCTGTTCTTCGCCGCCGAGACCTGGTTCGGCGCCACCGGGGTGCTCTACCTGATCGGGCTCGGGGTGCTGGCGATCGGCTTCGCGCTGCTGTTCCCGCGCGGCATCTGGGGCGCCGTGGAAGGACGCTACGCGCTGCGCCTGCTGCCCATCGGCTACCACCTGCGGCTGGCCGGCCTGCGCGACGGCAAGCTGCTGCAGCCGCGTTCCTGAGACGCCCCGCCGCGGGCCGCGCCCGGCGCGGCTCAGCGCGCGGCGCGCGCGACGCGCTCGAGCAGTTCGAACAGCATCATGCGCTCGCCCGGCGACAGCGCGCGCAGCAGGTCGGTCTCCATGTCGCGCGACGCCAGCTGCGAGTCCGCGGCGAGACGCTGGCCTTCGTCGGTGAGCAGCACGAACAGCGAACGCTTGTCGTCGAGGTTGCGCTCGCGTCGCAGCACGCCGCGCGCCTCCAGGCGGTCGAGCAGCACGGTCATGCCCGGCGCGGTGATCGCCAGCGCGCGCGCCAGCTGCTTTTGCGTCGCCCGCCGGTTGTGGCGCAGCAGCTGCAGGATGGTGAACTCCACAGGGCGCAGCTGCAGGGGTTCGCCGATCGCGCCCTGGAACGCCGCGCGCGTCTGGATGGTGGCGCGGGCCAGCTGGTAGCCCAGCACGTGCGCCAGCGCGGACTGATCGAGTCCGGCGCCATGGGCGGCGCCGCGGCGCGCCGCGGCGGGGCTGTCGGCGGGCGCGGGCGAGGCGGGGTCGTGTGTCATGGTCGGCGGCGGCAACGACGTCGATACTAGCCGAGCCGCGCCGCCGGCACGCGGCTCATGCGCTGCGCAGCGACGCCTGCGCCGAGGCTTCGGTGGCGATCAGCCGATCGATGATCCGGCGCGACTGCACTCCGCCGGCGTCGATGTTGAGCTTGAGCAACTGGCGCTGCGGCTGTTCGCGCAGGTTGCGCTGCTGGCGCTCGAGGATCTCGCGATCCTCCGCGAAGATGCGGCGCTGGCCCTCGCGGATGCTGGCGGTGAGTTCGGCATCGCCGGGCTTGAAGTTGCGTGCCATGCCCCAGAAATACCAGTGCGAGGTCGCGGTCTCCGGGGTCATGAAGTCCACCACGATGCTCGAGGCCTTGTGGCGCGCATCGGCCGCGTAGCCGCCGTGCCCGGCGTGCGCCACGCCGACCTCGATCATCACGTGGCTCGGCGGCGTGAAACGACAGATCTGCCAGCGGTCGCACGGCACGTCGTCGGCCAGGTCGTTGGCGCGCAGCGCGGCGGCCCAGAACGGCGGGGCCTGGATGCCCTGCATGTGGCGGCTGGTGATCACCGTGTCCCCGTCGACCCGCGTGGCGGGCACCGACTCCTCGATCTCGCGCTGTCCGATGCTGCCGGCGTGCACGTAGGTCTCGTGGCTCAGGTCCATCAGGTTGTCGATCATCAGGCGGTAGTCGCAGTCGATGTGGTACAGCCCGCCGCCGTAGGCCCACTCCGGGCTTTCCAGCCAGTCGAACTTCGGCAGCTTCGCGGGATCGGCATGTTCCGGGCGCCCGGGCCAGATCCAGATGAAACCGTAGCGCTCGACCACCGGGAAGCTGCGCACGCCGGGAAATCCCTGTACGCGCTGGCAGGGCATCGCGCATACGCGCCCGTCGGCGCCCATTTCCAGCCCGTGGTAGCCGCAGACCAGGCGGCCGTCGCGCACGAAGCCCAGCGACAGCGGGGCGCCGCGATGCGGGCAGAAATCCTCCACCGCCGCGGCGCGCCCCTGCGCATCGCGGAACAGGGCCAGCGCGTGGCCGCACAGCCTGCGTCCCAGGGGCTTGGCGTCGATTTCGTCGGGCGTGCACGCCACGTACCAGGCATCCTGCACGAACATGATCCGCATCCTCCGTGGAAACCCTGATCAAAACGGCATCAGGTGGCTTTATTATTGGATCCAAAGTCGACCATAATTTGCCATTGGCGTCAAAAGGGAAGACCCTCTAACGTCACATTGGATCCAATAACCGCCGCTTGGCCCGTTCTCGTGCGTCACGATTCCATCCAGGTGCTGACCACCCTGCGCAGGCTGATCTCCGAGGGTCGTTACGCCCCCGGGGCGCGCATGGTCGAAATCCCGGTGGCCGAACAGCTCGGCGTATCGCGCACGCCGGTGCGCCTGGCCTTTCGCACGCTGGAGCAGGAGGGCCTGCTCGAGCGCTCCGGGGCGCGCGGCTACGTGGTGCGCAGCTTTTCCGAGCAGGACGTGTGGTGCGGCCTCGAGGTGCGCGGCGTGCTGGAGGGCCTGGCGGCGCGGCGCTGCGCCGAGCAGGGGCTGCGCGCCGACGTGCGCGGGATCCTGCGTGACTGCGTGCGCGACGGCGCCGAGCTGCTGCGCCCCGGCCTGCTCGACGCGGCCTCGATCGCCGGCTGGAGCGAGCTGAACGGCCGCTTTCACCGGTGCATCATCGAAGCCAGCGGCAGTCGCGCGATCGCCGACGCCATCGCGCGCAACAACCATCTGCCGTTCGCGTCGTCGGACTCCATCATCATCGACACCACGCGCCTGCGCCAGGAATACGAAAAGCTGCGCGTGGCGCAGCTGCAGCACGCGCTGGTGCTCGATGCGCTGGAAGCCGGCGAGTCCGCGCGCGCGGAAATGCTCATGCGCGAACACGCCTACGTCGGCGTGCGCTACGGCCATCTGCTGGGCCTGCTGGCGGCGCCCGCGACCCCTGAACCCTTGCCGCGAAATCACCTCCCATGAGTCTTCCCGAACCCGAACTCCGGCTGCGCGTGACCGCCAGGCAGATGGTCGCACAGGACATCTGCAGGCTCGAACTGCGCGACGTCGACGGGCGCGAGCTGCCGGCGTTCAGCGCCGGCGCGCACATCGAGCTGCATCTCGGCGCCGGCCTGGTGCGCCAGTACTCGCTGGCCGGCAGCCCGGCCGAGCGCTCATGCTACGAACTCGGCGTGCTGCTGGAGCCGGCGTCGCGCGGCGGCTCGGCCGCGCTGCACCGGCAGGTGCGCGAAGGCGACATCCTGGGCGCCAGCGCGCCGCGCAACCATTTCGGGCTGGATCGCGACGCGCCGTACAGCCTGCTGCTGGCGGGCGGCATCGGCGTCACGCCGCTGCTCAGCATGGCCGAGCAGTTGCACCTGGACGCACGCGAGTTCGCGTTGCACTACTGCACGCGATCGGCGGCGCGCACCGCCTTCGTCGAACGCCTGCGCCGCAGCGCCTGGGCGGGCCGCGTGCATCTGCACCACGACGACGGCGCGGCCGCGCAGCGCCTCGACCTGCCGGCGCTGCTGCAAGGCGCGCCGGCCGGCGCCCACCTCTATGTCTGCGGACCGCGCGGCTTCATCGACTGGGTGCTGCAGGGTGCGCGCGCCGCCGGCTGGCACGACGCACGCCTGCATCGCGAATACTTCGCCGCCGATGCACAGGGCCTCGCCGAGCCCGCCGAGGCGGCGTTCGACGTGGAACTCGCGTCGAGCGCGCGGGTCGTGCGCGTGGCCGCCGGCCAGACCATCGTGCAGGCGCTGGGCGAGGCCGGCATCGACCTGCCGACGTCGTGCGAGCAGGGCGTGTGCGGCACCTGCCTGACGCGCGTGCTGGCCGGCACGCCGCTGCACCGCGACAGCTATCTGACCGACGAAGAGCGTGCCGCCGGCGACCAGATGCTGCCGTGCTGCTCGCGCGCGCCGGGCGGCACGCGCCTGCTGCTCGACCTGTAGAGCCAGCGCCGCCGGCCGGCTCAGCGCCGCTTGCAGGCGCCGACGTAGCGACGCGTGGCGCGGGTGGGCGCGATCGGCAACGAGCGACCGTCGAGCGTGTCGGTGGCGCGCGCGGTGCCGTGGCAGCAGCGTCCATCCGCGGCCGCGCTGACCTCGGCGTGCAGCATCGGTCGGGTGGGTCCGTCCAGCGGCGCCCCGGGGGGCACGCAGACGCCACTGACGCGGAAGGTTCCGGAGGCATCCGGCCGACTCGAGTGCCGCACCGTGCACGCGACCTTGCTGGTTCGGGGCAGGATCAGAGCGCAGACGCCGGGTTTTTGATGGCAGTACCGGCGGATCGTGGTCTGCGGGCCCAGCGGGGTCATCACCGTGTTGCGGATTTCCCATTCCCCGGTCGCCACGCGCGTCGCACGCGGCTCAGGCCGCGCCGGGCGTCGCGGCGTCCAGCCCGAGCAGGCGCATCGCGTTGGTCTTGAGGATCGGCTGCCGTACCTCGGGCCGGAAGCCGGCCTGCTCGAAGTCCTTCATCCAGCGCTCGGGGGTGATCAGCGGAAAGTCGGAGCCGAACAGGACGCGGTCCCTGAGCAGGGTGTTGGCGTACTGCACCAGTTGCGGCGGAAAGTAGCGCGGGCTCCAGCCCGACAGGTCGAGCCAGACATTCGGCTTGTGCATGGCCACCGACAGGGCCTCGTCCTGCCACGGCCACGACGGATGGGCGATGACGATCTGCATGTCGGGAAACGCGATGGCCACGTCGTCCAGGTGCATCGGGTTGGAGTACTCCAGGCGCAGTCCGCCGCCACAGCGCATGCCGCTGCCGATGCCCGAGTGGCCGCTGTGGAAGATGGCCGGCAGACCGAATTCGGCGATCACTTCGTAGATCGGCCAGGCCATGCGGTCGTACGGGTGGAAGCCCTGCACCGTGGGGTGGAACTTGAAGCCCTTCACGCCATGTTCCTCGATCAGGCGCCGGGCCTCGCGCGCGCCCATGCGGCCCTTGTGCGGGTCGATGCTGGCGAACGCGATCAGGATGTCCGGGTTGTCGCGCGCGGCGGCGGCGATCTCCTCGTTGGGAATTCGCCGGCGCCCGATCTGGGCTTCGGCGTCGACCGTGAACATGACCAGGCCGATGCGCTGCTCACGGTAGTACGCGACGGTCTCGGCGATGCTCGGCCGGCGCGACGAGCGGAAATACTTGTCGGCGGCGCGGTCGTACTCTTCGCCATAGTTGTCGAAGGGATTCCAGCACGACACCTCGGCGTGGGTGTGGATGTCGATGGCGATCAGCGGTGCGGTGTCCATGGTGGTGCGTCGCGCGCCCGTGCATCGGGCAAAAAGATTTGTACCTGCAAATAATAGGCGATCCCAGAGCCGCCACCGCCAAGGCACGGATCCCTTTTAAGTCCAGGGTTTTCCCGGAGAGCTTGCGCAAAAATAGTTACTACCATGAAGTTTTCTGTGTGCAAAAAACCTCAGACATGACGACCTCCGACGCCTTGCTGCGCGTATCCATGCCGGAGCCCGGCATCGCCCACGTGGAGCTCGACCGCCCCGCCAAGCGCAACGCCATCAGCGACGAACTGGTCGCCGCGATCCACCAGGCCTTCGCCACCATGTCGTCGCAGGTGCGCGCGGTGGTGCTGTCGGGGCGCGGCGGGCATTTCTGCGCCGGCCTCGATCTGTCGGAGCTGAGCGAGCGCAGCGTGGCCGAGGGGATCGTGCATTCCCGTTCGTGGCATGCGGCGTTCGAGCAGGTCCAGTTCGGGGTCGCGCCGGTGGTCGCGGTGCTGCATGGCGCCGTGGTCGGCGGCGGCCTCGAACTGGCGGCGTCGGCGCACATCCGCGTGGCCGAGGCCGATGCCATCTTCGGACTGCCCGAAGGGCAGCGCGGCCTGTTCGTCGGCGGCGGGGGCTCGTCGCGCGTGCCGCAGCTCATCGGGCACGCGCGCATGACCGACATGATGCTCACCGGGCGCGTGCTCGACGCCGACGAGGCGCTGGCCGCGGGGCTGGTGCAGTACCGGGTGGCCCAGGGCGAGGGCCTGGCCAAGGGTTTCGCGCTGGCGCGGCGCATCGCCGCCAACGCCCCGCTGTCGAACTTCGCGGTGCAGCACGCGCTGCCGCGCATCGCGCGCATGCCGCAGGCCGAGGGACTGTTCGTCGAGTCGCTGATGGCCGCCATCGCGCAGGGCGACGACGCGGCCAAGCAGCGCCTGCGCGACTTCCTGGCCGGGCGTGCCGCCAAGGTGCGCAAGGAGCAGGAATCATGAACGCCGGCGTGTCGAGCCTTGCGCGCAGGCGCCCGCCGGCGCGTGCCTGCAGCGTCGGCGGCTGCCTGCGCACCGAGCTGCGGCGCCTCGCCGACGGAGCCCTGCTGCTGCGTTCGCCCGAACCCCTCGGCGCCTATCCGCTGCGCCTGACCGATCGCCTGGAGCACTGGGCCGAGGTCGCCCCGGATCGCAGCTTCGCCGCGCGCCGCGGCGCCGATGGCCAATGGGTGCGCATCGGCTACGCGCAGATGCTGCAGCGGGCGCGCTGCATCGCGCAGGCGCTGCTGGCGCGCGGACTCGACGCCGAGCGCCCGGTGCTGGTGCTGGGCGAGAACAGCCTGGAGCAGTTGCAGCTGGCGCTGGGCGCGATGCTCGCCGGCATTGCGCACGCGCCGGTATCGCCTGCCTACGCGCTGGTGTCGCGCGACTACGCCAAGCTGCGACACATCGCGCAGACCGTCACGCCCGGGCTGGTGTTCGCCAGCGACGCCGCCTACGAGCCGGCGCTGCGCGCGGTGTTCGGCGACGACGTCGAGGTGGTGCTGGCGCGCGGCAGCCTGGCGTCGCGGCCGAGCACGAGCTTCGATGCGCTGCTCGCGTCGCCGCCACTGTCGGCGCAGTACACCCGCGAGCACGTCGGCCCGGACACCATCGCCAAGTTTCTGTTCACGTCGGGCTCGACCCGGCTGCCCAAGGGCGTCGTCAACACCCAGCGCATGCTGTGCGCCAACCAGCAGATGATCCTGCAGGCCATGCCGTTCCTCGGCGAGCAGCCGCCGGTGCTGGTCGACTGGCTGCCGTGGAACCACACCTTCGGCGGCAATCACAACATCGGCATCGCGCTGTACAACGGCGGCACGCTGTACATCGACGACGGCAAGCCGACGCCGCAGGGCATCGCCGAGACACTGCGCAACCTGCGCGAGATCGCGCCGACGGTGTACTTCAACGTGCCCAAGGGCTTCGAGGAAATCGTCAGCGCGATGCGCGACGATGCGCTGCTGCGGCGCAGCCTTTTCTCGCGCGTGCAGGCCTTTTTCTTCGCCGGCGCCGGGCTGTCGCAACCGGTGTGGGACGAACTCGACCGGCTGGCCGAGCGCGAAGTCGGCGAGCGCATCTGCATGCTCAGCGGCCTGGGCATGACCGAGACCGCGCCGTCGTCGATGTTCGCGCTCGGCCCCGACGTCGAGTCCGGGCACATCGGGCTGCCGGTGCCGGGCGTGGAACTCAAGCTGGTGCCGGTGGAAGGCAAGCTGGAGGTGCGCTTTCGCGGGCCCAACGTGATGCCCGGCTACTGGCGCGCGCCGCAGCAGACGGCCGCTGCGTTCGACGAGCAGGGCTTTTACCGCACCGGGGACGCCGCGCGCTTCATCGATCCCGCGGATCCGCAGCGCGGGCTGCGCTTCGACGGCCGCATCGCCGAGGACTTCAAGCTGTCCAGCGGCACCTTCGTCAGTTGCGGTCCGTTGCGCGCGCGCATCGTGCAACTCGGCGCGCCGTGCGTGCACGACGCCGTGCTCACCGCCCCCGACCGCGACGAGCTGGGCGCGCTCATCGTGCCGCGTCTGGACGAGTGCCGCGCGCTGGCCGGCCTGCCGCCCGGTGCGCCTGCCGCCCAGGTGCTCGAGCACCCGGCGGTGCGCGGGTTCTTCCAGGAGCTGGTGGACAGGCTGTGGCGCCAGGGCACCGGCAGCGCCACGCGCGTGGCGCGCGCGCTGCTGCTGGCGCAGCCGCCGTCGCTGGACCTGGGCGAGATCACCGACAAGGGCTCGATCAACCAGCGTGCGGTGCTGCAGCATCGTGCCGAACTGGTGGACGCGCTGTACGCGGGCACGGCGCCGGGACTGCTGCTGCCGGCATAGTGCCGGCGTGCCTTGGGTGCCGCGGGGTGTGCGCCGGACCTGGTGAGGACACCTGGCTGGAGCAGTTCCCGTTTGAGCCCGACGCGCTGGCCGGGCCCGCCGAAGGCTTCGGACTCGATCAGCGGGGTCGGCACATGGATCGCCCTGCGCCCATCGTGGCGGCCGTTTCGCGCTGCCGTTTCGCGCCGCCGTTTCGCGCCGCCGTTTCGGCGCGGCCGTTTCGGCGCTGCCGTTTCGCGCGGCCACGCATGCGCCGGCCCGGTCGCCGGTGTCGCGCGCCCGGCGGGCCGCGCCTCCAGCGCCGGCGGCAGGGTCAGGCCGACGCGCCCAGCGCGGCCCGCACGCCGCGCGCCGCCGCATCCACCGCCCCGGCGAGGTACCCCGGGTACTCCGCCGACCACTCGCTGCCGATGCCCGCCAGGCAGGCACTCCACGGGCCGCTCGCGGGGCGCGCCGGCGGAGCCGCGACGTGATGCCCGGCCGCGTCCTGATCGGCGTCGGTCGCCGTCAGCGGGTCGGCGGCCCAATCCTTCAGGCCGTCGGCCAGCGGATGAGCCGCGGCCGGTCCGAACAGGCGCGCGAACTGCTCGCGGCAATGCGTCTGCAACACCTGTGCCGGCAGGCCGCGGCGCGCCGTCGCCGGCACGCCGACGAAGCCGAACAGGGCGGCATGCCCGCCGGGCATCGAGACGTCGTGGATCTCCACCAGCGGCCCGTGGCGGCTCTGCGCGTCGCCGGACAGGCCCATGTCGCGCCAGAACGGGCGCTCGTAGACGGCCACGTACTTGGCGTGCGGGGCCATCCACGTCGGCGTGGCCAGCCAGTCGCGCAGCAATTCCGCGGGCAGCGCCGGCTCGAACGCCAGGCGGCTCGCGGCCAGCCGCGGCGGCAGCGCCAGCAGCACCTGCCGGGCGCGCCAGCAGGCGATCTCCCCGCGCGCGTTCTCGACCTCGAGTTCGACGTGGTCCGCTGCGCGGTGCAGGCGCCGTACCGCGTGGCCGACGTGGATGCGTCGCGCATCCAACCGCTCGTGCAGGGCCGCGATCAGCGCCCCGGTGCCGCCGCTCAGCCGCACCGAGGCCGGTGCGCTGCGCAACCCCGGCCTGCGCAACGCGGGCTCGCCCGCGAAGCGCTCGATCAGCATGTCGCCACGATCGTATTGCTCGAAGCACGTCAGGCCCAGGTCGCGGACCAGCCGCGCCAGTTGCGGCTGGTAGTCGGGCCAGAACCAGGTCGGCCCGAGGTCGAAACGGTCGAGCGCGGGGGTGGCGCAGTCGACGGGCGCGCCGGCCGCGTCCATCGACGCGATGCGCCCGCCGAGGCCGGGGCGGGCCTCGAACAACGCGACATCGTGCGTTCCCTGCTGCTCGAGCAGCAGCGCGGCCATGAGGCCGCTGAGTCCGCCGCCGATGACGGCCACGTCTGCGAGGGTCGGGGGCATGCGAAGGCGGGATTCCTGGCTGAGAGCAATCCGCTATCGTAGGCGCGGAGCGCGCCGCCTACGCTGTAGCATGCGCAGGCACACGAACGAAATGCCAGGTATTTACGGGACAGGACACTAGGAGGCATGATGCATCGCGACATCCTGGCATTCTGGTTCGACGAAACCGACGCGGCCTCGTGGTGGTCGGCGCGGCCGGAATTCGACGCACGGGTGCGCGAGCGCTTCGGCGGCGTGCTGGAGCAGGCGGCCCGAGGGGAGTGCCATGCATGGCGCGGCGACGCGCCGGGGCGACTGGCCGAGATCATCGTGCTGGACCAGTTCTCGCGCAACATTCATCGCGGCACACCGGCCGCGTTCGCCTGCGACCCGATGGCCCTGGCTCTGGCGCAGGAAGCGGTGGCGCGCGGCTGCCACCTGGAGCTCGACCCGGTACGCCGCGGCTTTCTGCTGCTGCCGTTCATGCACAGCGAGTCGCGCCTGATCCACCGCACGGCCGAGGCGCTGTACCGCGCGCACGCGCTGCCCGCGAACCTGGATTCCGAGTTGCGCCACAAGGCCATCATCGACCGCTTCGGGCGCTACCCGCACCGCAACCGCATCCTCGGGCGCGTCAGTACCCCGGAGGAACTGGAATTCCTCACACAGCCCGGATCGAGCTTCTGAGCAAGCTGCGCATGCGCGGCGCGCCGGCGCGTCCGACGCGCGGCCGCGGCGACCGATATAGTGCGATGCATGCCGCGCCGGCAGGCCGCGGCCGCCACCGCCGCATCGGCGGCAAGGCGCCGCTACGGGAGCACTCCGCATGATCACGGTCCACCACCTCGCCGACTCGCGCTCGCAGCGCGTGCTGTGGCTGCTCGAGGAGCTCGGGCTCGACTACACCGTGCAGCGCTACGAACGCGACCCGCGCACCATGCTGGCGCCGCCGCAACTGCGCTGCGTGCACCCGCTGGGCAAGTCACCGGTGCTGGTCGACGGCGAGCGCGTGGTGGCCGAGTCGGGCGCCATCGTCGAGTACCTGGTCGAGTACCACGGCAACGGGCGCCTGCAGCCGCCGGCGGGCACCGAGCAGGCCTTGCGCTATCGCTACTGGCTGCATTACGCCGAGGCCTCGGCGATGCCGCCGCTGCTGCTCAAGCTGGTGGCCCAACGCATCGCCGGTGCCCCGATTCCCTGGCTACTGCGCCCGCTGGTCGGGCCGGTGGCGCGGCGCATCGGGCACGCCCTGCAGAGCGATCTGGTGGATCCGCAACTGGCGCTGCATCTCGGCTACATCGACGCCGAGCTGCGCCGCACGGGCTGGTTCGCAGGCGATGCCTTCAGCGCCGCCGACATCCAGATGAGCTTTCCGCTGGAAGCGGCGAGCAAGCGGGCGCCGCAGCCGGGGCTGTCGGCGATCGACGACTTCCTGCGCCGCATCCACGAGCGCCCCGCCTACCAGCGCGCGCTGGCGCGCGGCGGCGACTACGCCTACGCCTGATCCGCGGCCGGCCGCGCCGGCCTACACCAGCGCCCGCAGTTCGTGCGCCGCGTGCTGCAGCAGCGGCAGCATGTCGCGTTGCAGCAGCTCGGCGGGGCGGCGCTGCGGCGAGCTGACCACGTTGAGCGCGGCCACCGTGCGGCCGCTGGCGTTGCGCACGGGCACCGCCAGCGCATGCACGCCGAGCTCATGCTCCTCGCTGGCCAGGCACCAGTCCTGGCCGCGCACCTGCTCGATCACCGCGCGCAGCGCGCGCGGCTCGCTCACGGTCAGCGGGGTCAGGCGGGCCAGCACGCGGCCTTTCATCCACGCGGCGAACTGCGCGCGCGGCAGTGCGGCGAGCAGCACGCGTCCGGTCGACGTGGCATGCGCCGGCAGGCGCGCGCCCAGGTGCACGCCGTAGGCGATGATGCCGGAGGCATCGGGATGCACGCCGCCGCGTTCGCCGCCGCTGCGCGCCACGATCACCACCTCGTCGCCGTCGAGAACCGCCGCGGAAAACGCCTCGCGCGCCTGCAGCGCGAGGCGCGCCAGTGTCGGCTGGATGGCGCGCGGCAGGCGTGCCGACGCGAGATAGCTGCCGGAGAACCCCAGCACCTTGCTCGACAGCCAGAAATAGCTGCCGTCGGTTTCCAGGTAGCCGAGGTGCGCGAGGGTCAGCAGGTGGCGCCGCGCCGCGGCGCGGGTGATGCCGGCGCGCGCGGCGGTCAGCGTGGCGTTCAGGCGCTGGCGTTCGGTGTCGAAGCTCTCGAGCACCGCCAGGCCCTTGGCCAGACCCTCGATGAGGTCGGCGCGCGCGATCGGGTGGCGGCTGGCTGGGGCGGCGGGACGTGCTGGCATGGCGGCGGGATCGCGCGAATTTGCGCGATGATCGCACAAGGTGTGCACGCATCGCGCAAAGCCCTCGGGCGCCGGCTTCGCTGCGGCGGTCGCCGAGCCTAGAGTCTCGAATGTTCAGACATTCGGATATGGAGACCTCGTGATGCGCACCCAGGTTGCAATCATCGGCGCCGGCCCGTCGGGGCTGCTGCTCGGGCAGTTGCTGTTCAAGGCCGGCATCGACGCGGTGATCGTCGAGCGCCAGAGCGCGCAGCACGTGCTTTCGCGCATTCGTGCCGGCATCCTCGAGCAGGTCACCGCCGACCTGCTCGACGAGGCCGGAGTCGGCCGCCGCATGCACGAGGAAGGCCTGGTGCACACCGGCTTCGATCTGCTGTGGCACGACCAGCGCAATCGCATCGACCTCGGCCGCCTCACCGGCGGCAGCAAGGTGATCTGCTACGGCCAGACCGAAGTCACGCGCGATCTCATGCAGGCGCGTGGCGCAGCCGGCCTGAAGACCTTCTATTCCGCCGCCAACGTGGCGGTGCACGATTTCGACACCGCGCAGCCGCGCGTGAGCTTCGAGGTCGACGGCGTTGCGCAGACCCTGGAGTGCGACTTCATCGCCGGCTGCGACGGCTTCCACGGCGTGTGCCGGGCCAGCGTGCCGCGCGCCGCGGTGCGCGAGTTCGAGCGCGTCTACCCGTTCGGCTGGCTCGGCCTGCTGAGCGACACGCCGCCGGTGCACCACGAACTCATCTACATCAACAGCCGGCGCGGCTTCGCGCTGTGCTCGCAGCGCTCGCTGACGCGCAGCCGCTACTACCTGCAGGTGCCGCTGAGCGACAAGGTGGAGCAGTGGAGCGACGAGGCGTTCTGGGACGAACTGCGCCTGCGCCTGGACGAGCCGGCGCGCGAGCGCCTGGTCACCGGCCCGTCGCTGGAAAAGAGCATCGCGCCGCTGCGCAGCTTCGTCACCGAGCCGCTGCGCTTCGGGCGCATGTTCCTGGCCGGCGATGCCGGACACATCGTGCCGCCGACGGGGGCGAAGGGGCTGAACCTGGCGGCGAGCGACGTCAAGTACCTGTCGAGCGCGTTGATCGAGTACTACGTCGAGCATGCCAGCGCCGGCATCGACACCTACTCCGAGCGTTGCCTCAGGCGCATCTGGCGCGGCGAACGCTTCTCGTGGTGGTTCACGCAGCTCATGCACCAGTTTCCCGAGCAGGGAGAGATCCACGCCAGGTTCCAGCAAGCCGAGCTGGAGTACCTGCTGCATTCGGAAGCCGGCCAGCGCACCATCGCCGAGAATTACGTCGGCCTGCCGCTGGACTTCGGCGCCTGAGGCGCGCCGCGCCGCCGGCTGCGACAATGATGCGCATGAGCTGGCTTTCCAGGATTCGCGTCGCGACGCTGCTGGCGGCGCTGGCGCCCATGGCCGGAACGGCGCGTGCCGCCGCCGCGCCCGACTGCGCGCGCTTCGGCTTCATCGCCTCGACGATGCAGGCGGATTTCCTGGCGGGGCGCGCTTTCGTGCAGGCGCAGGCCGACGGCATGCGCCTGCTCGGGCCGCATCACCCGCGCCAGGCGCGGATCGTCGAGCGCCTGGCGCGCGACATCTACACCACGCCCGACAGCCGGAGCTTTTCGGCGCAGGCGCGTCGCGCGCAGGTGCTGGCGCAGTGCCTGCAGGCCGCCGCCGCCGCGCACTGAGCCGGCGCCGCGCCGAGCCGCCGCGGGCGGCTCAGCGCGCGGCCTGTGCCGGCGATGCCGTGTCGGCGTAGAGCAGCCCGGCGCGCAGCCGCAGCAGCGCGGCGCTGCGCGCGGCCTCGAAGCGCGCCTGCAGCGCCTGGCGCTCGACGTCCAGCGCAGTGCGCCGCGCCAGCAGCCATTGCGACACGCCGGTCTCCCCGAGTTGCCAGGCGCGCAGGGTGCGCGCGGCGGCCTGACGCTGCGCCGCGGCGGCAGCCTCCAGCGCTCGCGCCGCCTGCGCCTGCGCCTGCGCCTGCAGGCGCAGGCGCTCGCCCTGTTCGAGCACCTGCGCGCGCGCTGCCTGCAGGCGCCATTGCGCGGCGTCGAGTTCGGCCAGCGCGGCGCGCTGGTGCGCCGCGCGCGCGGGGCCGCCGAACGGCATCTGGAACTGCAGCCCGACAATGCGTTCGCGCCCGCCGCGATCGCTGCCGACGTAGGCGCCGACGGTGGGCTGCGGCGTGCGCTGGGCGCTGGCCTGGTCGGCGCGCGCCTGCGCCTGGGCGAGCGCGCGACGCGCCAGCGCCAGCCCGGCGCTGTGGCGCAGCAGTCGCTGGCGCAGTTGCGCATCGTCCAGCGCGGGCGGCGTGAGCAGCGCCGCGCTTGCCGGATCGCCGCGCAGCCGCGCATCGGCCGCGAGCATCGGCCAGCGCGCCTGCAGCGCCGCGCGCAGGCTGTCCAGCCGGCCCCTGGCGAGCAGCAGCGCGGCCGCCAGGCGCGCCTGCTCGGCCAGCATCTGGTCGAGCTCGAGCTGGCTCGCGTCGCCGCGAGCCAGGCGCTTGCGAACCCCGAGGGTCTGCGCATCCAGCGCCCCCGCCTGGGCCGCCGCCAGGCCCGTCTCGGCCTGCGCCAGCTGGGCGTCGAACCAGGCTTGCAGCAACTGCTCGAGCAGGTTGCGCCGCGCCGCGGCGGCCGCGCTCTGCGCGCTGTCCTGCAAGGCGCCGGCGAGGCGCGCATCGGCGCGCGCCTGCGACGGCAGGCGCAGCGGCCGGCTGAGCAGGATCTGCCACTCGGCGTAACGGCCGTTGTCCGGGGGTTCGTCGACGCGGCGCTGCTGCAGCTGGGCCTGGGCGCTGAACTCCTGCGACCCGGCGCGCAGCGCATCGCCCTGGGCGCCGGCCGCGTGCTGCAACGCGCGCGCTTCGGCCAGCGTCGGCGCATGCGCGAGCAGCGCGCCGAGCAAGGCCGGGCGCGGCAGCGTCGGCAACGGGCCGTGCTGCGGCAGCGGCAGTGCAGCGCCTGCCGCGGCCGCGACTGCGGCCACGGCGGGCGCTGCCGCCGATGCGGCGGGCGTGGGCAGCGAGCCGGCCGGCGCGGCGTGGCAGGCGCCGGCGCCGGTCAGGCACAGCCAGCCGAGGCAGTATGCGGCGAGGGCAGGGCGGGTCATGCCGGGTTCTCCGTCGTGGCGCCGTCGCTGGCGGCGCCGCCGCGCCCGCGCGGCACGCCGAAGCGCGCGAACAGCAGCGGCAGCAGCACCAGGGTCAGCACCGTGGAGCTGATCAGGCCGCCGACCACGACCACCGCCAGGGGCTTCTGGATTTCGGAGCCCGGTCCGGTGGCCGACAGCAGCGGGATGAGGCCGAGTGCGGTGATGCTGGCGGTCATCATGACCGGGCGCAGGCGTCGCATCGCGCCGTCGTGCACGGCCTGGGCCAGCGGCATGCCGCGCTGCAGCAGTTCGTTGAAATGGCTCACCAGCACGACCCCGTTGAGCACCGCGATGCCGAGCAGCGCGATGAAGCCCACCGATGCCGGCACCGACAGGTACTCGCCGCTGGCCCACAGCGCGAGAATGCCGCCGACCAGCGCGAACGGGATGTTGGCGAACACCAGGACCGACTGGCGCAGTGAGCCGAAGGTGGTCAGCAGCAGCACGAAGATCAGCGCCAGCGCCAGCGGCACGACGAGGCCGAGGCGCGCCGCAGCGCGCTGCTGGTTCTCGAACTGCCCGCCCCACTGCAGGCGCACGCCCTCGGGCAGGGGCACCCTGGCAGCGACGGCGCGTTTCGCCTCGTCGACAAAGCCGACGAGGTCGCGCCCGCCGACGTTCGCCTGTACCGAGGCGAAGCGGCTGCCGTCCTCGTGCGCGACGAGTACCGGACCCTGGGTGGGCACCAGGCGGGCAAGGTAGGACAACGGCCAGTTGCGCCCGTCGGGCCCGGTGATGCGCAGGTCGGCGAAGGCCTGCGGGTTGTTGCGCAGCTCGGCGTCGCCGCGCAGCAGCAGCGGGGTGCGACGCACGCCTTCGAGCACCACGCCGAGCTGCTGGCCCTCGACCAGTGCGCGCAGGTCGCGCTGCAAGGTCTCGACGTCGAAGCCGGCGCGCCCGGCGGCCAGGCGGTCGACTTCCACGGTGAGGTATTGCACGCCCTCGGTGCGCGCCGCCAGCACCTCGCGCGCCCCGCGCAGGCCGCGCAGCACCTGCGCCACCTGCTGCGCCAGCACCCCGAGCTGGCGCAGGTCGGGGCCGAAGATCTTCACCACCAGGTCGCCGCGCGCGCCGGTGAGCATTTCCGACACGCGCATCTCGATGGGCTGGGTGAAGGTGTAGTCCAGTCCGGGAAAGCGCCGCAGCACCTTGCGCATGGCCTCGATCACCTGGGCCTTGCTGCCGCGCCACTCGGCAGCCGGCTTGAGCACGAGGAAGGTATCCGTCTCGTTCAGGCCCATGGGATCGAGCCCGAGATCGTCGGAGCCGCTGCGCGCCACGATGGCACGGATCTCCGGCACGTCGTGCAGCAGCGCGCGCTGCACCCGCAGGTCGAGCGCGGCGGTGGCGCCGAGGCTGACCGACGGCAGCTTCTGCAATTGCAGGATGATGTCCCCCTCATCCAGCGTGGGCATGAAGGTCTTGCCGACGCGCGTGTACGCGAAGCCGGCGGCGAGCAGCGAGGCCAGCGCCAGCGCCACCACCGTGCGCATGTGCGCGAAACTCCAGTCGAGCACGCGCCGGTAGCCGGCCGACAGCACGCGCACCAGCCAGGGGTCGCGGTGGGCGACCTCGCGCAGCATCATCGACGCCAGCACCGGCACGGTGGTCAGCGCGATCAGCAGCGAGGCGCCCAGCGCGAACACGATGGTCAGCGCCACCGGGCGGAACAGCTTGCCTTCCAGGCCCTGCAGCGACAGCAGGGGCAGGAACACGATGGCGATGATCGCCACGCCGGAGAGCACCGGGCCGGCGACCTCGGTGACTCCTCGCAGCACGCGCGCCAGACGGTCGGTGGTCGCCGCGCCGGGGCCGCCGCGGCTGGCGCGCTCGGGGTCGTGGCTCATGTGGTTGACCAGGTTCTCGACCACCACCACCGCGGCGTCGACCAGCATGCCCAGCGCGATGGCCAGCCCGCCCAGGCTCATCAGGTTGGCCGACAAGCCGGCCAGGCGCATGAGCAAAAAGGTGGCGAGCGCCGACAGCGGCAGGGTCAGCGCCACGACCAGCGCCGCGCGCCAGTTGCCGAGATAGGCCAGCAGCATGATCACCACCAGCACCACCGCCTCCATGAGCGCGCGCATGACGGTGCCCACGGCGCGCTGCACCAGCTGGCTGCGGTCGTAGAACACGCGCAGCTTCATGTCCTTCGGCAGGCGCGGTTCGATCTCCGCCAGGCGCTGCTTGACGCCCTCGATGACCTGCGACGCGTTCGCGCCGCGCAGCCCCAGCACGATGCCTTCGACGGCCTCGCCGCGGCCGTCCTCGGTGACGATGCCGTAGCGCGTGCTGCTGGCGGTGCGCACCTCGGCGACGTCGCCGACCCGCACCGTGCGTGCGCCGTGTTGCGCAAGCACCGTGGCGCGGATGTCCGCGGCATCGCGGTAGGCTCCCTGCACGCGCACGATGCGCGTCTCCTCGCCTTCGTCGAGGCGTCCGGCGCCGTCGTTGCTGTTGTTGCGCAACAGCGCGTCGCGCAACTGCTGCAGGCTGACTTCGTGGGCCGCCAGGCGTGCCGGGTCGGGCAGCACCTCGAACACGCGCACATCGCCGCCCAGCATGTTCACGTCGGCCACGCCGGGCACGGTGCGCAGCGCGGGGCGGATCTGCCATTGCAGGGTGCTGCGCTTTTGCAGCAGGCTGGCCGGACCCTCGATGGTGAACATGAACAGATCCGACAGCGGCGTGGTGATCGGCGCCAGGCCGCCCTGCACCGATGGCGGAAGATCGCCACGCACGTTGGCCAGCGCTTCCGAGACCTGCTGGCGCGCCCAGTACACGTCGGTGCCCTCGGCGAAGTCCACGGTGATGTCGGCGATGCCGTACTTGGACACCGAGCGCACGATGCGCTTGCGCGCGATGCCGAGCACTTCCTGCTCGATCGGCAGCACGATGCGCGTCTCCACCTCCTCGGGGGTCATGCCGGGCGCCTTCATGATCACCTTGACCTGCGGCGACGAGACATCGGGGAAGGCGTCGATGGGCAGCGTGCGCCAGGCGAACAGGCCGGCGGCGGCCAGCGCCAGCGTCGCGCCCAGCGTGACCAGGCGCTGGCGCAGCGCGGCGTGGGTGAGATCGTGCAGGATCATGGCTGCGCACCCGCCGCCGCCTTGAGCGCGACCACGCCGCTGGCCGCGACCTGCTGGCCCTCGCGCAGTGCGCCGTCCACCACCACGGCGTCGGGCAGCCGTGCCACCACGCGCAGTTGCAGCACGCGAAAGCCCTCGGGATCGGCCACCAGCACCGCGTCATGGCCGCCCATGCGGGTCAGCGCGGCGGGCGGCACGACGAACAGTCCGGCCTGCGCCGGCAGGTGCACGCGCACCCGCACCAGCGCGCCGGCGCGCAGCGAGCCCGTGGCCTGCAGGCGCGCCCGCAGCACCACGCTCTGCCCCGCCGACAGGCCGGGTGTCATGGCCAGCAGCACCCCACGCGCGCCGGCCGCGGGCACGTCGACCGCGGCGCCCGCGCGCAAGGCCGCGGCCTGCGCCGCGGTGGCATCGATTTCCAGCGCCAGCGCGTCGGCGACGACCAGGCGGAACAGGGGCGCCATGGCATCCACGCGTTCACCGGGCACGGCGCGCGCCTCGGCGACGACGCCGTCGATCGGCGCGAGCAGGCGCACGCTGCCGTCGGCGCCGGGCGCGGCGCCGTGCATGCGCAAGGCCAATTCGCGTTCGCGCAGCAGCGACGCGGCCTGGCGCTGTTGCGTGGCCGAGGCCTGCGCGCGCGCCGCGGCGATCACGCCCTCGGCCAGCAATTGCCGGTCGCGCTGCGCCTGCTGCCGCGCCAGCTGCAACTGCACGCGCGCGTCGTCGCGCTCGCGCTGCAGGCGCGCCACGTCGACGCTGCGCATGCGCGCCAGTTCCTCGCCGCGACGCACCGGTTCGCCGGCGCCGACCTCGACGCGTTCGATTCTCCCGGCCACCGGCGCCGCCACCAGCGCCTGCGCGTTCACCGGCACGACCACGCGCGCCGGCAGGTCGAGGGCGGCGTCGGCGGCGCGGCGCACGGGGGCCAGGCGCACGCCGAGGGCGACGCGCTGCGCGGCGTCCACCTTGATCAGGGTTTGCGCAGCGGCCGGCGCGATGCCCGCGAGCAGGCTGCAGCCGAGCAGCAGGCAGGCCAGCAACGGGCGGCGCGCGGCGGCGCCACGCGCCATGCGACGGTGGGCGTGTTCGGGCGGCATGGTCGTGGTTCCTTGGTGCGAGGTGTGCGCGCAGCCCCGTTGCATGCTCGATGCGCGGGCGAACGCGGCGGCATCGGGCATCAACCGCTTTGCTGGAAGTGGTGATCAGCAAATTGCGTCGAGGCCTGCAGAAGTTGCGCTTCTGATGTCACGAAGCGTAGCAATCAACACGAAAAGAAACGTTGCAGCCGATCAAACCAGGGATCTTTGTCGAGCCGCTGGGCGCTCCCGGCGACCCTGGGTAGCATGGCTCCCGGGACAGGCCGACGGCGCGCGTGCACGCAGGCGCCGCCGCCAGCACACGCCCAGGAGACGCCATCGTGCAGCAAGCCGCGCCCGCCACCGGTTACATCTTCCGCAGCGTGGGGCATGTCGAGGCCGGAGCCGGCTGCCTGCGCCGCCTCGGGGCGCTGACGGCGCGTTTCGCCGGCGCGCCCGGCCGCGCCCCCGTGCTGCTGGTCACCGACCCCGCGGTCTGCGCCGGCGGGCTGCTCGAGCCGGCGCTGCAGTCGCTGCAGGACGCCGGCTTCGCGATTCGCGTGTTCGACCAGATCTGCGCCGATGCGCCGGATCACCTCGTGCTGCGCGCATGCCGGCGGGCGCGCGACGACGGCGTGGCCGCGGTCGTCGGCCTCGGCGGCAGCGCGTGCCTGGACGCGGCCAAGATCACCGCCTGCATGGCGCATCCGCGCCAGAGCCTGCAGCTGTCGCAGCTGTACGGCGTCGACAGCCTGGAGCCGCGGCGCCTGCCGTTGCTGCAGGTTCCGACCACCGCCGGCAGCGGCTCCGAGGTCAGCCGCGTGGCCGTGCTCACCACCGGCGAGACGACGCGCTCGGGCATCGTCAACCGCGCGCTGCTGGCCGCCGTGCACGCACTGGGCTATCCGCTGGGCCTGCGTCACCGCCTGGCGCACGGCCTGAGCAACGCGCTGGTGCTGCCGCACGTGCTGCGCTTCAACCTGCCGGCCGCGGCGCCGCGCTACGCCGAGCTCGCGCAGGTGCTGCTGCCGCAGGCCGGCGGGGACACGCCGTCGCGCGCGCACGCGCTGATCGACCATCTCGCCGCGCTGTGCCGGCGCAGCGGGCTGCCGACGCGGCTGCGCGACTGCGGGATCGCGCAGTCGGGGCTGGCGCTGCTGGCGCGCGAGGCCATGGCGCAGCAGCGCCTGCTGCGCAACAATCCCTGTACCCTTACCGAGGCCGATGCACTGGGCGTGTATCGCGCCGCCTTCTGACCCGCACACACCGCCGCCGCATGCCCCAGACCGAGCCCGTTCCCGCCTTCGCCCACCGCGCCCGCATCGACACGCGCTGGGGCGACAACGACCTGTACGGCCACGTGAACAACGCCGTCTATTACGCCTATTTCGACAGCGTGATCAACGCCTACCTGATCCGGCATGGCGGCCTGGACATCCAGCACGGCGACACGGTGGCCTTCATCGTGCGCTCGGAATGCGACTACCTGGCCCCGGTGGCCTACCCGGGGCAACTCGAGGTCGGACTGGCCGTCGAGCGCCTGGGGCGCAGTTCGGTCAGCTACCGGCTCGGCCTGTTCGACCCGCAAGCGGCGCGCGCCGACGCGCCGTGCGCGCTGGCGCGCATGGTGCATGTGTTCGTGACGCGCAGCGACTCCCGTCCGACACCGATGCCGCAGTCCGTGCGCGTCGCGCTGCAGGCGCTGCTCGTCGACCCCGCGCCCTGACTCCGGCTTGTCGCGGCACCGGCACGCTCGCCTGGCTGCGTACCCGATCTCCGAGGTTTGCTCCCATGCCCGAACTGCAGCCCTTCCACCTGGCCTTTCCCGTCCATGACCTGGCGCAGGCGCGCGCCTTCTACGGCGGCGTGCTCGGCTGCGCCGAGGGTCGCAGCTGCGAGCACTGGGTGGACTTCGACTTTTTTGGACACCAGATCGTCGCCCACCTGAGCGACGCGGCGCCGGCCCCGCGCGCCACCGGTTCGGTGGACCGGCACGACGTGCCGATTCCGCATTTCGGAGTCGTGCTGCCGATGCCGCAGTGGCGCGCGCTGGCCGAGCGGCTGCGCGCCGCCGGCGTGCACTTCGAGATGCCTCCGCAGATCCGCTTCGCCGGCGAAGTGGGCGAGCAGGGCACGCTGTTCGTGCTCGACCCCTCCGGCAATGCGCTGGAGATCAAGGGCTTCGCCGATCTCGGTGCGCTGTTCGCAACATGAAACCGGCCGCCCGCGGCGGCCGGTCAGGGCGCGGGACGCCGCGATTCAGAAGGCGTCGCCGGGAACCCGTACCCAGCCCTCCATGAGCACGCGCGCGCTGCGGCTCATCAAGGCCTTGGTGACCTTCCACTGGCCGTCCTGCAGCGCGGCCTCGGCGCCCACGCGCAGCGTGCCCGACGGATGCCCGAAGCGCACCGTGGAGCGCTCGCCGCCGCCCGCCGCGAGGTTCACCAGGGTGCCGGGGATCGCCGCCGCGGTGCCGATGGCGACGGCCGCCGTGCCCATCATCGCATGGTGCAGCTTGCCCATCGACATGGCGCGCACCAGCAGATCCACGTCCGCGGCGGCCACCGTCTTGCCGCTGGAGGCGACGTAGTCGGCGGGAGGCGCGACGAAGGCCACCTTGGGCGTGTGCTGGCGCGACGCCGCCTGCTCCACGCTGTCGATGAGGCCCATGCGGATCGCACCGTGCGCGCGGATGGTCTCGAAGCGCGCCAGCGCATCCGCGTCGGAGTTGATCGCATCCTGCAGTTCGGTGCCGCGGTATCCGAGATCGGCGGCGTCGAGAAAGATCGTCGGGATGCCGGCGTTGATCAGCGTGGCGCGAAAGCTGCCGACCCCGGGAACGTCCAGCGTGTCGACGACGTTGCCGGTGGGAAACATGGCCCCGCCTGCGCCGTCGTCGTCGGCCGCCGGGTCGAGGAACTCGAGCGGGACTTCGGCCGCCGGGAAGGTCACGCCGTCGAGCTCGAAGTCGCCGGTCTCCTGCACCGCGCCGCCGCGCATCGGCACGTGCGCGACGATGGTCTTGCCGATGTTGGCCTGCCAGATGCGCACCACCGCCACGCCGTCGCGCGGCACGCGCTCGGCGTCGATCAGGCCGCTGGCGATGGCGAACGGACCGACGGCGGCCGACAGGTTGCCGCAGTTGCCGCTCCAGTCGACGAAGTCGCGGTCGATGGCGACCTGCCCGAACAGGTAGTCGACATCATGCCCGGGCCGCGTGCTCGGCGACAGGATCACGGTCTTGCTGGTGCTCGAGGTGGCGCCGCCCATGCCGTCGATCTGCTTGGCATAGGGATCGGGGCTGCCGATCACGCGCTGCAGCAGGCGATCGCGCGCGCGCCCCGGCACGCGCGCCGGCTCGGGCAGGTCCTGCAGGCGGAAGAACACGCCCTTGCTGGTGCCGCCGCGCATGTACGTGGCGGGAATGCGGATTTGTGCGATGTCGGACATATTGGCCGTCTCCGTGGTTCAGGCGGGATTCGCGTCGGCGAGAAAATCCTGCGCGAAGCGCTGCAGCACGCCGCCGGCCTCGTAGATCGAGACCTCCTCGGCGGTGTCGAGCCGGCAGCGCACGGGCACCTCGATGCGGCTTGCGTCGCGCCGGTGGATCACCAGCTGCAGGGTCGCGCCGGGCCGGCGTTCGCCGCTCACATCGTAGGTTTCGGTGCCGTCCAGGCCCAGGCTGTGGCGCGTGGTGCCGGGCTCGAACTGCAGCGGCAGCACCCCCATGCCGATCAGGTTGGTGCGGTGGATGCGCTCGAAGCCTTCGGCGGCGATCGCCTCGACGCCGGCCAGGCGCACGCCCTTGGCCGCCCAGTCGCGCGACGAACCCTGGCCGTAGTCGGCGCCGGCGATGATGATCAGCGGCTGGCCGCGCTGCATGTAGGTCTCGATGGCCTCCCACATGCGCATGACCTGACCCTGCGGCTCCACGCGTGCCAGCGAGCCCGCGCGCACGCTGCCGTCGGCATTGCGCACCATCTCGTTCTTCAGCGTCGGATTGGCGAAGGTGGCGCGCTGCGCCGTGAGGTGGTCGCCGCGATGGGTGGCGTAGGAATTGAAGTCTTCCTCGGGCAGGCCCATCCGCGTCAGGTATTCCCCGGCCGCGCTGTCCGGAAGGATCGCGTTCGAGGGCGACAAATGGTCGGTGGTGATGTTGTCGGGGAGAATCGCCAGCGGCCGCATGCCCTTCAAGGAGCGCTCTCCCGCCAGCGCGCCCTCCCAATAGGGCGGTCGACGAATGTACGTGGACTGCGCGCGCCACGCGTACAGCGCCTCGGTCGGCGTCGCGTCCTGCTGGCGCAGCGCGAACATCGGCTCGTACACCTGGCGGAAGAACTCGGGCTTCACGGCGCTGCGCACCAGCGCATCGATCTCGGCGTCGTCGGGCCAGATGTCGGCGAGCCGGATCTCGCGCCCGTCCACCACGCCCAGCACGTCGCGCTCGATGTCGAAGCGGATGGTGCCGGCGATGGCGTAGGCGACGACCAGCGGCGGAGAGGCCAGGAAGGCCTGCTTGGCGTACGGATGGATGCGCCCGTCGAAATTGCGATTGCCCGACAGCACCGCGGTGGCGTACAGGTCGCGCTCGACGATTTCCTTCTGGATCGCCGGATCCAGCGCGCCCGACATGCCGTTGCACGAGGTGCAGGCGTAGGCGACGATGCCGAAGCCCAGCGCCTCCAGGTCCTGCAGCAGCCCGGCCTCCTCGAGGTACAGGCGCACCGCCTTGGAACCCGGGGCCAGCGAGGTCTTGACCCACGGCCGGCGCTGCAGGCCGAGCCGGTGCGCATTGCGCGCCAGCAGCCCGGCGGCGATCACGTTGCGCGGGTTGGAGGTGTTGGTGCAGCTGGTGATGGCGGCGATGATCACGGCGCCGTCCGGCATCTGCCCCGGCAGCTGCTCCCAGGCGCGTGCGATGCCGCGCGCCGCCAGCTCGCGCGTGGCCACGCGGGCATGCGGGTTCGACGGACCCGCCATGTTGCGCACCACGCCGGACAGGTCGAACTGCAGGGTGCGCTCGTACTGCGCGCCGACCAGCGCGTCGGCCCACAGCCCGGCCGCCTTCGCATAGGCCTCGACCAGCGCCACCTGCTCGCTGCTGCGCCCGGTCAGGCGCAGGTAGGCCAGGGTCTGCTCGTCGATGGCGAACATCGCCGCGGTGGCGCCGTACTCGGGGGCCATGTTGGAGATGGTCGCGCGGTCGCCGAGCGTGAGCGCCGCGGCGCCGCTGCCGCGGAATTCCAGGTAGGCGCCGACCACCTTCGCCTTGCGCAGGAATTCGGTCAGCGCCAGCACGATGTCGGTGGCCGTGATCCCGGGTTGCGGGCGCCCGGACAGCTCGACTCCGACGATCTCGGGCAGGCGCATCCAGGAGGCGCGGCCGAGCATCACGTTCTCGGCTTCCAGCCCGCCCACGCCGACCGCGATCACGCCCAGCGCATCCACATGCGGGGTGTGGCTGTCGGTGCCCACCAGGGTGTCGGGGTAGGCCACGCCGGCATCGGCATGAATCACCGGGGACATGCGCTCCAGGTTGATCTGGTGCATGATGCCGTTGCCCGGCGGGATCACGTCGACATTGCGGAACGCCTTGCGACACCATTCGATGAAATGGAACCGATCCTCGTTGCGGCGGTCCTCGATGGCGCGGTTTTTCGCGAAGGCGTCCGGATCGTAGCCGCCGCACTCGACGGCCAGCGAATGGTCGACGATCAACTGCACCGGCACCACCGGGTTGACCTTCGCCGGGTCGCCGCCGCGCGCCGCGATGGCGTCGCGCAGTCCGGCCAGGTCGACCAGCGCGGTCTGCCCCAGGATGTCGTGGCACACCACGCGCGCCGGGTACCACGGGAAGTCGCGGTCGCGCCGCCCGTCGGCGATCTGCTCGAGGCAGGCCGCGAGCAGTTGCGGGTCGCAGCGCCGCACCAGGTTCTCGGCGTGCACGCGCGCGGTGTACGACAGCGTGTCCCAGCGCCCGGGGCGGATCGCCTCGACGGCCGCGCGGGCGTCGAAGTAGTCCAGCCCGGTGCCGGGCAGGGGTTTGCGGTAGTGCTGGTTCATGGCCGTGGCCTCAGGCGCGCTGCGCCAGCGGCACGAACGACTGGTCGTCCGGACCCACGTAATTCGCGCTGGGGCGGATGATCTTGCCGTCCTGGCGCTGCTCGATGACATGCGCGGCCCAGCCGGAGGTGCGCGAAATCACGAACAGCGGCGTGAACATGGCCGTGGGCACGCCCATCAGGTGGTAGCTCACGGCGGAGAACCAGTCGAGGTTCGGGAACATCTTCTTGATCTCCCACATCACGCTCTCCAGGCGCTCGGCGATCGCGAACATGCGCAGGTCGTGCTGGTCCTCGCTGAGTCGCCGCGCCACCGCCTTGATCACCTTGTTGCGCGGATCGCTGACCGTGTACACCGGGTGGCCGAAGCCGATCACCACCTCCTTGTTGGCGACGCGCTGGCGGATGTCCGCCTCGGCCTCGTCGGGCGACGCGTAGCGGCTCTGGATCTCGAACGCCACCTCGTTGGCACCACCGTGCTTGGGCCCGCGCAACGCGCCGATGCCCCCGGTGATGGCCGAGTACATGTCGGAGCCGGTGCCGGCGACCACGCGCGACGTGAAGGTCGATGCGTTGAACTCGTGTTCGGCGTACAGGATCAGCGACGTGTGCATCGCGCGCACCCACAACTCCGACGGCGCGCGGCCGTGCAGCAGGTGCAGGAAATGCCCGCCGATGGAGTCGTCGTCGGTTTCCACGTCGATGCGACGCCCGTTGTGGCTGTAGTGGTACCAGTACAGCAGCATCGAGCCGAGGCTGGCCATCAGGCGATCGGCGATGTCACGCGCGCCGGGCAGGTTGTGATCGTCCTTTTCGGGCAGCGCGCAGCCGAGCACCGAGACCCCGGTGCGCATGACGTCCATCGGGTGGCTGGCCGCCGGCAGCGCCTCGAGGGCCTGGCGCAGCGCCAGCGGCAGGCCGCGCATGGCCTTCAGGTGGGTCTTGTAGGCAGCCAGCTCGGCGCCGTTGGGCAGCTTTCCGTGCACCAGCAGGTGGGCGATTTCCTCGAATTCGCAGGTCTCGGCGAGATCCAGGATGTCGTAGCCGCGGTAGTGCAGGTCGTTGCCGGTGCGCCCGACCGTGCAGATCGCGGTGTTGCCGGCCACCGTGCCCGACAGGGCGACGGATTTCTTGGGCTTGAAACCGGGGGTGGTGGATTCGGTCATGGTGGGGGTCTCCTGTCGGGTCATTGGGAATCGGGTCGGCCTTGCCCGGCGAATACGCGGTCCAGGCGCTGCTCGTAGTCGTGGTAGCCGATGCGGTCGTAGAGTTCCTCGCGGGTCTGCATGGTGTCGAGCACACCGCGCTGGGTGCCGTCGCGGCGGATGGTCTGGTAGATGTTCTCGGCCGCCTTGTTCATGGCGCGGAATGCCGACAGCGGGTACAGCGCGATGCGCACTCCGGTCGAGCGCAACTCGTCCAGCGTGAACAGCGGGGTCTTGCCGAACTCGGTGATGTTGGCCAGCACGGGCACGCCGACGGCGTCCACGAAGCGTCGGTAGGTGGCGAGATCCGGCACCGCCTCGGCGAAGATGCCGTCGGCGCCGGCAGCCACGCAGGCCTGCGCCCGCTCGATGGCCTGATCCACGCCCTCGACGGCGATGGCGTCGGTGCGCGCCAGCACGAAGAACGCGTCGTCGGTGCGCGCGTCCACCGCCGCCTTGACACGATCGGCCATTTCCTGCGACGGCACGATTTCCTTGCCCGGGCGGTGGCCGCAGCGCTTCGCGCCGACCTGGTCCTCGATGTGGCACGCCGCGGCGCCGAACTTGATCAGGCTTTTCACGGTGCGGGCGATGTTGAAGGCGCTCGGGCCGAAGCCGGTGTCGATGTCCACGAGCAGCGGCAGCGCGCACACGTCGGTGATGCGGCGCACATCGGTGAGCACGTCGTCGAGCGTGTTGAGCCCGAGGTCGGGCATGCCCAGCGAGCCGGCCGCGACGCCGCCGCCCGACAGGTAGATCGCGCGATAGCCGGCGCGCTGCGCCAGCAGGGCATGGTTGGCGTTGATGGCACCGATGACCTGCAGCGGGGTTTCCTCGGCGAGCGCGGCGCGAAACAGAGTTCCAGGAGTTTTCATGGCATGGGGGGCGTAAGGACCGGGTGCAGGTGTTTCTGCAAGGAGCATGCCATTGCGCAGAATTTCTCTCCGAGTGGTCCAAGTCAGCGAATGAAAAAGGTATTTTTCCGGGCCTCCCGTGTATACATGGCAGCAGTGTCGCATAGATGAAATTCATGTTTCAATAATGAAACCCCTGCTTCACGCTCCGGCTGTCCCACGCCATCATGTGCGCCTCACCCGTCGTCGCCGAGTCCCCGCCGCGTATCCTGGCTGTCGGCTTTTTGCGCCTGAAGCAATTGCTGCACGACGTGGCGCCCGAATACGCCGGGCGTGCGCGCGTGGACGTGGTGGATCGCGGCTTCGAGGAAGCCTTGGCGGACATCGAGGCGCGGCGTTCCGCCGAGGGGGTGGACGTGCTGGTCTCGGCGGGGCTGCACGGCGCCTTCCTGCGCCGCCGCAGCGAGCTGCCGGTGGTCACCGTCAAGGTCGGCGGCTTCGACCTGATGCTGGCGCTGGCGCGCGCGCGCGCGCTGTCGCGGCGCATCGCGCTGGTCAGCTTCGGCGCGCCGAGCAGCGAGGTCGAGCAGTTCAGCCGCGGCTTCGCCCTCGACATCGTGCAGCGCAGCTATCGCAGCGAGGCCGACGCCGCGGCCTGCGTGCGCGAGTTGTGCGACGCCGGCGTCGAGGTCGTGGTGGCGCCCGGCATGGTGCTGGGGCTGGCCGAGCAGCTCGGCATGCGCGGCATCCTGCTGTACTCCCACGACGCCGTGCGGGCGGCCATCGACGACGCCGTCGAGGTGGCGCGAGCGGCACGCCTGGCGGCGGCCAAGCGCGAACGCCTGAACACCATCGTCGAGCAATTGCGCGACGGCGTCGTGGCCGTCGACGAGTCGGAGCGCATCGAGGCTGTGAATCCGCCGATGCTGCGCCTGCTCGGGCGCACGCGCCAGCAACTGCTGGGTCGCGTGCTCGGCGACGTGGCCCCCGAGTTCACGCTGGCCCGCACGCTGCGCGACGGCATCGAGCAGGCCGAGGACATCGTGCGCTTCGGCGGCCAGACCCTGGTGCTCAGCCGCACCCCGATCGTCGAGCGCGGCGTGCGCACCGGGGCCGTGCTGACCTGCCAGGACCCGGCGGCGATCCAGCGCGTGGATCGCAACCTGCGTGCGCGCTCGCGCCCGTCCTCCAATCTCACGCGCTGGCGCCTGTCGGACCTGGTCGGCAGCAGCCCGGCCATGCGGCGCGCGCGCGAACAGGCGCAGCGCCACGCGCGCAGCGACGCCACCGTGCTGATCGTCGGCGAGAGCGGCACCGGCAAGGAGCTGTTCGCGCAGGGCGTGCACGCGGCGAGCCGTCGGCGTGCCCAGCCGTTCGTCGCCATCAACTGCGCGGCGTTCCCCGAGAGCCTGCTCGAGAGCGAGCTGTTCGGCTACGAGGAGGGCGCCTTCACCGGGGCGCGCAAGGCGGGCAAGACCGGCCTGTTCGAGGCCGCGCACACCGGCACGCTGTTCCTCGACGAGATCGGCGACATGCCGCTGGCCTTGCAGACGCGCCTGCTGCGCGTGCTGCAGGAGCGCGAGATCCTGCGCGTGGGCGCCACCGAGCCGACCCCGGTGGACGTGCGCGTGATCGCCGCCACGCACCGCGACCTGCCGCAGCGCATCGAGGCCGGGTTGTTCCGGCGCGACCTGTACTACCGCCTGAACATCCTGCGCCTGCAACTTCCCGGGCTGCGCGAGCGCCGCGAGGACCTGCCGGCGCTGGCCGAGCACCTGCTGGACAAGGCCCTGGCGCGCCTCGGCACGCCCGCGGGCCAGCGCTCGATGCTGCTGCGCGGGCTGCTCGAGGTCCTCGAGCAGGCGACGGACTATGCCTGGCCCGGCAACGTGCGCGAACTCGAGAACCTGGCCGAGCGCGTGGCCGGCATCGCCGAGGACGAGGCCTCGCAGCTGCGCCAGGCGTTGCGCGAACTGCTGCCCGAACTGCTGCCCGAGCTGCCGCCGGCGGGCCCGCGCGCGCAAGCTGGGGCGCAGCCGGGGGCGCGCGCCGGCGGCGTGCCGGCGCTGGCGCCGCGGCGCGCGCAACTGGAGCGTGAACTGATCGAGCGCACCCTGGAGCAGTGCGCCGGCAACCAGTCCGCGGCCTGCGCCGAGCTCGGCATTTCACGCAGCACGCTGTGGCGCAAGCTGCGCGCGGCGCGCGCCGGCTGAGCCGGCTGCGCGCCCTTCACGGAGTGGTCTGGCGCGTCGGCAGGATCAGCGACTCCAGCGCGTTGACATGCGGCGGCTGGGCGAACGCCCACAGCAGTGCCTGCGCGACATCCTCGGCGTGCAGCGCCTGCAGCGAGTCGCGGCGTGCCTTCATCTGCTCCGCCGGCACGTTGTGGCCCCATTCGGTGTAGACGGCGCCGGGTTCGATCAGGGACACGCGGATGCCCTCGGGGCCGAGTTCCTTGCGCAGCGCGTCGTGCAGCCCGACGACGGCGAACTTGGTCGCGTTGTAGACGGCCCAGCCCTCGATGCCGCGGCGACCGCCGACGCTGGACACGGTGCTGATCATCGCCCCCGGGCGACCGCGCAGCAGCGGGATCGCGGCCTGCGTGCAGTGCAGCACGCCCCACAGGTTGGCGTCGATGGTGGCCTTCCACTCGTCGACCTTGCCGTGCTCGAACGCGCCGTGGTAGCCGACGCCGGCATTGTTGAACAGCAGGTCGAGCCCGCCAAAGCGCTCGCGCACGGCGTCGAACAGCGCGCGCACCTGGGCCGCATCGCCGACGTCGGTGGGCAGCGCCAGCGCGCCGGCGCCGAGTTCGTCGGCCAGCGCCGCGATGCGCTGCCGGCTGCGCGCCGCCAGCACCACCTGCACGCCTTCGGCGTGCAGCGCACGCGCGGCGGCCGCGCCGATGCCGCTGGAAGCCCCGGTGATCACGGCCACCTGGCCGCTCAGTTGTCGCATACGCAAAGTCATGGGCATCCTCCCTGGATCGTGGTGTTGTTCGCAGACCAAATCCTAGTGTCCTGTCGCGCAAATGCCTGTCATTTCGCCGAGGCGTATCGGGGCGCAGGCAATGCGCGGGTGCGCGGCCGGGCCGGGGGCCTGCCCCGTGGCTGCAACGCCGCATGCGCCCCGATACGCCTCAGCCCGAAGGGTTCGGCGCCTGCGGGGCCCCCTGGCGCCCAGCCGCCGATCGCTCCCGCAGGCACCCGAACGAAATGCCAGGTAGTCGCGGGACAGGGCACCAGCGTGAACGACGCCATGCTGCAGGGCCTGGCCGGCGCTCAGGCCGCGCGGCGCGCGGGCAGGTGCAGCAGGTCCGGCGCGCGGCCGTGCGGGCCGCACAGATGCGAAAGCAGCAGCCTGTAGGTGTCGAGGTCGAAGCCGAAGCCCGGGTCGTCGCGTCGCGAGCGCAGCAGTTCGTCGAGCTCGAGCTCGTCACGCACCGTGCCGAGGTGGCGCCATTGCTCGAACACGTGGATCTCGGTGCGGCGGCCGTCGGCGGAGGTTTCGCGCACCCCGACGGCGCCTTCGAAGGGCCACGCGCGCAGGCGCTCGCCGGCCAGCGCGGCCTGCGCGCGCAGCGCGTGCTGCTGCAGGCTCTCGTCGCCGCAGCATGCGCCGCGGCAGCGACCCAGCTGGTGCGCGAAACAGCGCCCGCGCCCGGCCTCCAGGCCGAGTACGCGCAGGCACAGCTGGTGGCGCTCGGCGACGGCGCGCAGGCTGTCCTGCGCCTGGCGCCGGCTGCGGTAGGCGCCGTACAGGCGGTCGAACTGCGCCGGATCGAGCCCTTCGTCGCGCACCAGCGCGAGCAGCGGCAGCTCGCGCACGTCGCCGGCCAGGCGCCAGCTGCACAGGCGGTTGTCGCGGCGCAGCTTGCGGTTGAACAGCGGCTGCAACTGCTTGACCAGGCGCGCCTCCAGCAGCAGCGCGCCGAGTTCGCCGGCGGTTTCGCGGATCTCGATGTGCCGCAGCTCCTGGCTCATGCGCATTTCCCGCGCCTGGCGGTGATCGGCCTGGAAGTGCGACAGCACGCGGCGGCGCAGGTTCACGCTCTTGCCGACGTACAGCGCCATGCCGCCTTCTCCGTGGAACAGGTACACGCCCGGCCCCTCGGGCAGCGCGTCGATGTCGCTCTGCAGGTGCGGAGGCAGGCTGGCGCCGGCCTGCAGCAGCAGGCGCGCATGCTCGCGCAGCGCGTCCTCGCCATGCACCTGCGCCATGCGCTGCAGCCAGGCCTGCAGCACCTGCACGTCGCCCATGGCGCGGTGGCGCGCCGGGTTGACCAGATCGTGGCGGCGCTGGATGGCGTCCAGCCCGTGGCCGCTGCAGTGCGGCTCGAGACGCCGCGACAGCCGCACCGTGCACAGCGTGCGCACGCGCAGATCGACCCCGGCGCGTGCCATGGCGTTCTTCAGGAAGCCGTGGTCGAAGCGCACGTTGTGGGCCACCAGCACGGCGCCCTGCAGCAGTTCCAGCAGCTGCGGCGCGAGTTGCTCGAAGGCCGGCGCACCGGCGACCATGGCGTCGCTGATTCCGGTCAGGCGCTGGATCGACGGCGGAATCGGGCGCCCCGGGTCGACCAGGCTGTGCCAGCGCGCGCTGACCTGGCCGTGGTCGATGCGCAGCGCGGCGATCTCGGTGATGCGATCGTGCACCGGGTTGCCGCCGGTGGTCTCCAGGTCGAGCAGGACGTAACTCGCAAGCATGCGCGCATTGTGCCTGCGCCGCTGCGCGCATGCGGGGCAACGCGCATGGCGCGCCGACGCCGGCTGACGCACAATCGCGGGCATGCCCGACGCGGGTCGGGCGCGGCGAAGACTGCTCGCATGAATCCATCGTTGTCACCGCTTGCACTGCTGCTCGCCTGCCTGGCCACGGCGGCCGCCGGCATGCTTGCGCATGCGCGCCTGCACCGCCACATGCCGGCCGCGGTGCTGCCGGCGCGCGGCACGATGGCGGCGGCGATGCTCGGCATGCTGGCCGGGCTCGCCTTCGATGCCGCGCACGGCCGGCTCGCGCTGCTGGTGTCGCTGTGCGGCGCCGGCCTGCCGCTTTCGCAGCTGCTGCGCTGGCACTTCGACCTTCTTTCGGCCAGCAACGCCGCGCTCGTGCTGGGCGGCAGCGCGCCGCTCCTGTGGCAGGCGCTGTCGCGCTGCTGCACATGGCGCCGCCTGCTGTCCACGCTGCTCTGCCTGGCGCTCATGCTGGCCGGCATGAACCTGGGCATGCCGCTGTTCGCGCGCGCGGCGCAGCTGCGGGCCACGAGCCTCGCCCTGCCACCGTTGCTCGGGGCCATGCAGGCCGGCATGGCGTGGGGCGCGGCGCTGGCGCTCGGCCTGCTGCGCGCGCATGCGCGCGGCCCGGCGGCGCGCGTGCGCGTGGCCGGTGCAAGGGGCTGAGGCGGCGATGCCCGGCATGGCGCCGACGACGAGCCCGCGCGGCTGACCCGGGGAGTTCGGCATGTCCACGCCGCTCGGGCCCGCGTCGGCCCTCTATCTGTTCGAGAAATTCGAGGTCGGTGTCGTGCACCTGGACGCGCAGCGCAAGGTGCTGGCGATGAACGACTTCGCGCGCCGCGTCCTGCCGGTGGGCGAAAAGCGGCCGTTCGAGAACCTGGTGACGTCGTTCCACCCGCCGCGCTCGGCGGCCAAGGTGTCGTTCCTGCTCGACCAGGCCTCGGCCTGTCCGGTCGCGGCGGCGACGCCGATGACCATGATCATCAACATTCCCGAGCAGGTGCTGCTGATCAAGGTGACCCGCCTGGCCGGCGAGGACACCAGCACCACCGGCTTCGTGCTCGTGTTCTACGACGTCACGCAGCTGGTGGTGCAGGGCGGCGTGACGCCGGCCAACGCCGACACCGCGCCGGCGCCGGCGCCAGGCGGGGCGCAAAAGCGCAGGCTCGCCCGCCTGCCGCTGGTCGCCAACCACAAGGTGACCTTCGTCGATACCTCGCAGGTGCTGTTTCTGGAGTCGCAGGCGCACTACACGCGCGTGCTGACCGATGGCGGATTCCAGTTCTGCAACCTGAGCATCGGCGACCTCGAGGCGCGCCTCGACCCGCAGCGCTTCGTGCGCGTGCATCGCTGCTTCATCGTCAACCTCGACGCCGTGCTCGAACTCGGCCGGCGCGACGGCAAGGTGCAGTTGCGCATGCGTGGCGAGCCGCCGGCCTGGGTTCCGGTGTCGCGCGCGGAGGTCGCGCGCCTGCGCTCGCTGCTGGGCGTGCAGCGCGGCGCCGCGAGCGCACCGCAAACCCTATAAGGACTTTCCCGTAGACGCCGGCGGGAGCTTCCCCCGGGATGGGGGCGTCTTGTGCCCAGGGATGTGCATTTGGTGCAGGATTTCGAGCATTTGGTGAGAAAACGCGCAAACGTATTGATAAAGTGCAAAAAGCGTGACGACTCCGTATAGTTTGTCTGTCCTAGACAAATTCGGAGACATCCATGATTCCACCGCGTTTCGAGTACCACGCTCCGCGCTCCGTGGACGAGGCGATCGCCTTGCTCAGCAGTCTCGGCGGCGACGCCAAGCTGCTCGCGGGCGGCCACAGCCTGCTGCCCATGATGAAGCTGCGCTTTGCGCAACCGGGGGCGCTCATCGACCTCAACCGCATCGATGCCCTGCGCGGCATCCGCGAGCAGGGCGACACCGTGGTGATCGGCGCGATGACCGTGGAAAACGATCTCATCGCGTCGCCGGTGCTGCGCAAGCGGGTGCCGTTGCTGCCCGAGGCGGCGGCGCTGATCGCCGACCCGCAGGTGCGCAATCGCGGCACCATCGGCGGCGACATCGCGCACGGCGATCCGGGCAACGACCACCCGGCGCTGGCCATCGCGCTCGACGCCAGTTTCGTGCTGCAGGGCCCGGGCGGCCGGCGCACCGTGGCGGCGGACGGTTTCTTTCTCGGCACCTACATGACCCTGCTGCAGGAAGACGAGGTGCTGTGCGAGATCCACGTGCCGGCGTTCAAGCCGGGAACCGGCTGGGCCTACGAAAAACTCAAGCGCAAGACCGGCGACTGGGCCACCGCCGGTTGCGCCGTCGTGCTGCGGCGCAGCGGCGAGCGCATCGAGCACGTGCGCATCGCGTTGACCAACGTCGCGCCCATGGCGCTGCGCGCGACGCAGGCCGAACAGTTGCTGCTCGGCCGTGCGCTCGACGCGCAGGCCTTGAACGCGGCAGCCGAGGCCGCCGCGGCGATCTGCGAGCCGGCCGAGGATCTGCGTGGAGATGTCGAGTACAAGACGGCCATGGCCGCCCAGATGGTCAAGCGCGCGCTCAGCAAGGCCTGGGCGCGTGGTCAATGAAGCAGCAGGAGCCCCCGATGTCCAAGAAACTCGTCTCGATGAAAGTCAACGGCCAGACCGTGGAAGCGGCCGTCGAGCCGCGCACCCTGCTGGTGCATTTCCTGCGTGAGCAGCTGCAGCTGACGGGCGCCCACATCGGCTGCGAGACCAGCCACTGCGGTGCCTGCACGGTCGACATCGACGGTCGCTCGGTGAAGGCCTGCACGCACCTGGCCGTGCAGTGCGACGGCGCCGAGGTCGTCACGGTCGAAGGCCTTGCGCAAAAGGGCGTGCTGCATGCCGTGCAGGAGGGCTTCTACAAGGAGCACGGCCTGCAGTGCGGCTTCTGCACCCCCGGCATGCTGATGCGCGCCTATCGTTTCCTGCAGGAGAACCCGAATCCGACGGAGGAGGAGATCCGCGCCGGCATGAGCGGAAACCTCTGCCGCTGCACGGGCTACCAGAACATCGTGAAGGCCGTGCAGTATGCCGCGGCCAAGCTGCAGCAGCCTGCCGAGCAGGCCGCCTGAGGCACCCCAACGACGGAGACAACACACATGAACGCACCGTCCCAGAGCGCCGAAGCGCGCGAACTCGCGCTGGCCGGCATGGGCGCCTCGCGCCTGCGCAAGGAAGACGCCCGCTTCATCCAGGGCAAGGGCAACTACGTCGACGACATCAAGTTGCCGTCGATGCTTCATATGGACATCGTGCGGTCGCCGATCGCGCATGGCCGCATCAAGCGCATCAACAAGGAGGCTGCGCTGGCGATCCCCGGCGTGCATGCGGTGCTCACCGCCGAGGACCTCAAGCCGCTGAAGCTGCACTGGATGCCCACGCTGGCGGGTGACGTGGCCGCCGTGCTGGCCGACGAGAAGGTGCACTTCCAGATGCAGGAAGTGGCCATCGTGGTCGCCGACGACCGCTACATCGCGGCCGACGCGGTGGAAGCGGTGGAGGTCGAGTACGACGAACTGCCGGTGGTCATCGACCCCTACGCGGCGCTGCAGCCGGACGCGCCGGTGCTGCGCGAGGACCTGGCCGGCAAGACCGAGGGCGCGCACGGGCCGCGCGAGCACCCCAACCACATCTTCACGTGGGAGGCCGGCGACAAGAGCGCGGCCGACGCCGCGTTCGCCGGGGCCGAGGTCACGGTGTCGCAGCACATGTACTACCCGCGCGTGCACCCGTGCCCGCTGGAGACCTGCGGTTGCGTGGCCAGCTTCGACCCGGTGCGCGGCGACCTCACCACCTGGATCACCTCGCAGGCGCCGCACGTGGTGCGCACCGTGGTGTCCATGCTGTCGGGCATCCCGGAGTCCAAGGTGCGCATCGTCAGCCCGGACATCGGCGGCGGCTTCGGCAACAAGGTCGGCATCTATCCCGGCTACGTCTGCGCCATCGTCGCGTCGATCGTGCTCGGCCGTCCGGTGAAGTGGATCGAGGACCGCATCGAGAACATCTCCAGCACGGCGTTCGCCCGCGACTACCACATGGACGGCGAACTCGCGGCGACGGCCGACGGGCGCATCACCGGGCTGCGCGTCAACGTGGTCGCCGACCACGGCGCCTTCGACGCCTGCGCCGACCCCACCAAGTTCCCGGCCGGCCTGTTCCACATCTGCTCGGGCTCCTACGACATCCCGGCCGCGCACGCCAGCGTGAAGGGCGTGTACACGAACAAGGCGCCGGGCGGCGTGGCCTACCGCTGCTCCTTCCGCGTGACCGAGGCGGTCTACCTGATCGAGCGCATGGTCGACGTGCTGGCGCAGAAACTGGGCATGGACAAGGCCGAGATCCGGGCGAAGAACTTCATCCGCAAGGAGCAGTTCCCGTACCACAGCCCGTTCGGCTTCGAGTACGACTCCGGGGACTACCACACCGCGCTGCAAAAGGCCCTGGATACCGTCGGGTACAAGCAGCTGCGCGCCGAGCAGGCGGCAAAGCGCGCCGACCCGAACAGCCCGACGCTGATGGGCATCGGGCTGGTCACCTTCACCGAGATCGTCGGCGCCGGGCCGAGCAAGATGTGCGACATCCTGGGCGTGGGCATGTTCGATTCCTGCGAGATCCGCGTGCACCCGACCGGCAGCGCGATCGCACGCATGGGCACGATCACGCAGGGCCAGGGGCACCAGACGACCTACGCGCAGATCATCGCCACCGAACTGGGAATCCCCAGCGAGGTCATCCAGGTGGAGGAGGGCGACACCTCGACCGCGCCTTACGGCCTGGGTACCTACGGCAGCCGATCCACGCCGGTCGCCGGCGCGGCCATCGCGCTGGCCGCGCGCAAGATCCACGCCAAGGCGCGCAAGATCGCCGCGCACCTGCTCGAGGTCAACGAGCAGGACCTGGACTGGGAAATCGATCGCTTCAAGGTCAAGGGCGACGACCAGCGCTTCAAGACCATGAGCGACATCGCGTGGGCCGCCTACCATCAGCCGCCGGCCGGCCTGGAGCCGGGCCTGGAGGCCGTGCACTACTACGACCCGCCGAATTTCACGTATCCGTTCGGCATCTACCTGTGCGTGGTCGACATCGACCGTGCCACCGGCGAGACCAAGGTGCGTCGCTTCTACGCGCTGGACGACTGCGGCACGCGCATCAACCCGATGATCATCGAGGGCCAGATCCACGGCGGCCTGACCGAGGGCTTCGCGGTGGCGATGGGCCAGCAGATGCCGTTCGACGCGCAGGGCAACCTGCTCGGCAACACGCTGATGGACTACTTCCTGCCGACCGCGGTGGAGGCGCCGAAGTGGGAGACCGACTACACGGTCACGCCGTCGCCGCATCACCCGCTGGGCGCCAAGGGCGTGGCCGAGTCGCCGCACGTCGGTTCGATCCCGACCTTCACGTCGGCGGTGGTCGACGCCTTCGCCCACCTGGGCGTCACCCACATGGACATGCCGCACAACGCCTTCCGCGTCTGGAAGGAACTGCGCAAGCACGGCGTGGCCCTGTGAGGCCGGTGGGGCCGGTCGCGCGCCGGCCCCGCCTTTTCCGCAACCTCGAATCCACACCATGGAAGTCAAACTCGAAAAGACCTACCCGCTGGACGTCGACGCCGGCGCCGCGTGGACCCTCCTGAGCAACGTGCGCGAGGTCGCGCACTGCATGCCCGGCGCGGCCATCACCGAGCAGACCGGCGAGTCCTCCTACAAGGGCGCGGTGAAGGTCAAGGTCGGCCCCGCGCTGGCACAGTTCGGCGGCACCGTCGATGTCCTCGAGTGCGATCCCGCGGCGCGTCGCATGGTGCTGCGCGGCAAGGGCGCGGACAAGAGCGGATCGTCGGCGTCGATGGACCTGACGGCGGTCATCGAGCCGGCCGCCGACGGCGCCGCCAGCTCCGTGCTGCACGGCCAGGCGACGGTCGTCGTCAACGGCAAGTTCGCGCAGTTCGGCGGGCGCATGATGACCCAGGTTTCCGAAATGATGCTCGGGCAGTTCGTCGACAACTTCCGCGCCGCGGCCGGCCATCTGGCGGCGCAGACCGCCGCGCCGGCGGCGGACGCGGCCGCGCAGGCCGCCGCCGGCGAGCCGGCAGCGCCGCCCGCCGCCGCGCTGCCGCGCCAGGCCCCGCGCGAGATCAACGGCCTGGCCTTGCTGTGGGCGCTGATCAAGGGCTGGTTCGGCAGCCTGTTCAGCAGGCGCGCGTCATGAATGCCGAGGCGCCGGCCGCCGTGGCCATGGCCGCGCCGCGGGCGCTGCGCCAGGCGCTGCACGAAGCGGGTTACGTCGCCGACGAGGCGCTGGCCACGGCGTGCTGGCTGGCGCGCGAGCTGCAGCGCCCGCTGCTGCTCGAGGGCGACGCCGGCGTCGGCAAGACGGCGCTGGCGGCGGCGCTGGCGCGCGTGCATGGCGCCGAGCTGGTGCGGCTGCAGTGCTTCGAGGGCCTGGATCTGTCCCAGGCTGCCTACGAATGGAACTACGGCCGCCAGCTGATGGCCATCCGGCTGCACGAATCGGCGGGCCAGGCGCTGCGCGAGCAGGATCTGTTCGGGCGCGACTACCTGCTCGAGCGTCCGCTGCTGCGCGCCATCAGCACGCCGCGTGCGTGCGTGCTGCTGATCGACGAGATCGACCGCGCCGACGAAGCCTTCGAGGCGTTCCTGCTGGAGGTGCTCGCCGAGTACCAGATCACGGTGCCGGAAATCGGCACCCTGCGCGCCAGCACCATCCCGCAGGTGATCCTGACCAGCAACGGCACGCGCGAGCTGTCCGATGCCCTGCGCAGGCGCTGCCTGTATCACTATCTGGACTATCCCGACCTGGCGCGCGAAACCGCCATCGTGCGCCTGTCGCTGCCGCAGGCCGAGTCGCGCCTGGTCGAGCAGGCGGTGGCCTTCGTGCACGCGCTGCGCCGCCAGGACCTGGCGAAGACCCCCGGGGTGGCGGAGACCCTCGACTGGATCCGCGCGCTGCACGGCCTCGGCCAGCGCAGCCTGCCCGAGCAGGTCGAGGTGCTGCTGGCGACCCTCGGCTGCCTGCTGAAAACCCAGGAGGATCGCTTCGCCGTGCAGGGCGACCGCGTGCTGCAGTTGCTCGAGCAGCGCAGCGACGCCGGGGTCGCGCAGGCCATGCGCGAGGGCCACGGCGCCTGAGCGAGCCGATCATGGACGCCGCGCCGGCCATCTCCCCGCTGCAGCGCATTGGCGAATTCGCCGCGCTGCTGCGCGATCACGGGTTTCGCGTGGGCGTCGCCGAGCAGCGCTGCATGATGCAGGTCGCGCAGCGCCTCGGCCCCGGCGAGCCGGCGGCGCTGGAAGCCGCCTGGCGCAGCATCGCCTGCAGCGACCAGCGCGACTGGCGCAACTGGCGCGACGTGTTCGATCGCTTCTGGTGGCCGCAGCGGGTGCGCGGCAGCGTGCGCGTGAGCCAGCAGACGCGGCGTGCGCGTGACCTGCGGCAGGCCGTGCAGGAGCTGCACCAGCGCATGGACCGCGCCCACGACCCGTCGCAGGCCCCCGGCGCCAGTGCGTCGCAGGCCGGCGCCGACGACTTGCCGGGCGACGAGCAGTCGCCGGGCAGCCCGCGCGCGCAGGGGGGCGCCAGTCGCACCGACGCGCTCGACGCGCGCGAGCACCGCATGTGGCTGCCGCAGGACCTCGCGCAGCTGCAGCGCCTGGCCGCCGACATCGCGCAGCGCCTGCGCCCGCGGCCGACGCGGCGCTGGCGCAGCGCGCCGGCGGCCGCGGCCGCCAGCCTCGATCTGCGCGCCACGCTGCGGCGCAGCGTGGCCTGGGGCGGCGAGCCCTTGCAGGCGGGCTGGCGCAGGCGTCGCGTCGAGCCGCCGCGGCTGTTCATCCTGGCCGATGTCAGCCGCTCGATGGAGGCGCACGGCGCGTTCTTCCTGCGCGTGGCGCGTGCCTTCGCGCTGCAGTGCGACGCGCGCGTGTTCGTGTTCCACGTGCGCCTGGCCGAGATCACCCCGCTGCTGCGTCGTGACAGCGCGGCCACGCAGGAGAAGGTCAACGCCGTCACCGCGGGTTTCGGCGCCGGCACGCGCATCGCCGCCTGCGTGCACGAATTCGCGCGCGGCCCGGCGCGTCACCAGCTGGTGCGTGGCGCGCGCGTATGGGTGTTCTCGGACGGATTCGACACCGACGCCCCGGAACTGCTCGGCGACACGCTGCGCGCGCTGCGCGGGCGCGGCGCGCGCATCAGCTGGTTCCACCCGACGCGGGTCGCGCCGGCGGCGGCGGCGCTGCAGGGCGCGCGCGGCTGCATCGAGCGCTTCATCCCGCTCGCGTCGATCGCCGACCTGGCGGCGGCGCGCCGGCTGCTGCACTGAGCAAGCGCAAGGCCGCCGCCGATGTCCGCCGCCGCATTCCCATCCATCGCCGGGGCTCGCGCCGGCCGCCCGCCGCATGCCGGCGGCGCGGCGCGCGTCCCGCCTCACCCATTGCCGGGCTGGCCACGCGGCCATGCCGGGCCGGTTCAAGGTCCCTGACAGGAGACGACCATGCAAAGCTTCGATTGGATCACCCAGGCCGCGCGCCTGCGCGAGCAGGGCCGCGCGTTCGCGCTGGTCAGCGTGCTGCGTGTGCAGGCTCCGGCGTCGGCGCGCCCGGGCGACAAGGCCCTCGTGCTGGCCGACGGCACCATCCACGGCTGGATCGGCGGCGGTTGTGCGCAGCCGGCCGTGCTGCGCACGGTGCGCCAGGCGCTGCAGGACGGGCGCGCGCGCAGCGTGCGCATCACGCCGGCGGCGCAAGGCAGCGAGCGCGACCTCGGCGACGTGCTCGAGTTCGGCATGGCCTGCCACTCGGGCGGAACCCTGGAGCTGTTCGTCGACCCGGTGCTCGCCGACCCGCTGCTGGTGGTGATCGGCAACACCCCGGTGGCGCGATCCCTGGTGTCGCTGGCACCGCAGCTCGGGCTGCGCGTGGTCTGGGCCGGCGCCGGCCTGCATGGCGAGGACACGCAGGGCGTCGCGTGCCTGCGCACCGACGACGCTGAAGCGCTGCGGCGCGAACTGGGCACCGGCGCCTACGTCGTCGTCGCCACGCAGGGTCAGCGCGACCTGCAGGGCCTGCGCGCCGCGCTGGCGCTGCAGGCCGGCGGCGTGTGGTTCATCGCCAGCAGTCGCAAGGCCGCGGTGCTGCGCGAGAGCCTGCTGGCGTCGGGCGCCGACGCGCAGGCCGTGGCGTCGATCGTGGCGCCCGCCGGCACGCCGATCGGCGCGCACACGCCGTCCGAGATCGCGCTGTCGGTGCTGTCCGCGGTGGTCGCGGCGCGTCGCGCCGGCGCCGCGGCCCCCATGGCCCGCGTGGAGTCGGCGCCGGCCGACGCACCGCAGCTCGCGCAGGCCGCGTCGCCCGCGGCGGCCTCGAGCTGCTGCGGCCAACGCACGCCGCAGGCCGCGGAGCCGGCGCCGTCGCAAGCGGAGAGCGTCGCGTCGGCTGCGCATTCCTGCTGCAGCCAGCGCGCGCCGCAGGCCGCCGAAGCTGCGCCGCCGCTGCCGGAGAGCATCACGGCCGGCGCGCACTCCTGCTGCGGGCACTGAGCGCCGTGGGCTGCATCCTGAAGGGCGGCGGCGGGCTCTACAGCCGCCTGCGCGTGGGCGCCTTGCTGCTCGCCGCCGGCGCGGGCTCGCGACTCGGTGGCAGGCCCAAGTGCCTGCTGGAACTCGGCGGCGTGCCGCTGATCCGGCGCCAGCTGATCGCGCTGTCCGGCGGCGGCGTCGACGAGCTGGTGGTCGTGCTCGGGCACCATGCCGCACGCATCGAGCCGGTGGTCGGGGAGTTCCCGGTGAGCGTGGTGCGCAACCCCGAGCCCGGGCTCGGGCAGGCCTCGTCGACGCGCGTCGGCCTGCAGGCGCTGCCGGCGGTGGACTGCGTGGTGGTGGCGCTGGCCGATCAGCCGCTGTTGCATGCGCAGGACGTCGCCGACCTGATCAAGGCCTACAAGCAGCGCGCGCAGGGCATCGAGCTGGTGCAGCCGCTGGTCGACGGCCAGCCCGGCAACCCGCTGGTGTTCAGCGCCGCGGTGCGCGAGCAGATTCTGGCCTCGCCCGCCGACGTCGCCTGCCGGCGCTGGCAGGAGCGGCATGCCGCGCAGGTGCTGCGCTGGAACACCCCGAACCGGCGCTACGCCGTCGACATCGACACCGAGCAGGACATCGAGGAGCTCGCGCAGCGCACCGGCCATCGCCTGCGCTGGCCGCAGGATCTGGCGCAGGTGGCGTCATGAGCGGGCCGTGCCGACGCGCCGGCGCCTCGCTGCTCGCGGCAGCCGCGCGGCGCCCGGGAGCCGCGGCATGACGGCGGCTGCGGCCGAGCCGGGCCTGCTGGAGCTGTGGCCGACGCCGCTGGGCGTGCATCGCTGGGCGCGCGCCGAGCAGGTCAATCCGCTGCTGGCGCGGGTGCTGGGCAGTCTGCGTGCGGTGGCCCAGGCGCAGGCGGCGGACGGCGCGGCGCCGGCGGGGTTTTTCGCCAGCGACGACGATCTGCTGCAGCGCATCCGCCTGCCGGAATGGCAGGATCTGGTGCGTTTCATCGTCGATTCGCTGCATGCCACGGTGCTGCACGCCAACCGCGGCGCATGGCCGCAGCCGGCGCCGGCCTTGCAGGTGCACCTGCGCGGCATGTGGTTCCAGGTCGCCAACCAGGGCGCGAGCCACGACGTGCACACCCACGGCAACTGCTCGTGGTCCGGGGTGTACTGCGTGCAGGTGGACGAGCACGCCCGCCGCATCGCCGATCCGCTGTTCGGGGAGCGCAACGGCGTCACGCGCTTCTACGGTCCGCGCTTCGCCCAGCTGGGCGGCGCGCACGTCGATCTCGGCAATGCCTATCTGCAATCGGCGCATGTCGACTTCGCGCCGCTGCCCGGGCAGTTGATCGTGTTCCCGTCGTGGCTGGCGCATCAGGCGATGGCCTACCGCGGCGAACGCGACCGCATCATCGTGTCGTTCAACGCCAGCGTGCATGCGGCGCACGGGGGCGACCAGCTGCACGGCTACGCCGCCGCTTGAGCACGCATGCGTGCGCGAGCGGCACGCCGGCAAGCGACAGGTCCCGCGCGACGGCGCTGGAATAACATCAGCGCACGCGCCGATGCCGCGCGCAGCCCAGGAGAATTCGATGGATTTTGCACTGAGTCCCGACGTGCAGGAACTGCAGCATCGCGTCCGGAGTTTCATCCGGGATCGCATCATTCCGTATGAGTCCGACACGCGCTGGGGGCGTCACGGCCCCGCCGAGTCGCTGCGCGACGAACTGGTCGGACTGGCGCGCGACGCCGGGCTGCTGACCCCGCATGCCTCGCCGGAATTCGGCGGCATGGGCTTGAGCCATGTGCAGAAGGCGGTGGTGTTCGAGGAGGCCGGATACTCGGCGCTGGGTCCCACCGCGATGAACATCCATGCTCCCGACGAGGGCAACATCCACCTGCTGGAGGTGGTGGCGTCGCCCGAGCAGCGCCAGCGCTGGCTGCGTCCGCTGGTGCAGGGCAGCATGCGCTCGTGCTTCTGCATGACCGAGCCGCCGCCGGGCGCCGGCGCCGATCCGTCGATGCTTCGCACCACGGCCGTGCGCGACGGCAGCGACTACGTGATCGATGGCTGCAAGTGGTTCATCACCGGCGCGCAGGGCGCGGGCCTGGCGATCATCATGGCGCGCATGGAGGATGGCTCGGCCACCATGTTCCTCAGCGACATGGATCGCCCCGGCATCGAGGTCGAGCGCACCATGGAAGCCATGGATTCCTGCTTCACCGGCGGACATGGCGTGGTTCGCCTGCGCGGCCTGCGCGTGCCGGAGCGCGATGTGCTCGGGGAACTCGGTCTGGGCATGCGCTATGCGCAGGTACGCCTCGCGCCGGCTCGCCTGACGCATTGCATGCGCTGGCTCGGGCAGGCCCGTCGCGCCCATGACGAGGCGCTGGCCTACGCGCGCCAGCGCCGCGCCTTCGGGCAGGCCCTGGGCGAACACCAGGGAGTGGGATTCATGCTCGCCGACAACGACATGGACCTGCAGACCGCGCGGCTGCACATCCTGCACACCGCGTGGATGCTGGATCAGGGCGAGCGCTGCAACTTCGAATCCAGCCGCGCCAAGGTCGTGTGTTCCGAGGCCGCCTGGCGCGTCGTCGACCGCTGCGTGCAGATTCTGGGAGGGCAGGGGGTGACCGGCGAGAGCGTGGTGTCGCGCATCTTTTCCGACATGCGCGCGTTCCGCATCTACGACGGCCCCAGCGAGGTGCATCGCTTCAGCATGGCCCGCAAGCTGCTCGCCGGTCGCCGCGACGCTTCGCTGCGTCAATCCCGCGAAGCCTCCGACCCGCGCCCGGCGAGCGCCTGAGACTCGCCAGGCCGCAGCGCCCGCGCCGCGCGGCCGTGCCGCGGCGGCGGGCGCGGCTCAGCCGCGGCTGCGCCGTCCGGCAACCTGGCCGATCACCGTCGGCGTGAAGTCGGTCTGCTCGAAATCGATGCCGTGGTTCTGCATCTGCCGGCGCAGTCGCTGCAGGGCTTCGCGACTCGGAATGTGGCGCTGGGCGCCGCCGAGCTTCCACCAGTGCTTGGCGCGCCCGACGTCCGGCAGCACGCCGATGCCGCGCCAGTAGGTCTTGCCGAGCTGGTACTGCGCCTTGGCATGGCCCTGCTCGGCCGCCCGTGTCAGCCAGTGCAGCGCCTCGCGCAGGTCGCGCGGCGCCCGGCGCCCACGCTGCAGCGTGACGCCGAGCATGTATTCAGCCTGGTCGTATCCGCCTTGCGCGGCCTGGCGCAACCAATCGAGCCCCTCGGGCCAGCGCGGCCGGGCGTGTCCGGCGATCAGCATCAATCCCAGCATGTACTGGGCCGAGCGGTGCGACTGTTCGGCGGCGCGTCGAAAAAAATGCTGCGCCATTTCGCGATCCCGCGGCACTCCCTGGCCCTGCTGGTACAGACGCCCCAGGAACCAGTTCGACGGCGCGTCTCCCTGGTCCGCCGCCGCGCGGTACCAGCGCGCGGCTTCGGCCGGATTGCGCGGCACCACATAGCCGTTCTCGAACAGGATGCCGATGGAACCGATGGCGCGCACCATGTTCTGCTCGGCCGCCTTTTTCCACCAGTGCATCGAGCGGGCGTAGTCCTGCGGAACGCCGCGCCCGTGGTAGTGCATCCAGCCCAGGTTGTACTGGGCGCTGGGCGAGCCCTGGGCGGCGGCCTTTTCGTACCAGATGCCGGCCTGATCGTGCTGGCCCTGGTTGCGCAGGTGATCGCCCAGCCACTCCTGGGCGACCATGTCGCCGGTTTGCGCGAGTTCGAGAACCTCGGGAGGAACGGTGGTGGTAGTCATGAACCGAAAGGAGGGCGAAACCCGTTACGCACGGCGTGCATGCTTGCATTTTGCGTGCTGTCGCCTGCGCGCGCCAGTGGTATCGCCGATCGGCGCATGCGCCACCCCCCGCTGTGCGGGGTGCCGGCCGAACAAGGCCGCATCCGCGGCAGCGCGGGCATGCCAGGCATGCCCGCGCACGACACCTCGTGCTCAGCCTGCCGCGACCGGCACGCGCCGCGGCCTGGCGTGTTCGGCCTTCGGAATGCGCAGTTCCAGCACTCCGTCCTTCACGCTGGCCTGGATGGCCCGGGTGTCCAGTTCGCGCGACAGCGTGAAGCTGCGCTGCCAGGCTCCGTGACGCATCTCGGCATAGAACGGCTCCATGCCCTGCGCCAGCGGGATCTCCAGCTCGCCGCGCAGGGTCAGGTTGTCGCCGTCGATCTGCACCTGGAGCTGCTCGCGCGGCACGCCCGGGATGTCGGCGCGCAGCGTGATGCCCTCGGCATCTTCGAAGACGTCCACGGACGGGGGCTGCACGCGCGTGCCGCGCGTGCGTTCGGTGACATTGGCCTGGCTCGGGGCCTGGCGGGTAGCCGGCTGTTCGGTGGTCATGGCGGATCTCCGGGTGGGGGAGGGGTCGGAACGCGGTGGGCTCAGCTGACGGCGATGCGACGCGGCTGCGACGCCTCGCGGCGTGCCACGCGCACGCGCAGAACACCGTCCACGTAGCGCGCCTCGACCTGTGTCGCGTCGATGTCGTCGGGCAGGCTGACGACTCTGCGGAAGCTGCCGTGGAAGCGCTCCTCGGCGTAGCGCTCCTGTTGCCCGGAGGGCGCCGGCAGATCGCGCCTGCCGCTGATGGTCAGCAGGTTGTGATCCACCGTGACCTCGAGCCTGGCGGGATCGATGCCGGGGGCGAACGCGTACACCTCCACCGCCTGCGCCGTGGATCCGATGTTGATCGCGGGAAAGCCGGCTCCGCTGGCGGCGCGAATGCTCACCGGCAGGCCGAGTCCGGCCAGGTCGCGGTCGAGTTCACGTTGCAGGCGTTCCAGATCGGCGAACCAGCTCGCCGGGGTTCTCAGCATGGTTGCGACCATGATGCGTGCTCCTTGCGGAAAATGGGGTCGGGATCGCGTGCCGGGGTTGCGGCAACGCCCATGGCCTGGATCTGTGAGCTGTCGCGGGGTTTTCAAGACCCGGCGGCGGCGTGCGCTGCATGGCGCGGCCGGCGCCGCGGTCAGCGCGGCGCCGATGCGCCGGCCACGCGCTGACCCACGCCGAGATCCACGCTCGGATCCACGCGCAGATCCACCCCCGGATCCACGCGCAGATCCACCCCCGGATCCACGCCCGGATCCACGCGCAGATCCACGCGCAGATCCACGCGACGTGCCTCGCACCATGCGTAGCGAGGCTCCGCGCCGCCGCCGTCGCGGGCGTCGGCGCCCGCTGTCGCGCAGCCAGCGCAGCCATGGCAGGCGCGCGGCGCGCAGCCCGCTGCGGGCTGCGCCTGCGCAGCCGCCGGCGCGACCACCTGCAGGCGCCCGCGCTTCGCCCAATGCTCGAGCATGGCCTGGATCACCGACGGCGGGCGCCGCAGGCACCGCGCGAGTTCGCTGCGCGACAGAGGCCCTTGCTGGCGCAGGGTCTCGCGCAGCAGGAACAGTCCGCCGGCCGGGGTCGCGTTCACGGGCGCGGCCCCCCGAGCGCGCAACGCGATGGCCGCGTGCGATGGCGCCGTGCGCTGCTCATGGACCGGCCTGCGCACCAAGTCCGGCCAGCGCCGTGCTGGCGCGACGCCCGTGGACGTGGCGGCCCCACCGGCGCAGCGCGCCGACCACGCCGCCGAGCACGCCGACGCAGGCCAGCAGCCACAGCGCCGAAGCCCCGGGATGTGCCGACCAGCTGCCCAGCTGGTAGAGCGCGGTGGCGCAGGTCCAGGCCAGCAGCACTCCGTAGACCACCGAGAAGCTCATCCAGCCCCAGCCGACCTCGCGCCGCAGCGCCCCCATGGTGCTGGCGCAAGGTACGTACAGCAACACGAACACGAGATAGGCGAGCGCCGAAAGCGGGCTGAAATCGCGTGCCAGGCGCGCCAGCGTCCCGCGGCTGGCGCCGGAGGCCTCGCCGGCCCGTGTGCTGGACTGCAGGGCCCGCAGGCCGAGCGGGTCGGCCAGCGTGCCGACGAAGCTGCGCGCGTTGTCGGGAATGGTTCGCAGCGCGTCCAGCAGGCGCGCACCGACCCGGGGTTCGCGGAACGACTCGAGTTGCTGCTGCGCGTCCTCGCGCTGGTAGATGCCGTTGAGCGTGCCGATGACGATTTCCTTGGCGGCCGCACCGGCCACCAGCCCTGCCACGGCGGGCCAGTTGTCGGGTTGCAGACCCATGGGCCGGAACAGCGGCACCAGCGCGCGGCTGGCCTGGGCCAGCAGCGAGTGCTCCGTGTCGCTGGCGCGCAGGCCGCCGTCGATCCAGCCGACTCCCGGCAGCAGGAACAGCACGACGGCGATTGCTGCGATGACCTTGCCGACGCGCCAGATGAATACCTGCAGGCGATGCCAGCTTTGCAGCATGACGCTGCGCAGCGTCGGCAGGCGGTAGGGCGGAAGCTCGACGCCGAACGGCGACGGGCTGCCCGGCAACGCCGTGCGCCCGACCAGCCACGCGGTCAGCAGGGCGCAGGCGATGCCCAGCGTGTACAGCGCGAACACGACCTGCCCGCCGTGTTCGCGAAAAAACACCGCGGCGAAGGCCATGTAGATGGTCAGGCGCGCCGAACAGGACATGAAGGGCTGCACCAGCGCGGTGAGCATGCGTCCGCGCGCGTCGTCGATGATGCGCGAGCCCATGATGGCCGGCACGTTGCAGCCGAAACCGATGACCATCGGCACGAGCGCGTGGCCGGGCAGGCCGACGCGGCGCATGAAGCGATCCATCGCGTAGGCGGCGCGCACCATGTAGCCGGAATCGTCGAGCAGCGCCAGCAGCATGAAGGTCAGCGCGATGGGCGGAATGAACGCCGCCACCAGGTGCAGGCCGCCGCCGAGGCCTCCGGCCAGCGCGCCGACCCATGCGGACGGCAGACCGGACTGGAGCAGCAGATGCCCGAAGCCGTCGACCAGAAGGGCTTCGGAGCCCTTGTCGAAAAACTCCTGGAACACCTTGCCGGCATTGAAACTGAGCACGAACACCAGATACAGCACGCCGAGGAAGATCGGTATGCCCAGCCATTCGTGAAGCACCAGGCGGTCGAGCCCTTCGCTGAGGCGGCGGCGCAGCGCGCCCGTGCCGGTCACGCGCAGCGTGTGTTCGGCGCTGCGGCATGCCCAGTCGAAGCGATGCGCGGCGAGCAGATCGGCCGCGTGCTCGCCGAAGCGTTCGCGCAACGCCGCGGTGTGGCGGCGCAGCGCCAGCGCCAGCGAGGCGCTGGGCGGTGGTGCGTGGCCTTCCAGCATGCGCAGCGCGTCGAGCCGGCGGCGCTGCGCTGTCCCGCCCGGCAGCGCCGCGGCCAGCGCGGCGCAGGCCTGTTCCAGTTCCGGAGCCAGCCCGGCGTCCACCGTCGCGCCGCCGCGCGGCGTGCCGGCATCGCACTGCAGCAGCGAGTCGATCGTGCGCAGCAGAGCGTCGCGCCCGATGCCGCGGCGTGCCACCATCGGCACCACCGGCACGCCCAGGCGCGAGCGCAGCGCCTCGGCGTCGGCCTGGAAGCCGGCGGCGCGGGCCTCGTCGACCATGTTCAGCACCACCACGAGGGGGCAGCCGGCATGCAGCAACTCGGCGGTGAGCGCCAGATGCCGCTCCAGATTCGACGCGTCGAGCACGTGGATCACGAGATCGGGTTGCTGGTCGAGCAGGAAGTCGCGAGCCACGCGCTGATCCTCGCCACCGCCGCCGAGCAGGCTGTGCACCCCCGGCAGGTCGACGAGTTGCGCCTTGCCGGACGGCAGACGCAGCGAGCCGCTGTGGCGCTCGACGGTGACGCCGGGCCAGTTGCCCACGCTCTGGCGGGCGCCGGTGAGCAGGTTGAACAGCGTGCTCTTGCCGCAGTTGGGGGCGCCGGCGAGTGCCAGGCGTGGCTCTCCCAGGCGTGGCTCTCCCAGGCGTGGCTCTCCCAGGCGTGGTTTCGCCGGGCGCGGCGCCCCGGCGCAGGCTTCGGCGCAGGCCTTCATAGCGCTGCCACCTGGAGCTGGCGCACGAGATCGAGGCTCAGTGCAAGCCGCGCGGTGCCCACCGCGAGCACGGCGCCGCGCGCGTCGGGTCCCTGCAGCACCCTCAGCTCTGCGCCCGGGCGCAGTCCGAGCAGGCCAAGCCTGCGCGCGAGCGCCGCGGGAGTGGTGGCGTGGCAGCCGACAAGGCGCAACGCGGCGTTGCGCGACGCGCCTCGTGTGGTGCGCAGACGGTCGAGCGAGAAGGCGGGGGCACTGGCCGGCGCACCGGGGGTTGGCCGCGTGATGGGAGAGGCGGGAGAGGCGGCAGCGGCAGGAGCGGCAGGAGCGGCGCTGCTCGGGGCGGCGCTGGGCGGCGCGGCGCTGGGCGGAGCGGATGCGATGGCGCGCGAGTCGGACATGGTGCGTCGTGAAGGCAGCGGCGGAGGGGCGCGCCTCGGCAGGCGAAGTCGCCCGACGGAGCTTGCTCGCGCATGAGAATACGGATGAGAATGACTATCGTTACGAGTGGAGCATAGGGACCGCCAGGGGTTTTGTCCAGAAGCCCGTAGTTGCGGCGGGGGAATCCCGCCCGTACGCCGCGGTCGCAGCGCGCGCGCCTGCGCCGCTTCAGCCCGGCTGCGCGCAGTCCGCCAGCGTGGGTTGCAGCAGCTGTTGCAGCAGGCCGGGGGGCATGCCCAGCAGCAGCCCGCGGCGTCCGCCGTTGACGTACACCCGAGGCAGCTCGAGCGCGCCGACGGCAAGGTACACCGGCATCGGCTTGCGCAGCGCGAACGGCGACGTCCCGCCGACGCGGTATCCACTGTGGCGCTCGGCGACCTCGGGCGCGCAGGGCCGTACCTGCTTGGTGCCGTGCAGGCGCGCCAGCTGCCTGGTCGAGACTTCGCGGTCGCCGTGCATCAGCACCAGCAGCGGGCGTGCCGCCTGATCCTGCATCACGAGGGTCTTCAGCACGGCGTGCGCATCCAGCCCGAGGGCCTGCGCGGCCCAGGCCGCGCCGCCATGCTCGACATACGCATAGGGGTGCAGCGTGAACTCGGCCGCCTGTCGCCGCAACCAGGCGGTGGCAGGGGTCTCGGTGGGGTGGCGTTCGGACACGGAAGGGGGCGACGGCGAGATGCCCGCTGCGGCGGGCGGTCGATCCTCGCAAGGATCGGTCTTTCTTCTATGCTATGGCCCATGAACAATGCGCCTGCCTACACCACTGCCGAAGACGACGCCTGGTTCTTCCCCGGCTTCGAAGCCCGCCGCGTTCGCACCGCCGACGACGTCTGGCTGCACGCGTTGCAGGGCGGCGAGGGCGCGCCGTTGCTGCTGCTGCACGGGCACCCCCAGACCCACGTGATCTGGCACCGTGTCGCGGCCGAACTGGCGCGGCACTTCCGCGTGGTTCTGTGCGATCTGCGCGGCTATGGCGATTCGTCCAAGCCGGCGGGTGCGCCCGACCACGCGAACTACAGCCGCCGCGCCATGGCCGGCGACCTGATGCAACTCATGCGCGGCCTCGGCCACGAGCGCTTCAGCGTGCTCGCGCACGACCGCGGGGCGCGCGTGGCGCACCGCCTCGGCGCCGATCACGCGCAGGCGGTACGCCGCATGACCCTGCTCGACATCGCGCCGACGCTGGCCATGTATCGGCAGACCGACGAAGCCTTCGCGCGCGCCTACTGGCACTGGTTTTTCCTGATTCAGGCGAAGCCGATTCCCGAGCGCCTGATCGAGGCGGATCCGGCGGCCTATGTGCGCGACCTGATGCGCACCCGGCACGGCAGCCTGGAGGCGTTCGATGCGCGCGCGCTGCAGGCCTATGCGCGCTGCCTGGGGCAACCCGGCGGCGCCCACGGCCTGTGCGAGGACTACCGCGCGGCGGCGAGCATCGACCTCGAGCACGACGCGGCCGACCGTGCGCGCGGCGCGCGCCTGGACATGCCGCTGCAGATCCTGTGGGGCGAGCACGGGGTGGTGCAGCGCTGCTTCGACGCGTTGCACGAATGGCGCGAAGTGGCCCGCGACGTACGCGGCGGCACGCTGCCGTGCGGGCACTACATCCCGGAGGAGGCGCCGCGCGAATTGCTCGACGCGGCCTTGCCCTTCCTGCTCGAGGCCGACTGAACGCTGCGCAAGGGCGCCTCGGCGCGCCTGTAGCGCGGTGGCAACGCGCGCGTGCCGGCGGCTTCGCGTGAGGGTCCGGCGAGACTAACATGTGGGAAAAAATCACATTCAATTGTGAAAAATATCGAATGAAACACAGGGGGTGGAGCCACGATGCATCACGAACCCGGAGCGCCTTGAGCATGACTCGTCAACTGAAAATTTCCGCCGCCGCCCTTCTGCTGGGGGCCGGCCTGTTCGTCAACGCGCACGCCGACGAGCCCTTCTGGTCCTTGTTTCTGGGCGCGCCGGGGGTGGCGGCGCAACTCGGCAACGTACCCCCGCCCCAGCCCGTGGTGGTGTCGCCGCCCGTGGTGTACGCGCCGCAGCCGGCAGTGGTGTACCCGCAACCCTATGTCGTGCAGCCGGCCTACGCACCGCCCACCCCCGCGCGCTGGTATGGCGGCGAGGAGGACCGGCGCTGGCATGGTGACGACGAGCGCTGGCACGGCGATCACTGATCGCCATGGCCCGCGCCGCGCCCGCTCAGGCGCGGCGACCCAGTGCCGCGGTGCCCAGTCCGAGCACGAGTCCCCAGAACGCGCTGCCGATGCCTCCGAGGCTGAAGCCCGAGGCCGTGACCAGGAAGGTCACCAGCGCGGCGTCGCGCCAGGCATCTTCGGCGAGGGCTGACAGCAGGCTGTTGCCGAGGCTGCTGAGCAGCGCAAGCCCGGCGATCGCGGCGACCAGCGCCTGCGGGAAGGCGGCGAACAGCGCCGCGACGCTGCCACCGAGCAGCCCGGTGACCACATAGAACGCTCCCGCCCAGACCGACGCCCGCCAACGCTGCGAAGGCTCGGGATCGGCTTCCGGCCCCATGCAGATGGCCGCCGTGATCGCCGCCAGGTTGCACGAGAAGGCGCCGAACGGAGCCAGCAGCACCCCGGTCAGGCCGCTCCATCCGACCAGCGGAGAAACCGGTGTGGCGTAGCCGTTGTTGCGCAGCACGGCAATTCCCGGCATGTTCTGCGAGGCCATGGACACGACGAACAGCGGCAGGCCGATGCCCAGCAGGCTGCCCCAGGCGAATCGCGGGGTCACCCAGACCGGATGTGTCAGGTGCAGCGGCAGCGCGGGCAGTCGCCAGTGCCCGACCAGCGTCGCCACCAGCACTCCGGCGGCGAAGGCCAGCGCCACCGCGTAGCGCGGCGCCAGGCGTCGCGCCAGCAGCAGCGTCAGCAGCATGGCGCCGACGAGCAGGGGTTGGCCGCCGAGGGCGTGGAACACCCCCAGGCCGAACTCCAGCAGCACGCCGGCGAGCATCCCCGCGGCCAGCGGGCGGGGGATGCGGTGCATCAGGCGCTCGAAGGCGCCGCTGAATCCCGCCAGCGCGGCGAGCGCCGACGCGAACACGAAGACGCCTATCGCCTGCGCCATCGGCACGCCGTGCAGGGCGCTGGCAAGCAGCGCGGCTCCCGGAGTCGACCACGCGGTGACCACCGGCGCACGAAAGCGCAGCGACAGCCCGATGCAGGTCAGGCCCATGCCGATGCCCAGCGCCCACAACCAGGAGGCGGTCTGCTGCGGCGACGCGCCGGCGGCGCGCGCGGCCTCGAACACCAGGGCCACGGAACTGGTGTAGGCGACCAGCACGGTGACCAGGCCGGCAGTGATGTTGGAGGCGACGAAGCAGTGGCGCCAGGAGGTCTTGGAGGAGAGGAAGGGCATGGGGCTGGGGCTCGCGCGCCTGCGTGTGCGCGCTCTCCATCCTAGTGTCCTGTCCCCGCCTGCAGGCACACCCGGCCGATGGCAGTGGTCGCCCGGGGCGGGCCAGGCATGGCCCGCTCCGGGATCCCCGGCCCCAGCTTCGCGTGCCCGGCCCCGGGGTCGCAGCGCCGCGTCAGAACGCGGCCGACAGACTGACGAAGATCTCCCTCGGCGCACCCGGGTTGGCGATCGGGTAGCCGCCGTTGGGGGTGTTGAAATAGCCACCGGAGGAGATGTACTCGGTCGAGTTGTACTGCTTGTTGAGCATGTTGATCACACTCAGCGACAGCGTCGTCAGCTTGGTGCCCGGGATGAGCTGGGGCATGCGGTCCTTGACGCTGAGGTTCAGCAGGTTGTAGCCGGGGATCTGCTGCGAAGTGGGCGCCACCAGATTGTTGTCGAACATGTACTGCGGGCCGGTGTATTGGTCCCACAACGTGGTGTCGACGACGCCCGCGCTGGAGAAGTAGCGATAGGTCAGACCGAGGTTGGCCGTGATCTTGGGAGAGTTCGACACCGGCTGGCCGGCGAAGCTCTGGCTCGAGTGGAAGCTGTAGTAACTGTCCCAGCGGGAGTCCAGCCAGCCCAGGTTGGCGAAGCCCTTCCAGTTGCGGTTGACGTCGGCGCTGAGCTGCAGGTCGATGCCCTGCAACGTCGCGGCGCCGGTGGCGAACTGGCGCTGGTTGTTCACCAGGTTGCTGAACTTGACCGTTTCGTTCGACAGCTTGGTGTCGAAGTAGTCGATTCCCGCGTACACGTCGCGCAGTCCGGCCACGTGGCGCGCGGAGTAGCGCAGTCCGGTGTCGAAGCTCTGCGCCTTCACCAGCTGCAGCAGCGCCAGATTCGGGGCGAGGGTGGTGATCGGGTCGTAATTGCCGTCGCGCGGATTGTGGTAGGCGATGGCGTAGCTGGCAAAGGCGTGCAGCCCCGGATGGATTTTCCAGTTCAGCGACAGCGAAGGCTCGGACTTGTGGAAGTTGGTCGCCGAGTCCGGGGTCGGGTCGCCGGTGTTGGTGCTGGAGGCGAAGGCCTGGCTCAACCCGAGGCTGCTGGCCTGCGCCTGGGTGGTGTTGGAGAAATTCGTCTCGAAGCTGACGAAGCGGATCCCGGGGACGATGACCAGCGACGGCACGGGCCGGAACTTGTCCTGCAGGAAGGCTGCCCAGTAGATGTTCGTCGTCGTGTTGGCGCCGATGCTGTTGATATCGGCGGTGGTCAGCCCGCTGTTTTCATTGACGCTGATCGAGGAGTTCGGCGTGTAGCCGATGTAGTCGTTGATCGATCGCGACGACAGGAAATAGCCGCCGTAGCTCAGGGTGTTCTGCCGGTTCAGCTGCTGGTCGAAGGTGAGCTTGTCGCCGTAGTTCAGCGAATGCTCGACGTAGTACTCCCCGCCATTCGCGGCTGCCGCGCCGGCGTTGACGAAGTAGTCCTGCCGGAAGTGCTCGACGTTGCCATTGCGCACGAACACCAGGTTGGAGAGCTTCAAGCCCGGCTCGAGGTTCAGGCGCAGCCGCGTCCACGCCATGTTGTCCTTGATGTAGATGTGTTTCTGCCACAGCGACGGAGACAGCGTGGAGTAGAAGCCCGAGGTCTGCTGGCTGTACAGCTCGCCGCTGCCGCCGGTGCCGTTGAGGTAGATGCCGTTGGCCGCCGCGTCGGAGGCGCTCACCGGGATCATGTTCGGGCGGTGCTCGTTGTTGTCCAGCGAATACAGGCCGAAGCTCAGGCTGCCGTTCTCGATGCTCTTGCGCGTCTTGAAGTAGCCCTGCAGCGTCTTGGACTTCAGCGTGGGGCCGGTGCGGAAGCTGTGGCTGGAGGCATCGGCGACGCCGAACACCGAGGACCATCCGTGGAAGTTCCCGGTGGTATGCACCACGGACAGCACGCGGGTGCCGTAGCTGCCCAGCGACAGATCGAGTTTGCTGAGCGGGCGGCCGCTCGGCTGCAGCGGGATGAAGTTCACCGTGCCGCCGAGGCTGTCGTACCAGCGGTCACGCGCGTCGCCAGGCCCCTGCACGACATTGATGCCCTGCAGCAGGGCGCCGATCGGCACCTCGGGGGAGTGCCAGCCGGTGCCCTGGATCAGGCTGTTCAGCGGCACGCCATCGAGTTCGGCCGTGATGGAATTGCTGGCCAGGTCGCCGGGGATGCTGTTGTTGCCGACCTTCACGCCGCGCATCGACAGCGTGGATCGGCTGGACACGCTCATCGGACTGTAGCTGCTGATCTTCACATTCGGCAGGATGCCCAGGGCCTGCATGCCGGATGCGGCGGGCCCGACGAGACTGATGGCATCGCGGGACACGGTCTTCACCGCCTGCGTCGATTGGAGCAGTTGCTTGCGCGTGTACACCTTGCTGCCGAACTGGCTTGACTTCGCGTTGCCGGCGGTCGCGGCCGTGGCCTGCACGCTGCCCAGCGCCTGTACGGTCTGCGCCTGGGTCGGGGCGGCGGCGAAGGCGGCCGCCGTGGCGGCTGCAAGGGTGCTGAGGGCGAAGCGGGTTCTTGTCATGCTGGAAGCCTTTCCTGGTCGAATCGTGGGATCGATGCCTCGGGCCGCGGAGCCGGGCACGACCGCGCGCGAGACAGGCCAGAGTTGAAGCGGCACAGATGTCTCGAACGTGACCCTGTGCAACAGGAAACACGAAAGGAAACAAGAGGTACGCAAAACCTCACCGGGCGGCGCGCGAAATTCCGCATGCCGTTTGGGTACGCGCGGCCGATTCCTTGCGATGCGGAAAACAAGTCCTACAATCCGCAATGTCCTGTGACAATCCGGCGCGCCAGCGCCTCGCGCGGTCGCGCGCGGCACGGCCCCGGCTGCTTGCGGATGCCCGGCGTCGCTGCGGCAGCGAGCCGCGGCCGTGGATGCCGCGCCGAGCCCTGGAACCAGCATGCAATTCAAGGACTACTACCAGGTTCTGCAGGTGGCGCGCGACGCCGGCGACGAGGACATCAAGCGGGCCTATCGCAAGCTGGCGCGCAAATACCACCCCGACGTCAGCCAGGAGCCGCAGGCCGAGGAACGCTTCAAGGAACTCGGCGAGGCCTACGAGGTGCTGCGCGACGCGGAAAAGCGCGCCGCCTACGATCGCCTCGGCGCGCGCTGGCAGGCCGGCCAGGAGTTTCAGCCGCCGCCCGATTGGGGCAGCGGCTTCGAGTTCAGCGGCGACGGGCAGGCGCCGTTCGGCGCGGACGATACCGGCGCCTTCAGCGAGTTCTTCGAATCCCTGTTCGGCGCTGCCGGACGCCGCGGGCCGCGGCGCGCCGCGGATGCGCCGGCGCCGGCCGATCACCATGCGCGCATCGACATCGACCTCGAGGATGCGCTGCAGGGCGCCGAGCGCACCATCACGCTGCAGAGTCCGCAGGTCGACGCCGCGGGACATGTGCGCCTGGTCGAACGCAGCCTGCGCGTGCGCATTCCGGCGGGGGTGCGCGAGGGCCAGCGCCTGCGGCTGGCCGGGCAGGGCGGCGCGGGCGCCGGGCGAGCGGGCGACCTGTACCTGGAGATTCGCCTGCGCCCGCATCGCATCTGGCGCGTGGTGGGTCGCGATCTCTACATGACCCTTGCCGTCGCGCCATGGGAAGCGGCGCTGGGAGCTGCAGTGCGCGTGCCGGTGCCCGGCGGGCAGATCGAGTTGCAGGTGCCGGCCGGTTCGCAGTCGGGCGGCCGGCTGCGCGTCAAGGGGCGCGGCCTGCCCGGACAACCGGCCGGAGACCTGTACGTCGAGCTGCAGCTGCGCCTGCCGCCGGCCGACGATGCCCGGGCCGCCGAGCTGTGGCGTCGCATGGCCGCCGAAGTGTCCTTCGATCCGCGCGCCGAGACTGGCGCCTGAATGCCACCATCCATCATGCAAACCCCTGTCGTCGAGTGCCTTACCATGGATCAGCGCGTGGTGCTGCGCCGCGTGGACATCGCGCGCGCCTGCGGGGAGTCGGAGGCCTGGGTGCTGCAGCTGGTGCAGGCCTCCATTCTCCAGCCGCTCGCCGATGCCGGCGACGAGCCCGGCTTTGCCGGCGAGGCGCTGTTCGTGGCCCGGCGCGTGCAGCGCCTGCAGCGCGATCTCGGCGTGAACCTGGAAGGCGCCGCGCTGGCGCTGGAACTGCTGCAGCGCATCGACGAGCTGCAGGCGCGCCTGCGCCGCGCCGGGCTGGCGCCCTGAAGTGGCACCCTGACGCGGCACCCTGACGCGGCACCCTGACGCGGCGCCCTGACGCGGCGCCGGCCTGGCGCGCGCGCTACTGCGGCGCCGGCCTGGCGCGCGCGCTACTGCGGCGCC
>JAKAZQ010000006.1:0-11555 GCA_021815805.1 Pseudomonadota bacterium | reverse complement strand
GCGGCGCCGGCCTGGCGCGCGCGCTACTGCGGCGCCGGCCTGGCGCGCGCGCTACTGCGGCGCCAGTTCGGCCAGCAGTTCGCTTTCCAGCGCGATCTGCGTGCGCTCGCTGCCCAGGCTGTCGCCATGCAGCAGGAAGGTGTCCTCGACGCGCTCGCCCAGGGTGCTGATCTTGGCCAGTTGCACGTCGATGCCGCGCGCCGCCAGCACGCGCGTGATGGCGTAGAGCAACCCGGTGCGGTCGCTCGCGCGCACGCTGAGAATCCAGTTGTTGGCGCGCTCGTCGGCGCGCAGGTCGACGCGCGGCTGCACCGGGAAGTGGCGCACCCGGCGCGACAGCCGGCCGCGCACCGGCTCCGGCAGCGGCCCGCGCTCGCGCAGCGTGCGGGCGAGTTCCGACTCGACCAGCGAGATCAGGTGGCGATAGCGCTGCGCCAGCGACGGCTCGGCGACGACGAAGGTGTCGAAGGCGTTGCCGGCCCGCGTGGTGTGCACCTTGGCGTCCAGGATGCTGAAGTTGTGACTATCGAAGAAGCCGCAGATGCGCGCGAACAGGTCCGGCTGGTCGGGGCAGTACACCATCACCTGCAGCCCCTCGCCGTGCGAGGCGAGGCGGCAACTCACCAGCGGCGTCGCGCCGGCGCCGCGCAGCAGCAGCTCGCGCGTATGCCACGCCACGTCGGCCGGATCGTGGCGCAGGAAGTAGCTCGAATCCAGCGTGTCCCACAGCGCCGCCGACGCGCGCTCGTCGGTGCCGTGCAGGTTCAGCAGGCGTCGCGCCTCGGCGCGGCGCTGCTCGATGTCGGCCTGCGGGTTGGGCATGTGCCCGCCCAGCACGCGCAGCGTGGCGCGGTACAGGTCCTCGAGCAGCTTGGCCTTCCAGCCGTTCCAGACCTTCGGGCTGGTGCCGCGGATGTCGGCCACGGTGAGCAGGTACAGCGCGGTGAGCAGCGGTTCGTTGCCGACCTGGGCGACAAAGCGCAGCACCACGTCGGGGTCGCTCAGGTCCTCCTTTTGCGCCACCCGCGACATGGTCAGGTGGTGCTCGACCAGCGCGGCGACGAACTCCGTGTCCTCGCGCTGCATGTCGTGGGCGCGCGCGAAACGGCGCAATTCCACCGCACCGAGTTGGGAATGGTCGCCGCCGCGCCCCTTGGCGATGTCGTGGAACAGCGCTGCCAGCACGAGGCGCCAGGGCTTCTCGAGTCCGGCCGCGACTTGCGCGCAGAAGGGATACTCGTGGGCATGCTCGAGCATGAAAAAGCGCCGCACATTGCGCACCACCATAAGCGTGTGCTGATCCACCGTGTAGACGTGGAACAGGTCATGCTGCATGCGCCCCACGATGCGCCGGAACGCCGGCAGGTAGCGCCCGAGCACGCTGGTGCGGTTCATCAGGCGCAGCGCATGGGTGATGCCGCTGGGCGCGCGCAGGATGCGCATGAAGGCGGCACGGCTGCGCGGGTGGGCGCGGAAGCCGGCGTCCATGCGCTCGCGCGCGTGGTACAGCGCACGCAGGGTCGCCGCCGTCAGTCCGTGGATGCCGGGCGCCAGCGTGAAGGCCACGAAGGTCTCGAGGATCGCCGGGGGATCGTGTTCGTAGAGCTGCAGGTCGACCGGCTCCAGCCTGCCGTCCTTGTCCAGGAACATGTCGTCGCGCACGCCGTCGATGCCGCGCACCGGACGGCCCTGCTGCGCGGCGAGCTCCGGCCACAGTCGCGCCTCGATGCTCAGCAGCACGATCTGGTTGAGTTGCTCCACCGCCTTGGCGGCCCAGTAGTAATGCTGCATCAGGCCTTCACCGGCGCGCTTGGTCGGATCGGCGGGCATGCCCAGCGAGTCGGCCACCGCCGTCTGCAGATCGAACACCAGACGGTCCTCGCGGCGTCCGGCGATCAGGTGCAGGTGGGCGCGGATGCGCTTGAGCACGCGCTCGTTGGCCTGGATCTTGCGCGCCTCGTAGGCGCTCAGCACGCCGCTGCGCCGCAGTCCTTGCCAGGTCGAGCCCAGCCCCGCGGCGCGCGCCACCCACAACAGGATCTGCAGGTCGCGCAAGCCGCCCGGGCTTTCCTTGCAGTTGGGTTCGAGGGCGTACGGGGTGTTCTCGAACTTGGCGTGGCGCTGGCGCATCTCCAGCAGCTTGGCCTGGAAGAACGCGCGCGGATCCAGCTCGGCGTTCCACGCCGTGCGCAGGCGCCGCGCCAGCGCGGCGTCGCCGCACAGCGGGCGGGCCTCCAGCAGCGAGGTCTGCACCGTGAGGTCGGCGGCCGATTCCTCCACGCAGGCCTGCACGGTGCGCACGCTCGGGCCGATTTCCAGGCCGGCGTCCCAGCAGGCCGCCACGAAGCGCTCGGCGGCCGCCTGCGCGGCCTCGTCGGGCGTGTCGGGCAGCAGCACCAGCACGTCGATGTCCGAGCCGGGAAACAGTTCTCCGCGGCCGAAGCCGCCGACGGCGAGCAGCGCGGCATCGGCGGGCATGCCCGACAGGCTCCAGAGGCGGCGCAGCGCCTGCTCGGCCTCGCGGCACACGCCGCGCAGCAGGTGCGAGAGGCGTCGTGGATTCGCGCGGAAGTCGTCGAAGTGACGCTGTCGCGCGTCACGCCAGTCGCTGCGCACGCTGGCCGCCTGCGACACGATGTCGGGCGTTGCCATGGCCCCCATCGCGCGCCTGCTCAGGCGGCCTGCGACGCGCCGACGAACGCCGGCGGCGCCGGCGTGCCGGCGGAGACCGTCAGCACCTCGTAGCCGGTTTCGGTCACCAGCACCATGTGTTCCCACTGCGCGGACAGCGAGCGGTCCCTGGTGACGATGGTCCAGCCGTCGGGCATTTCACGGATTTCGCGCCGCCCGGCGTTGATCATCGGCTCGATCGTGAACACCATGCCGGGGCGCAGCTGCTGCAGCGTGCCCGGCCTGCCGTAGTGCAGCACCTGCGGATCCTCGTGGAACTTGCGCCCGATGCCATGGCCGCAGAACTCGCGCACCACGCTGTAGCCCGCACCCTCGGCGAAGGTCTGGATGGCATGGCCGATGTCGCCGAGGTAGGCGCCGGGGCGTACCTGCGTGATGCCGTGCCACATCGCCTCGTAGGTGATGCGGCACAGGCGCTCGACATGCGGCGGCACCTTTCCGACGACGAACATGCGGCTGGTGTCGCCGTGCCAGCCGTTCTTGATCACCGTGACATCGATGTTCACGATGTCGCCGTCCTTCAGCGTGCGGTCGTTCGGAATGCCGTGGCAAACGACATGGTTGACCGACGTGCAGATGGACGCGGGGTAGGGCGTGTAGCCCGGAGGCGCGTAGTTCAGCGGTGCCGGGATGCCGCCCTGCACCTGCACCGTGTAGTCGTGCGCGAGGCGGTCGATCTCGCGGGTCGTGATGCCGGCCTTGACGAAGGGCGTGAGGTAGTCGAGCAGTTCGGCGCCGAGGCGTGCGGCGACGCGCAGCTCGACCAGATCCTGCTCGGTTTTGATGGAAATGCTCATGTCCCCATTATCTCACCGCGTGGGCGCGCGTGTCTCACCGCGTGGGCGCGCGTGCGCGGCGAGGGCCGGCGGCGCCTCCGGCACGCCCACCCGCCGCCTACAATGGCGCGCAGCGCCGCAGGCCGCGCGGTTCCGGCCAGGCTGCGCCGCACCGCGCGGGGCGCCTGCCCCGGCGCGCCAGATCCAGTCCGCCGTTTGGTCGTTTCGCGAGTTTCCGCCTTGTCCGCTTCCAGCCTCTCCGCCTCCGTCCCGTCCCCCTCCCAGCCCGCGGCAATGCCGTCGATCGCCGAGTTCGACGGCGGCGTCGCGTTGTCCGCGTTCCGCCTGCAGGCGCTGCTGCAGCGGCTGCGCGCCGCAGGTGCCGAGGGCATCGAGCAACTGCACGCGCGCCTCGTGCACTGGGTGGCCACCGAACAGCCCGCGGACGCAGCGCTGCAGCGCCGCCTGCAGGCCCTGCTCGAGTACGGCGAGCCCTACGCCGGACCGCTGGACGGGCCCTCGCTGCTGGTGGTGCCGCGCCTGGGCACGCTGTCGCCCTGGTCCAGCAAGGCCACCGAGATCGCGCGCCACTGCGGCGCCGCGGTGCGGCGCATCGAACGCGGCGTGGAGTTCCGGTTTCGCATGGCGCGGCGCGCGCGCCCGCTCGCGCCGCAGACCCTGCGGGAACTGGGCGCTCAGCTGCACGACCGCATGACCGAGAGCGTGCTGCTTGCGCGCAGCGAAGCACATCGGTTGTTCCTCGATCTGCCGCCGCAGCCGCTGCGCACCGTCGACGTGCTGGGCGCCGGGCGCGACGCGCTGGTGCGCGCCAACCTGGAGCAGGGCCTGGCGCTTTCGGATGACGAGATCGACTACCTGGTGCAGGCATTCGCCGGGCAGCTCGCACGCAACCCCAGCGACGTCGAACTGCTGATGTTCGCGCAGGCCAACAGCGAGCACTGCCGGCACAAGATTTTCAATGCCCGTTTCATCATCGACGGCGAGGAACAGGCGCAATCGCTGTTCGGCATGATCCGCGGCACCCACGCGGCGCACCCCGCGGGCACCGTCGTGGCCTATGCGGACAACGCCTCGGTGATGCACGGCGGCCCCGTGCAGCGCTGGCAGCCGCAGGGCGCGCAGCACCTGTACACCGCGGAGCCTGCGCTGGTGCACACGCTGATGAAGGTCGAGACCCACAATCACCCGACCGCGATCTCGCCGTTCCCGGGGGCCGCCACCGGCGCCGGCGGGGAGATCCGCGACGAGGGCGCGACCGGGCGCGGCGGGCGGCCGAAGGCCGGGCTCAGCGGGTTTCACGTCTCCGCGCTGCGCCTCGATGCGCAGCAACCGGAACCCTGGGAGGGCGAGGATGTCGGCCGTCCCGGTCACCTGGCCAGCGCCTTGCAGATCATGATCGACGGGCCGATCGGCGCGGCCGCCTTCAACAACGAGTTCGGTCGCCCGAACCTGTGCGGCGTGTTCCGCGTGTTCGAGCAGGACGCCGGCGGGCGCCACTGGGGGTACCACAAGCCGATCATGCTGGCCGGCGGCGTCGGCGAGATTTCCGATGCCCACACCCACAAGACGGCGTTCCCGGCCGGCACGCTGCTGCTGCAACTCGGCGGGCCGGGCATGCGCATCGGCGTCGGCGGCGGGGCGGCGTCGAGCCTGGCCACCGGCAGCAACGCCGAGCACCTGGATTTCGATTCGGTGCAGCGCGGCAACCCGGAGATGCAGCGGCGCGCGCAGGAGGTCATCGACGCCTGCCGTGCGCTGGGCGCGGCGAACCCGATTCTCGCCATCCATGACGTGGGCGCCGGCGGCCTGTCGAATGCGCTGCCCGAACTGGTCGACGGCGCCGGGCTGGGCGCGCGCCTGGAACTGCGCGACGTGCCGGTCGAGGAAAGCGGCATGAGCCCGCGCGAGATCTGGTGCAACGAGAGCCAGGAGCGCTACGTGCTGGCTCTCGCTCCCGAGGCGCTCAACGAATTCGCCGCGCTGTGCGCGCGCGAGCGCTGCCCGTTCGCGGTGCTCGGCCGCGCGCAGGATCCGGCGCTGCTGCAGATGTCCGACCGCCTGCTCGGTGCGGCGCCCGTGGACATGCCGATGTCCGTGCTGCTGGGCAAGCCGCCGCGCATGCTGCGCGACGTGCGGCGCGAGGCGCTGCAACTGCCGCCCATCGACCTCACCGGGGTCGACCCGGCGTGGGCCGTGACCAGCGTGCTGCGCCACCCGAGCGTGGCCAGCAAGCGCTTCCTGATCAGCATCGGCGACCGCACCGTGGGCGGGTTGTCGCAGCGCGATCCGATGGTCGGGCCGTGGCAGGTGCCGGTGGCCGATTGCGCCATCACGCTGGCCGACTACGCCGGCACGCGCGGCGAGGCCATGGCCATGGGCGAGCGCACCCCGCTGGCCGTGGCCGATGCGGCCGCGAGCGGGCGCATGGCGGTGGCGGAGGCGCTGACCAACCTGCTGGCCGCGCCGTTGCACGCGCTGTCGCAGGTCAAGCTGTCGTGCAACTGGATGGCCGCGTGCGGCCAGCCCGGACAGGATGCCGCGCTGTACGACACGGTGCGCGCCGTGGCCGAGCAGCTTTGCCCGCGCCTGGGCATTTCCGTGCCGGTGGGCAAGGACTCCCTGTCCATGCACACCCGCTGGCAGCAGGCGGGCGCGGAGCGGGCGGTGAGTTCGCCGGTGTCCCTCGTCGTGTCGGCGTTCGCCGTGCTCGACGACGTGCGCGGCGCATGGACCCCGCAATTGCGCCTGGATCAGGGGCCCAGCGTGCTCGTGCTGGTGGATCTCGGCCACGGCCGCCAGCGCATGGGCGGCAGCATTCTGGCGCAGGCGCTGCGCCAGGCGGCGCGGCCGGTGCCCGACCTGGACGATCCCGACGATCTCGCGCACCTGTGCTCGGCGCTGGCGGAGTTGCGCAAGCGCGACATGGTGCTGGCCTACCACGACCGCAGCGACGGCGGCCTGTGGGCGACGGTCTGCGAGATGGCGTTCGCCGGGCGCGCCGGCGTGGCGCTGAACCTTGACCTGCTGATCGCCGCGTCGGAGGCGCTGCCCGACGAGGGCGACGCCAAGAACTGGGCCGAACAGGTGGCCGAGCGACGCAACGACCTGGCCCTGCGCGCATTGTTCAACGAGGAACTCGGCGTCGTGCTGCAGGTGCGCCTGGAGCAGCGCGACGCGGTGTTGCGCGTGCTGCGGGCGCACGGACTGTCGGCCTGCAGCCATGTCGTCGGCCAGGTCGCCGGCGGCGACCAGCTCGAGGTGTGGCGCGATTCGCGGCGCATGCTGGCCGTGCCGCGCGCCGAGCTGCTGGCGCACTGGGACCACGTATCGCACGCGATCTCGCGCCGGCGCGACAACCCCGAATGCGCCGATTCCGAGCATGCGGCGGCGTGCGGCGACGATCCGGGCCTGCATGCGAGCCTGGGCTTCGACCTCGAGCACGATGTGGCGGCACCGTTCATCGCCTCGGGCGCGCGTCCGAAGGTCGCCATCCTGCGCGAGCAGGGCGTGAACTCGCAGCGCGAGATGGCCTGGGCCATGCACCGCGCCGGGTTCGACGCGCACGACGTGCACATGAGCGATCTGCTCGCGGGGCGCGCCGACCTGCGTGCGTTCCGCGGCCTCGTGGCCTGCGGCGGTTTCAGCTACGGCGATGTGCTCGGTGCGGGCGAGGGCTGGGCCCGCAGCATTCGATTCAACCCGATGCTTGAACAGGGTTTTGCCGACTTCTTCGCGCGCAGCGACACGTTCGCACTGGGGGTGTGCAACGGATGCCAGATGCTCGCCGCGCTGGCGCCGATGATCCCCGGGGCGCAGGCCTGGCCGCGGTTCACGCGCAATCGCTCCGAGCAGTACGAGGCGCGGCTGTCGATGGTCGAGGTGCTGGCTTCACCGTCGCTGTTCTTCAGCGGCATGGCCGGCAGCCGCATGCCCATCGTCGTGGCGCACGGCGAGGGATATGCCGACTTTTCGCGTCAGGGCGACATCGCACGCGTCGATTCGGCGCTGCGTTTCGTGGACGGTCACGGCCGACCGACCGAGACCTATCCGCTCAATCCGAACGGCAGCGCCGGCGGGCTCACCGGGGTGACCACGCCGGACGGGCGGTTCACGGCGCTGATGCCCCATCCGGAGCGCGTGTTCCGCGGACTTCAGTTCAGCTGGGCGCCGTCGGAGTGGGGCGATCATTCGCCCTGGATGCGCATGTTCCGCAATGCGAGGGCCTGGTGTGCGTGAGGGACGCATGATCTTCCGCGACCTGCAGCATCCCATGCGCGCCGGCGCCGGGCGCTTCGCCGGGCTGGACAGCCTGCGCGGCGCGGCCATCCTGTGGATGATGGCGTTCCACTTCAGTTTCGACCTGAACTGGTTCGGCTACCTCCATACCGACTTCTACACCGACCCGATCTGGCTGTGGCAGCGCGTGTGCATCGTGAGCACCTTCCTGGTCAGCGCCGGACTCGCCCAGGCGGTGAGCGACCAGCGTCGGCGCAGCGAATGGGCTTTCTGGCGTCGTTGGGGGCAGATCTTCGGTGCCGGCTTGCTGGTGGTGGCAGGCAGCTGGCTGCTCTTTCCCGAGAGCTTCATCTACTTCGGCATCCTCCAGGGTGTCGCAGGCATGCTGCTGGTGCATCGCCTGGTCGGCCGGCGCCTGGGGGCCTGGGTGCTGGTGCTGGCGCCGCTGGCGATCGCGGCACCCCATCTGTTCGGCGCCGCGCGCTTCAACCCGCCGTGGTGGAACTGGACCGGGCTGATCACGCGCAAGCCGATCACCGAGGACTACGTGCCGCTGCTGCCGTGGCTGGGAGTGTTCTGGATCGGCGCCGGCCTTGGCGCGCTGCTGCGGCGCGTGGAACTGCGTCCGCTGCGCGCGCTGCCGCGCATTCCGGTGCTGGCCTGGATGGGGCGCTGGCCGCTGAGCTTCTATCTGCTGCATCAGCCGATCCTCATCGGGGCGCTGTGGCTCGGCTCCCGGCTCCTCGGCCACGCCGCTCCGTTCTGAACCCCCAGGGCCGGGCTGCGCCCAGCCCGCCCCCCCTGGGGGTCAAGCCATCTCGGGGCGGCCCGGCGATGGCTTGAGCTGCCTGCGGAGGCCTGCGGCCCTGCGTCGCGGCTCGACGGTCGCGGCTGCGCGCAGCACAGCGTCCCCGGGCGTGCATAGCGCGCCAGGAACAGCACTTCGCTGCCTGGCTGGCAGTCGTGCCGATAGTCCAGCCGCAAGGCCGTCGCCTGCGTGTCCAGCCCGCCGCAGTTCGCCGTCAGCAGACCGTCGCGAAACCGGATGTCCCGACACGAGGCGAGATAGGGCCCGGGTGGCGGCCCGGACGGCAGCGGATCGTCGCAGCGAAGGGCTCCGTCGAGATTGTGCACCTGCGACGTGGCTGCGCAGTCGCGCGCATAGTGCAGCGTGCTGAGGTGCGGCTTGCCGTCCGGGGTGCGGCAGCGCGCGCGCAACTCGCCATGCAGGTAGCGCACCGCATCGCATGTTTCGGCGTAGCTGCCCGGCGGGCGTTCACAAACGAGTTGTCCGTCGTCGTTGCCGACCTCTCCGCCGTGGCACCACGACGCGTATGGCAGGCTCGATCTGGGCATGGTGCCGCGGCGTGACCAGCAGTCTGCGTACAGCTCGCCCGTGGCCGCGACATAGCGGATGCGCGTGCAGGTCTGCTGGTAGCTGCCTTCGGGCGGCCGCGGCTTCAGCGCGATGAACATGCCCACCGGGGCGACCCTGGTTCCGGTGATCCAGCCCGCGCCGACGAACACTCCCAGCAGGCGCCGGGGCATGAGCGAGACGAACACCCTGGCATCGAAGCGCCCGTCCAAGCTCAGGGCCGTGACGGGATAGGCTTGCTCCAGTTCCTGGGCGCTGTGCTGGCTGAAGAAGTATCCCACCGCCACTCCCTGCCCGACACCGGCTGCGAGCACGCTGAAATAGATCGCGTGCATGCCGATGCATGCGTCCAGCGCGTAGTAGCGCGACACCGAGGCGCAGATCATGACACTCGATGCGTCGAGTTCGGAGCCCGGCACGCGCACCAGCGGCAGCGCGTGGTTCAGCGCCGCCTCGGGCAGGCGCGGCGCTCGGCGCATGCCGTGCGCCGCGCCGCGCACGCCGTGCCGCAGCACGAAGGAGCCTGGGCTCGACCCGGCTCGCATGCCAGCCGCGCGCAGCACGTCCACGGGCTCGGCCTGCAGCTCGATGCGAGCCTTCCCGGCCTGCGGTGGCGCGTAGGCCCCCATCAGGTAGGTGTCGCCACCACGCTGCGCAGCGAGCTGAAAGGCGAAGCTGCCGATGCCGATCGCCGCGGGCGTGAGCGCCGTGACGCGGCTGTCACCCGGCGGCAGGTCGCCGACCCGCAGCCATGGCCCTTCGCCGACCTTGATGCGAAAGCCGTACAGCGTGGCACGCATGCCGTTGCGGACGTGGAATGCGGTCGGTGCGAGGGGCAGGGGCGCCGTGCCGGCGGGCTCGGCCAGGCACGTGGCGGCGGGCAGCAGGGATGCGGCAAGGGCTACGGCAGCGACGCATCCGCGCAAGTTGCCTGCGCCTGTCGTCGGATGGTGGACGGCGTGCACGCCCGCCTCGGCTCAGAGTGCCGGAGGTGGCTCGACGGGTGTTTCGCACTGCAGGTGGCCGTCGGCGTTGGCCACGCCCGCGCCGTCCGGGCAGGCCCCCGGGTAGTCGAGGGTCGAGCGCTGCTCGAGCGTGCCCGTGCTGGTCCTGCACAGCGCGCGAAGCTGTCCGCCCAGATAGCGCACGTCGCGGCAGGTCTGCAGGTACGAGCCTGGCGGGCGCTCGCAGCCCAGCGTGCCGTCGTGGTTCGCGATGTCCCCTCCGTTGCAGCTGCCCAGCACGTCGATCTGCGACCATTGCGCGCCGTTCGGCCCATCGCAGCTGGCGACCAGCAGCCCCGTGATCTCGTCGTAGGAGATGCGCGAGCAACTGGCGCGGAAACTTCCGGTGGGTGATGGCACGGCCTCGACGAAGCGGCCCATGGTCTCGAAGCCGCCGATGGTGCCGAGCGCGAGCCCGACGTAGCTGCCCAGGGGTTCGTGCTCGATGGGGGTGCCGCTCGGCGAGACGGCGCCGACGTGGAAATCGATTTGGTTCATGGCAAGCATGCTCAGCCCGCGCGCGCGCACCAGCGGAACATCCAGCAGTTCGGCGACCGAGCGCCGCGCGATGAAGCGGCCGAATCCCAGCGCGGCCACGGCCCCTTGGGTGGGCGCCTGGAAGTTCAGGCGGCTGCTGGCGCAGCGCAGGAATCCGGCGCCGCCGAGCGCGAACTGCCGGCACGCCATGGCCCCGGAGGCATCCGCGGCATCGGCCGCGACCCGCTGCAGGCGCTGCTCGCGCAGCGCGGTGCGCAGCGACGGCTGTGACCGCGCCAGCTGCGGAGCCTGCGGCGTGGCTGGCGGCGTGGCTGGCGGCGTGGCCGATGCCGGCGATGCCGCCGAGGCACGTCGGCGCGGCCACGCGCCGGGAGGGATGTCGATGCGAACCTGGGCTTCATGGGGCGCCGCAAAGGCCCCCATCAGATAGTCGCCATGCGCGCCCGGCTCGTCGAGCAGGAACTGGAAGCTGCCGAACAGGATCGGCTGCGCCACCGCGGCGCGAAAGCTCGTGGATCCCGGCGGTACGTCGCCGATCAACTGCCAGCCCTCGGGACGCTCGTCCGTTTCACGCTTGATGCGAAAGCCATGCAGCGTATGTCGCAGATGATTGTGCACGGTCACGGTGAACGTCACGGGCGCCGGGCCTGCGCGGGGCGGCGCCAGGGCGCCCCGCGCAGGCCCGGCGATGCCGCTCGCGGCCCCGAGCAGGGCCCATCCCAGAGCACGCAGGCGGCGGGGGTTCGGCATGGCGTTGTCTCGATGCGGGAGCGCGTCGTTGCCGCGGGCGACGCCGTGATGGCGGGAATCCGTGACGCCATGACGTTGCGGCGTTGCGGCGTTGTGGCGTTGTGGCGTTGTGGCGTTGTGGCGTTGTGGCGTTGTGGCGCCGTGCACGGACGCGGCGGCGTGTCGGTGTGCGGGGATCGTAGGCGAGCCTGCGAGCACCTCGCG
>JAKAZQ010000060.1 GCA_021815805.1 Pseudomonadota bacterium | reverse complement strand
CCGGCGGCGCCGCGGCTTGCGCCGGCGCCGGCGCGGCCGCCTGGGTCATCGACAGCACGCTGGCGAACGCCGCGCCGTCGGCGGTGTCGGAACCCGCCGCGGCATGGCCGGATGCGGCATTGCCGAGCAGGGAGCTGAGGGATGCGATCTTGGTCATGGGGGTCGGGCGGCGGCAACCGCGCACAGCGCGCAGGGTCTCGCAAGCAAGAGTCGAGCCAGCTGCCCGTCGACGGCCTGCGCCGCGCGCCGGTGCGGCGCCGGCGGAAATCCGTCGCGCGGCTTCAGTGCTGCGACGATCCGGTGTTGCCGAAATGCGAATTCTGGCTGTCGGAGAAGGCGTCGCCGGCGCCGCGTTCGCGATTCAGCGTCCAGTCCTGCAACTCGACCTGCTGGCGCTTGCGCTGCACGACGTGCAACACGCCCTCCTCCTGCGCCAGCAGGACCTCGAAGGCCTTTTCCTTCTGGCGCGCGCTGGTCCACGCCCGCAGCTGCTCGGCACAGGCCTGGCGCACGCGCTCGAGTTCCACGCGCTGCTGCGCCTGCGCGGCGGCCAGCCGATCCAGGAAGCCGCGCAGATCACGCACCTGGCTCCAGGCTCCGCCGCGCCGCTGGAGCTCGCCGAGTTGCTCGCGATACTGCAGCGAGAACTGCTCGAGGCTGCGCAGCTTGTCCTCGGCGCGCGCCTGCTCGGCCTGCGCGCGCTGCAGGCGCGCCGCGAGCTCGCGCCCCGCGCGCTGCGCCTGCTCGTGCAGGTTGCGCAGGGTCTGGATGCGCTGAAGATTGGGTGTGGGATCCGGCATGGGCGGGCAGATCGACCATTCCGGTCAAGCCGGACGTCATTTTAGTCCACTGCGTCAGGGAAATGGCCCCCCGCCGCGGCGGCGTGCCGGAATCAGGCCGCGGACATCGCCGGCATGTAGCCGAGCATGAGGCGGCCGAGCAGTGCGCGACTGGTCGCCAGGTCCACCGCCTCGCGCATGCCCTGGCGCAGGAAGCCGCTGATCGCGGCATGCGCCTGCACCGCCTGGTCGAGCACCGGATCGGCGCCCACGGTATAGGCGCCCACCGCGATCAGGTCCTGTTGCGCGGCATAGCGCGACTCCAGCTCCTTCAGTCGGTACACCTGGCGCAACTGCTCGTTGTCGGCCAGCGACGGCATGACGCGGCTGATCGAGGACTGCAGATCGATGGCCGGGAAATGGCCCTGCTCGGCCAGACGCCGGCTGAGCACGATGTGCCCGTCGAGAATGGCGCGCGTGTTGTCGGCCACCGGATCCTGCTGGTCGTCGCCCTCCATCAGGATGGTGTAGAAGGCGGTCACGCTGCCGCCGCCGTCGCGCCCGTTGCCGGCGCGCTCGACCAGCGCCGGCAGGCGCGCGAACACCGACGGCGGGAAACCGCGCGCCGCCGGGGGCTCGCCGGCGGCCAGCGCGACCTCGCGCAGCGCCAGCGCGTAGCGCGTCAGCGAATCCATGAGCAGCAGCACGTGCAGCCCCTGGTCGCGGTAGTACTCGGCCAGCGCGGTGGCCAGGCGGGCGCCGCGGATGCGCGAAAGCGCCGGCGCGTCGGCGGGAACCGCCACGACCACGGCGCGGCGCAGTCCGTCCGGGCCGAGGATGTCCTCGATGAACTCCTTCACCTCGCGCCCGCGCTCGCCGATCAGCCCGACCACGATCACGTCGGCATCGGTATTGCGCGCCATCATGCCGAGCAGCACGCTCTTGCCGACGCCGCTGCCGGCGAACAGGCCCATGCGCGCGCCGCGGCCGACGGTGAACAGGGCGTTGATGGCGCGCACCCCCACGTCCAGCGGCTGGCGCACCAGCGCGCGCTCCAGCGGATTGATGGGCGGCGTGCTCAGGCTCGTGAAATCGGTCGCCAGCAGCGGCCCGTGGGCGTCCAGCGGACGCGCGTCAGCGTCGAGCACGCGCCCGCACAGTTCCATGCCGGCGGGCAGGCGCAGATCGCCGGGCACCGGAATGACGCGCGCGCCCGGCGCCAGGCCCTGCATGTCGCCGCTGGCCATGAGTTGCACGTTGTCGCCATGAAAACCGACGACTTCGGCGCTGATGCGGCGGTTGCCGTCGGTGCGGATCAGGCAACGCGCGCCGAGGCTCAGATCCAGGCCCTGCGCCTCCAGGATCAGCCCGCGCACGCGCACCAGGCTGCCGCTGGGCAGCAGCGACAGATCACCGGCGGCGCGCAGCCGCCGGTGCAGGGTGTTCAGGCGCGCGAGCCCCGGCGCGCACGATACGCCCGCTGGCATCGGCGCGCTCACAGCGAGCCCTCCTCGAACAGCCGCGCCATGACCTGGCGCCAGCGCTCCTCCAGCCGCAGGTCGAGCTCGGCCTGGGCGTCGCGCACGCGCCAGCGACGGTCGGGCTGCGCGCGAACCGGCTCCGGACCGGCGCCCAGCACCAGATCGCCGCGCTGCAGCGCGGGATCCGGCTGCACGGCGAGTCCGCTGTCCTCGATCTCGGGGGCCAGTTCCTGCACGAGTGCGGCGTCGTCCGGGTGCAGGCGCACCCACGGCACGCCGGCGCGCGCCGGAAAGGCGGCAAGCGCCTTCTGCAGCACCTCCAGCACCTGCTGCGGCTGCGTGCGCACCTCGTGGATCACCACCTGTCGCGCGAGTTCCAGCGCCAGCGCGACGAGCGCCGATTCGAGCTCCGCGTCGAGCGCATCGGCGCGCGCCTGCAGGCGCTGCAGCAAGCCGCGCAGCGCGTCGAGCTCGGCCTGCGCCTGCTGGCGCCCGGCCTGCAGCCCGGCCGCGCGCCCCTCGCCGAAGCCCTGATCGAAGCCCTCGCGCCGGCCCTGCTCGCGCGAAGCCTCGAACACCGATTCGAGATCGCGCGCGGTGGGCAGCGGCGGCGTGGATGCCGGCGCCGGCGCGGCCGCGCGCGGGTTGCGCGCGTCGGCGTTCAGATCGGGGGCCGCCCAGGCGCGCGCCTGGGCGACGTCTTCCTTCGGGATGATCATGGCCGGTGTCGGTGGCGCGCCGCGGCAGCGGCCCGCGCCGCAAGGGTGCGAGGAATCATGGCCGCGACCCGCGCAGTGCCTGCATCATCCCACCATCGCCTCGGCGCCGCCACCGCCGAGCTGGATCTGTCCGGCCGCCTCGAGGCGCGTGGCGACCTGCAGGATCTCCTTCTGCGCGGCCTCGACCTCGGCCAGGCGCACCGGCCCCTTGGCCTCCATGTCGTCGCGCAGCATCTCGGCCGCGCGCTTGGACATGTTGCCCAGGAATTTGTCGCGCAGCGGAGCGTTGGCGCCCTTCAGCGCGAGGATCAGGGTGTCGGAGGAGATCTCGCGCAGCATGGTCTGCATGCTGCGGTCGTCGACGTTGATCAGGTCGTCGAACACGAACATCTGCTCCTGCACCCGTCCCGCCAGGTTCTCGTCCTGCGAGCGCATGTGGTCCATGATGTTGTTGGACAAGGCCGTCTCGACGCGGTTGAGGATCTCCGCCGCGACCTTCGGCCCGCCCATCGCGCTTACCTGCACGCTCTGCGATTCCCCCGACAGCAGCTCGTCCAGCGCGTCGTTGAGCTCGCGCAGCGCGCTCGGCTGCAGGCCGTCCAGATTGGCCAGGCGCAGCATGGCCTCGCTGGCCTGGCGCTCCGGCAGGAACTGCAGCACCTCGCCCGCCTGCTCGGGATCGATGTAGGAGAGCACCAGCGCGATCACCTGCGGATGCTCGAGCTTGATCAGCTCGGCCACGGCGCGAGGCTCGAGCCACTTGAGATTCTCCAGGCCACTCGACTCGCCGCCGTGCAGGATGCGCTCGATCAGCGAAGCCGCGCGGTCGCCGCCGAGCGCCTTGGTCAGCGCCGAGCGCAGGAACTGGTCGGCGCCGAGGCCGAGCGAGGTCTGGCGCTCCAGCTTGTCGCGGAACTCGCGCATCACCGAATGCGCCTGGTCGGTGCTGACGCGCCCGAGGCGCGACATCGCCAGGCCCAGGCGCTGCACCTCTCTGGGCGCCAGGTGCTTCATGACCTCGGCGGCCTGGTCCTCGCCCAGGCTCAGCAGCAGCACGGCCGCGCGATCCAGGCCGCTGAGATCCTCCTCACTGGCCATCGCCCAGCCACTCCTTCACGACTTGCGCGGCGCGTCGTGGATCCTGCTTGACCAGTTCGCGCGACGCCGCGGCGTCGTTCTCGAACGTGTTGTTCAACTGCACGACGTCCTGCGCCAGCTCGCCGGGCCCGGCGCTGCCCGCGGCGCCGCGTCGCGCGCCGCCCTCTTGCGCCTCATCCTCCTCGTCGCCCGGCGGCTCCTCGGCGGCGGCTTCGGCGGAGGCGCTGGCCAGCCGGCGCACCGCGCGGTAGATCAGTAGGCCGAGGATCAGCGCCAGCAGGTAGGGCGCGAACTGGCGCAGCAGCCGCCACAGCTGCGACGAGCGCCACCACGGCGTGGCCGGCGCCTGCGGCGCGACGTTGCCGAAGGGCATGCTGACCACCGACACCTGGTCGCCGCGCTGCGCGTCATAGCCGATGGCGTCCTCCACCAGCTGGCGCACCTGCGCGAGTTGCGGCGCGCTCAGCGGGTGCGGCTTGGCCGCCGCTGCGCTGCCGGCCGCCGGCCGGTCGTTGATCAGCACCGCTACCGACAGCCGGCGTATCGCGCCCACCGGCTGCTGGGTATGGCTGACCGTCTGGTCGACGTCGTAGTTGGTCGTCGCCGAACTGCTGGCGGCCGTCGGGGCCAGGGTCTTCAGCGACGGCGTGATCTGCTGGAACTGACGCGGTGTCAGCGGCTGCGACGCCGACCCCACGGTGAACGGCGCGGCGACGCCGCCCGGCGGCTGGTTGGTCAGCGCCCCCGGCACGCCCGCGGGCAGGCTGGTGTTGCCGGTGCTGTTGCCCGTGCGCGCCTGCCGGCTGAGCAGGTGCGACTGGCCGTAGATCACCGAACTCGACTCGGTCTTGCCGAAATCCAGGTCGGCCGACACCGCGACGCGCACGCCGCCGCTGCCGACCAGCGGGCTGAGGATGGACTCGATCTGTTCGCGATACTGCTGCTCGAGCGCGTTGCGGTACGCCATCTGCCCCGGCTGGATGCCGCTGGCCGGCTGCTCGCCCGCGGTCAGCAGGTCGCCGTCCTGGTCGACCACGTTGACCTGCTTGTCGCTCATGCCGGCGACGCCGGAGGCCACCAGGTGCACGATGCCGGCGACCTGCGCGGCGCTGAGCACGCGCCCGGGGTAGAGCTTCAGCAGCACCGAGGCCGACGGCTTCTGTTCCTGGTCGAGAAACACCGACGGCTTCGGGATCGCCAGATGCACGATGGCCGATTGCACCGCCGACAGCGACTGGATGGTGCGCGCCAGCGAATGCTCGAGGGCGCGCTGGTAGGTGATGCGCTCGACGAACTGGCTGGTGCCCATCGGCTCGTTGTCGAGCGCCTCGAAACCGACCCCCGCACCCTTCGGAAGGCCTTGCGCGGCGAGCTTCATGCGCGTCGCGTACACCTGGCCCGACGGCACCTGGATGACGTTGCCGCCGTCGGTGATGCGATAGGCGATGCCGAGTTTCTGCAATTCGGCGATCACGGAGCCGCCGTCGGCCTGCGACAGATTGGTGTAGAGCACCTGGAAGCTCTGCACCTGGGCCCACATCAGGCTGACCACGAACAGCGCGATCAGCGCGGCCACGCCGGCCAGCAGGCCGACGCGCTGGTTGATGCTCAGGCGCCGCCACAGCGCCAGAGGAGCCTGCAGCACATTCGGCGGCGCGGTGTCGCTCAGAGTGGCCATCGCACAGTGATCGGGGGTTCAGGAGGGATCGGACCGCGGGCCTCGATCAGGCCTGGATGTTCATGATGTCCTGGTACGCCGACACCAGCTTGTTGCGAACCTGCAGCGCCGCCTGGAACGACAGCGTGGCCTTTTGCGTGGCCAGCATCACGTCGCTCAGACTGACCTGGCTCTGCCCGCTGGAAAACTGCGCCTGCAGCTTGTCCGCCTGCTGGATCTGCGCATTCACCTCGCCCAGCGCGGAGCGCAGGCTGGCGGCGAAATCGGCCGGCCCCGCAGGCGCCGCGCCGGCGCTGCCCGGCCCCGGCGTCGCGGCGGCCTGCGCGGCCAGCGCGCGCATCTGCGTGACCAGTTGCTGCATGCGATCGACGTTCATCACGGAGTCTCCAAGGCCTGTGCCGGCGTCAAGGACATGACGCGCAGCTACCAGCAAGCAAGACGCGTTCCATGGCTGCGGGCGACATTTGCCGGGCGGCCTGCCGGCTCAGGCCTCGGCGTCGCCGTCCGCGTCGAGATCGTCGACGCCAGGCAGCTCGAGCCCGGCCTCGCGCAGGCGCTGCAGCTTGTGGCGCAGGGTGCGCGGGCTGATGCCCAGGCGCTGGGCCGCCAGCTTGCGCGAGCCGGCGCTGTCGCGCAGCGCGTCGGCGATCATGCGGCGCTCGCTGTCGGCCAGCTCGGCGCCGAGCGCGCGTCCGGCCAGCGGCGTGACCGGCCCCGGCTGCCACGCCGCCGGCGCCGCGGCGGCGCGCGCGGCGCTCGCGGCGGCCGCGGCTGGCGCGGGCAGCACCGGCGCCCCCGGCTGCAGCAGCAGGTCGGCGGCCCCGATGCGCCCGCCCTCGCACAGGATCGCTGCCCGCTGCATGACGTTCTCCAGTTCGCGCACGTTGCCGGGCCAGGCATGGCCGAGCAGCACGGCGCGGGCCGAAGCGTCCAGGCGCGGCGGCTCGGGCAGGCCCGATTGTTGCGCGAAGCGGCGCAGCAAGGCCTCGGCCAGCGGCACGATATCGTCGACGCGCTCGCGCAACGACGGCACGCGCAACGGGAACACGCTGAGCCGGTAGAACAGATCCTCGCGCAGCACCCCCTGGCTCACCGCCTGTTGCAGGTCCCGGTTGCTGGTGGCGACGATGCGCAGGTCGAGCGCGATGCGCCGGCGCCCGCCGAGGCGCTCGATCTCGCGCTCCTGCAGCACGCGCAGCAGCTTGGCCTGCAGCGCCGGCGCCATCTCGGTCACTTCGTCGAGCAGCAGCGTGCCGCCCTGCGCCTGCTCGAACTTGCCGGGAGCGGATTGCGCGGCTCCGGTGAACGCGCCCTTGTCGAAGCCGAACAGCGTGGCCTCGAGCAGGGTTTCCGGAATCGCCGCGCAGTTGATGGCCACGAACGGTCCCTGCGCGCGCGGCGAGACGCGGTGCGCGTAGCGCGCCAGCACCTCCTTGCCCACCCCGCTCTCGCCCAGCAGCATGATGCTGACGTCGGTCTGCGCGGCGCGGCGCGCCATCTCCAGCGCGCGCAGCATGACCGCGGAGTGCGCGATCAGGCCGGCCGCGGGCGCGGCGGCCGAGGAAGCGTGTTCGGGAATGGGGGTGGCGAGGGACATCGGGACGTGGCGGACGCGCGCCGTGGCGCGCGGTGACAATCGACATGCTACGCAATCCGGCGCGGCGTTCGGCGCGCGGCGGGCGTGGCGTCAAAAACTTGACGATGCCTGCGCGACGCCGCGCCGCCGGCAGGCACGTCGCGCCTCAGTGGCCCGCCGTATCGGCAGGCTCGCGCAGGTTGTACTTGCGGATCTTTTCCACCAGCGTGGTGCGCCGCAGGCCGAGACGGGCCGCGGCGTGCGCGATCACGTGGTCGGTGGCCAGCAGCGCCTGCTCGATCAGCGAGCGTTCGATGCGTTCCAGGTAGGCGCGCAGGTCGATGCCCTGGGCCGGCAACACCGGATCGCCCGGCTCGCTGACCAGGCCCATCAGGTCGCGCAGGCCGTCGTCCGCCTCGGCGTCGCCGGCGTCCTGCTGCAGCGGCTGACGCGGCGGCAGGGTCTGCGCGCCCTGCATCTTGGGCGGCAGATCCTGCAACTGCACGGTGCCGCCGCCATGCAGGATCACCAGGCGCTCCATCAGGTTGTGCAATTCGCGCACGTTGCCCGGCCAGTGGTAGTCGAGCAGGGCCTGCGGCACACCGGCGCCCAGGCGCACATGCCCCAGGCCCGAGGCCTCGAGCCCGCGCAGCGCCTGCTCGGCCAGCAGCAGGATGTCCTCGCCGCGCTCGCGCAGCGGCGGGATGCGTATCGGCACCACATGCAGGCGGTAGTACAGGTCCTCGCGAAACCGCCCGAGCTCGATGAGCTGCTCCAGATCGCGATGCGTGGCGGCGACGATGCGCGCGGCCGCCGGCAGGGTCTCGCTGCCGCCGACCCGCTCGAAGCAGCGCTCCTGCAGCACGCGCAACAGCTTGACCTGCAGCGGCGGGCTCATTTCGGCGATTTCGTCCAGGAACAGCGTGCCGCGGCCGGCCATCTCGAAACGCCCCTTGCGTGCCGCCTGCGCCCCGGTGAAGGCTCCGCGTTCGTGCCCGAACAACTCGCTTTCCATCAACTCGCCGGGAATGGCGCCGCAGTTGACGGCCACGAACGGACGCTCCGCACGCGACGACCAGGCGTGCAGCAGACGCGCCACGAGTTCCTTGCCGGTACCCGACTCGCCCTGCACCAGCACCGTGCTGTCGGTGCCGGCGACCCGACGCAACAGCGAGCGCAACGCCGCCATGGACGCGCTGTTGCCGAGCAACTGCGGTTCCGAGATCGTGTTGTCGAGCGCGAATGTTGTACTCATGGCGTATTCATGGTCATTCTCGCACCGACCGGCCACGCCACCAAAGAACCACGCCGCGCGTCGCGGTCGCGCAACGATGACGGGCCCGCCGCGGCTGCGCCGGCGGGCCCGTGACAGGCCGCGTTCAGCCGTGCAGGTGACGCAGGTAGCTGCCCTTGCGCAACGGCGCCTTCAGGTGCATGCGCAGGTGCTCGGCGGCGGCGCGCGTCGGGTACGGACCCACGAGCAGCACGCGCAGGCCACGCGGGCTTTGCGGGCCGCGGCAGTGCGTCAGCCCGGCGTGCTGCAGGCGCGCGCTGAGGCGCGCGTAGCTGGACGCCTCGGCGAAGGCGCCGACCTGGACGTACCAACCGGCGCGTGCGCACACGCGCGGCATGCCCTGCGCCACGTGCCGGTTCGCGTGCCTGGACCGACGCAGCGCGTGGTGGGTCGCGGCGTGGTGCTCGGCCGCATGGCGCACCACGGCGTGATGCGCGCCCGCCACCGCGGCCGCCGGCGCGGCGGTCGATGCCGGCAGCGCCGGCGCCACCGTGGCGGCCGCCTGCGAGGCCGCCGGCCCAGGCGGCAGCGCGGCCGAT
>JAKAZQ010000059.1 GCA_021815805.1 Pseudomonadota bacterium | reverse complement strand
TCCGCTTCTTTTGCTGCTCACGTTGACGCCTTTCGAAGTGGCAATTGGGCTTGCTGGCTGATCGCCTGACATCGTTTGCCCGATGCCAGCCTGCCCTGCCATCACGGAACCTCCGCTCAGAAGCGACGATCACGCTTCAACCTTGCCCGGGATTCCTGCCGCTGCTGCGCCGCAAGAGACAAGGTCGCGGTAGGACGCGCGACCAGCCGGGCGAGGCCGATCGGATCCCCGCTCTGCTCGCACCATCCATAGGTTCCATCCCGGACGCGCAACAGCGCCTGTTCAATCGCCTGCAACTGCTGGAGCTCACGTCCACGAAGACGCAACTCCAGGGCGTGGTCTTCCTCCAGCGAAGCACGGTCGGAGGGGTCCGGCGTCGCTGCGAGCTCCTGAAGCTCGGAGACGGTGGCCTGCGCTGCACTCAACAGGATCCTTCGTTCACGCTCCAGGAGTTCGCGAAAGAAGGCCAGCTGGTCGCTGCACATGTACTGCCGGGCAAGCGTCTCGGCGGGCAGCTCGGCTTCCCAGGTTCTGGTCATGGCGCATCCCCTTCGGAACGGGCTGTCCCGTGCCCCCATCATGCGCCACTTTCGCGTCAAGCGACAGCACTTTGATCAAGGCACTTCCGAGCTCGGGCCCGCACAGGCGCGCCGCTGCCCGCCAAGCGAGGTTCAGTGGCGCCGGCGTCCGCGCTCGAAGGCCTCCAGGGACCACTGCGCAACGTCTTCAGGCGCCACATCGACCATGGTCGCCAAGTCAAGAGTGCGCATGCTGGACCAGCAACCGCCATCCGAGGCGCGAAACAGCGTCCCGGTGACCACATCCGCCCATGATCTGGTCGCGTGGATGTTCAGCAGCGCATAGATGCGCCCGTCACCGGCGCGTGCGTAGCGCTGCACGTCGATCGACTTTGTGAACCAATCCGGCACCTTGCCCTTGCGCGGTAGAAGGCCGATGAGCCTTGTGGAGGCCTCGCTGAGATAGTCCGGATTGCTCGCATACACGCTCACGGCAGTTCCCCTGGTTGCTCGGTGACCCTGGCTGGCGAATGCCGTGCGTTGACGCGCCCAAACCGGCGACTGTACTCCTTGTGTGCTGCCAGGCCACATCAGGCGGAGCCGGTAAGCGCTGGCAGCACATCCGCATACCAGGCACAATGCAATCCGAGGAATTGGTGATCCTTGCGATCGCCCGCGCACATGTCCAGGTGGTTGTCGTGCACGCCTATCAATTGCCAGGATGCCGCGGATGCCCCATCGTGCAGGCGTCGGCGCACGACGGGCGAACCGCTGCTGCCACGCCTCGTGTTCGTTTCCGTTAGGAAGCATCCCAGCCCCTGGAAGCGCACTCCGTAAGCCGATGCTACGGATGCGCTGCATGCAACCGCCAATTGGTGAACCGAGTCGTGCAGGCCCGACGGAAAGCCGGCAATCGTGAGGGCATCGCCCACCATGATCGGCTCGCCACGCAACTCAAGATGGGTTTCATCGAAGGCCTGCACTTCGGCTCCTGCGGGCAGGCTGTCCGCAGGAATCTCCAGCGCGGCAATGCCTTCCCCGCCATCTCTCGCTTCGCGCCATTGCGGCACGCCTTCGCGGTACAACGGCAGCGAGATGAAGGCGTGGCGCGCGAGTTCCGAGGGGTCGATGTGCACCCCGATCTCGATGCGCTCAGCACGATGCGCCTGCGCGGCATCTGCAAACACATGCCGGTTGCTCACCAGAAAGAGACGCTCCGCGCTGCGGTAGAAGAATCCGCTGGCACTCATCCGCGCGCACGAGCTCGCGTACGTAGTGAGACGGGTCGCTGCTAGCAGGAGCGGGTCGATCGCGGCCGCGGTGGTGGCATGGTGTTCAGCCTCGTCCTCGGTTCGCAGAAGTCTGCGGTTACGGGCCACGTCTCGCTCAAAGGTGGCCAACACGAAGTCCGAGACGTCTGCGTACAGCAAAACCGTTCGCGCTACCTCGACGTGTGCGTCGAACGCGGCCATGAACCGCGCACGCGTCGGTGAGGACAGGGCCTGGATGACCGCTGGTACCAGGGCGTCCATCGCGACGAGGCTGCCCTTGAGTTCGCAGATGCGCTCGGTAGCGTCTTGCAGATTCTTCACGGTCGGGCCCTCGGCAGGGAGGAAAAAAAAGCGCGGCCAAGCCGCGCTTTCATCGGCGGATGTCGGGGCATGCCCGACGTCCGGCAGTGCGATTCAGGTCAGTCCAGAGTGCGGATGTTCGACGCCTGCAGGCCCTTCTGCCCCTGGGTCACTTCGTACTGCACGCGCTGGTTTTCGGTCAGCGTCTTGAAGCCGCTGCCCTGAATCTCCTTGAAGTGCGCAAAGAGATCCTTGCCACCGCCATCGGGGGCGATGAAGCCGAAGCCCTTGCCCTCGTTGAACCATTTCACCGTACCGGTTTCGGTCGTCATATCGAATTCCTTTTGAAGTTGCTGAGCGCGACACAGCGCCCAGCGAAGAGACGCCAAGAAAATCTTCAGAAGGGGATTCGACTCGACCGCCAGTGAAACGCCGGAGCGGGCAGAAAGACCTAAGAGCAGATGGTCTTGTGCATATCAGCCATTCCATGGTACGTCAAATCCTTCGCGTGCGCTCAGGTTTCCGACCGCGGACTACTGGACATCCAGCTGATGGTGTCCCTGTAGCGGTACATATCGGTACGCGAATCGAGCGGGATCACTTGCACACCCCCGGCCGTCCGCGATCACGCTGAAGCGCCGTCCACGATGGGCTGAAATGCGCAGCAAGGTTGTCGTCACATCCGGCGCGCGGTTCGAGTCGGCCCTCATGGACGGCCGATCTTCGCAACCGGCACTTGGCCAGGGCTGGACGAAGCCGCTCATGATGCTGACGACCTCAACGACCGTTGAGTGCACCATGGCCGTCATTGCCACCGCGGGGGGCCAGTGCCTGCTCCGGCCGACCAACAGCCACGCCGTTGACTGTTGTGCCCCAAGCCTCGGCGCGTAGGCAAAGCATCAAGGCTGCAACCAGGACGGATCACCATCACTGCGCGGTCTCCGCTACCGACAGACCGCCGCGTTGAACCAGAGAGACTTCGCGTCAATCACCCGTAAGGCCAAGTCGTTTTCGACTCTATTGCCGCGTTTTCGACTTTAATGACATGTTTTCGACTATTTTTGTCGAGAACACAAACGTGCCCCCCGTCCCGCGCTCACTCCACCGTCACGCTCTTCGCCAGATTGCGCGGCTTGTCGACATCGGTGCCGCGCGCCACGGCGGTGTGATAGGCCAGCAGTTGCAGCGGCACCACGTGCACCACCGGGGACAGCAGCCCGTAGTACTCGGGCAGGCGGATCACGTGCACGCCCTCGGTGTTGTCGATGCGTGTGCCGGCATCGGTCAGCACGTACAGGCGTCCGCCGCGCGCGCGCACTTCCTGCAGGTTGCTCTTGAGCTTGTCCAGCAGCGCGTCGTTGGGCGCGACGACGACCACCGGCATGGCGTCGGTGACCAGCGCCAGCGGGCCGTGCTTGAGCTCGCCGGCCGGGTAGGCCTCGGCGTGGATGTAGGAGATTTCCTTGAGCTTGAGCGCGCCCTCGAGCGCGATCGGGTAGTGCATGCCCCGGCCCAGGAACAGGGCGTTGTCGTGGCGGGTGAAGATTTCCGCCCAGCCCATGAGCTGCGGCTCGGTGGCCAGCGCCGCCTGCAGCGCCACCGGCAGGTGGCGCAGCTGGTGCAGCTGCCGCTGCTCCTCGTCGGCGTCGAGGCGTCCGCGCAGCTTGGCCAGGCTCAGCGCCAGCAGGAACAGCGCGACCAGCTGGGTGGTGAAGGCCTTGGTCGAGGCCACGCCGATCTCCACGCCGGCGCGCGTGGCGAAGTGCATCGCGCATTCGCGCATCATGGCGCTGCCCGGCACGTTGCACACCGCCAGCTGGTGCGCCATGCCCAGGCTGCGCGCGTGGCGCAGCGCCGCCAGGGTGTCGGCGGTCTCGCCGCTTTGCGACACCCCGACGACCAGCGTCTCGGGGTCGGGCACGCTGTCGCGGGTGCGGTACTCGCTGGCCACCTCGACGTCCACCGGAATGCGCGCCAGCGCCTCGATCCAGCTGCGCGCCACGCTGCCGGCGTAGTGGCTGGTGCCGCAGGCCAGGATGAGCACGCGCTTGACGCGTCCGAGCACGCCTTCGCGGTCGCCGAACAGTTCGGCTCCGACGGCCTCGATGCCGTCGAGAGTGTCGCCCACCGCGCGCGGCTGCTCGAAGATCTCCTTCTGCATGTAATGCCGGTACGGGCCCAGCTCGGTGGCGCCGGCATAGGCCTGCAGCGGCTGCCACGCACGCTCCACCGGCTGGCGCCTGGCGTCCACCAGCTGCGCGCCGCGCGGGTCGATGCGCACCACGTCGCCCTCCTCCAGGTAGGCCACGCGCTGCGCGCTGCCGGCCAGCGCCAGCGCGTCGGACGCCACGTAGCAGCCCTCGTCGCCCTGCGCCAGCACCAGCGGGCTGCCGGCGCGCGCGCCGACCACCACCCCGGGCTCGGCCACGTGCACCAGCGCGATGGCGTAGGCCCCGCGCAGGCGCGCCACGGCCTGCTGCACGGCGGCGAACAGGTCGCCGCGGTACAGGCTGTGCACCAGGTGCGCGACCACCTCGGTGTCGGTCTGGCTGTCGAACTCGTAGCCGGCGGCGCCGAGTTCGGCGCGCAGCTCATCGTGATTCTCGATGATGCCGTTGTGCACCAGCGCCAGTTCGCCGCGCGAGATCATCGGGTGCGCGTTGTGCGTGGCCGGCGCGCCGTGCGTGGCCCAGCGCGTGTGGCAGATGCCGGTGAGCGCCTGCACGTCGGCGGCCTGCGCGCGCAGGTCGGCCACCCGCTGCGTGGTGCGCAGTCGCTGCAGCGCGCCGTCGCGCAGCACGGCCAGGCCGCAGGAGTCGTAGCCGCGGTATTCCAGGCGCTGCAGGCCTTCGAGCAGCACCGGCACGATGTTCTGGCGCGCTGCCGCGCCGACGATTCCACACATGGCTCAGGTCGGGTTTGAGGGTTGTTTGCGGGGACGCTGCCAGCCGGCGACGCTCACCTGTCGCGCGCGCGACACCGTGAGTTCACCGGCCGGGGCGTCGCGGGTCAGCGTGGTGCCGGCGCCGAGCGTGGCGCCGCGGCCGACGCGCACCGGCGCCACGAGCTGGGTGTCGGAGCCGATGAAGGCGTCGTCCTCGATCACCGTGCGGTGCTTGGCCGCGCCGTCGTAGTTGCAGGTGATGGTGCCCGCGCCGATGTTGACGCGTGCGCCCACGCTGGCGTCGCCGACGTAGCTGAGGTGGTTGGCCTTGCTCGCCTCGCCGAGGCTGCTGTTCTTGACCTCGGTGAAATTGCCGACATGCACGTCGCGCGCCAGCTGCGTGCCCGGGCGCAGGCGCGCGTACGGGCCGATGCGCGCGCCGGCCTCGCAACGCGCGCCGTCGATGTGCGAGAACGCCTCGATGCGGCTGTCGGCGCCGATGCTGCAGTCGCGCAGCACGCAGTGCGGGCCGACCTGCACGCCGTCGGCGAGCTCGACACGGCCCTCGAACACGCAGCCGACGTCGATGCGCACGTCGTGGCCGCAGCGCAGCTCGCCGCGCACGTCGATGCGCTGCGGATCCAGCAGCGTGACGCCGTCGCGCAGCAGACGCTCGGCGTGGCGGCGCTGCACCACGCGTTCCAGATGGGCCAGCTGCAGCCGGTCGTTGACCCCCAGCAGCTCGTCGGCGTCGTCGGCCGGCACGCCGTGCACCGCCAGGCCCTCGGCACGCGCCAGGGCCACGACGTCGGTCAGGTAGTACTCGCCCTGCGCGTTGTCGTTGCGCAGCTGCCCGACCCAGCGCTTGAGCGCGGCCGCCGGGGCGGCGATGATCCCGCTGTTGACCTCGTCGATCCCGAGCTCGGCGGGCGTGGCGTCCTTGTGCTCGACGATGCGCGAGACGTGGCCTTGCGCATCGCGCACGATGCGCCCGTAGCCGGCCGGCTGCGCCAGCCGCACCGTGAGCACGGCCAGCGCCCCGGCATGCGCGGCGTCGAGCAGCGGCTGCAGGGTCTGCGCGCGAACCAGCGGGACATCGCCGTACAGCACCAGCACGACCCCGCTGTCGTCGAGCTGCGGGCAGGCCTGCTGCACGGCGTGTCCGGTTCCCAGCTGCGGCGATTGCTCGCAAAAGCGCAGCTGCGTCTCCTGCGCGAAGGCCTCGCGCACCTGCTGCGCGCCATGCCCGACGACGACCACGCAGCGCGCGTCGTGCAATGCATGGGCGGTGTCCAGCACATGTCCGAGCAGGGGCCGGCCGGCCAGCGGCTGCAGCACCTTGGGCAGGCGCGAGCGCATGCGCGTGCCCTTGCCCGCGGCCAGGATCACGACCTGCGCAGCGGGCGCCGGGGAGGATTCGGAGAAAGGGCTCGCGGCAGAGTTCATGCGGGCGGATTCTAGGGGGGGCCGGGCCGAGTTCGGCGCGTCTTCGCCCCCCTCGTGCAAGGGGGAGACATGCCGGATGCAAAACGGCCGCCGCGCCCGTCAGGGCGGCGGCGGCCGTTCATGCTGCGTCGACCGACGCGCCGACTCAGGCCTCGGCCGCGCCGTTGCCGCGCAGGAAGCCGGGCAGCCCGACCCACATGTCGAAGAACGACAGGATCAGTTCCAGCGCCGCGATCGGACACGACAGTCCGCCGCCGATGAGCACGAACCAGGCGAAGTTCGGGTTCTGCTTGGTCAGGAACCAGCCCGAGAAGTCGAGCATCATGGCCAGGAACGGAACGATCACCAGCAGCGCCTTGAGCCCGTCCTTGGCGCGGGTGCGCACGAACAGGTAGGCCGCCAGCCAGAAGATCACGCCGAGCATGGTCAGGTGCACCATGCCGGTCATGAACATGGTGGTGTAGCTCATGCCGGTATCGACCTTGGCCACCGCCTTGACGTCGTTGTAGGTGACCAGCGGCGGGTTGTGCAGCTGCTTGCTCATGGCCACGCTGTGGCACATCAGGCAGTGCTGGGCGATGAACGGCTTGATCTTGGCGTCGTACTCGGCCTTGGTCTCGCCACCGGCGATCCAGTGGTCGAACATGGCCTTGTCGGCCGGCCATTCGGCCTTGGGCACGCCGGCGTTGGTCAGCATGGTCGGCAGCACGGTCTGCACCTTGCTGGAGTGCGGATTGCCGGCGTAGGACAGCTGGATGTCCTTCAGCGTGACGCCGGCCTTGCCGTCGAGGCCCGTGTGGGTGACGAACAGATAGACCTCGGCGCACAGCAGGCCGAAGCAGACGAGGATGATGAAGCCGGTGTGCTGCAGCTTCTCGGCAATCGAAAGCTTGTGTAGCGGTCGCATAGGGAGGGAGGACGTTGACGAGATCTCGAGCCTGCCGGGGGATACCGCAAAAAAATGCCCGAGGTACGGAGATTCTAATGGTTATCCCGCATCCTATGCGGAGTCCCGTCGGGCTCGCAACGGCGCGGGCCGTGCATCAGGTATCCGAATATTGCGCGCGCGTCGCCGGCCTTCCGGCGGCGCGGTCCGCGCGGGCCCGCGCGCTGTTGCGCATCCGACACGCCGACGCCCCACCGCGCGCGGCGCCAGGATGCCGCGCGCGGCCGCGAGCGCGCGCCCGCTTCGTGCTTAAATCGGACGTGTCCGGCGTTACCCCGCCATCTCTTGGATCCCAGTCTCCGGAGGCCTTCGATGCCCAAGAACACTCCCACCACCCCCAGGCTGTTCGCCACGTCGAAAAAGCTCGGCATCGGCATCAGCGACAAGAACCGCGAAGCCATCGCCCAGGGCCTGTCGCACCTGCTGGCGGACACCTACACGCTGTACCTGACCACCCACAACTTCCACTGGAACGTCACCGGGCCGATGTTCAACACGCTGCACCAGATGTTCATGACCCAGTACAACGAGTTGTGGGCCGCGGTCGACCCGATCGCCGAGCGCATCCGCGCGCTGGGCTACAGCGCCCCCGGCTCCTACGCCGCGTTCGGTCAGCTGACCCGCCTGGGCGACGTGCCGGCCGAGCCGCCGCCGGCCGAGGACATGATCCGCATCCTGGTCAAGGGCAACGAGACCGTCGCCGCGACGGCGCGCGAACTGCTGCCGCTGGTCGAGAAGGCCGGCGACCAGCCCACCACCGACCTGCTGTCGGCACGCATGGACATCCACGAGAAGTCGGCGTGGATGCTGCGCTCCATGCTGGGCGAGTAGACGCCCTGCCCGCCGACGCCCGGCCCGCCCGATGAACCCCGCGACCCCCGCACCGCCGCCGACGCGAAGCCGCGGCGCCCTGTGGCTCGATCTCGTGCGCTGGGATCGTCCCGCGGGCTGGCTGCTGCTGCTGTGGCCGACGCTGGCCGCGCTGTGGATGGCCTGCGGCGGCTTTCCGGGCTGGCGCCTGCTGTTCGTGTTCAGTGCCGGCACGGTGCTCATGCGCTCCGCCGGCTGCGCCGTCAACGACGTCGCCGACGCCGAATTCGACCGCCATGTGCGGCGCACCGCGCGCCGCCCCGTGACCAGCGGCGAACTGCGCCGCGGCGAGGCGCTGGCGGTCGGCGCGGTACTGGCGCTGGCGGCCTTCGGGCTGGTGCTGCTGACCAACCCGCTGACGGTGGCGCTGTCGGTGGCGGCGCTGCTCATCGCGGTCGCCTACCCGTACACCAAGCGCTGGCTGGCGGTGCCGCAGGCCTACCTCGGCGTGGCCTTCAGCTTCGGCATCCCGATGGCCTTCGCGGCGGGCGCCGGCAGCGTGCCGCCGCTGGCCTGGTGGCTGCTCGCCGGCAACCTGTTCTGGGTGCTGGCCTACGACACCGAGTACGCGATGGTCGACCGCGCCGACGACCTGCGCATCGGCATACGCACCTCGGCCATCACCTTCGGTCGCTTCGACGTCGCCGCGGTCATGGCCAGCTACGCGGCCTATCTGCTGATCTGGCTCGCCGCCGGCAGCCGCCTCGGGCTCGGCTGGCCGTTCCGCGCCGGCTGCCTGGCGGCCGCCGGCATGGCGCTGTGGCACTGGGTGCTGATCCGCCGGCGCGAGCCGGCGCGCTGCTTCATCGCGTTCCGCCACAACCACTGGCTCGGCTTCGCGCTGTTCGCCGGCGTCGCCGCGGCGTACGCGCTGCGTTGAGCCACGCGGCTGCGGCGCCGGGGCCGCGTTCCTTCAGGGGTACAGGCCGCGCTCGGCGCGCGCCTCCAGCACGCGCTCGCAGGCCACCACGAAGGCCGCCGTGCGCAGCGGCACCCTGAGCCGCTCGGCAGTCTCCCAGATGGCC
>JAKAZQ010000058.1:6272-9428 GCA_021815805.1 Pseudomonadota bacterium | reverse complement strand
CAGGATCCTGGCAGCTTGGCAGAGCGGCCGCGCGCAGCAAGGGGAGGTCACGCGCGCGGCGTGTCGGCGTGAAGCCGACGCGGCATCGGCCACTGGGCCTCGGTGGAGGCGAACAGGGTTATGGCCAATTTACCAAAAGAATGATGCTGCACCCACAATTTTTGGCTCGATCGCGCCTTTGCGGGCGTGCCCCGCGCCGGCCTGCGCATGCGGCGTTGCGCCGCGCGCCGGCTCAGCCCGCCATGCGCCGCCGTGCATGCGCGGCGATGCCGTCGCGCAGGGCCAGGCGCAGCGGCTGCGCCAGCAGGCGCAGCGCGCCGCGCTGGGCATGGCGCTGCAGCGCGCCGGGAGGCGTGCGCCCGAGCAGCGCCACGGCCCAGTCCGGCAGCTCGTCGAGCGCGACCCGCACGAACAGCCGCTGCAGCCCGGCCTGGGCCTCGGCACCGGGCATGCGCTGCAGCAGCCCGAGCACGAAGCGCGTGCGCTCCGAGCACTCGAGCTCGTCCCGGTAGCCGAGCAGGTCGGCCTGCGCCTCGGCCTCGGTGCGCGCGATGCGCTGCGCGCGCAGCGCCTGCGGGTCGCAGCCCAGGCGCAGCGGGATCAGCGACATCTCGGCGAAATAGGCGTCGGCGTGCGCCTGCGGCAGCAGCGGGTCGACCAGCAGACGATGCGCGCGCAGGAAACTCGTCGTCTCGGTCAGGTGCACCCAGTACAGCAAGCGCGGGTCGTCGGCGGCGTAGGTGCGGCCGTCGGGGTGGCGGCCGCGCACCTGCGCATGGATGGCGCGCACGCGCGCCAGCGCCTGCTCGGCCATCGCGCTGCTGCCGTAGCTGGTTTCGGCGATGAAGCGAGCGGTGCGCCCGAGGCGTCCGCGCAGGTCCTGGCGAAAACTGGAGTGATCCCACACGCCGGCCAGCGCCAGCGGGTGCAGCGCCTGCAACGCCAGCGCGCCGATGCCGCCGACCATCATGGCCGGGAAATCGGCGTGCACCACCCAGGTGCGGGAGTGCGGCCCGAACAGCCCGGCGTCGCCGGCGGGGTGCAGGTAATGCTGCGGCGCAGGACCGCCGCCGGCGGTCAGCTGGCGTACGCGGCGGCGGATCGGCGACAGCAGCATGGAGACACTGGAGACACTGGAGACACTGGAGACACTCGCCCGCGGCCACGCCCGCGGGGGCGCGCGGGCTGCGGCTGGACGGGGCCGGCTGCGGCCCTGGGGGCTCTCCTCAAGCCATCGCCGGGCCGCCCCAAGATGGCTTGACCCCCATGGGGGGCGGGCTGGGCGTAGCCCGGCCCTGGGGGCTCTCCTCAAGCCATCGCCGGGCCGCCCCAAGATGGCTTGACCCCCATGGGGGCGGGCTGGGCGTAGCCCGGCCCTGGGGGCTTCTATGTCAGAAGTTGGCGAAAAAGCTGCGCGCCGCGAGCGCGCAGTAGCCGCCGACGGTGGTGTGGTAGGCCGCCACCACCGCGCTCTGGCCGCCGCTGGTGGCGGTGGCCGTCTTCCAGGCGGCGAAGGCCTGCTGGATCGGCGCGAACGCAGCCGTCGGGCCGCTGCTCGCCGGCGTGGAATCCACGTCGAGCGAGAACAGCGTGGACGTCGGCGTACCCCATTCCTGCTGCATGACCATGGTGTTCAGCGGGTAGTAGACGATCGGGTCGCTGCTGCCGCCGCACAGCATGGTCGGATAGCTCGGCTTGTAGCCGCGCAGGTCGTTGGCGGCGAGATCCTCGCGCAACCCGTTGGTGGCGGTTTTCGTGGGCAGGCCGGTGGTTCCGGTGAACAGCCCGTCGGGGTTCAGCACGGCGTCGGCCAGGTAGTTGGCGCGGTAGTTCTGCGCGATCAGCTCGGTGCCGCTGGAGAAGTAGGTGCTCCACAGCGGCCCGAAGCCGGTGCCGAAGGCGTCGTAGGGCGTGTTGCTGCCGCTGGTGTCGAACAGTTCCGTCCACAGCGTCTGGTTGATCACGCCGGGGTCGGGCGATACCGCGCTGCTGGTGCTGGGCGAGCTGTAGTACGGCGGCACGGTGTCGGGCAGCAGCAGGTTCAGGGTCGCGCCCGCCGATGCGCCGGCGTTCGACGGCATGGCGGTGACATCGGCGCTGGTCGGCGCGGTCAGCGAGAACATCGGCAGCGTGGCCGCAAGCGGCGATGCGGAGGCGGCCGCGGCCGTGGCGTAGGGCACGGCGGTGTACAGGTTGTTGGCGAACAGCTGCGACGGCGATGCGTACACATTGCCGTAGCTGTTCTGGTAGCCCTCGACCAGCAGGCTGCCGAACTGCGGCGCGCCGAGGTCCGGATGGCCGAGGAAGATGTAGTCGACCATCGCCGCCAGCGCGTAGGGGCCGGAGCCGGGCGATGCCGCGGTGACGCTCATGCCGCGCTGCTGCATGGCCTGCTCGGTGGCCAGCGCCACGTAGCCGCCCTGCGAGTAGCCGGTGAGAAAGAACTTGCCGCCGGCCGACACCGTGCCCGCGAGCTGGGCCAGCGCGGTGCGCCCGGCCTGCAGCGCGTCGATCATGTCGCTGGCCTGCTGCGCCTTGACCAGGTAGGGGTGGTAGTCGACGTTCGAGGTGTCGTAGCCGACGTAGTTCGGCGCGATCACGATGTAGCCCTGCGCCGCGTACATGGAGGCGATCAGCGCGCTTTCGCCGTAGGCCGGATTGGTCGGGTCGTTCAGCGCGGCCAGGTCGTACGAACGGTACAGGTTGGTGCCGTGCGCGTACTCGAGCAGCGGACGCGCGCCGCTGCAGCCGGGGGTGGAGCCGGTGGGCAGCATCAGCGCACCGCTCGCGGTAGCGGGCTTGCCCTGCCCGTCGACGGTTTCATAGTCGTAGTGGTAGACGGCGACGCCGCAGCTCAGCGGCGTGGCGCCGCTGGCGTCGCCGGTGCTGAGCTGCAGCAGCGACTGTCCGCTGCTGCCGCCGGCGGCCAGCATCGACGTGAACTGGCTGGCCGAAACCGACAGCGTCGAGGTCGGGGTCTGCAGCAGCGTGCCCTCGAGCGGCGTGGCCGAGCCGCCGCCGCCGCCGCCGCCACAGCCTCCCACGGCGAGACCGGCGAGCATGGCGACAGGAAGGAACTTGCGGGACATGGACGATCTCCGTGGAACAGGGGTCTCAGAATCAGGGTTCTCAGAATCAGGGTTCTCAGAATCAGGG
>JAKAZQ010000058.1:0-6172 GCA_021815805.1 Pseudomonadota bacterium | reverse complement strand
TCAGAACTGGTCGAAGAAGCCGCGCGCAGCCCGCGCGCAGTAGCCGGCGACGGTGCCGTGGTAGGAAGCTACCACCGCTTGCGGGCCGCTGCTCAGCGCGGTGTCGAGCTTCCAGCGCGCGAAGGATTGCTGGATGGGAGCGAAGGCTGCCGCCGGGCCGCTTGCGGCCGGCGCGGCGTCCACGTCGAGCGAGAACAGGGTGGGCGTCGGCGCGCCCCATTCCTGCTGCATCACCTGGGTGTCCAGCGGGTAGTAGACGATGGGATCGGCGATGCCGCCGCACAGCATGGTCGGGTAGGCCGGCTTGTAGCCGCGCAGGTCGTTGGCGGCCAGATCCTTGCGCAGGCCGTTGGTGGCGGTGTTCGTGGGCAGGCCGGTGGTTGCGGTGAACAGGCCGTCGGGGTTGAGCACGGCGTCGGCCAGGTAGTCGGCGCGGTAGCGCTGGGTGATCAGCTCCGTGCCGCTGGAGAAGTAGCCCGCCCACAGCGGCGCGAAGCCGCTGCCGAAGGCGTCGTAGGGCGGATTGCCGCCGCTGGTGTCGAACAGCCCGGTCCACACCGCGGGGGCGATCACGCCCGGATCCGGCGAGATCGCGCTGACGTAGCTCGGCACGGTGGCGGGAAACACCGCCTGCAGCGTACCCAGCGCGCCTGGCCCGGCGTCGCCCGGCAGGCGCTCGACATCGCCGACGCTGGGCGCGGCGAGCTGGAACATCGGCAGCGTCGGCGCCAGCGGGCTGCTCGCCGCGGCGCCCGCGCTGGCGTACGGCAGCGGGGTGTACAGCTTGTCGGCGAACAGTTGCGACGGCGCGGAGTAGACGTTGCCGTAGCTGTGCTGGTAGGCCTCGACCAGCAGGCTGCCGAGCTGCGGCGCGCCGAGGTCCGGGTGGCCGAGGAAAATGTAGTCGACCAGCGCGGCCAGCGCGTAGGGCCCGGAGCCGGGGGACGCGGCGGTGACGGGCATGCCGCGCTGCTGCATGGCCTGCTCGGTGGCCAGCGCCACGTAGCCGCCCTGCGAGTATCCGGTGAGGAAGAACTTGCCGTCGGGGTGCGGCGGCGGCGCGAGCGCGTCGCTGTCGTCGTCGCGCTCGCGCAGCAGCGCCAGCGCATGACGCGCGGCGCGCAGCGCATCGATCATGTCGCTGGCCTGCTGCTTTTTCACCAGGTAGGGGTGGTAGTCGACGTTCGAGGTGTCGTAGCCGACGTAGTTCGGCGCCACCACGATGTAGCCGTGCGCCGCGTACATGGAGGCGATCAGCGCGCTTTCGCCGAACGCCGGGTTGCCGGGGTCGTTCAGCGCGGCGAGGTCGTAGCTGCGTTGCAGGTTGGTGCCGTGCGCATATTCGAGCAGCGGGCGCGCGCCCGCGCACGCCGCGGCGCTTCCGGTGGGCAGCATCAGCGCGCCGCTGGCGGTGGCCGGCCGTCCGCGGCCGTCGACGGTGTCGTAGTCGTAGTGGTAGACCGCGACGCCGCAGCTGAGGGTATCGCTGCCGTCGCTGCTCAGCGCCAGCAGCGCCTGGCCGCTGCTGCTGGCGGACAGCATGGCGCTGAACTGGCCGGCCGACAGCGCGATGCTCAGCGTCGGCGCGTGCAGCAGCCGGCCCTCGGCGCGATCGCGATCCCGGCGCGCATGGTCCGGCGCGTCGGCGTGGGCGACGGCGACGAGGCTCCCGAGCAACAGCGCGAGCAGAGTCTTGCGGGGCATGGCGGCTTCTCCGTGTTGTGCTGGACGCCCCGCATCCGGAATGTGTCGCCGCGGAGTCGTCAAACCCCTTGGTCAATCGGCGATTTCGTCACAAATTACTGCAACATGACGCTATCGCTGCTCCAAACGGGCGAATTTCATCCTAGCGGGAACCGCGCTGCGCGCCTTCCGGGATAACCCACGGACGCAGCGCCTCACCAGCTGCCGACATTGGGCATGTCGCTCCACGGCCTGGCCGGCGGCAGCGCCTGGCCTTTCTGCAGCAGTTCGATGGAGATCTGGTCGGGCGAGCGCACGAAGGCCATGCGGCCGTCGCGCGGCGGACGCAGGATGGTCACGCCGTGGGCCTGCAGGCGCTCGCAGGTGGCGTAGATGTCGTCGACCGCGTAGGCGATGTGTCCGAAGTTGCGCCCGCCCGTGTAGGTTTCGGGATCCCAGTTGTAGGTCAGTTCGACCTGCGCGTCGTCGTCGCCTGGGGCGGCCAGGTAGACCAGCGTGAAGCGTCCCTGCTGGTTTTCCATGCGGCGTACCTCGCGCAGGCCGAGGGCCTCGCAGTAGAAGGCCAGGGAGGCGTCGAGATCGGTCACGCGGACCATGGTGTGCAGGTACGAGAGCATTTCGTTGGTTGGGCAAAAAGTCGATGATGGGGTTGAGATCGCGATCGCCTGATCGATCGGCGTATCAAGCGCATGGCTCACACCCGGCCGGGGAAACGTATTTTGCACGCTTGGGTTCGTGATCACGCCGACCTGCCACTGGCCCGCTGCGCCCAGCCCCACCGCGATCTCTGCCATGGCGTCAGCGTTTGCAGTGTCCGTCGGTACGCGTTCCCGGAAATCAGGAAAGGCCGGGAGTGCCTGAGGGCGGGAGGGCGGCGCTCAGTTGCGGTCGCGGCCCGAGATGAGCACCAGGCGTATGACCAGAGCGCCAAGGTAGAGCAGGGCAAAGGTGCCCAGCAGGTCGCCCACGAACATCGGCAACACGTCCTGCCACGGGGTGGCGATGCGGCGCTGTGTCCAGAAGAACAGGTTGCTCGGGATCGCATTGAACAATCCGTCCGCGACAGAGATCAGGGATATCTGTCGAACGGTGATGCCGTGGAGGTCGTCGCGCAGGCGCATCGAGCGGGTCCCGACGAACACGGCAGCGGCAGGGCCAAGCGCCGAGACAAAGCCGGGGATGATGGCGGCGGGCAGGTGCCAGATGGGCGCTGCCGTGATGAGTGAGCCGAAAAACAAGCCCCCCCGCTGCAGGCCAGCCAAGCATCAGCACGGCAAGAATACGAACCCCTGCTGGCAAGAAGATGAGGCTGACAAAGGCCGTCTTCTCTGCGGAGGAGAACACCCACTCGTTCAGGTGGAACGCGCCAACCCAGATCAACGCGGTGATGGCTGCGGAGCCTGCGTCTGCAAGGGTGGGGCGGCGAAGGATGGGTTCGACGTCTGCGCGCAAGACTACCTGTGGCGGAATGCTGAGGACAGTATTTTATCGTAACGGGAAAAGTGCCTGATGGCGAGGTTGGTCGGCGCGATGCGCTTGATGCGCTGGTCGTCCGGGTCGGATTGGTAGCGAATCATGCCTTTGGCGCGCAGACCGTCAATGCGGCGCTGCACGGTACGTCCGGAGATGCCCTCGTCGATGCTGAGTGCCTCCAGCACAGTTGGCTGGTAGTCGTCGCCCCAAAATGACGCGAATTGGTTCAGCAGTCGTTCCTCAACGGGGTCGAGCGCCGGTAATCCTGGGAGTGAACTAGCTGCCCTCACCAAGCTCAGGAAGCGCATGTAAGAAGATTTCACAATTCGTCCAAGTGTTACCGAATGCGGAGCGATCTTAGTGGCCGTGTTGGCCATACACGACACCCTGTATGGGTGGGGCGCCGGTTCAACGAACGCTTGCGACGGCTGCGCCGATGCGGTTTCGGTCGGCTCCCACTTCTGTCCGGAAGCTCCGCCGCCGCATTGACAGTCGAGTGCGTTGTCGACAACAGCCGCGCACCGTCCCGAGTTCATGGGCATTCCCCGCCGCCTCGGGTCGGTACAACGAGTAGCACAGCCGGGCTTCCTGATCCGCCTCAACCCGGCCCGCCTGGAGCCACACCTTGCCGTGGCGCAGCCCCTTCCCGTAGGCTGCGGATACGCGCCGCCGGCAAGCGCGCCGGCGCGCGGCAACCGGAGCAGGCCATGGCCCACGCCTATGTTGTCAGTGCCTTGCGCAGCGCGGGCGGGCGCAAGGGTGGGCGCCTGTCGGGCTGGCACCCGGTGGAACTGGGCGCGCAAGTCGTGGATGCGCTGGTGCAGCGCAGCGGCGTCGACCCGGCGCTGGTCGACGACGTGATCCTCGGCTGCGTGTCGCAGGTCGGCGAACAGTCGGCGAACCTCGCGCGCAACGTGGTGCTGGCCTCGCGGCTGCCGCAGAGCGTGCCCGGCACGACCATCGACCGGCAGTGCGGCTCGTCGCAGCAGGCGCTGCATTTCGCGGCGCAGGCGGTGATGTCCGGCAGCATGGACGTGGTCATCGCCGGCGGCGTCGAGAGCATGAGCCGGGTGCCGATGGGGCTGCCGCAGCAACTGCCCGAGCGCGAGGGCTTCGGCCATCCGGTCACGCCGGCCATGCAGCGGCGCTTCGGCGTGCGCGGCTTCAGCCAGTTCGACGGCGCCGAGATCATCGCGCGGCGCTACGGCTTCACGCGCCGGCAGCTCGACGACTTCGCGCTGCTCAGCCACCAGCGCGCGGCCGCGGCCGCGGCTGCCGGAGCCTTCGATCACGAGATCGAGCCGCTGGCGGTGCGCGCCGCCGACGGCTCCGGCGAGGGCCTGCACCGCCACGACGAAGGCGTGCGCGTCGACACCACGGCGCAGGCCCTGGCCGGGTTGCGTCCGCTGCGCGACGACGGATTGATCACCGCCGGCAATGCCAGCCAGATCTGCGACGGCGCGGCCGCCGTGCTGGTGGCCAACGAGCAGGGCCTGCGCGCGATGGGCGCGCTGCCGCTGGCGCGGGTGCACCACATGAGCGTGCTCGGCGGCGACCCCGTGACCATGCTGCTGGCACCTCTGGACGCGACGCGGCGCGCCCTGCAGCGCAGCGGCATGCGCCTGCACGACATCGAGCTGTACGAGGTCAACGAGGCGTTCGCGCCGGTGCCGCTGGCCTGGCTGCACGAATTGCGCGCCGACCCCGCGCGCCTCAACGTGCATGGCGGCGCCATCGCGCTGGGGCATCCGCTGGGCGCCTCGGGCGCGCGGCTCATGACCACGCTGGTGCATGCGCTGCACCGGCGCGGCGCGCGTTACGGGTTGCAGACCATGTGCGAAGGCGGGGGCATGGCCAACGTGACCATCGTCGAGCGCATGTAGCGCGCGCGGTCAGCGCGCCGGGGTGCGCTGCCAGGCGCGCCGGATGGCGCGCCAGGCCATGTCCACCGCGGGGCGCTCGCGCTGCTGGGCCAGGCACACGAAGCGCAGGTCGCAGGCCAGCTCGACGCGGTCGGCGATGACCAGGCCCTCGCGCTGGCTTTCGCGCATCGCCACGGCGTCGCGCGCCAGCGACAGCCCGACCCCCGAGCGCACCAGCGCGAGCATGGACATTTCCTGGTCGACCTGGGCCACGCCGTTCTGCGCCAGGCCCTGCGGCTCGAGCACGGCGCGCAGCAGGCGCGAATGCACCGAGTGCGCCGGTGTCAGCACCCATGGCAGGCGCACCAGGTCGGGCCAGCCGCGGCCCTGGATCTGCGGGCCCCAGCCGGGCGGGGCGATGACGCGGTAGCTGAAACGCGTCAGCACCTCGTCGGCGAAGGTGGCGGCCGCGCGTCGCGGCGCGGCGGCGCCGGACACGGCGGGTTCGGGCTCGCCCAGGTAGTAGCCGACATCGATGCTGCGCGCGCGCAGGCGCTCCAGGACCTCGCCGCTGACCCCGTGCTGCAGTTCCGGCTCGATTTCCGGAGCCAGCGCCACCAGTTCCTTGAGGAACGCCCCGAGGCGAGTGAACTCGGGGTCGAGGATGGTGCCGATGCGCAGCGGTCCGCGCACGCCGCCCTTCACGCGCTGCGCGGCCTGGTCGAACTCGCTCAGGCCCTGCAGCGCGCGCTCGGCGTGGCTGAGCAGCGAGGCCCCCTCGCGCGTCAGCAGCACGCCGGTGGCGGTGCGCTGGAACAGTTCCACGCCCAGGCGTTCGCCGAGTTCCTTGATCTGCAGGCTCACCGCGGGCTGGCTGCGGTGCAGGCGCTCGGCGGCGCGCGACACGTTGCCCTCGCGGGCGACGGCGACGAAGGCTTGCAGCAGGCGGGGTTCGATGGGGCGCATGGGGGGCCGGGAAAAGCCCGCATTGTGCGCCGTGCGCGCGATCCCGGCGAAGGCGACGGCGAACGCCTTGCGCGCGCGCAGCGCCCGGCGCGTCGCCGCCGCGCGGCCCGCGCATCGCGCGGCCCGAGGCGGCGGCTGCGCGCGCCGTGGTGTCGACGCGCACGCCT